>CAJTMV010000002.1:0-285571 GCA_910577225.1 uncultured Eubacterium sp. | reverse complement strand
GCAGATGCTATGGCCGGCTTTAAGTGAATCGCATTTAATTTATGAAGCTGTCTGATACAAGCAGATGCTATGGCCGGCTTTAAGTAAATCACATTTAATTTATGAATCTGTCTGATACAAGCAGATGCTATGGCCGGCTTTAAGTAAATCACATTTAATTTATGAATCTGTCTGAAATATGCAGATGCTATAGCCAGCTTTAAGTGAATCACATTTAATTTTATGATGCGGTCTGATATACGCAGATGTTATGGATTACAAAATGGAGTCTGCGTCTGAATAAATATTAAATTTCACCCCTGAGAAAAACAGAGCATTCCCGCCCTTTTAGGTTATTTTCCAGAAAGAGTTCTCATCTGCAGGCAGTAGCATCTGTGTATGTCAGACTTAGCAAATTACAATAACTAAAAGATATTCATTGAAAACTGATCCGTAAACAGTGTCCGTGACCGCTGGCAGGAGCCTGGAACCGGCGGCAGGGGACTGAAAGGACATCTAAAGGGCGCTTTTAGCGGAGGTGAAATCCAGCGCTTACGGAGACTTGGACATGAGGCCCACACGCCGAATGTCTTAGTCGTAGTTAGCGATTAGTTCACCGCAGCGTTGCCCTTGTCCGCTCAGTCCCATACTGCCCGCTCCAGGGCCCCGTCCGGCTGTCATGCACACGTCCGCGCAGCCACTTAAAAAGTACCACATTCTTTCATTCGTTGCCAGATGATTCCCTGAACCTGCATCTAAAAGTTCCGCACCCAGGTAATGTGCGAATAGCAACTAAAACAGCTGCCACACTCGTCTGGCCGTAATTTTATGTTGCGAATCCTTATGCACAATGTTATAATTGGGGCGGCAGAGATACATTGAACAAACGGTTGCGCTTGCAATAAATGTATCATAACAGCAGCCAAAAGTCCAGAGCAAATTGGGGTGAGTAACTATGATACAGGAAGGAAAAAAACTGACGATGGATGATGTGGCAAAGGAGCTTGGGGTGTCAAAGACAACCGTATCCAGAGCCGTATCAGGAAAAGGGCGTATTGGCGAACAGACGAGACAGCGAGTGCTGGAATATATTTCGCAGCATAATTATAAACCGAATGTAATGGCCAAGGGGCTTGCGAATCAGCGGACATATAATATCGGAATGGTTTTGCAGGCGGATTTGCTTTCTTCTGATCTGCCGTTTTTTCCAAAAGCGTTAAAAGGCATTAGCGAAGTGGCGGCCAGGGAAGAATATGATGTGATTATGACGCTTGTAGATTCGAATGATCTGTCAAGGCTCGTCCGTGTGATCGAAAATAATAAGGTGGACGGCATGATTCTGATGCGTACGCTCCAGGACGACAAGCCGGCCCAAATGTTAAAAAAAAGCGGGATTCCGTTTGTGACTCTGGGATTGTCAGACGATCCTGATATCTGTCAGGTCGATAACGATCATGTGGATGCCTGTCGGGAGCTGACGAGCATCTTATTGTTAAAAGGCTTAAAAAAGATCGCGGTCGTATCCGGCGATATGAATCATGTGATTAACAGAAAACGGCTGGAAGGGTTTTATCAGGCGCATAAAGATCTTGGGATTCCTTATGACGAATCGCTCATATTTACAGACGTGGATTCGCAGATGTTCGCAGCCAGAGCAGCGGACAGGATACGGATGCGTAACGTAAACTGTATCATAGGCGCGGACGATCTGATTACCAGTTATCTGCTAAAAAAGCTGGAAGAAGAGCAGGTCAGAATACCAGAAGATATGCGGCTTGCCTCGTTTCACGACAGTCAGTTATTAACATCGGCAAAAACAAGCGTTACAGCCATTAAATTCAATACGGAAGAGCTGGGCAGAGAGGCATGTAAAGTGCTGCTACACCAGATACGGGGAGAAGAGGCGGCGCATGTTACAAAATTGTCGTACGAAGTAGCGATGCGGGAATCTACAAAATAAAAAATCAGTCTTTCAATTGCGGAAGGCTGATTTTTTTGTGGGCACATTTGTGGATTGCAGGATACAGGCGCAGGATATGGAAATAATGGAAACAATTCGGGCAGGCGATGTCATTTACTGAACCGTAGAAAGGAACTCTTAGATGCAGGTTCAGGTAAGAAACTGAAAATCAATCAGACATTATGGAGCCTTTAAGTGGCTGTTACGCACACTGCTTTGCGGCCGTTTTTTAAGCGAACAAAATTTAATTTCTTCATCCTGTTACAATCATATACGATAGAGTGTAAACTGGTGTCTGCATCTGCGTAGTTACCAGGTAAATACAAAATTCCACTCCTGCCAAAAGCAGCACTTTCCTGTCCAAACAGGGCATTATCCATGCAGGGTATTTTCTTGTAGAGTTTCCGTCCCTGGTTAGCAGTGTTTAAACGGGTACGTCAGGTTTTGCGAATTTACATTAACTAATATATATTCATCGAAAGCTGGCCAGTAAATAGTGTCTGTGACCGCTGGCAGGAACCCGGAACCGGCGGCAGGGGACTGCGCGGACATTCGAAGGGCGCTTTTAGCGGAGGTGAAATCCAGCGCTTACGCAGACTTAGACATGAGGCCCACACGCCGAATGTCTTAGTCGTAGTTAGCGATTAGTTCACCGCAGCGTTGCCCTTGTCCGCGCAGTCCCCTGCCGCCGGTTCCGGGTTCCTGCCAGCGGTCACGGACACGTCCGCGCAGCCAATTAAAAGTTTCCATATTGTTTAATTTATTCCCAGTTTCCTCCACATATGCCCTGAACACCCACAAACAACGGAAACACCGCAGAAAATAAAAGATAAAAGTATTGACAAATGCAAAAAAGATTGTTATCGTAAACATATCAACCGGTTGCGCAACGGCGTCTGCCTGAAAATGAACAGCAGGTGTGCTGACGGAAAGCCGATGACTATGATAGGAGTAAAATATTAAGAAAGAAAGGAAAACTGCAAAAGAAACAGATACTTTGCAGCAGGAAAGCCATGGATCAGTTTATTGTAAATATTATCCATCGCCCGGAAATGGTGCCGGAATATGCGGAAAAAGTGACCGGACAGGGCAAGACAGAGGATATCGGAAGAGAAGCGCTGCTTACCGAATCTTTGGATATTTTTAAAACACAGCAGGAATGCGCACACAAAAACGGCTTAAAGACAACGATCGAAATGACGTATGCCAGCCTGTTTAACGAAGAGGCAGTCGCGATCGCCAAAGAGCATCATCAGACATATGGAGACGAGATCGGACTGACGCTGCTTGGCCTGCCGTGTAAAGAGTTTCGTGAAAAATACAAAACGAAGGATTTTTGTATCTGGATGTTTTCCATGGAAGATAAAAAATCGATTGTAGACGACGTGTTTGAAAAGTTTTACGATACGTTTGGATTTTATCCGAAATCTACGGGATCTTATTATATGGATGCCGATCTGATCAATTATATCAAAGAACGCTATCCGTCGGTCACATGCGCGGTTGCCACCTGCTGGGAAGAAGGGCCGAAGGCATATCATACGTGCAATAACTCCTGGTATACGTTTATGGACGGCGGTCCGTGGGCGCCGTGGATTCCGTCCAAAGCAAATACGCACGCTCCTGCAGCGAACAAAGAAGAAGACAGCGGCATTGTGGCCATTCCGCATTTGTCCAGAGATCTGATCGCCTGCTACGACGGAAACGGGTCTAATTTTGGCACGCACCCGCAAAATGTGCTGCGCGGCATGATTTACGACAGCAAAACCTGGGAGTATCCGTATTTGTATAATCTGATCGACCAGTACCGCTATCTGGCCAAATTTAACAACGGATATGCGTATAATATGATGTTCGTAGGTCCGGGATGGATGAACAAAATGGGACGCTGGGAAGCGCCATATGAGCTGTTGTTAAAATCGTACGAGGACGGCTGCGCGTATTACGGACAGCTGAAAAAGGAAGGCAAATGCATCGATATGACGATGTCTGAATTTGCCGATTATTATAGAGAAAAGAAATCGTATACGGAACCGGAATGCGCGTTGTGGAGAGATATTTTATACGGTTCCAAAAAGCAGCTGTTCTGGTACTGCGATCCGTTTATGCGCGCCTGCGTCAATATGGATCAGGGCGGCGCGATTACAGATCTGCGTCCATATGTGGCAAAACTGGACTGGAAAGTCGGTATTGGCACGGAGCATATCCAGGACGCGTCTTATCCGTTCTTAATCCAGGAAAAATACCGCGCAGGTTATTTTACGCATTATGCGGGCGAAGGAACGGTCCGCAGCGCAAAGCTGACGTATCAGGGGGAAGAAGTGGATTTATGTCTGTGTCCGACCCACGCGCATTTTTCACAGGAAGGAAATACACGAATACTGACGCTGGATCCGGTGGATCTTGTATTTACAGATCTTACCATAAAGCTGCAGACAAAGATCTTCTTTACAGAAGGCAGCGCGGATATCCGCATCGAGCGTACGATTCTTCATATGAGCAATCCGGACGCAGAATTAGAGTTAAACGAATATATGGTAGCCTGCTACGGCACGACAGAATACAGCGAGGATATGTCAGGCATTACGCTCTCAGCTGTAAAAGGAGCAGATACCGTGACGCTTCCTTATGAATATAAGTGCAGGGAAGAAGCTGTAGCAGGCGCAGACCGTGTATCTGCTGTTGTTCCGCAGATTCAGACAAAAGTATCGATGTCCTGCGACCATCCGGATGCGACAGGATATGTCAGGGAAGGCTATGCATTCTCGCCGATGTTTACTTTGGGGTATCAGACGAAGATCAGTGATAAGGAGGTAATTTCAACATGGCTCAGCTTGGAAAAGGCAAATTAAATTACAGGTGTCCGTCCTGCTTTTTCAGAGATCTGGATATCGATATGTTTTATGATAAAGATACAAAGGAATACCATTGTATCCGCTGCCAGTATGTGGCAAAGGAAGAGGATATTCTGAAAATGAACGAACAAATCCGCACCAGGTATCAGTTTATGAACAGACGGATTACAGAGTTTGAGGATTTTAGTTTTTAGGCGGTGACAACAATGATCAAAGGAATGGATATTTCCTCTCTGACAGAGGTGGAACGCTGCGGCGGCAGATTTTACGATCATGGCAGGGAAAAAGATCTGATGGAGATTTTAAAATCTTATGGGACCAATTATGTAAGGCTCAGACTCTGGAACGATCCGTATGCGCCGGACGGCAGGCCTTACGGCGCCGGCTGCAGCGACTTTGCGACGACGCTGCAGCTGGCGCGGCGCGCACAGGCACAGGGATTTGGGCGTCTGCTCGACTTTCATTACAGTGATTTCTGGGCGGATCCGGGCAAACAGACCATTCCGAAAGCCTGGCGCGGTCTGGATGAAGACGGGCTGACGCAGGCGGTGTATGAGTTTACAAAAAAAACACTGGAAGATTTTGGCGCGGCGGGCGTCATGCCGACGATGGCTGCTGTCGGCAACGAGCTGAGCAACGGGCTGCTGTGGCCGTATGGAAAAACGCCGCGCTATCAGACGATCGCCAGATTTGTAAGCGCAGGTATCCGGGCGGTGAAAAGCGTGGACCGGACGCTGCCTGTCATGGTGCATCTGGACAACGGAGGGAATCAGGAACTGTATCGAAACTGGTTCGATCAGTATTTTGCAAACGACGGGGAAGATTTTGACTGTATCGGACTGTCGTATTATCCGTTCTGGCATGGAAATCTGGCGGATCTGGAAGCAAATATGAATCAGGTTGCGCTGCGTTATCACAAAGATCTGATTGTGGCCGAGGTTTCCATGGGATTTACGACACAGGACTATAAAGAATATGAAAAACTGGATGATGCGCATCGAAAGGGCTGTGCAACAAAGCCGGAGCTTCTTGCCGGACTGGATTATCCGATGACCAGAGAGGGACAGGCGGATTTTATGAAAGATGTGATGTCACGCATACAAAAAGTACCGGAAAACAGAGGCAAAGGGTTTTTTTACTGGGAACCGGCATGGCTTCCAAGATATGGCAGCGAATGGGCGACGCAGGCGGCCAGAGAATATATCGGCGAACCAGGAAAAGGCGGAAACGAATGGGCGAATCAGGCGTTGTTTGATTATGACGGACATGCGCTGCCGGCGCTTTCGGCCATTCGTGATTTTTCATAGAGAAATATAGAGAAACAGAGAAAAAAATGCCGGCGTAAGGGAGATTTTGCGAAGCAGATTTTACATATTGGACTGAAACGTTACCGGGATCGGCTGTATGGCTGTGAATGGTAGCGTTTTTTTTGTAGTTGCATATGGAATCTGATAATTCGCTTGTGTTCACAGTCTGAATGCAGTATAATTTGAATCAGATAACAGAATCGTGAGTATAAACACAAGGAGGATAACAGTTCATGTACCATTGTCAGATACATTTTTATTTATCGGGCGTACCGTGCAGAGCATTTGAAATCATAAAAGGAATTACCCCATATGCCAATTTTACACATCAGTATACATGGAAGGAACAGCCGTCTTCGGACGACGCAGCCGCAGCGGATGTGATACTGGTTAATCTGGAAGGAATGGATGCGAAGGAGACAGTGCAGACGCTGCTTGGCGCGAAACGTGCGGAAACAGAGCTGATTCTGATGCTGGAAAAAAATCAGACAGACAGTATTGCAGATAATCTGAGCGAGATCAGGGATTTTTGGATTGCGCCGATGTCGGATGCAGAGATTCAGTTTCGCTATGAGCGATGGCTGCAGAGCTATAAAATCAGCAAAGATTTCTGGGAAGCGGAACATTTTTTGGAAACGACGATCGATCATGTGCCGAATCTTGTCTGGTATAAAGACAAAAACGGCATTCATGAAAAAGTAAACGAGAGCTTCTGCCGTACCGTCGGGAAGACGAAGCAGCAGGTACAGGGCCGCGGTCATGCTTATATCTGGGATGTGGAGCACGACGATCCGGCATGTATCGAATCGGAACGGGAAGTAATGAACAACCGAAGGACGTATGTCTCGGAAGAGCTGGTACAGACAGGCGCTGGTGTCCGTACGCTGATGACTTACAAATCCCCGTTGTATGATCTGGACGGCAGTGTGATGGGGACGGTCGGAGTAGCGATCGACGTAACGCAGGAACGTGTGTATGAACAGGAGATCGTACAAAAGAATCAGACGCTGGAGAAGATTTTTACAACGATCGACTGCGGCGTGATCCGGCATACGTCGGATGGCAATCGTGTGCTGAGCATTAACCGTGCGGCGCTTAAGATTCTGGGATACGAATCGCAGGAAGAGATGGAGGCCGACGGATTTCAGACGGTTGCGGGGTCGATTCTGGAGGAAGACAGAGCACGCTTTACGGAATGTATAGAAAGTCTGGAAAAAGAAGGCGACAGTGTCAGTACAGAATATCGCGTCAGACATAAAAACGGAGAAATTCTGCATATTATGGGCAATGTAAAGCTCCTGATGGAAAACGGAGAGCTGTTTTATCAGCGGTTTTTACTTGACTGTACGGCTCAAAAGCTGCAGGAAAAGAAAAAGGAAAAACGTCAGACAGAGCTGGCGCAGGCGCTGACGGTAGATTATAATATCGTCTGCTTTTTTAATATGAGTACGGGAAAAGGCGTTCCGATCCGCAGCGATGAAAGCGACGGAGGCGCGTTTACAGCGGATGAAAACGGAAATATTTATTTTCAGACAGGTATGGAGCGATACATACAGACCGTCGTGCATAAGGAAGACAGGGAAAAGATGCGGCAGTTTTGCAATGCGGACCATCTTCGAAAGGAGCTGGAAAAAAGGAGCGTGCAGCATGCCAATTATCGGGCTGTAATCGACGGAGAAGCGATTTATTATCAGCTCAAAGCAGTACGAATCGGCAGCTTTAGCAGGCAGTGCGGGATTGTGATCGGTCTGCGCAGCGTGGACGTGGAGATCCGCAAGGAGATGGAGCAGAAAAATCTGCTGGAAACCGCGCTGATGCAGGCAAATCGGGCAAGCAAGGCAAAGAGCGTCTTTTTATCCAATATGTCCCACGATATCCGTACGCCGATGAATGCCATTGTCGGCTTTACGGCGCTTGCCATTGCGCATATTGACCAGCGCGAACAGGTAGAGGAGTATCTGAAAAAGATTATGACATCCGGCAATCATCTGCTGAGTCTGATCAACGATGTGCTGGATATGAGCCGTATTGAGAGCGGACGGATGCATCTGGATGAAAAACCATGCTGTCTGCCGGATATTTTGCACGGACTGCGTAATATTTTACAGGCGGATATCCATGCCAAACGGCTCGATTTGTATATGGATGCGGTAGATATTCTGCATGAAGAGATCTTTTGCGACAAGCTGAGACTGAATCAGGTACTGTTAAATCTGCTCGGGAACGCGGTGAAATATACAGGCGCAGGCGGTATGATCAGTATGCGGATTACCGAAAAACAATCGTCGTCCAGCGGATGTGCGGATTATGAGTTTACGATACGCGATACGGGGTTTGGAATGAGCGAAGAATTTGTGGCTCATATTTTTGAACCGTTCGAGCGGGAGAAAAACAGTACGATCAGCGGGATACAGGGAACCGGCCTTGGCATGGCGATTACAAAAAATATCGTAGATCTGATGAACGGTACGATCGCGGTATCAAGCGTGCTGGGGAAAGGGACGGAAGTGACGGTCAGCTTTACGTTTCGTCTGCATAACGGCGATAAACTGCCGCCGGAAATTCCAAAACTGAAAAACTGTCGGGCGCTTGTAGTAGATGATGATTTTAATACGTGTGACAGTGTGACGTATATGCTTGGACAGATCGGCATGCGGGCGGAATGGACGCTTTCCGGAAAAGAAGCGCTGCTGCGTACCCATCAGGCGGTTACCAGAGGAGATAATTATACGGTCTATGTGATCGACTGGATGCTGCCGGACATGAACGGGATAGAAGTGACTCGCAGAATCCGCAAGGAAATGGGCGACGAAGTGCCGATTATTCTGTTAACCGCTTATGACTGGTCAGAGATCGAGGATGAGGCGAAAGAGGCAGGTATTTCTGCATTTTGCAGCAAGCCTTTGTTTTTGTCAGAGCTGCGGGGATGTCTGCATTCGATTGTAGAGATGGAAGGAGCGGAAAACGATAACGATGCGGAAGGGGCGGTTACACGCCATACCGGACGTATTTTGCTGGCAGAGGATAATGAGATTAATCAGGAGATCGCTGCGGCCATTCTTGGCGACGCCGGATTTACGACGGAAATAGCCAGAAATGGACAGATTGCGGTAGATATGCTCAAAAAATCGGTTCCGGGTTATTATCAGCTGGTACTGATGGATGTACAGATGCCTGTGATGGATGGGTATGAAGCGACAAAGACCATCCGAAATCTGAAAAGCAAAGAGCATGCGTCCATTCCGATTCTGGCAATGACGGCAAATGCGTTTGAAGAGGATAAGCAGCAGGCCATCGAATGCGGGATGAACGGTCATCTGGCAAAACCTATCGATGTGGAAGTGCTGCTTGCCACCCTGGACAGGATTTTGGCATAAGATATATCAGTAAGAGCATTTTGCAGACTACAGATTCTCATTGTATGGAATGGCAGTTTCTGATATGGATGCAAAGGGAAGATGACAGTCGGTCAGAATCTGTCATTTGTAAATGAAGGTATGAAACAGATGGTTTTAAAAAAAGAGAAAGAAAAGAAAAAATTCGGTAACAGCGCTTCTTTGATTATTACAATACTG
Organism: uncultured Eubacterium sp.; assembly: GCA_910577225.1. Classification (GTDB taxonomy): domain Bacteria; phylum Bacillota; class Clostridia; order Lachnospirales; family Lachnospiraceae; genus Eubacterium_J. Next base: position 275,895 of record CAJTMV010000002.1, on the reverse strand, counting down.
GTTGTTTTCTGTATTCTGGGAGGCGTTGTCTACTCGATTGAGAGAAAGATTTCCATACAGATGTCAGAAGCGGCGATTGAGAATCTAAGCGAGAACCTGGAGCTGTTAAAAGGTACGATACAGGCGATTCTTAATAAAGAAGCAGAATTTCAGAGCATGCTGGCGGATGAGATTGCTCTGATGGATCAGCCTGAGGATTTTATTTATGCGGATCATAGTAATAAGACGATGGTAAAGCTGTCGATGATTCCGTATGGAGAACGGGAAGGCATTTCCAGTACAGGAGAGGTGTTTCGGGAAGACAGCCTTGATTTTTCCGCGGGAAACGAGGTGGAAGGACTGCCTGTTTCCGAGGCATATATCAATCGTATGGGAACATGGGCGTATACCATGAAATGTCCGGTGGTCAGGGATGGCAAAGAGACGGCATATCTGTATGTGGAATATATTTATGATACGTTTGACGAAGCGCTGCCGGAAAAATTTTATAACAGTAACGCGGTGCTTTATATTATGGATTCCAAAACCGAGCGATTTGTACTCAAACCAAAAGGCGTAGGCGACAGAGAAGCAGGCAGCCTGAATCTGCAGGACTTTTATCGGGCAAACCGGATTATGGAGCCGCACATTCAGCAGGAGATAGCAGAAGGTATCCGGTCTGGCAGCGATCTGATGTTCTACCATGATGTGCTGGGGAAGGAATCGCTGATCTATATGTGGGAGGTGAATCATGCGTCCATATATCTGATCGGCTATGTGCCGGTTGCGGCAATCCAAAAAGAAGGAGATGCGGTTAACCAGAATATTTTTATCGTTATTTTTGTAACGCTGGCGGCATTTGTGATTTGCTGTCTTTTGTATTATGTGAATCAAAGGCTGCGAAACCGGATCCGCAGGGAGCAGGAGAAAGAGCGGGAGATTCATAATAAGCAGCTCACAGAAGCGCTGCAGGCGGCACAGATTGCCAGCAAATCGAAGACGATGTTTTTGTCAAATATGTCGCATGATATCCGGACACCGATGAACGCGATTTTAGGGTTTACGATTTTACTGGCCAGGGATGCGGAAAATCCGGATAAAGTAAAGGAATATACGAAAAAAATTACGTCTTCCGGCCGTCATCTGCTCAGTCTGATTAACGATGTGCTGGATGTTTCCAAGATCGAGAGCGGTAAAGTGGTGCTGTCTATCGGCGAGTTTACGCTGAACAATATGATTTCGTCTGTAGATGCGATTATACGGCCCATGGCAAAAGCAAGAGGTCAGAAATTTGATATCGTCGTAACGGGAATCCGGCACGAATGTCTGATTGGAGACGAGACGAGGCTGAATCAGGTACTCATCAATCTGTTGTCCAATTCCGTCAAATATACGCAGGAAGGCGGCAGGATCTGGCTGCGTCTGATCGGCCTGGAGCAGCGCTCCAGACAGTATGAGCATATCCGCATAGAGGTAGAAGATAATGGATTTGGTATGACGCCGGAATATCTGGAAGTTATTTTTGACGCCTTTACGAGAGCTGAGAATAGTACGACGAACAAAGTCCAGGGGACCGGACTTGGGATGGCAATTACCAAAAATATTATCGAGCTGATGGGCGGAACGATCGAAGTGGCCAGCGAGGTAAATCGCGGGACGATTTTTACTGCCGAGCTGGAGCTGCGTATTCCGGAGGAGTTCGCAGCGGAACAATTCTGGCAGGAAAGCGGAATTGTACGTATTCTGGCGGTAGACGACGATAAGGATACGTGCAGCAATATTGAAATGCTGATGAAGGATGTCGGCGTACAGACAGAATTTGCGTATAGCGGTCTGGAAGCGGTTGAGAAAGTAAAACAGACGCAGAACCGTCCGTATGATGTGATACTGCTGGACTGGAAAATGCCTGGAATGGATGGTATCGAGACAGCCAGACAGATTCGGATGGTGGAACAGGTGAAGATACCGATTTTGTTTCTGACTGCCTGCGACTGGGAAGAGATTGAGGAGGAAGCAATTGCAGCGGGGATCGACGGATTTTTGGCAAAACCGTTTTTTGTATCGGCCTTTAAAGAAAAAATACAGCATATTTATGCAAAGCGCAGCGACGTAACGCAGCAGACCGGAGAAGAAGCGGAAATAAGCAGTCTGGAAGGAAAATATTTCCTGATAGCAGAAGACAATGAGATTAATTCGGAAATTCTGCTGGAGCTGCTGCATATGATCGGGGCAGACGGAGAAGTGGCGGAAAACGGTCAGATTGCAGTCGATCGTTTTCAGGCGGCGCAGCCGGGCCATTTTGACGCGATACTGATGGATGTGCAGATGCCTGTGCTGAATGGATACGAGGCGACAAAGATAATTCGCTCGATCGATCGGGAGGATGCCAAAACGATACCGGTGATTGCGATGACGGCGAATGCGTTTGCGGAAGACATCAAAGATGCAAAAGATGCAGGGATGGACGATCATATTGCCAAACCGGTGGATATAGATGTGATTCGAAAGACTTTGGGCAAATATTTGGGTGAGAAAGGAAATATATGAAGGGGAATTTGAAAAAAACGACGGCGTCGTTACTGGTATTCGTTATGGTGTGTGGCGTATCAGCCTGCGGAACAGCGATAAAAACAAATCCGGGGGAAAATCTGATTCATAACGATAAGAAAGAGGAACGGACGGTTGTTTTGTTCAGCCCGATGGGAAAGGCGGATGCGGATGCAGAAAATACGCTGCGGACGGCACAGGAACGCACGATTATTATGGCGGAAGAAAAAACCGGAATAGGCATCGATTTTAATACGTATACCGCAGAGGACTATCAGGAAAAAACCTATGACGAAGTGTGTATCGATCGGGTAAGAAGCGGTATGGATGACGTTTATCTGCTGAATCCGGATGTCGTTAAGCTGCTTGGCGAGGAAGGCGGCCTGGCAGATCTGTCCGGACTGGAGGCCGCCAAAGATCTGAGAGAAATCGTAAAGATGGCAAATACGATCGATGGAAAGCTGGTGGCAATTCCGCAGGAAATTGTAGCTTACGGCTTGTTTATCAATAAGGACGTATTCGACCGATACGATCTCAAATTACCGGAACAGCCGCAGGAGCTGCTGGATTGCTGCAAAGTGCTGAAAGAAAACGGATTTGAAACGCCGATTGGCGCAAATCGCTGGTGGCTGGAGAATTTTGTGCTGGCGCAGGCATTTGCGGATTTATATAACGGAGGGAATACAGAGGAAGAAATGGAAGCCATTAATACTGGCAGAGCAAAACTGAGCGATTATATGCGCCCAGGGTTTGAATATTTGCAGGAGATGATAGACAAAGGATACATCGATGCCAAAACAGCGTATACGTATGAGGCGATCGATGGGGAAGGGCCTGATTTTAAAGCGCAGAAGACGCCGATTGTGATGGCGTACTGGGGCGCGGCCAATGCGGAATCTTCTTACGGCAAAGTGGATTTTGATCTGCAGGTCATCGGTTTTCCAACCAAACGCGGTCAGATGCCTGTGGTAGCGATGACCGGTTATGGCGTCAATGCCAAAGCCGAACATCTGGAAGACGCGAAAGATGTGCTCGATCAGATGGTTTCGGACGAGGCGCTTTCGTTGTATATGGAGACGAATCAGGTTATATCGCCGTCCAAAAATCTGGAAACAGACTGCAAGGACGCTCTGAAACCATTAAATGATAAGATCGACGAGGGAGTCTATGTGCTCGGAGCAAATCCCAATCTGAATGTCGAGCAGTGGGGGAACACCTGCCTGATTGTTCGGGAGCTTTTAAACGGAGCTTCGGTTGACGAATGTATGGAACGGTTCGACCAGCTGCAGGAAGAAAGTTTACAATAAATATAGAAGACACAGACGAAAAATAGTGGAAAGTTTTGAAATCCCCGGCAGATCAGAACTTTCCACTATTTTATTTTGTCTGCTAATCAGGTCTGGATACAGAATACAAAATATCCGCGATCTGTGCGGAACAGGATGCTGACAGGCGGACAGGAATTTTGAATTGTTTTGAACATAATTTCATAAGAAATCAGATTTTCCTTTTTCAGCGTATAATCCAGGACGTCCGGAAACTGCTGCCGGAGATTTTGCATCACAGATCTGGAAAGCAGCTGTATGGCAGAAAGCGACATTTTGTCTACTTTTTTGACCTGCGTGCCCATCATTTCACTGACCGCGGAAAGAATCAGCTTATCTTCGAATCCGAGATAGGCAAAGAGGGATTTTCCGTTCTCAGACTGGTACATCAGGCGGCAGAACGCCATGGCGCCGGCAGGTTCTCCCTGATAGTGCTCACTGGCGACTTCTGCATGGATGCCAAGCGTTGTCTCCAGGATTTGGATCAGTGACTGGCTCAGTGCCCGGATAATATCCTTTTCCTGTGCGGTTTGCTGCAGAGGCGGTATTTTGCCGGTAATCGCGCGGTCTTCGTTCATAATGTGCTGGGTCAGCCAGGCCATGCATACGCCCATAAAGTTCTGGACGCTTTCCGGAGAGTAATCAGTTTCCAGTACTTCTTTTTCAAGGCTCGGAAGCGTATTGTCTCTCAGGTTGTCATGCAGCCGTTTGTGCATCTCGTATCTTCTATATTGAATCGACTGCATATAATCTTCTTCTTCGGCAAAGTGTTTGAGCGTATAGCTTTTAAAATATTTGATTCCTTCCTCACAGAGCAGCTTGTAGTTATCCGGATTCTCCTGCAGTTTTGCCATCCGCCGCATAATGGAAAACAGTTTTTTGTGTGCGTTGTCAATCAGATCCACGCCGATATTCAGGCGGTCGTTCCATTCCATGACAGTCATTGAAAAGGCTCCTTTCATATGTAAATATTTGGATAAAGCTATGTATAGGTGAATTGTAACAGAAAATGGAAACAGGAGCAACCGTAAGTTTTTTTCGAATCCGGTAAGAGGATACGCATCCTGAACGGTTATCTGCATGCTGTGAATAGCAGTCGCAGATCTGTTTTTATTCTTTCATTTTCAGGCGTCTGCTGGTATAATAAATACGTTATGTAAGAATAGCAACAGAAGAAATATTGCTGCAGCAGACGCTGGATCAGACGCAATATTCCAACCAATGAAAGGACAAAGTGAAATGGAACTTGAAATGAGAAAAGTCCGTAAAAGTTTTGGAGAAAAAGAGGTTTTAAAAGACATCTCTTTTCATGCGCAAAGCGGCAAGGCTTTTGGACTGCTTGGCAGAAACGGCGCGGGTAAAACGACTTCGATCCGGATTCTTATGAATGTATTTCCGCCGGATAGCGGAGAAGTTTTGTTTTCCAACGAAAAGATTCTGAGACAAAATGTGCAGTTTGGCTATCTGCCAGAGGAACGCGGCCTGTATCCGAAAAAGAAAATTATCGATCAGCTTGTTTATTTTGCAAAGCTCAAAGGGATGGACCAGCACAGCGCAGTCGAGTCGGCGGATTACTGGCTGAAACGGCTGGATATGGCACAGTATCGAAACAAACGACTGGATACGCTTTCCAAAGGCAACCAGCAGAAAATACAGCTGATCACAGCGCTGGCGCATCATCCGCAGGTCGTGATACTGGACGAGCCTTTTTCCGGGCTGGATCCGGTGAATGCGATGCTGCTTAAGGATGTCGTTAAAGAAGAGATTGCAAAAGGCAAAATCGTTTTATTTTCCAGCCATCAGATGAGTTATATCGAGGAATTTTGCGATCATATCGCCATTTTAAACGGTGGTAAGGTTGTATTGTCCGGTGATTTACATGATATTAAAAGAAATTACCCGCGGAACCGTCTGGTCGTCCGCTCAGAGCAAAGCGTGCAGATTGCGGCGGCTTTTGGGGACGCGTGCACAGGAAATGAAGACGGCGCCTTGCTTCTTACGCTTCCGCAGCCAGATGCAAAGCGGCGTGTGATGAGACAGCTTGTGGAAACGTATGATATCGATGAAATCAGTGTCTTTGAGCCGTCGTTAAACGATATTTTTGTAGAATATACGGAACAGCAGGTATAAGCCAAAGCAGCGGATACCTGTCGGGTAATTCGGGAAAGGAAAGAGTAACATGACAGAAAACAGAAAACAGGAAACAGCAGCTGTGCCGGCCTCAGGCGTCAGACAGTTTGGCACGATTCTTAATTTTGAGCTCAGAGGATGTCTGCTGAATAAAGCAAATATTATTTTTACCGTTATTTTGGTCGCGGTGATTGTAGCAGTGACATTTTTTCCACGGATTCGGCAGATGATCGGAGGGGGAAAATCCGGCGGAGAATCTGCTGCGGTATCTGATTCTGGCGGGATTGGAGCGGATGCTGAAGGATCCGATCCTGGCGGGACCGGAGCGGGCAGCGACGCTTCGATCATGCTGCTGCGAAGCGATGCGCCGGAAAATGATCAGCTGATGTTAGAAACTTTTGCGGCTGCATTTACCGGTTATCAGGTTCTGCTGACAGAGCAAAGTACGGATGAGATCGAGGAGCAGATATTGGCAGAAGAAGCGGTATGTGCATTTGTGATGGACAGTCCGACGTCTTATGTGTATTATGTCAAAGATCTTTCAATGAATGACCAGAATACCAGGATTGCGGATGAGCTTCTGGGAAATATATACAGCGTGAGCGCAATGATGCGCGCAGGTATGACCTCACAGGAAGCCTCGGCTGCCCTGTCTGCGCAGATCGGGCATGAAGTTGTCAATCTCGGGAAAGATCAGATAAGGAATTTCCTTTATACGTATATTATGATTTTTGCATTGTATATGGTGATTCTGCTGTATGGACAGATGATCACAACGAATGTGGCTATGGAAAAAAGTTCCCGTGCAATGGAGCTTTTAATTACGAGCGCAAAGCCGGTCAGTATGATGTTTGGTAAAGTAATCGCCTCCTGTCTGTCGGGACTGATGCAGCTGCTTGTCATCTTTGGTTCCGGACTGCTGTGCTTTCGGGTCAATCAGGAATATTGGCTGGATAACCCGCTCATTGCTTCGATTTTTAATATTCCAGTCTGGCTGCTTGGATATATGATCGTTTTCTTTGTACTTGGGTTTTTGATTTATGCTTTTTTGTACGGAGCGATCGGGTCGACCGTATCCAAACTGGAAGATATCAACAGTGCGGTAATGCCGGTGACGATGGTGTTTGTCGCCGCGTTTATCGTTACGATGATGGCGCTCGGAAACGGTACGGTGGACAGCTCGCTGATGAAAATATGTTCCTATGTGCCGTTTACGTCTCCAATGGCGATGTTTACCCGTATTGCAATGAGTACGGTACCGTTTTATGAAATTGTGATTTCGATACTGATACTGCTTGTATCGACCATTGGCGTCGGTGTGATTTCTGCAAAGATTTATCGGGTGGGCGTATTGCTGTATGGAACAAAGATTAAGCTGCGTACGATATGGAATGCGGTTAGGAAAGCGTAGCGTGCGGGAATGACTTTATGTGGCTGCGCGGTCGCTGTCACGCACACGTTTGCGCAGCCATTTAAAGGAAAAGATTTTTGTCTTGACTTTTTTGTCATGCAGGACTATAATAGCAAAAAATAAGTATTATTTTATATGGGATAGTAAAGGTTTCGACAGGGGTTTTGAAGCTGGAGAAGCGAGCCGCAGGAGATGCGTCAACTCTCAAAATTAAAATTAAACGCTAACGATAATTTAGCATACGCTGCCTAGTTGCAGCTGTCTGATCTGATGCACCTACACATCGGAATCCAGGCATCGACGATGTAGGAAACGATGCATATTAAGCTTTGCGTATGCAGGCGTATGATGAAGCTACTGAAACGGTAACCGTGTCTGTACGGGCGCCGCAGAGGGAATGTCAAACTACAGACTACGCTCGTAGAAGTACGGTGGAGGGATCTTTGGACACGGGTTCGATTCCCGTCTATTCCACTCGCTACAAAGCGGCGGGATTCCCGCAGATAAAGCCAGAAGTTCTGCATTGTCAGCGTATTCTGGTTTTTCATTTTATCAGAAAATTGTTATTATCCGTTCACAGATATAAGATTTCAGGCGCAGACGGTGCTGTCACCGTCTTTTTGTCGTATTACGGATTTTTGTTTTGCGTATGCGCACGCAGATGCGCGGGAAGGAGACAGTTTTGCGGGTACTGGTTGTAGAAGATGCGAAAGATATGAACCGGCTGATTGTAAAGACGTTAAAAAAGGCCGGATACATTGTGGATAGCTGTTATGACGGACTGGAAGCGCTGGATTTTCTGCCATGCGCGGAATATGACGCGATTTTACTGGATGTGATGATGCCCGGGCTGGACGGATATGAGCTGCTCAGACGGCTGCGCGAACAGGGAATCGATACGCCGGTATTGTTTCTTACGGCGCGGGACGCCGTTGCGGACCGGGTGAAAGGACTCGATCTGGGGGCGGATGATTATCTGGTCAAACCGTTTGATTTTGATGAGCTGCTGGCCCGGATACGGGCGATGACGCGCAAGCGTGCAGGCAGCTGCAGCAATGAATTTGCGCTTGCGGATCTGGTTGTGGACAGCAGACGCAGGACCGTGACAAGAGGAGGTGTGGATATTCCGCTCATACCGAAAGAATTTGCCATTCTGGAATATATGATTCGGAATCAGGGCATTGTATTATCAAGGGAGCAGCTGGAGAATCAGATCTGGAACTATGAATATACCGGAAGCTCGAACAATATGGACGTTTATATCAGCCGCCTGCGGAAAAAGGTTGACAGCGGTTACGACAGAAAGCTCATTCATACGATCAGGGGCGTAGGGTGGGTATTGCGGACGGACGGTTCGGAGGATTGATTATGAAAAAAATGTCAGTCAAGGCCAGGATTGCGTCCTGGCTGACGCTTCTGACTGCGCTTCTGGCTGTGCTGCTTGTTGTTTTTATGCTGGCGGTCAGCAGCAAAGTAGCTGCGCAGACGGCGGAAGATCAGCTGGTTCTGACCGTGTACGGGAATCTGGGCCAGATTCGGATGGAGCAGGGAAAGCCGCGGCCGGGAACGAAGTTTCGTTTTTATCAGAATGGAGTGACGACATTAATCTATAGTAAGAGCGAGTCTTTGCTGGCGGGACAGATTCCGGTTTCCTTTACTGCCGGCGAGCCGTTTCGAAACGGTTGTCTGCGTATGACGGACGGCCCGGAGGTACAGTACCTGGTGCTGGATCTCTGGTTTTCTGACGGCTGGGAAAACGGAGTATGGATACGGGGACTGATCGAGGCGCCGGATAACAGTATGGCGGCGCGCAATCTGTTAAAAGTGACACTGATTGCGCTTCCGGTCTTTCTGGCTCTTGCCGCGGCAGGAAGTTATCAGATTACACGCAGGGCGTTCCGGCCGCTGGACAGTATTAACGCTACGGCCGCTGCGATTAATGAAGCGCGCGACTTATCCAGACGCATTGGTCTTGCGCCCGGACAGGATGAATTTTCCAGACTGGGCAGCACGTTCGATCAGCTGTTTGAACGTCTGGAACGGTCTTTTGAGGCAGAAAAGCAGTTTACCTCAGATGCATCTCATGAGCTTCGCACACCGGTATCGATTATTAAGGGAGCCTGCGAGTATGCGTTAAAATATGATGAAACGCCGGAAGACCGGCAGGAATCGCTTGATATGATCAGACGTCAGGCGGAAAAGATGTCAGGCATCATAGCGCAGCTGTTAAGTATGACAAGACTGGAGCAGGGCACGGAGCAGGTAAGCATGGAAACGGTGGAGTTATGCGGTTTTCTGAAAGATCTCTGTAGCGAGCAGTCTTATGATACGAGACATGTGACCGCAGAGGGAGGCGATACCGTATACGCACAGGCAAACGTCGGACTGTTGTCCCGGCTTGTCAGCAATCTGGTGGAAAACGCGTTAAAATACGGGCGTGCAGACGGGCATGTATGGCTTTCGGCGCGCCGGCAGGAGCAGGAAGTACAGATTATGGTGCGGGACGACGGCCCGGGAATCGCGCCGGAACATCAGGAAAAGATCTGGCAGCGTTTTTATCAGGCGGACGCTTCCCGCAGCGGGGAAATGGGAGCCGGACTGGGTTTGCCGATGGTACGGCAGATCGCGAACATTCATAACGGATATATGACGCTTGAGAGCAGACCGGGTACAGGATGCCTGTTTATTCTGCATTTGCCGGAAAATAAAATTCATTCATAAATTTCATGTACGTTTCATACTGTAAGCATAAAATCTGTTTTACAATCAAAAAAGAAAGGAAGGGTTTCATGAAACGAAAAAGCGTTTTGTGTGCGGCCGGGCTGGCGATGGTTCTGAATAGCGGATGTGGCAGGCAGGAAAAACAGCTGGCATATATCGGCGCGTCGAAGGCGAAGAGCCTTGCGCTGGAGGCGTCCGGTATCGATGCTTCGCAGGCCCAAGGCATCTCGGCGGATCTGTCAGGGCACAGCGGTCAGGATTTTTATGAAGTGGAGTTTCAGGCGTTTGGCGAGGAGTATTCTTATGATATCGACGCTCTGACAGGAGTCGTTATACAGGCGGATGTTCCGGCTGCCGGCGCGCAAAGTAATCCGGATACTGCAGATGGCGACAGCGGGGCAGAGAGCCGACCGCCGGGGGCAGGGATGATTACAGAGCAGGAAGCCAGAGAAAGGGCACTGTCACATGCAGGGCTGACGAACGATCAGGTAACGTTTGCGGTATGCAGCATGGATGTCGAAGATGGAAAAAAAGTATTCGAGACAGAGTTTTATACAGCGGATGGCGTCGAATATGACTATGAGATCGATGCGTATACGGGTGAGGTGCTCAGTTACGATTACGATGCAGAGTCAGTAAATTCGTCTTTTACAGATCCGGCGAATGAAGACAGCAGAATATCACAACAGGAAGCTGTCAGCCTGGCGCTTGCGCAGGTTCCGGGCGCTTCCGAAAGCGATATCCTGGAGTTTGAGACGGATACGGAGGACGGTCGTACCGAGTATCAGGGCAAAATTATTTACGACGGTATGGAATATGAGTTTGAGATCGATGCCTACAGCGGGGCGTTCCGCAGCTGGGAGGCAGAACCGCTGGATTGAATCATGAAATCTTTTTAAAATCAGGAGGGAATTAATTATGAAAACAGGAAAAAATATAGCGGCATTACTGGCAGCAGGAGCGGTGATGATCACAGGTCTGGCAGCCGCAGACAGCGCAGCGGCGGCAGGAATCTCCAGCGCGAATCAGGCGAGAGAAAAAGCGCTTAAGAAAGTGCCGAATGCGGTAGTGACAGATACAGACCTGGACACTGAAAACGGAGAGCAGGTTTATGAGATCGAGCTGGTGAAAGGCTCCAAAAAATATGATATCACTTATCGAGCTTCGGATGGAAAAATGACTGAGTACGGATGGGAAAAAACGACGGTCAGTCCGAGCCGCAATCGTGCGGTAATCAGCGAAAAAAAATGCAGGCAGCTTGCGCTGGACCGTGTGAAAAACGCAGCGATTACAGCCATCTCGCAAAAAACAGACGACGGCATCGATATCTATAAAGTAAAAATGACAGCGGGAAACAAGCGCTATACTCTGGAATATCACGCAAGAACCGGCGCGCTGACGGAATATAAATGGAAGCTGGTAAAAACAGCCGGATCTAACAGCCAGAAGAAAGATATCAGTCTGGAACAGGCAAAACAGATCGCGCTTAAGGAGGTTCCGGGCGCCGTTGTGTATAAGGCCGAATATGATATCGACGATGGCGCTGCAGTCTATGAGATCGAACTGGTCAGCGGCAATTATGAATACGAGTTTAAAATCGACGCAGGTACCGGAACGATTCTGGAAAGAGACAAAGACCTGATCGACTAAAAATAAACAGGACTGACAATCTAAAATGCAGGGAAGGAAAAGCGACTGACAACCGGATGAGCCGGCGGCAGTCGTTTTTTCGCTCTTTTCACAGGTTTTCGTAGTATATTACAAAAGATTTATCTCTCATTTAGTGATTGTATGTTGTGCATATCTATGTTAGAATAGTGGCATTATTTTCCTGAGATATTTTCTATGGTTTTATCTGCTGAAATCTCGGGAATCAGACAATGCAAATGAAAGGAACAGAATGTATGAAAAAACGATTCTTAGCGGCTCTGCTATCTGCCTGCCTTGCGTTTACGCCATGTGCGGGCGGCTATGTGCCTGCCTGGGGCGCGCAGCAGGATGCCGTACAGACAGACAGGAAACAAAGTATACTGGAAGTGGAAGTAGTATCGACACAGCTGTTTCCATATGAAGGCGATGTGACGGTAGAGATTAGTGACGGAACCGGCAGGCCCGATCAAAAACAGCTTGCAGTTACCAAAGATGTTTCTGCCACCGCAAAGTTTGAAGTGACGCCGGGAGATTATACGGTTCGTATTCGGGCAGAAAAATTTGCCGATTATACGCAGCAGATTCGAACAGAAGCGGGCTGGATACATAAAATAAAAGTCGGCTCATCCAGAATCCAAAATGGAGACGGCGCCCGGACAGGATGGCTGCGCTGCGGCGATGTGGACGGCGACGGGGATATCGACGAGCAGGACGCTGAAACGCTGCTGGACGCGATTCGGACAGGAAACAGTTCTGCGAACTGCGATCTCAACGGCGACGGAAAAACAGATCTGGAGGATTTGAGTTGTCTGGTACAGGGGAAGGATGACGTACAGGAATCAGCCGTGGAAAAACTCTGGGCAGTGGATGCGTCTGCGATTACAACCGATCATGGCACAAAGCTGGCGGATGGATCCGGGTTTGAAGCGATGTTTCGAAACGAAGGAAGCGTAAAGCTGCAAAATGCAGACGCCAGCGAGATTTCAAAGGAGCATCCGATCGCGCTTACCATAGCGCTTGCAGACGAGAACGCAGCGTCGGCGCCGCAGCTTGGCGGTATGACGATCAAGGCGCCGGAACAGACAGACGGTCAAAATACGGTCAGTCAGATTGCAGACGGTACGGTTACGATTGTATACGTGGATGCAGACGGCAAAGAAAAGACCAGACAGATGTCTCTGAACGAAAAACAGGAGTCGGCATCGCTGGCAGAGTTTTCACTCAGAGAAAACAAACCAAAGGTTCAAACCGAGGCAGACGGTACGCTCGTACTGGATTTTGGCGGACAGATCGCGGTCAAACGGGTATCTGTCTGTATCACCGGAACGACCAAAAAAGAGCAGAAACTGGTAGATATTGCAAAAGTGACGTTTGTCAACAATATGGAAGATCACATACCGGCTCCGGCGCTCGACATACCGTCCATTTTGTCGGTTACGCCGGGCAGTAAGAAGCTGACGCTGACCTGGAATGCGCAAAAAAACATTACCGGCTATGAAGTGTATATTTGCGGACCGGTAAAAAATCAAAGCAAGGCAGAATCACAGGTAATTGCCGTTTCGGATACTTCCTGTGAGGTAGCTTCCATCAACCAGAAAAATCTGGTCAATTATAAAGAATATACGCTAAAGGTACGCTCCGTAAACGGAGACTGGAAAAGTCCGTGGTCTGAGGCAAAGACCGCGAAGCCGCTGCCGCAGGCAATGCCGGCTCCTCCGGACAATGTAAAAGCAGCAGGCGGTTACCGGTCGGTTACCGTATCCTGGAAGGATATGGATGATTCTGACGGATATATGGTCTATTATAAGGAAAAAGACGCGGCGGAATATGAGCCTGCAGTCAAAGGATTTGTGCAGACCAAAGAAGGAACAGGAAGATTACAGGGGACAAGCTATACGATCAACGGATTAAAAGAGCATGCTTCTTATCTTGTTTACGTCATAAGCTGGAATGAATTTGGCTGGAGCGGCAAATCGCTTGTGTCTGAAGCTGCAACCAGATCAGAAGCAGCGCCTGTTCTGCCGTCCTACCGGCTGCTGAATACGTCAAACGGCGTCGGAGCAGTAAGCGCGCATATTAAAGACGCAGTCATTGGAGGCAGCGAATCCGGTATGGTCAACAGTCCGCTGGATACAAAGAAAAACAGCGGACTTGGTCTTGTAGATAACGACTATGCATCCTACTGGAGTAAAACAGACTGGGAAGACGGCGTACAATATCCGGCTTCGACCAAGGGAATGACAATTACCCTGGATCAGGAATATAAGATCAATTATTTTACGTTTGCAGCCGCAGACCAGACACATGGTTTTGATACGGTTCGGGTAGAATACTGGAATCAGACAGACGCACAGACGGCGAATATCGTCGGCGCGCGTTTGTTGGAAAAGTACGATGCCAATGATAATCCGTATTATATCGTTAAATTAGATCGTACGGTTCGGGCGGACAAAGTCAAACTGAGCATTGGACGATCCTATGTAAGAGCAGAGATGAAAGTCGGGGAAATCCGTTTTTATCAGTATGATTCTCTGGAAGACGATATTATGGCATTGTATATCGACGATATGCATACGACGCTGCGCAGCGACGTGACGGCAGATACGATACAGGAGCTTGAAAATCGTCTGAATACGCCGGACGCGCAAAGCGGTGAAAAGCATCCGCTGTATCAGGAGCTTGCGCTGGAAATTCAGACGGCAAAAGAAATACTGACAACCGGACTGACCGCGGCTTTGGAAGTACATCCGCAGATTACGGCGCAAAAAGACGGTCATCTTGGATTTGGCGGACTGAATGCATGGCAGCCGCTTGGCAGATCTGCGTACGCCGGAGAAACACTGCTCGTTTATGTCGGGCATCCTGTGAAACGAATCGGGGATGCCGCGAATCTTCGGCTTGTATTTACCCAGCATCATGCAGAGTCCTCCGGTCTGGCACGTACGATCAATCTGCAGGTTGGCAGAAATATGATTACCGTTCCGCAGATATCAGATAAAGAAGCCGAGCGGGGAGGCCAGATTTATGTGGAATACACCGGAAATAACGATTCCGATCGATATGCGGTCCGTATCAGCGGCGGCAGCGCGATTCCGGCGCTGGATGTATATGGCAAGACCAAAGACGCGCGCACGCAGGCGATTCGCACGTATATTCAGCAGATGGAGAAGCACGTAGCAGCTTTGGAAACGGAGCATAATAACGTACATGCAGGCAAAAAGCATGTGGATGTGGCGTATGATGCGCAAAACTGTATTTTGAATGCGACGGATATTCTGATGGAGCAGATGATGTATTCGCTGCCGGCTTCCCAGGTGCTTTCCAGTATTGGAAACGGCAAAAGTCTGGAGGAAAAGACTGCGCAGCTGGATCGGTCGCTGCAGGCGATGGAGCAGATGATGACGCTGTTTTACCAGCACAAAGGATTAAACAGTGCTGCAGACGCGGAAAAAGGAAATAACGCGCCGGCCAGCAGACATCTGAACATCCGGTATATGCGGATGTTCGCCGGAGCGTTTATGTACGCAGCCGGAAATCATATCGGTATCGAATGGGGCTCTGCGACACTGGCAGGCGCGGCGAACAGCTGGAACAGCTTTGGCTGGGGGATTGCGCATGAGATCGGTCATGACATTAACCAGGGGGCCTATGCAGTCGCAGAGGTTACAAATAATTATTTTGCACAGTTAATGAAAAAGATCGCAGATGGAACGACCCGTTTTTCGTATGACAACGTATACAAAAAAGTGACTTCCGGTACGATCGGACGTTCTTCGAATGTGATGACGCAGCTTGCCATGTACTGGCAGCTGTATCTGGCATACGGCAGGGAGAAAGATGACGGGCGTATTTATACGGATTATAAACAGCAGTTCGAGAACCTGTTTTTTGCAAGAGTCGATACGTATGCCCGTAATCCTAAGACAGCGCCGAAGGGCGAAGTAAAGCTGGACGGCGGTACGGATCAGAATCTAATGCGTCTGGCATGCGCGGCGGCTGAAAAGAATATTCTTGCATTTTTCGAGCGATGGGGCATGGAGCCGGATGAAGGCACGATTGCGTACGCAGAAAAGTTCGAACCGGAAACAAAGGCGATTTATTATGTGAATGACACGATCAGAGATTATCGCGTCGATCACAGAGAAAAAGAGCAGGAAACGACGATTCTGGACAAAGATGTCGTAACAGCTTCGGTCAGGGCAGCGTCCGACGAAGTAACGGTTACGATACAAACGCAGGCAGATGCCGCGCTGATTGCCGGCTATGAGATCAGCCGCAGTATGATCAGCAACGGAAAAAAAGAGACACGGGTAGTTGGATTTGTACCGATCGATACGGCAGCGTCTACCGTATTTACCGACCATGTGCGTGCGATCAATAACCGCGTACTTTCCTATGAAGTACGTGCCGTTGACAACTATCTGAATTATTCCAATGCCGCAGAGGCAGGTTCTGTAAAAATACAGACAGACGGGGCGCTGGATCAGTCAGACTGGACGATTACGGAAACAAATATGAAATCGGAAGACGACAGCATTGTTCCTACAGACACTGACAATCCGGACAGCGGTTATGATGAAAACCAGCCGGCTCATGTGGAAGCGGCAAGAGTTCACAGTATTGCACGCATTATCGATAACGATACCACACCGGAAGGCACTTACAGGGAAGCGGCGGACAGCGCTGCTGACACGGCGTCCGTTACGATCGATATGCATAGTATCCAGGCAGTTACCGCTTTGAAATACCAGGGCAGCAGTATCGATTCTTTGACGGTAGAAATCAGTCAGAATGGAAAGGACGACTGGCAGACAGTAAAAAAAGACGACGCAGGACTGAAAGATGCAGCCGGAACCGAACAAAAGGCAGTATGGTTTGACGCTGTAAAAGAAACGGAACAGAAAAACTGGATTGGTACGTATGACGCCAGATATATCAGACTTACAATGAAAAAATCTGCTCCGTTAACCATTCAGGAAATTCAAATCTGCGGCCCGTCCGGAGACAATCTGGAGTTTTTGACAGCAGAAAACGGGCAGCATGCAATTGGCAGACTGGAAGCGGACTATAAATATGGAACCGGCGCGCAGGACGTTATTCCGGCGGGGTCTTTGATCTTTACCGGTACATACAAAGGAAATCCTGCCTATAATGTGATTTTGCTGTATGACGCAGATGGCAATGTCATTGGCGCAAAAGACGGAAACGTTCAGGCCGGACAGGTTATTTTTGCACCGGATCCAAAAGACGGCAATCTGGGCGAGACATCGGAGGGTACCTTTGTCTATTATGTGGAACCGGAACACTGGAGTGAAGAAACCATTCAAAATCTGCAGAGCGTACGGGGAGAGCTGTATCGCGTAGACGAGGCGCTGACGATGCAGGGAGAACGTATCGTCAGCGATACACAGCTGATACCGGTACCGTCCAGCCTGCCGGCAATTACACTGACAGGAAGTACTTATTAACAGATCTTATAACGGCAGTCCAAAGCGCAGGACAGCGTCCGGACTGCCGGAACAGTTGCTTACGATCGTCCAGGGAGGTTAAAGACAGATCTATGAAGATAAGAATGAAAAAGATATGCTGCATGACAATGTTTCTCCTGGCCATCCTTTGGTTTGCACCGGTTACCGTATCTGCGGACGCGGGAGGAGAGCTTGTAGCGCAAAACAAAGAGATCAGAGTGATACTTGAAAAACCGCAGGAAGAACCGGAACCGATTACCGCCGTACGCTTCTGGCTGTCGGTATCCGTACTCCAGGGGGAGGTACAGCAGCCGGAATTTCAATTTTCAGATGCCATATTGAACACGCAAAAACCGGACGGCGTCCGCGACGCTTCGATCACTGGTCAGGATGGCAGATATTTCGCGGATATTATAGTGGCGCATAAAAATGATCAGGATATTTTTGCGGGCGGAAATCAGGCGGTCATTGGTACGCTGAAGCTGCCTTCTGCCAGTTCGTCCTTTCGGGTACAGGCAGCATTTACAGGCGCAAAGCCGGACGATCAGCAGCCGGTACTCCGTTATATCAGCGCTGCCTCTGCGTCGATACAGATCGTGCCGCTATCCGGCACAGGTCCGGTGACGTGTACCGGCGCGGCAGCAGACACGCCGTCCACACCGCAGACACCGTATCATCCGGCAGAATCGGACGCGCCGGGCTATCCGGTGACGCCGAACGTACCGGATCATACAGCCAGTCCGGACCAGCCGGCGATACCGGATACGGCTCCTGATACATCCGACGATACAAATACGGATGCCAGTACGCCGGATCCGTCACAGTTTCGCAGCCAGCCGGCGCCGAAGCTAAAGGTCGCTGCAAAAAGCAAGAGCAGAAACGTTTCTTTTAAATGGAATCAGATCAGTGACGCGGACGGTTACCAGATTTACCGTTATGAAGAGAAAACAAAAAAATATACCCGCATAAAGACCATAGCCAAAGCAGAAAAAACGTCTTATTCCAAAACGATGGAATATGGCACGGCTTATGCGTTCCGTGTGCGCGCATTCCAGACGGCAGCTGACGGCAGCAGAATCTACGGGACATTTTCTTCTGTTTCCAGGATAACGACAGCGCCGGAAAAAATAGCAAATCTGTCCGTAAAAAGGAATACATCCAAAAAGGCAGTCCTTCGCTGGAATGCAGTGAAATCCGCAGACGGTTATCAGATTTATAAAAGCACAAAGAAAAATGGAACTTATACACGCGTAAAAACAGTCAAAAACGCAAAGACGGCAAAATACGCCGACACCAGCCAGAAGCAGGGAAAGACCTGTTATTACAAAGTCCGCGCTTATGTGACCGGAACAGACGGAAAACGCGTGTATGGCAGCTTTAGCAGTGTAAAAAAGCTCAAAGCGTAAGGAAGGGCAGGCTGTGCGGACGCGTCCGCACAGCCGCTTCAGTGTTACTGTGGAAAATTCAGCGGCTTTTTATAGAAAAGTCTTCCTATTTTCAACATAATAGTGTATAATACATCTAATCACGTATCTATAGTCAGATTGAATTCACAGTTTTGTTCAAACAGACTTCAGCAGTTTTTATGGCATTCGGATTTAGCAATCCCAATATTACGAAGATTAAGGAGAATTTTAATGAGGGAAAAATATGAAACATTGTCTTTGGCCGTGTTAAGAGAGCTTGCGAAAGCGCGCGGATTAAAAGGCGTTAGTGCATTAAAAAAATCTGATCTGATCGATCGGATGGTAACAGAAGATGATAAGCTCAAAGAACAAAGCGGGCAGGCACAGCCTGAGAAGCCGGATATGGAAGACACAGGAGCGGAAGAATCGAAACACGCAGGGAATGAAAAGCCGGACAAGCCAGAAGCTGAACAGGTGGAGACAGGACGCTATGAGCAGGCCAGCCGGACCGAAAGGCCGAATCGGACGTATGACCGGCCGAACCGGCCGGAGCAGCAGGGACAGAATATGGCCAGGGATATCAGACCGCGCAGACAGGAGGATAATAAAGAAGATATTAATCCGGAACTGGACAGCGGCGTTACCGCAGACGGAATCTTAGAGGTTATGCCGGATGGGTATGGTTTTATCCGATGTGAGAATTACCTGCCCGGCGAGCATGACGTATATGTGTCACCGTCCCAGATTCGTCGGTTTGGGCTGAAAACGGGGGATATTGTACGCGGGAATACGAGAATTAAGACGCAGGGCGAGAAGTTCAGCGCATTATTATATATTACGACGATTAATGGCTATCATCCGTCGGTTGTGGCGCAAAGAAGAAATTTTGAAGATCTGACGCCGGTGTTTCCAAATGAAAGACTGCGGCTGGAAACGAACCGGACGACGACTTCGATGCGGATCGTAGATCTTGTGTCGCCGATAGGCAAGGGGCAGAGAGGGATGATCGTATCGCCGCCAAAAGCAGGAAAAACGACGCTGCTCAAGCAGATTGCGCAGGCGGTCAAAGTCAATAATCCGGAAATACATCTGATCATTTTGCTGATCGACGAGCGTCCTGAGGAAGTTACGGATATCAAAGAAGCGATTGAAGGAAATAATGTAGAGGTGATTTATTCAACCTTTGACGAGCTTCCGGAGCATCATAAACGTGTGTCAGAAATGGTCATCGAGCGTGCCAAGCGTCTGGTGGAGCATAAACAGGACGTTTTGATTCTGCTTGACAGTATTACGCGTCTGGCAAGAGCCTACAACCTGACAGTACCGCCAAGCGGACGTACGCTTTCCGGCGGTCTGGACCCGGCGGCGCTGCACATGCCGAAACGTTTTTTTGGCGCGGCCAGAAATATGCGCGAGGGCGGCAGTCTGACGGTACTTGCTTCTGCGCTGGTAGATACCGGCAGCAAAATGGACGACGTTATATATGAGGAGTTTAAGGGAACCGGTAATATGGAGCTTGTTCTGGACCGCAAATTATCGGAACGAAGAGTATTTCCGGCGATCGATATTGTAAAATCCGGTACGCGAAGAGAAGATCTGCTGTTAGACAGGGAAGAAAAAGAGGCGGTAGATATTATGCGTAAAGGCATCAACGGTATGAAGACGGACGAAGCGGTTGAAAATATTTTAAATATGTTTTCACATACGAATAATAACCGTGATTTTATACAGCTGGTGAAAAAACGCAGGGTATAAGGGATACGTTTAAAAAAATCCATAATAATATGAAAAACCTCTTGCATATAAATTATGAATATGCTACTATAATATCGCTGTTAATTTTTCGAGCGAGATTTATTGATTATGATACATGCGAGGTGAAAATAATGAAAACAGATATTCAGCCGGAATACTATCAGGCGACCGTTACATGTAACTGTGGCAACACATTTGTAACAGGTTCGACAAAAAAGGAGCTTCACGTTGAAATTTGTTCCAAGTGTCATCCGTTCTACACCGGTCAGCAGAAGGCTAGCCAGGCGCGTGGACGTATTGAGCAGTTCAATAAGAAATATGGCATGAAATAGAACATAAAATGAGGCAGACAAGGTTGAGGTTGTGAAATCTCAACCTTTTTGTTGAATTTGGGCAACTGCATGGAAAGAAATGTTTATATTAACGTATGATATCAGATACAGATGGGGACGTGCATGAGATATTCCGGAATAGGCGGACAGGCTGTGATGGAAGGCGTAATGATGAAAAACAAAGATCAGTATGCCGTTGCCGTACGCAAGCCTGACGGCGAGATTATTGTAGATAAAAACGTATACAGGGGCATTCTGCCAGATACGAAAATCAAAAAGATGCCTTTTATCAGAGGAGTTTTAAATTTTATCGAGTCTTTGACGCTCGGTATGAAAACGCTGATGTATTCAGCCTCTTTTTTTGAAGAAGAGCCGGAGACGAGGAAAAAGCAGGATACGAAAAAATCCGGACAGAACAAAGAGTCGGCGGTCATGGGGATGACCATGGCGGTTTCCGTTTTGGCGGCGGTCGTTCTTTTTATGCTGATTCCGTATCTGATTTCGACGTTGTTTCAAAAATGGATCGCTTCGCAGATTGTTGTGTCGATATTGGAAGGCGTATTGCGTATGGCGATTTTTTTAGGATATATACTGCTGATAGCCAGGCTGGAAGATATTCAGCGGGTGTTTATGTATCATGGAGCGGAACATAAGTGTATTAACTGCATTGAACATGGTATGGAGTTAAATGTTGAAAATGTAAGGAAAAGTTCACGTTTGCATAAACGGTGCGGTACCAGTTTTTTATTTCTGGTCGTTTGTATCAGTATTATTTTCTTTTTGTTTATCCGTACGGATTCAGGACTGATGCGGATTTTCGTTCGGCTGCTGCTTGTGCCTGTGATTGCCGGATGTGCATACGAGCTGATCCGGCTGGCAGGAAGAAGCGATTGTATTTGGATCCGTCTGATCAGCATGCCGGGGATGGCGCTGCAGAAGCTGACGACAAAGGAGCCGGACGATGATATGATAGAGGTCGGAATCGCGTCGGTTGAGGCCGTATTTGACTGGGAAGCATATATTAGGGAAAAGGAAGATCTGCCATGATCAGGGATGGAGGGATGGCATGACATATAAGCAAGCGATTGACTGGGGAAGCGCGGCACTGGAGCAGGCAGGCGTTGCAGACGCAAAGCTGGATGCCTGGCTGCTGCTGGAAACGGTATGTAAGATCAATCTGACCTTTTATTATTCGCATATGGAAGATTCTTTGACACTGGAACAGCAGTCGGAATACGAGATCGCAGTCCGCAAGCGGGCGGAACGGATTCCGCTGCAGTATATTACCGGCGAGCAGGAGTTTATGGGCCTGAATTTTAAGGTGAATTCGAATGTGCTGATTCCAAGGCAGGATACGGAAACGCTTGTAGAGGAAGCGTTAAAGATTTGTCAGCCGGGAATGCGCGTTTTGGATCTTGGTACAGGCTCCGGATGTGTGATTATCAGTCTGATGAAAAACGCGCATGGAATGACTGCGACTGGCAGCGATATTTCCAAACAGGCGCTGCTCGTGGCAAAAGAAAATGGAAAACTGCATGAGGTGGATATTGACTGGGTACGGAGCAATCTGTATGAAAATATAAGCGGACGATTCGATCTGATCGTATCCAATCCGCCTTATATCGCGCAGGAGGATATTTTGAATCTGATGCCGGAAGTGCGCGATTTTGAGCCGGTTGGAGCGCTGGACGGAGGAGAGGACGGTCTGCATTTTTATCGTCAGATTATCGCACAGAGCAAAGATTATCTGAACCAGGACGGCTATCTGTATCTGGAGATCGGCTATGATCAGGGCCCGGCAGTAACCAATATGATGTGTGCGGCCGGTTATCGGGAAGTGTCGGTGATTAAAGATCTGGCACATCACGAGCGGGTGGTAAAAGGCCGGATATAGGAATGAGTATGGAGGATGAATATGTTTGATAGATTAGAAGATCTGCTGCTTCGGTATGAGGAAGTGATGAATCAGCTCAGCGAGCCGGACGTTGCGAACGATACGAACCGTTTTCGCAATCTGATGAAAGAGCAGAGCAATCTGGCGCCAATCGTAGAGACTTACGGAGCATACAAAAAAGCGAAGCAGGGCATTGAAGACAGTCTGACGATGCTGGAGGAAGAGTCTGACGATGAGCTGCGGGAGCTTGCCAAGGAAGAATTAAACGAATCCAAGGCAGCGGTTGCGGAACTGGAAAACAAGCTGAAAATACTGCTGCTTCCAAAAGATCCGAATGATGAAAAAAATGTCGTTGTGGAAATCCGCGCCGGAGCAGGAGGAGATGAAGCGGCCTTATTTGCAGCGGAAATCTACCGGATGTATGTGCATTATGCAGAGAGCTGCCATTGGAAAATAGAAACGCTCGAGATCGAAGAAATCGGAATCGGCGGGATGAAATCTGTCAACTTTATGGTGTCCGGACAGGGAGCTTACTCCAGACTGAAATTTGAATCCGGCGTTCACCGCGTACAGCGTGTGCCGGAAACGGAATCGCAGGGGCGCATTCACACTTCGACCATTACGGTTGCCGTTATGCCGGAAGCGGAAGAAGTCGATGTGCAGATCGATGAAAAAGATATCCGTATCGACGTTATGCGTGCATCCGGAAACGGCGGACAGTGTGTCAATACGACAGATTCGGCCGTACGTCTGACGCACTATCCGACAGGGATTGTCATTTACAGTCAGACGGAAAAATCACAGCTGCAAAATAAGGAAAAGGCGTTTGCGCTGCTGCGTGCGAAATTGTACGATCTGGAGCTGCAAAAGAAACAGGACGCGGAGTCGCAGGCACGCCGCAGCCAGATTGGAACAGGCGACCGTTCTGAAAAAATCCGCACTTACAACTTCCCGCAGGGACGTGTGACCGATCATCGGATTAATCTGACTTTGTATAAACTGGATAAGATTCTGAACGGGGATATTCAGGAGATCATCGATGCGTGTATCGCGGCGGATCAGGCGATGAAGTTAAGCAGTTTTGAGGATGGGGATGGAAGGCCATAAGAAGAAGCCGTCGAGGGAATTATCTGGCGGTGTGGCATACTTAACGATATAGAAACGGATGTATGATAAATATTTAATGTGAGTATGAATGCAGGGAGTTTTTGAATGTCTGAAAGATTAACATGGGAAGAGATACAGGAAAGATATCCAGACCAGTGGGTGGGATTGGAAGAGGTAGAATATGAACCAGATAATGACGCAACGATAAAGTCTGCCATTGTAAAATATACGGACAGATCAAAAAATGAGCTGACACGAATGCAGATTCAGACAAAGGGTAATCTGCTGGGGATATATACGACACCGGATCATGTTTTTCAGATGGGTACAGCGGGGTATTTCGTATGAAACAATTTATTTTATCGCTATCGAAAAACAGCCTGCGTCCGGTTGTAAAATTAGAAAACTGGAATAATTTCAGAGCATTGCTGGATACAGGAGCATTATTCCCAATCTGGACTGCGGAAGAAAGAATAATAAACGATTTAGGCGGAAGAATGTTAAAAAAAGATATTTCTTTCCGTGGATTTGGCGGAAGTACGAAAGGAAATTTATATGAAGTACAAAAGATTGTGATAGGTGAGCTTATTTATCCAAATACACATATTGTTGCCTGTAAAGATTTGAGCAATGTTCCATTTCAGTTGATTTTAAGCGCAACAATGTTTCAGGGACTGATTTATGAAATTGATACCAGACACCATAAACTAAATGTCACAATACCAGATGATGAAAGCAATATAAGAAATCTCCGAATAAAAGATTCAAATGGCAGATTGCATGTTCTTTGTCATTCCAGGCGATATTAACTGGCATATAGGAACAGCTGCAGGAAAAAAGAGTTTTTAGAATGAAGAATCATCTGTCACAGTGCAATCGATTCCGAAAGGAATGACTGCACTGTTTTTTGTTATAGAAAAAATAGAAAAAACGGAGTGTTTCCCACATTTTATACAAAAGATGGTGGCATTACATAAAAAAATCTGTTATTATAGTTCATAGGGAATTCGAAATAGGGGAATTGATACAGTTGAAATTATTTTGAATGAAAAGAGGAGAGCAGCATATGAAAAAGAAACTGGTATTTATGCTGGCAGCATCTGTGTTTGTATCCACCTGTCTGAGCGGCTGCGGGAATTCGCCGTCAGAGGAAAAAAAGACAGACACAGCAGCAGATTCTGACCAGACAGCTGCAGAGGAACAGACCGGACAGGATACCGGTACCGATAGTGGAAATGTAAATCTGCGGTTTTGGTGCGATGAAGACGAACTGTCGTTGTTTCAGGAACAGATTGACACGTTTATCAGCGACCACAAGGGCGAGGCGAATCTTACGGTAGAGTGCGAACCGGTTCCGGCCTCCGAATGTAAAGACGTACTTTTAGCGGATGTTAATAACGGAGCGGATGTGTTCAGCCTGCCGGATGATCAGCTGCTGGCAATGGTATCGTCCGGCGTGATGGAAGAAGTGACAAATGCAGACGCGATCGCGGCGGCAAATCTGGAAGGGGCTGCTGCTGCGGCTTCTGTAGAAGGAACACTGTACGCTTATCCGCTGACCGCCGACAACGGCTATTTTCTATACTATGACAAGTCTTATTTTACAGAAAACGACGTAAAATCTCTGGACCGTATTCTGGACATTTGTGCACAAAATAATAAAAAGTTTGCCATGGACTGGTCAAGCGGCTGGTATCTGTATTCCTTTTTCGGAAATACAGGCCTTACGCTGAGTCTGAACGAAGACGGACTGACCAATTCCTGCGACTGGAATCGTTCCGAGGGCGAGATTACCGGACTGGATGTGGCCAGAGGGATGCTTTCGATCGCAAGAAATCCCGGATTTTTAAGCGATGCAGCGCCGGCAAAGGCTGCCCTGGACGGCGGGGTAATTGCGCTGGTCAGCGGCGTGTGGGATATTGCCTCTGTGAAAAAGGCTTTTGGAGAGGATTACGGCGCCTGCAGACTGCCTACATATACATGTGCCGGTAAACAGGTGCAGATGGCGTCTTTTACAGGATATCGGCTGCTGGGCGTCAACGCTTACTCCGGACATAAAGCATGGGCGGAAAAACTGGCAGAGTATTTAACGGGCGAGGAAAGTCAGAAATTCCGGTTTGAACGGGCCGAACGCGGGCCTTCGAATAAAAATGCCGCAGCATCGGATGAAATTCAGAGAAACGCAGCGATTCTGGCTGTGCTGGATCAGTCTGCATTTGGCGTACTGCAAAAAGTCGGACAAAAATACTGGGATCCGGTGCAGAGCTTTGGCATAACGATGGCAGCCGGAAATCCTGGCAATGTACCGCTGCAGGATCTGCTGGATGAAATGGTCAGCGACATAACGGAATAGGAGGGACGTCTGGATGGAAAAGAAACGAACAAAGCACAGAAGTATTAAAGTGCGCATTATGCTGCCAGTCCTGATTCTGGGCATCGTTGCCATTGTGTCGAATCTGATTGCGATATTCAACATACAAAAAGTAAATCAGAATGCCTCAGAGATTGCCGATCATTCCATGACGAGCCTTACGGAGTTAAGCTCGATCAGGGAACAGGTGCAGCAGTTACATAATCTGGGACTGTCCCATGCGGTAGCGATTAATTCAAAAACTATGATCGATACGGTAAATACGATCAAGGCAAACGAAGTAACGCTTGCGCAAAGTCTGAAAAATTATGAGCAGTATCTGATCGAAGGGGACAAACAATATTATCAGGAAATGCAGGCTCAGTTTGACGAACTGACGCTGGCGCTGCGCAGGGTATGCGCGTTTAGCGCAAACGTACAGAGATCTTTGGCAAATACCGCGGCAAGTACGGAAGTAGCGCCATGTGTTGAGAAAATATTAAACGATATCAGCGTGATCGGGGAGCATGCAACACAGGCGGCACAGGAAGCCAGAGCACAGCTTTCGCGCGTATATTCGGTCAGCCTTGTGACGAACGGCATTACAATCGCAGTCAGCGTACTGGCTGTTTTGTATGCGATATACAGCTCGAACAGACACGTATTACGGCCAATTGCAAAGGCGGAGCACGACTTATCCGAAATTATTCAGGGCATCGATCAAAAAGAAGGCGATCTGACAAAACGTGTCGCTATTTTGTCCAACGATGAAATCGCTGCTCTGGGAGAAGGCATCAACGTCTTTTTGGAAAAACTGCAGAACATTTTCCGGATTATTACCGATAATTCACAGAAAATGGACGTCGTCGTATCTGAGGTTATGGACAATGTAACGACATCCAACAACAGCGTCTCAGAGCTGTCCGCACTGACCGAAGAGCTGTCCGCGACGATGGAGGCAGTGTCGAATAACGCGCAGACCATCAGCGAAAATGCGGAATCTGTAAACGATGAGGTGATCAATATTGCAGATCGTTCGACAGAGATCAACGGATATTCCAGACAGATGAAAGTACACGCAGAGGAAATCGCAGACAAGGCACGTAATAATATGGAGACGACCAGCGTTAAGATCAGCGAGATTTTATCTGTATTAAACGAGGCAATTGAAAATAGCAAAAGCGTCGATCAGGTCAATACGCTCACGAGCGATATCTTAAGCGTGGCAAGTCAGACCAATCTGCTCGCCCTGAACGCGTCGATTGAGGCGGCAAGAGCCGGAGAAGCAGGAAGAGGCTTTGCGGTCGTTGCGGGCGAGATCAGTCAGCTGGCGGCAGCGACAAGAGAATCGGCCAATAATATCCAGCGGATTAATGTTATCGTAACAGAAGCAGTCCGTAATCTGGCCGATCATGCACAGAGTCTGGTGACTTATATGAACGAATCGATTTTGCCGGAGTTTGAAGCATTTGTATCAGCTGGGGACGCTTACAAGAAAAACGCGACTTATATCGAAGAAGTGATGCAGGAGTTTGACGTTAAGACCGATACGCTCAAAGAATCCGTGGCCGAAATCGCGGATTCCATACATACGATTAGCGTCGCCATCGACGAAGGTGTCAGCGGCGTCAGCGGAACAGCTGAAAATATGCAGGTACTTGTTACGGATATGGAAAATATTAACGTTCAAATGAGCGAAAACAAAGGGATTGCTACAAAGCTAAAGCACGAGACAGAGATTTTTACAAAACTGTAAGAAAAGCTCGGGCTGCGTTGATGTGGCTGTGTGAACGACGCTGCTTTATGCAGCGTCGTCCGCCGTATACCCGTCGGGTATCGTTCATTGCTGAAAGGAGTAATCGAATCGATGGCATTACAGTTTATCTTAGGCAATTCCGGCAGCGGAAAATCTTCCTGGCTTTATGAACATGTGCTGGAACAGGCAATGCAATATCCGGACAAAAATTTTTTGTTTCTCGTACCGGAACAGTTTACGATGCAGACGCAGAGAGAATTTGTAGACAGACATCCGGCGCATGCGATTTTAAATATCGATGTGCTGAGCTTTCAGCGGCTGGCTTATCGGGTGTTTGACGATCTGGGCATGATGGATATCGTCGTATTGGAAGAAAACGGAAAAAATCTGGTGCTGCGGAATGTGGCGATGGAACAGGCAGACAGGCTGCAGCTGCTGGGCGCCAATATCAGAAAGACCGGATATATCAGCGAAATGAAGTCGCTGATCTCGGAACTGACCCAGTATCACATATCGATCGAAGATCTGGAGCGGGTTACGGATACGCTTGAGCATAAAAATGCACTCTGGTATAAGCTGAATGATATTGTGACGCTTTACCGTGGGTTTTTGGATTATCTGGAAGGAAAATATGTAACGGCGGATGAGGTTGTGAATCTGCTTACAAAGGTGGCGCCGGAATCGGAAATGCTGCGGGGCAGCGTTGTCGTACTCGATGGTTATACCGGCTTTACGCCTGTGCAGCACGCGTTTTTGGAAGAACTGTTCGTGCTGGCTGAAAGCGTGCAGATCGCGGTAACGATCGACGAAAGAGATCCGATATATGGAGAGCCGGATATTCACGATTTATTTTATTTAAGTAAAAAGACCGTTCAGGGACTCTGTGATACGGCCAGACGTCAGAAAGTGGAAATCCTGGATCCGGTGCTGACCGGCCTGGGGCGTCAGAAACGATTTAAAAACGCTCCGGCGATCTTTCATCTGGAACAGAATCTGTTTCGAAACTGTCCGGACAGATATGAAAAAGAGCAGCAGGAGATTCAGATCTGCAGTCTGTTTCAGCCGAAGGACGAGCTGCGTTTCGTAGCGGGAGAAATCCGGAGGCTTGTGTCCAAAGAGCATTACCGGTATATGGATCTGGCGGTTGTGACGGCAGACGTACCTTCGTATGCCAATTATGCGGAGGAGATTTTTGAACTGTATCAGGTTCCGATTTTTATCGATCAGAAAAAAAATATACTGTTTCATCCAATGACGGAACTGGTGCGTGCGGTTTTGGAAATGGAGACGTCCGATTATTCTTATGAAAGCGTGACGCGCTATTTAAAGAGCGGATTAAGCGGCATGGATTCGTATACGACGGATCTGATGGAAAACTATCTGCTGGCATTTGGGATTCGTGGATTCGGCCGGCTGAAAAAAAGCTGGGTGCGTACGGCGGACTGGCTGGAAGAAGCGGAGCTGGAAACATTAAACGAAGCGCGCGAGGCGTTGATTTCCTGTTTTTTACCGTTTCACGAAGTGATGAAAAAAAAGGGAGCGACTGTGCGGGAAATGGCAGCCGCTTTGTATGAGCTGCTTGTCGCTCTCAGGGTTCGGGAACAGGTGGAGGAGCAAAGACAGCAGTTTGAAATACAGGGGATGCTGGCGCAGGCAAAGGAAAACGAGCAGATTTATGAGATTGTAATACAGCTGCTGGACAAGGTCGTTTCGTTGCTGGGAGAGGAAACGGTATCCGGGAAAGAATTTGCGGAGATTCTGGACGCGGGATTTGAAGCGTCCCAGGTAGGGATTATTCCGCCCGGATATGACCGGGTATTGTTTGGCGATATCGAGCGGACAAGGCTGGAGCATATTAAAGTATTATTTTTTATCGGGGTCAATGACGGTATGGTTCCAAAACAGGAATCTGTAAACGGGATTCTCTCTGAATATGAACGTGAAAAACTGCTTTCATCGGAGCTTGTGCTGGCGCCGACGGCCAGAGAGAAGGCGTTTATTCAGAAGTTTTATCTGTATCTGAATCTGACCAAACCGTCGAACCGGCTGTATCTGACCTATTCGCAGGCTGGACAGGAAGGAACTACGAGACGGAAATCCTATCTGATCGGGGTTATACAAAAGATGTTTCCGCAGCTTGCCATACGTACGCCAAAAGAGGAGACGGCAACCGCAAAAAGCAGTATGCAGTATTTTTTACGCGGACTGGCACAGGCGAAAAACGGAGAAACCGCGGAGGAATGGAAAGCATTGTATGCCTGGTATATGAATCAGGAGTCCTGGAAACTGACGATTTCTGATTATGTGAACGCGGCGTTTTTTGTGCATGAGGATTCGCAGCTTGGCAGAGAGATTGCGCGGCAGCTCTATGGCACGGTTTTGGAAAACTCCGTAACGCGTCTGGAGCGGTTTGCAGGATGTGCGTTTGCGCATTTTCTTCAGTATGGGTTAAAGCTGACCAGACGGCAGCTGAATGAATTTGAGCCGGTGGATTTTGGAAGCATATTGCATGATGCGCTCGAACAGTTCGCCCGCAGAATGCAGGCGGCAGGAGACGACTGGTTTCAGCTGACAGGGGAGCGGCAGGAGCAGTATGCCAAAGAAGCGATCGATCAGGCGATTGCGGCATGCAAAAATACGGCCCTGGCAGATGGGGAGCGCAACATTTATCTCGTGCGGCGGATGGAAAAAGTACTGAACCGGACGGTCGATGTGCTGGGACGCCAGATACGAAGCGGCTGCTTTCTTCCGGAAAATTACGAGGTGGCGTTCCAGTATGTCAGCAGGCTGGATGCGATTAATTTCCAGCTTGGCGAGGAAGAAAAGATGCGTCTGCGCGGCCGTATCGATCGTATGGACGTATGGGAGAGAGAACAGGAAGTATATGTCAGAGTGATCGATTATAAATCCGGAAATACCAGCTTTCAGCTGCTGTCGTTCTATCATGGACTCCAGCTGCAGCTGGTTGTTTATCTGAATGCGGCGGTCGAGCTGATGCGTGAAAAGCATCCGGATAAAACGGTCCGTCCGGCTGGTATTTTTTACTATCATATCGACGATCCGCTGCTGGATACGGATCAGGAACTGACCGAGGAGGAGATTCGGGAACAGATTTTCGCAAAGCTGAAGCTGGACGGATATGTGGATGAAGATCCGATCGTATACCGGGCGATGGATCAGCAGATGCAGTCTTCTTCCAGCATACTGCCAGTTACGGAAAACAAAGACGGCACGCTGCGCAAAAATTCCAAAGCAATCTCGCAGGAACAGTTCGGGACGATTTCAGATTATGTGAACCGCAAAATTGCAGAGCTTGGCGTTCGCATGATGCATGGAGAGATTTCAGTCAATCCGTACGAGCTGAACGGACGGACGCCGTGCGAATACTGCGAGTACCGCAGCGTGTGCGGTTTTGACGAAAAGATCGACGGATTTTCTTTTCGCAGACTGGAAAAATCAGATCAGGCGGCGGATATTCTGGAACAGATGAAGAAAGAGTAATCGTTCGGGCAGCCTGTCGCAGCGGTTAGAAACAGAGCAACGGGCAGCGATTTTAAATAAAGGCAGGGAACTATGGGAATGACATGGACAAACGAACAGCAGCAGGTAATTACGTTAAGAAACCGTAATCTTCTGGTTTCTGCAGCTGCAGGTTCCGGAAAGACGGCAGTATTGGTAGAACGTATTGTGCAGAAAGTACTGGACAGACAGCATCCGACCGATATCGACCGGATGCTGGTCGTAACGTTTACAAAGGCAGCGGCGGCAGAAATGCGTGAACGTATCAGCCAGGCCATAGAAAAAAAGCTGGAAGAGGAACCGGACAACAGCAGTCTGCAGCGGCAGGCAACGCTGGTGCATAATGCGCAGATTACGACGATTGACAGCTTTTGTCTGTATGTGGTGCGCAATTATTTTCAGACGATCGATCTGGAGCCGTCGTTTCGGATTGCGGATCCCGGGGAGCTTGAGCTGTTAAAACAGGATGTGGCGCGTACCGTTATGGAGCAGTGTTATCAGCAGCGTTCGGAAGGATTTCTGCGGCTGGCAGACCGTTATGCGACGGCAAAAAGCGATGCTGTGCTGGTCGATTTTATGATGCGGCTGTATGATTTTTCACAGAGCTATCCATGGCCGCAGGAATGGCTTGCCGCACTGCCTGCATATTATCAGCTGGATGAACGGACGCTGGACGAACAAAAGTGGATGCATGGTCTGCTGCGGTATCTTGGGTATGTGATGCATGACTTAAAGAAGCAGACGGAATCAGCCAGAAGGATATGCGCGCAGGAGGACGGCCCGGGGATGTATCTGGCGGCGATCGAAGACGATCAGGCCCTGCTGGAACAGCTGTGCGGCTGTCGTACTTATCAGGCGTACAGTGACAAAATGCTGCATCTGCGCTTTACCAAACTCGGCGTGAACCGAAAGTACGACGGCAGCAAAGAAAAGCAGGAACAGGTGAAAAGCATACGCAAAACGGTAAAGGATACGCTTGGAAAAATCAAAGAGTCGTATTTTTATCAGCAGCCGGACACAATACTTTCCGGCATCCATGCTGTTTTACCCGATATCGCGGCGCTGGCGGAGCTGACCAGGACATTTACAGACGCGTATCAGACGCAGAAAAAGGAACGAAATGTGCTGGATTTTTCGGATATTGAACATTTTGCGCTGCGCATACTGGTAGACGCGGATACAAAGAAACCGACGGCTGCGGCGGCAGAGCTGCGCGAAATGTTTGAAGAGATTATGATCGACGAATACCAGGACAGTAACTATGTGCAGGAGACGATTTTAAAGGCGGTATCGCGCGAAGAGCTGGGAGAGCACAATATTTTTATGGTCGGCGACGTGAAGCAGAGTATTTATCGTTTTCGTCTGGCAAGACCAGAGCTGTTTATGGAAAAATATAAAACCTATACGGATGAAGAAAGCAGCAGGCAAAAAATCGATCTGCATAAAAATTTCCGCAGCCGGACGCAGGTCGTAGCGTCGGTAAACCAGATCTTTTATCAGATTATGCACGAAGATCTGGGAAATGTGGAATACGATCAGCAGGCTGCGCTTTACGCGGGAGCGTCCTATCCGCAGCCGGATCAGCCGCAGATGTTTCAAAGCGAGCTGCTGCTGGCAAAGGCTTCGCAGGAAGAGCTGGAACAGGCGCATATGCAAAGTCTGCAGGAACTGGAGGCGCGTATGATCGCGGCCCGGATACGGGAACTGCTGGAAACGCAGATGGTGACAGATCGGGAAAGCGGACAGCTGCGCAGGGTGCGGTATGGAGATATGGTAATATTACTGCGCAGTATGACCGGATGGTCGGAGCTGTTTTTAAAGGTGCTGACAGAAGCGGGCATTCCGGCGCACACGTCTTCCAGAACCGGATATTTTGGTACTCTGGAGATACGGACGATTCTGAGTATGCTGTCGATGCTGGATAATCCGCTGCAGGATATTCCGACGGCAGCAGTGCTGACGTCGCCGATCGGAGGCATGAACGGGCAGGAGCTGGCGCGGATACGCACGTTTGGAAAGGAACATTTTTACTTTCTGGCGCTGGAAGATTTTGCGCAGTATGCCAGTGAAGAGGACCCGCTGCGGGTAAAAGCGGACGCGTTTTTGCAGCGATATCGAAGGCTCAGAAGCCTGACGTCTTATACGCCGATTCATAAGCTGATACAGATCGTTTTGCAGGAAACCGGATATGCGTCGTATATTCAGGCAATGCCCGCCGGGGAACAGCGTCGGGCAAACATCGACATGCTGCTGGAAAAAGCCATTGCGTATGAAAAGACCAGCTATCAGGGACTGTTTCATTTTGTGCGGTATATTGAAAAATTAAAAAAATATGAAATAGATTTTGGAGAAGCGGATATTACCGGTGAAAACGAAGACGTTGTACGGATTATGAGCATTCACAAAAGCAAAGGTCTCGAGTTTCCGGTCGTATTTGTCAGCGGCATGGGGAAACAGTTTAACAGGCAGGATATTCGCAGCCGTCTCGTACTTCATCCGGAGTATGGAATCGGACTGGATGAAATAGATACGGAAAAAAGAACCCGTAAACCTGGATTTATCAAAAAGATATTGGAAAATGAAATCGGGATTGAAAATCAGGGGGAAGAGCTGCGCGTGCTCTACGTGGCGCTGACAAGAGCAAAAGAAAAGCTGATTATGACCGCTGCGGTCAAAGAGCTGGATTCGGATACCGGGCGTACCATGGATTATTTTACAAGATACCGGGCATCCTCTTATCTGGAATGGATTTATCCATGCGCCATGCAGGAGCGGGATTTGTATGAGGTCCGCGTCTGTGAGCCAGAGCAGCTGCAGCTGCAGGAAACGGTAGAAGCGGCGATCGAAAAGTTAAGTCAGGCGCAGGTGACAGGGCTTTATCAGACAGCGAACCGTGAGCTGTACGATCAGCTGGACGGGAAGCTGTCCTGGAATTATCCGTTCGCGGCGGATACCGATCTTAAGACCAAAATATCCGTTACCGAACTAAAGCACCGGTTAAAGGTGGTGCTGGAAGAAGACGCTCCCGCAGTACAGCCGGAGCAGTGGTTTGAGAAAGAACAGACAGCGCCTGTGCCTGCTTTTATGGGCGTGCACACGCAGCAGGAAAACTTTGGCGCGCTCCGGGGCAGCGCCGTGCATAAGGTACTGGAAGAGGTGGATTTTGTACAGAGCGTTCACAGTAAGGACCGCGTCGCGGATATCCGCATACAGATGGAGCGTATGCTCAGGGAGCAGCGGATTACGCAGGAGATGAAGGATCTGGTCAGTCCACGCACGATCGCGCGATTTCTGGATAGTCCGGCGGCCAGACGCATGGCGATGGCCAGCCAGCGGGGAGAGCTGTATAAAGAACAGCCGTTTGTAATGGGAATACCGGCGTGCGATCTGTACGAGGGAGCTGGAAACCAGCTTGTGCTGATTCAGGGAATTGTGGATGTATACTGGGTGGAAGATGACCAGCTTGTGATTCTGGATTATAAAACGGATGTGGCAGCGGTAAAAGAGCAGCTGCGGGAACGATATAAAGTACAGCTGGAATTGTATGCGCAGGCTTTGCAGAAAGCAACTGGAAAGAAATTAAAAGAAAAATTGATATATTCGTTTTCGCTCGGACAGCTGGTGGAAGTATAGATGCCAGACCGAAGCGGAGAAAGGAGAGTACTATGCGCGTCATTCTTGCGTCCGCGTCCCCAAGAAGAAAGGAACTGTTAAAAAAGCTGTTTACGGACTTTGAGGTCGTCTGTGCTACAGGCAGCGAGACATATACAGCCTCCCGCCCGTCGGATATCGTTCAGGAATTGTCCAGACAAAAGGCGGAAGAAGTGGAACGAAGACTATTTGGCGCATGCGGGACGAAGGAAAACCCCTATCCGGACTATCTGATTCTTGGAGCGGATACCGTTGTGACGTGCAACGGGAGGATTCTTGGGAAACCGGACGATGAATTACAGGCGACACAGATGCTAAAGATGCTTGCAGGAACAACGCATCAGGTTTATACCGGCGTTGCGCTGGCAATCAGCAGCAAAGGAAAGCGGCAGAGTATCACATTTGCCGAATGTACCAACGTCAGGTTTTATCCAATGACAGACAAAGAAATAGCAGCGTATGTGCATAGCGGAGAACCGATGGATAAGGCTGGCGGATATGGACTGCAGGGCATCGGCGGCCGCTTTGTACAGACGATCGAAGGGGATTATCAGAACGTGATCGGACTTCCGGTTGCAAAACTTTACCAGGTTTTCCAAAAAATCGAAGAAATTGCATTGCCTTTTTAACTGTTTTCTACTATGATAAAAATATCAGATCATGAAGATCAAATCAGAGAGTCAAAACAGAAAAAGGAGGCACAGCAAAAGATGAATCAGTTTGATGAAGTATGTCTGAATTATTTTTTACAGCACCAGTCGCAGCTATTTCGGGAAGAAGTAGCGTCTACGCAGGAAGAGGCGGAAGAGTTTTTGGAGGACTGCCTGGCGGTTGTCTGCGATAGTCTGACAGAAGTAAAAGACTATCTGGATGAAAGCGGCGCAGATGTTGCGGGAATGAGTCTGAAGGAGTTGGAAGAGGCCAGCGAAGTATTTTCACTTCCGGATGGAAGATATCTGGTCGTAGAGGTTTAGAATGAAAAAAAAGAAAAAGAAGAGGAGAATCATCGTTTCTTTGTGTGCGGGAATACTCACATCCTGTCTGATGGCAGGATGTGGTAAGGGAGATTCGCTCCATGTACCGCAGATTATGTCAAAACCGGTACTAAAGGTAGACGGAGAGAGTTATTCTCTTTCAGAGGCAAAAGTATATCTGGTGAATTATCAGAATTTGTACGGAACGGTTGCCGGCGTGGATTTGTGGCAGCAGGAAAGTCAGGAAGGGATGCTGGAAGATTATATTAAAAATCTGACTATGGCGCAGCTGACCAAAATATTAAGTATGGATTCTCTGGCGAGGAATCGGGAGATCGCGCTGACGGACGAGGAAGTCGCCGGTGTGGAAAAAGCGGCAAAGGCTTATTTCGATTCGTTGAGCGAAAAAGAGCTGGCGTATCTGGAAGTGAGCCAGACCGATATTCAGAAATTATATGAAGATTATGCTTTGGCTCAGAAACTCTATAAATCGCTGACTGTAGGAGTGAATAGTGAAGTGAGCGACGACGAGGCGCGCATTATGGACGCGATGCAGATCGTAGTATCGGATGCGAAAAAAGCGCGCGAGGTAAAAAGGGCGCTTGCCGCAGGCAGCGATTTTTCAACGCTGGCCGGTTCCTATAACGAAGCGGAAGAGGTGAAGATTCAGTTCGG
This sequence comes from uncultured Eubacterium sp., assembly GCA_910577225.1. GTDB lineage: Bacteria > Bacillota > Clostridia > Lachnospirales > Lachnospiraceae > Eubacterium_J. Next base: position 239,245 of record CAJTMV010000002.1, on the reverse strand, counting down.
AAGGGGAGCGCTGCCGCAGGAAGTTGAAAAAGCGGCGTTTGCACTGGATAACGGAACCGCGACGAGCAGTATTAAGACAAAAGACGGTTACTATTTTATTTACTGTGTGAATAAGTTTAATGAAGAACTAACCGATGCAAATAAAATCAAAATTGTACAAAAAAGAGAAAAGACTGCGTTTGGCGATGTGTACGACGCATACAGCCGGACGATATCCAAAAAGATGTATCAGGATACCTGGAATACCCTGGAGGCGGGCCGGTCGGACGACCTGACGACAGACAGCTTTTTTTCGGTATATCAGGAGTATTGTAAAGAGTTGTTTTAAATCCAGACAGGAGTGTTTACATGATCAGGCAGGAGATAAGAACACAGCTGGAGCAGGAGGCAGAGCCGGATTATCGCGCATTTCAAAGCAGACTGGCGCCCGGGGTGACCGATATTCTGGGCGTGCGTCTGCCGAGGCTTCGTCAGATCGCAAAGCAGATCGCAAAAAAGGATGCGGAGGAATATCTGATACAGCTGCAGGAGGCGGCTGCGGGGGAGCTTTGTTACGAGGAAAAAATGCTGTTTGGCCTTGTGATCGGTTATGCGCCTATGGATTGTGAACGCCGCCGGCAATGGCTGGATCTGTTCGTACCGGTAATTGATAACTGGGCTGTTTGCGACAGCTGCTGCATCACATATAAATGGATGCGAAGCAAACCGGAATACTGGTGGGAATATGCATGGAACTGGATTCTGGCAGATACCGAATACGGGATCCGGTTTGGACTTGTCGTCATACTTGGACATTTTGTGGATGCGGCGCATATCGATAAGATTTTTGCGATCTGCAATGAGATTGACAACGACGGATATTATGTGAAAATGGCACAGGCGTGGCTCGTTTCTGAATGTTTTGCAAAGTTTGCGGATCAGACGTTTTTATTTTTGCAGCACGATCAGATGGATGATTTTACGCATAACAAAGCCATTCAAAAGATCTGTGAATCTTACCGTGTGCCGAAAGAGTGGAAAGAAAAGCTCCGCAGTCTGCGCAGACGTTCCTGACGGCAGGCGAAAGTAAAAAGGTGGTGTAGCGCATGATCGATAAGATTAATAATAAGGGCAGCTATGATTTTCAGGGAGGCAGCAGTACCAATAAGAGAAAAAATCCGGCGGTAAGAGCCTATGAAAATACGCCGGGGTTTAAAGAAGGGTCGCGTGGACGGTCTGCTGTCCGCAAAAAAGAAAAGGAAACTGCAAAGCAGGCGGATCATGGCGTAGTCCTTGACTTATCATCCTCCGGGACAGACAAAAAGAAAAAAGAAACCGGTATTTTTTCTGCCGGGAAAGAACCGGTTCTGTCAGGAGCGCTGCGCAAACTTTTCGCACCGGTCGTACACTGGCTCAGGGCTTTCTGGGAATCAGACCGTCCTGCGAAAGAAACCGGTCATCCGGCAGCTGAGAGCAGTCTGCCTCCGGAGGATGTGCCTCTCGGGGATCTGCCTTCGTTAGAAGAACCGGAAACAGAGGAAGAACCAGAAGCAGATGAAAACCTGGAGGCTGCAGGAACAAACGAAACGTTTCAGGATACGGCAGCCTTACCGGAAACAGAAGATGCAGCGTTATTAAAAAAAGCTGCGGAGGAAGCGTTAAAATCGGGCAATTTATCCAGGATCGAACAGGTTGTGACAAAAAACGGAACCAGACGTCTGGCGCATAATTCCGATCTGCTGACTTATTATGACCGCCGTGGACAGTTTGTGGAAATGGATGAAACAGAAAAGCACCGGGTGCTGTATGGCGATAAAAATGTAATGAAATTATAAGGAGAAATGTTTTATGATGGACGAAGAAAAACAGCCGCTTCTTTGGTTCTGCCGCGTTCTGACAGCAGCGGCAGCTATGTTTGCCGCATTGCTGGCGCAGGTGGCGGTACCGGGAGCGGATGTGATACGGCCGGTATCGGCAGCGTATCAGAGTGAAACCGATAATTATGATGCGACAATTCCGGTGCGGACGGACCGCTTTGAAGAAGTGACATATTCCACTGTGATGAGGGAGGATGGCAGGCTTCAGATTGTAGACAGCAACGGCGGATTTGTCAGCGATATGCTTGTCGTGCTGGTAGGAGGAAATCTCTGCTATGCCGGTAAAGACGGACTGGTAGCCAGAGAACAGATGGTTACCTATGATGGAAAAAAGTATTATGCGAAAAAAGACGGCTCGATTGCAGTAAATGAGTTTTGCACCATGAAAAATGGTAAAAAGGTGTTTGCATCCAAAGACGGCACACTCGTTTCCGGCCAGTCGCTGAGCAAAAACGGCAGAAGATATTATGTACAGTCGGACTACACACTTGCGAACAACGGATTCTGCAAGACCGCAAAAGGAAGCCTGGTATATGCCATGCCGGACGGAGAGCTGATTGCCGGCAAAAGTTTTCAGATAAAAGGAACGCAGTATTATGCAAAACAGTCCGGCGCGATTGCAATGAATACGTTTTGTATGACGGAAAAGGGAAGTAAGATCTACGCAGATCATTTTGGCGCCGTAATTACCAATCAGTTCTTTCGCGTAAAGGGGCGTTTATATTACGCAAAAAAATCAGGAGCGATTGTCAGAGACGGTTTTTATACATTAAAATCCGGCGAAAAGATCTACGCAAATCTGTCCGGCAGTCTGATGGAAGACGAAATATTTCAGGCAGGCGGCGAGCGGTATTATGCGGATAAAGACGGCTATATCGCCGTCAGCCAGTGGGTAACAGTCGGAAATTACAGATATTACTGCAGCGCGTCACGAAAAATAACCAGGATGCAGCGGATATAAACGGATTCTGAGATAAAAAACAGCTGTGGAAATCAGAAGGATTTCTACAGCTGTTTTTTCATTTGCATTCAGAGGATTCATAGTTTTTATGGTGCGACTGTCAGATTTTTGATATCCGGCAGTCTGTATTCCCGGCGGTTTTTTCTTTCAGCATCTTCAGGATCTGGCCTGTAAGCCAGTGTCAGTGTAATGATTTGCAGTCTCTTTCCAGCTGTTACAAAAACATATGAAAAAAACGATGAAAGCCAGAGAAAAATGTGATATGATAAAACATATTAGCAAAAAATGGGGTTTGCAGAGAGGAGTCTTATCATATGTCTTTAAGTAATGCAGATAAAGTGACAGGGAACGATTCGTTTGCAGAGGAATCCATACGGATTCTGCGGGAGGCATATCTGTCAAAAAAGCTGGTCTTATTCGCAGGATCAGAGATGGATGCAGGTTCGGGGATTCCGTGTCGGAAGGATGCGGTGAAAGAAATTTGCAGTCGTTTGCATCTGGAATATCATCAGGGAGCGGACGACGTCAGAATACCGCAATATTATTTTCAGGCACACGGAAATGAGCAGTATGTGGAATTGTGTAAAAAGATTTTTTGCGATCAGCAACAGCTGCGTCCGAATGCATTTCACAAAAAAATTGCGGATTTTCATGTACATACGATTATCACAACCAGTTATTCGGATTTGCTGCAACAGGAACTGTATCGTCGGGGATACCTGTATACAACCGTCTGCCAGGACAAGGAGCTTTCGGATGTGCACAATGAGAACCGGATCGTTAAAATGCACGGCGATTTTGCTCATAATAATTTTGTCTTAAAAGAAGAGGACTATTTTCATTACCACAGCAATTTCAGAAAGATCGCAGCTTATGTAAAGTCTGTCCTGGCAAACAATATCGTTTTGTTCGCAGGCTGTTCTTTACAGGATCCGGAAATCCGTCAGATCTTTTCCTGGATAAAAGAGATCGCAGGCGGCGAAACTTTACAGGCGTATATGCTGGAAAACGACAGAGATTATCGTAAAATTGAATTTGAATATTATAAAAATAATGGTGTCGGCATCATTCATACAAACAGCTTTGGCGATCAGAAGCAGGACGCGTTGCTGACGGTGATGGACCGGATTTGTTCCGGGTCCGGCGAACAGCTGTCCGATCTGGAAGATGCCAAAAATTATTTGATGCCTTTTTTGAATCTGCATTATATATTACGAAAAAATGTAGAAAAAGGACTGTCAAAATGTAAACTGGGTATCCATGCAGATAAAATATGGGTACTGGGCCAGCAGGAAAAGAAACGGCAGGAAACGAAGCAACAGGAAACGAAGGAAAATGAAACGAATCAGTTAGCCGTAAAATTGACAGAGTATTTCAAACAGGATCTGGTAACGACAGAAAATCCGTACAGCGTATTGGCAGGCGCGCTTAGAAAGAGCGGTATCCGTCAGATCGAACATTATCTGCGCGAGGAAAAGGAAAATCAGATCTATGCGCAGACAACAGAGATTCCGCATCTGGAAAACGAACTGTTTCCTCTGCTTATGACATTTGACTACGAAGGGATACGAAAACAGACAGAGGTTTTTGCGCTGTTCGATCAGGAGCAGCCTGTATACGCAAAGCTGGCATTTGGTTATTATCTGCTGGAAGATTATGCCAGTGCGTATCGGGTATTGTGCAAAGCCGTAAAGGTGGCTGTTCAAAATAAGCAGTATGACCAGTATTATCTGTCGCAGTTAAACCGGCAGAGAATCGCGAACCATATAAAAAACGGGGATGGTTTACCGGAATTGCCGCAGGATATTTATGACCAGATACAGGAAGAGACCGCGGATATCGATCCGGATTCGATCGCCGCAGAGCTGTCCGGAGTTTCTTTTTTGCATGCGTCTGTCTTAAAAGAGATCGATTCGTTTCAGCTGCATGTCGGCGTGTTTCAGGATATTTATGAGATGGTACAAACGATCGAAGAGCGGCAAAAGACCGGCTGCTTTGACGCTGCAGGACGTGCGGACCTTGAAAAATTACGACTTTATGTAAAAGATTATTATTTGTATCTGATCAGTAATGGTATGATGGCCGACAGATCTTTGCCTGCAGAAAAAGCATTTTTATCATATCTTAAATGTATGTTAAAAAATATTGGTCTTGTGGATGCTTTTGTAATTACAAACTTTGAGCTGTTTTTGATGATCCGTTATCTGTCGCCTGGTGAGATGCTGGATATGCTGACGCAATACAGCATCGACGTTCTCCCATCAGAACCGGATGGCGTTGCGGTTATGAAAACAATCGTTCGCAATCTGCAGTCGGCAGAACGCAAAGAAACTCATACAGAGCTTTGGAACAGTATTGTGCTGTGCGCATGGATTGGTCCGGATGAGGAGCTGATGGAGCTGGCCATCGATGGGATGACCAGTCAGCTGCATCTGCAGCGTCTGGATCAGACGAAAGAGAGGATCGTAACCGTGCTGCGTGTTTGTGCGCAAAAGAACCTGTTTCGGAAAAAACAGGATGGAGACTTTCAGATCAGCAATTATGCGGCCGGAAGATTGTGGAATCGTCTGACTGGCCTTATTCTGGCAGAAACAGATACACGGACGATTCAAAAAGCCGGCAGGCTGATGCAGGATGTTGCGGCGATTGTTTATTCTGTTTATCAGGAAGGATATGCACAGGAGATTCGGGGACTGCTTTGCAGGGAAAAAGCCTTTTCTGCCGTAAAGATTTATCCGTATTGCGATGCGAATAATCAGGAGAAAATCCGGCAGTTTTTTGCAGACTGGAAAGAGGACAGCTGGCGTTGTTATGAGATCTATGCCGATATCGTCATGTATGACATCATAGAACCGCGTGCAGAGTTTGAGCAGAAGATCCTGCAAAGTCTGGACGAGATAAAGAAAATAAGCAGCGGCGATATGTCTGGGGAATATGAAGATGTGCTTGTTACGTTGTACCGGCTGTTTATCGACAAAAAGCTGGCGCATACCGGGGAATTTCGGGAAGCGCTTCTTAAATCCGACCGTCCGCTGCTGCAGTTTTTAGGCGATATGGAAACGTTTGATTACAGCGCGTTTCAGATCGAATGGCTGGCCGGATTTTCGGATAAGATGCTGAAAAAAACGGCGTTCCATAAAACTGCCAGAAGCAGTATTACCAGACGTTTTATGGAGGATGTGGCCAAGGGGAAAACAGACCGGTCTCTTTTAAATATTTATTTTCAGTATTTTACGGGAATGGAGCGTTTGTAGAAGAAACAGGCAGCTGGCGTCCAAACGGTGACGGATGTCAGGCAGGAAGTTTTATTTAACGAGGGAAAGAACATGAAATCAGAAAATTCAAAGCTGTATGTCAGCTTGTTAATACTGACGGCGTTTATCTGGGGAACGGCTTTTACCGCGCAAAGCGCGGGCGGAGATGCGGCAGGGCCGTATACGTTTAACTGTATTCGGTGCATGATCGGGGGAGCGGCGCTGCTGCCAGTCATTCGCCTCTCAGACCGTCTGCAGCTGACCAGAAACCGTCCGGTGAGCAGAAAAGACTGGAGGACGCTGCTTGCCGGCGGTACTGCCTGCGGAATCGCGCTGGCAGCCGGCAGCAACCTGCAGCAGATGGGACTTTATCTCGGCTCGTCTGCTGGCAAAGCCGGATTTCTGACGGCATGCTATATGCTGATCGTTCCGGTGCTGGGACTGTTTTTACATAAAAAATGCGGCTGGAATGTCTGGACAGCAATTGCAGTGGCGCTGGCAGGATTGTATCTGTTATGTGTGAAGGGAGACTTTCAGATGCAGTTTTCGGATTTGCTGCTGCTGCTGTGCGCGCTGCTGTTTGCGGTACATATTTTAATTATTGATTATTTTGCCGTACGGGTGGACGGAGTACGGATGTCCTGTATTCAGTTTTTTGTATGCGGAATCATTTCAGCCGTACCGATGTGTGTTTCAGATATTATGCAGGCGCCATCTGTTTCGGCGTGGGTGCAGGGGCTGACGACACCGCAGGCCTGGATTGCGATTTTGTATGCAGGTGTGCTTTCCTGCGGGGCAGGATATACGCTTCAGATTATCGGTCAGCAGGGCGTAAATCCTACGGCGGCATCGCTGATTCTGAGTCTGGAGTCCGTATTTTCTGTGCTGGCAGGCTGGGTGATTTTGGGTGAGGCGCTGCAGTTCAGAGAGATTTTGGGATGTGTAATGATCTTTGGAGCAGTGATATTTGCACAGCTTCCCCTGGATGGCAGGAAAACGGTATCGTAAGATCTGCGGTTGTCCGATGCTGCCAGACCTTCTGCTGAATCATACCATTCATTTCATTTTTTATGCCTTTCGTCGCATTCCGCTTTAAATCATATACAATCTGCCGATACAATGAAGTGACGGCAGATTGTTACGTCTATGATGAAAGAGGTGAACGAGCATGAATATCAATCACATGCAAAGAACATTGGCAACTAAGTATCAGGCAGATGCCAGCCGGATGAAGAAACGCTTACAGCACGCAGATTCGGACACTGCTGCAAAGCGGCAGTCGGGCGATCGGGTGGATATTTCCGGAGAAGGCCTTACGGCTCTGAGGGAAAAAATGTCTGCGGCAAGGGGAATCAGCCAGCCTGCGAATATCGGAAAACTCTCGCCCCTTAACGCAGGAGCACCTGGCATGGGAAATGATTTTGAAAAGGTTCTGTTAAAGCTGGGAAACGGTTCTGCGTCTGACGATTTTGTGATACAGGACGACCTGCAGGCGGATATCGATGCGTTAAAAGCCAGGTTTCAGGAAGACGGCGCAGAAAAAAAGGATACCTTTGACCGCTATATGAATCAGATGGCCTGCTCCTGGAACCTGCTCAAAGACCGTATAGAGGAAAAATATGCGGCGCCTGCCGGCGAGAAGGAATATTATACTGCGCAGGACGGAAGTATCCAGGAACTGACGAAAGAAAAAGAGCTGGAAATGCTGGATAAAGCCTATGAAACGCACAGCCGGTTTATGGCGGCAAATACGCAGATATGGAACGACCTGCAGGACTTTCAGGCGCAGACAGTATATCATTCCGGCAGCGCGGAAACAGACAGATCCGCGGTGAAAAAGCAAAGTACAGACATTAGGGAGCAGGCGTATCACGCGTTTATGGACGCGGTCGACGAGAACAATATCGGGCGGCTGAAACAGGAAACAGGCAGTCTGAACCAGTTTCGGCTGCATCTGGGAATTTCTTCTTCTGCAAGAAATACGCTGAATGGTATTTGGGATGATTATGCAAATCGGAAACGTTAGAAGGAGGTTCTGGCAGAGGAATTGTAAGCGTGTTTTTTACATCATGCATAATGCATGCAATTCGAAATCTTTATATGAGCGGGACGCTGACTGCGATATTTTATACCGTCAGTATGTGGATGGATTAATATAAATATGGGAGCTGATTTTTGGATTGGAAATACAAAAACAATAGAATCAGGGAAATCAGAAAAGAAAGCACATATCCCCCGAAGCCGGAAGAAAGCGGCTGCGGGGGATTTCTTATGCCCAGAGCGTATCCTGAAATCATTCCCACGACTCAAACATTATAAAACAGTAAAAATTTATCGTAAATCGATAAAAATGTATTGCATTTCATTGCGCTGTATGCAGCAGTCTATACGATCTGTATGTTTCAAAACGACAGCGGCATTACAATGCCGGTGTGGATTGCAGCGACAATTTTGTATGCGTGTGTGACGATGCGGCAGATATCTGTGACAGAGTCTGTAAAAGAGAAAGAACTGATCAGGGAAGAAATGGCAGGGAAAGAAGCGAGCAGGGCAGAGGTGGCTGAGAAAGAACTGATCAGGGAAGAAATGGCTGAGAAAGAACCGATCAGGGCAGAAGTGGCTGAAAAAGAATGGATCAGAGCAGAAGTGGCTGAGAAAGAACCGATCAGAGCAGAAACGGCAGGGAAAGAAGCGGCCAGGGCGGATATGGCTCAGAAAGAGCCGGCTAAGGCGGATGCGGCTGAGAGAGACATGACCAGGGCGGATACAGGTACGAATGTATCTGTCGGGTCTTGTGGACATCTGCGTACGGGCAGCTGGTTTTATATTACGGTAATGATGCTGCTTGGAATTGCGACGTTTCTGACGGATCAGTCCGTAATGATCTGGATGAACTATATCGGATTTTTTGTAATGCTGCTTTTATTTTTACTGCATAATTTTTATGACGACAGTCAGTGGGATTTTACCAAAAACATGGTTGCGATGATGACGGCAGTGTCAGGGGCAGTCGGATGTGCGCTGACACCGTTTACAGATGGATATGCGTTTCTTAGAGAGAAGAAAACGAAAGAAAACAAAACGACGCGTGCGGTACTGACAGGACTGCTGCTGGCGGCGCCTGGGATTCTGGTTGTCGGGTTTTGTCTGATGTGTGCGGATGCCGTATTTGAAACGATGGTTTTGCGGATGTTTTCCGGTGTCCGCATGCCCGTCAGGGTACTTCAGGCTGTGGGAATGCTGTTGTTTGGATTTTTTTCTTCGTATTGCGGGATGCGTTATCTGATCCGTCGCGACCAGATACAGATCGAAAGCCGCCGGCCGGTCTTCGATCCGGTGATTGCGATTACGTTTTTGGCGCCGTTTTTTATAATGTATGCGGTATTTTGCGGTGTGCAGGTGCTATATCTGTTTGCGGCCAGCATGCAGCTGCCGGATGGAATGACTTATGCGCAGTATGCACATAGGGGATTTTACATGCTGTTGTTTGTCTGTGTGGTGAATTTTGGACTTGTGCTTGTGATGCGCAAATATTTTGCGCGGAATTGGATACTGCATATGCTGCTGCTTTTGATCTGCGGATGCACGTTTGTCATGTTAGCTTCGAGCGCTTATCGGATGTGTCTGTATATTTCCGTTTACCAGCTGACGTTTTTGCGGGTATTTGTGCTGGCGGCGCTTCTGGCTCTGGCATTTTTGCTGGCAGGAGCGATGGCGGTCATTCTAAAACCGAATTTTATGCTGGTTCGATACAGCATCGGAGTGATTAGTACGATTTATCTGTGTCTGGCGTTTGTACATGTGGATCATCTGATAGCATCCTATAATCTGGCCCATGCGCAGGAAAATGCGGCAAACATGGACTGGTGGTATTTGTCGCAGCTGTCCCTGGATGCAGCGCCGGCAGTGGAACATTATTACGAGCAGGCGTCTTTGGAGGCGAAAAGCCAGATGGACGATGGGGCACGTCTGGCACAGGCCATACTGGAAGGTCGTCTGGATGACAGCATGCTGGCAGAGACGGATGCTCCGAAGGAAACGTACTGGTATTCGATGTATATGTGTAAAGTATATCAGGCAAAAAGCAATCTGGGAGTCCGGAATTTTAACCTCTCTCGTTACCGGGCAGTGCAGATGCTGGCTGGGAAATAACCAAAGTACGTTGTGAAAATCTGTTTTTAACATTTACGGAAATACAGGAAGGCGCTGTGCTCGGAATGTTTAGAGACTGCGCCTTCTGATCGTATTTTTTGTCAGACTATCATATTTATTATATTTGTTATATTTATCTATAATATTCTTGCTAATTTCGCTTAATTCGGCACTTTTTTCTGTCTGCAGTACAAGAGAAAATGAATTTAAAATGAGATGATTCCGGTGTAAGGTACAAGAGTAAATCTGCAAAAAATGAGACTATTCCGGTCTTCTGTACAAGGGTTTTTTGCGAAATGTGTGACATTGTGCGGCTGAAACTCGTACCAATGGGAGCTGTCATGCGGCATGGCAGAATAAAAGATCAATCCGACGACTCAATAATTTTTTGAAAAAAGATGTGTTCATCAGCTGGTAAGGAAACTCTTTTTAGTCCGAAAATAAAGTTAAATTTTCCATGATGGTATTGCTGTTTATTAGCGGGGCAAACAGACTTACATGAAGAAAATATCTGCGATAGGATTCCTTTTAAAATGGAGCGGTCCATGATAATGAAATTCAGATTTCGCTGAGGAGACGCAAAAAGGCATTTTCAAATAAACGAAAAAAAATCAAATGGATACTATCCAAATGATGTGATTTTAAGTTGTATATATTAGAAGCGTTCATATGCTTTCACAGGTTCGAATATGATTACCTCCAAATACCTGGGTAAATATTTATGATATAAAGATATTTACCGCAATGATCGCTGGCCGGGAGGTAAATTAAATACGCAAAGTCTTATAAAATCTATGGTTAGGACTTGCTGACAGAAGTAGGAAGGTGTTTCATGGATGAAGATTTTATTTTGATTCGAAAGATAAAAGGCGGAAACGAAGAAGCTATGGATTCTTTTGTACGAAAGTATTATGCGACAATATTGCGTTATTGCAACTATCATGCGCCTGACAGGTACATAGCAGAAGACTTGACACAAGAGACATTTGTCAGATTTTTTAAGAGTATTTCAAATTACAGGCACAGAGGGAAAGCGTCTGCTTACTTATGTGAAATAGCCAAAAATGTATGTATCGATCACAGTAAGAAATCATGTGAGATACCAGGATTGGAATTTTCAGAGTTTGCCGACGAGAAATATTTAACCTCAATTGAAAGTAAAATCGTGATAAATCAAAGTTTATATGAACTGCCGGATCAGTTACGGGAAGTTCTTCTATTACATTATTTTCAGGGATTTACGCTAAAAGAAGTGGCTGCGATTTTGGGTATCGGCATTCCTCTGGCAAAATATCGAATCAGCAGGGCAAGAGAACAGTTAAAAAAAATATTAAGAAAGGAAGATTTTATATGAAACGGACAGAACAACCATTAAGAAAAGATACTGATCTGGAGAGTATCCAGCCTTGTGAAGAAAAAATAGAAAAAACGATACATTATGCGAAAAAAGCATTTTATGAGGAACTCTATAGTCAAAGAATTTCATATTTTGAATTTCTTTATCAGCAGATAAAATATATGAAAAAGATTTGGTGGACAGGTCAGGCGCTTCTTTTAGTAGTCTTTTGGTTTTTGTTAAAGGAGGCGAACAGCAGTTTTGAAATTCGAAGATGCATGGGTATATTAGCGCCGTCATTTGTGATTTTTATCATACCAGAGTTATGGAAAAACAGAACGTGCGATTCTGTAGAAATAGAGAATACTTCACTTTATACCTTAAGACAAATATATTCAGCAAGAATGTTATTGTTTGCTTTGGTGGATCTGTTGTTTTTGAGCATCTTTTATACAGTGGTTTATTTGTCGGTTAAAATTGAAATAAAACAAATATGGATTGATTTTTTGCTTCCGATGATTGTGACATGCTGTATTTGTTTTCGAATACTATGCAGTAAGAGGATGCAGTCAGAGGTTTTTGCAATTGTTGCATCGGTTTTGTGGATATGTGTCTGGACGACGGTCGTATTAAGAGATTCTGTTTATCATTTGATCTCATTTCCCGTGTGGGGACTTATGTTCTGCTGTGCGATGCTGTATTTTATATATGTGATTAAAAAAACTTTGGATGAAGGCAGCATATGCTGGGAGGAAACTATAATATGGAATTAAAAATGGAAAACTTATCAAAGAATTTTAAGGATGTAAGAGCTGTGAATCATATTTCATATACAATGCACAATGGTGTGTATGGATTGCTGGGTCTGAATGGAGCGGGTAAAACAACCTTAATGAGAATGCTGTGTACATTGATTCAACCGACAGAAGGCGGCATTTTTTGTAATGGTCAGGATATTTTTGCAATGGGAGCGGAATATCGAAATTTATTAGGGTATTTGCCGCAGGATTTTGGATATTATCCGGATTTTTCAGTAAAAGATTATTTGCTTTATATAGCGTCAATAAAAGGAATAAAATCAGTTGCAGCCAAAAAGATCGTTCGCGAGCTGCTAAGACAGGTAGGACTTGACAAAGCGGAAAATAGAAAATTGAAAAAATTATCCGGAGGGATGAAACGCAGAGCAGGGATAGCTCAGGCGATGATTAATAATCCGAAAATACTTATTTTGGACGAACCGACAGCAGGCCTGGATCCTGGTGAAAGGATACGTTTTCGCAATCTGGTTAGTAAACTTTCGCAGGATCGATTAGTGCTGCTTTCCACTCATATTGTTTCAGATATTGAATATATCGCAAAAGACATATTATTTATGAAAGAAGGGACAATTTTATACGCAGGGTCTCCTGAAAATGTAAGAAAAGAACTTCCTGTAAAAGTGTGGAAAATTCAAGTAAGCAGATCTGAGATCAATCATTTTTTGCAAAGATATCAGGTGGTAAATATAAAGTCGTTGGACAACGGGGCAGAAATGCGAATACTTTCGATAGAAAAACCGCATATAAACGCGGTGGAAGAAATGGCGACGGTAGAAGACGCATTTTTATATTATTTTGGAGAGAAAGCAGGTGAGGAAGATGTTATATTATGAATTGAAAAAAGTGTTTGTAAAAACGAGCGCTAAAATCGCTATTATTTTTTTATTTGTAGTTTTAGGTATAGTATGTTATTTATCAGTTACAGGGGTCACATTTGTGAATGAAGAGGGGGAAACTGAGGCTGGTTTCCATGCTGTCTGGTCGTTAAAAAAGGCAAAAAATGAATGGAGCGGAAAATTAACAGAAGAAAAAGTGGCAGAGGCGATAGCAGAGAATATCAGGATTAATGAAACGCCACAGTGCCAGTCTGAAGATGTGAAGCAAAAGAATATTGCATACGGATGGAAACAGGGAATATCAGATATACGTAATATGATGATGCATGCGTATGGGAAATTTACAGAAAATAATTATTTTTTGCCGGATTCTCTGACAATGGAAGACGCAGAAAATTTTTACGACAATCGGGTATTAAGTCTGCAGGAGTGGTTAAATACAGAGGCAATGCATCAGTTTTCTGAAAAGGAAAAAGATTTTTTGATTCAGAAATATCGATCACTAAAGACGCCGTTGTATTATGAGTATGCCGATGGCTGGAAACAATTGTTAGAAAATAGTTCAGCGATATTGATGATCATGGTTTTGGTATCAGGCTTTTTGGTAGCTGGTATTTTTCCGGCGGAAATTCAATGGAAAGCAGACGCGATATTTTACTCTTCCCGCTATGGAAGGGATAAGGCTATATCGTCGAAAATAAAAGCCGGGATATTGATCACAACTGTAGTTTACTGGGCGGTGATACTGTTATATTTCTTTGTTGTTCTTGGAGTATTAGGCTTTCAGGGGGGCAGACTGTGCAATACAAACAAGTACAGCTGGCTGGAAGAGTTTTTATAATATTACATACTGGCAGGAGGCTGTCATCGTAATAATAGGAGGATACATAGGTACAATTTTTATAATGATGTTAACAATGCTGGTTTCAGCGCAGACAAAATCTGCAGTGTTTGCGGTAATTGTGCCATTTATTGCAATTTTTGTACCGTCATTCTTAAGCGGGAGCGGCAGCAGTTTTTTGAGAAAGCTGTCAGGCCTTTTGCCAGATCAGTTGTTACAGATGAACGCTGCATTTTCTTGTTTTAATTTGTATCGGATCGATCATCGCATCATAGGGGCATGCGAGCTTTTACCTGTATTATATCTGGTGGGAACTCTGTTATTACTCCCATTCTTATACAGTATCTACAGAAAAACTGCAAAAAGATAAGCGAAAGGAGCTGTCGCAGGGAAAACGTAACTGCTGGGTATCTATACGAAACCGGAGCGGATCTGTATGATAAGAACAGATTTGCTCCGGTTTTATCCATTCGTTGACAGTCATGCGTTTTTGAATAAATCGGCAGATAGGATTAGACGCTGATCTTTTGGGATCTTTAATGAGTCCATAGCTTTTTCTGCCGACCATCCCGTGCTGTCCATCAGGTTTTTGATATTGAGAATCATTGTTTCCTGCCGGCCTTCTTCTTTCATCATCTCCATAGTTTCTGTTTCGTTATATTCAGTCAGGCACATATCTTTCACCTCCGCCCTGTTTGCTGTTATGAATTTTTTGATTTGAAAATCTTCAGGCATTTCATCAATTGTATTGTCGATGGCATCACCGGTTACGGATATCTTACCGTTTTTGTCTGCAGACAGGTTTTTTTGGGCCTGTTCGACAAACCACGCATATTCTTCAAGCGGCCTGCATGCAGAGAGCAGTTTTTTATTATGCCCGTGATTGATGTTAATCATCCGGACGTTTACTTCTATATCAGGACTGGCCGAATGGAAGATCTGCTCCACTTCCGCTGATATTTCCGTATCATCCGTTTTTTCTCCATTTTCACTATGTCTGCGCATAACGTTCTGGCGTATTTCCTCCCTGAATGCAGCGCTGAGTGACAGCACGGTTTCATCCTCTTTTTCATCGTTCCCGTTGTAAAAAGTCACGAGTTTTGGAAGCGGGAGCGGCAGGAGTTTTTTACCGTATCTGTTCAGCCCGGCTGCATGGATGAATTTATCGTACAGTTTTCCGGCATACATGAACTCACGGACAGGCATGTTTGGGTTGTAAGTGCTCTGCTGTTCATACAGCTCCATGGCCCTGTAAAGGCTTATGTTTTCTGATACGAGAATGGACAGATCATTTTTCATACCCATGTAAATCACGTCCTCAATGGTATTAATGGTGATGCCAGACAGGTCGTCATAGGATGTACCATGAATGGCGTTATAAAGAGACAGCGTCCAGCGTTTGTTCTCTTCCCGGCCGAAGATGAAGCCGAACAGCCGGGATTTGTATTCGCGGTTCCCTTTGCCTTTCAGCTGTTCCTCCAGTTCCCGGATGCGTTTTTCCAGTTCTTCGTAAGTTTTCTTCTCAGCCATATCATCCTCCCAGTCTTTTCATATGTCTATTTTACCAAAAACCGTGCCAGCCTGCAAGCGCTGCCTGTGTAGTCAGGAATTTGCCAAAACCACCTTTCCCATCCGTTTAGCCAGGAAATAACTTGAATTCGTCATAATAAATGTTATAATTTTTACTATATCAGTTATGATTAGGAAGGATTGGATTGCATGGATACACATACAGATTTGACGCAGACAGGAAAGGTATATCTGGTCGGCGCAGGTCCGTCGGATCCGGGTCTTCTGACTGTAAAAGGGTATCGGATACTAAAGCAGGCGCAGGTTGTCATCTATGACGCGCTTATAGGTCCGGGCATTTACAGTCTGATTCCGCGGGAGGCAGAAAAAATATCCGTAGGGAAACGTGCAGGACACCATTCGGTAAAGCAGGAAGAAATTAACCGTATGATACTGGAGTATGCGCAAAAAGGAAAACGGGTGGTACGGTTAAAAGGCGGCGATCCGTTTTTGTTCGGCAGGGGCGGCGAGGAGCTGGAGCTTCTGGCTGTACATCAGATTCCTTACGAGATCGTGCCGGGCGTTACGTCTGCGATCGCGGCTGCGGCATATGCTGGGATTCCGGTGACGCATCGCGCGGCTGCGTCCAGTGTTCATATTCTGACGGGACATAAAAAACAAAACGAACCGCTGGATATTGATTTTCAGGCTTTGCGTCAGGCTGGCGGCACCTGTGTGGTTTTGATGGGGATGTCTGCGCTGCATGAGATTGTGACAGGATTTCTAAACGCCGAAATGCCGCCGGATACGCCGGCTGCGGTGATCGGACAGGGGACAGGCGCGGATCAGCGCAGTGTGGTTGCCACGCTTGCCGTACTGGAAGAGGACGTGCGCAAACAGCAGATCAAAGCGCCGGCGGTTATTGTCATCGGACAGACCGCTGCATTTGCGAACCGCTACGCCTGGCGGGAGCGGCTGCCGCTGCATAATGCACGCATTTTGATAACACGACCAGCGGAGCGGGGAAGAAAACTGTCTGATTTGCTGGAGCAGCTTGGCGCCGAGGTGGTGCAGATGCCGACGATCCGTACGCAGATCAGAGACTGCGGCCGGCAGCTGTCCGAACAGTTATCGCAGATCGCGGCGTATCAGTACCTGGTGTTTACTTCTCCGGCCGGCGTCGATTATTTTTTTGAGCTGCTGGATAAACTGCAGATGGACGTTCGCTGTATCGGAACCGTGCGGCTGGCAGTCATCGGAAGTGCGACTGGCGAGGCTTTGAAAAAGCGGGGACTGCGGCCCGATCTGATGCCGGAACAGTATCATAGTATCGCGCTCGGCAGGCTGCTGCGCCAGTCGATGCAGGGAACCGGCAGAGTGCTGCTCCTTCGTTCCTCGATGGGCAGCCGGGAGCTGATCGATGAGATAAAACAAAATAATCAGCAGAGTAATCAGATAGAAGTTACCGATCTGGCAATTTATGATACCCTGTATACGCATCAGTCCGAGGATCTATACGCAAAGACGTTAGTGGAAAGCGGACAGATTACGATGGTGATGTTTACAAGCGCGTCTTCGGTTCGTGGATTTGTGCACATGACAAAAGGCGCAGACTATTCGAACGTCCGTGCAGTATGTATCGGCCGCGTGACTGCGAATCAGGCGGCGGGATATGGCATGCAGGTGTATCAGGCGGAAAAAGAAACGATGGAGAGTATGGCAGAGGCAGCCGTAAAGCTGCAGCAGGGAAGGATATCAGTATGGAGCTTATAAACAGACCAAGAAGACTGCGTACCAGTCCGGTTTTGCGCAAAATGGTGCGGGAGACGCGTATCGATCGTTCGTCGCTCGTCTATCCAATGTTTGTGACGGAAGGTACCAATAAAACAGAAGAGATCGCATCGATGCCGGGGCAGTACCGCTACAGCATAGACCGGATGGGGGAGAAACTGATGCAGCTTACGCAGGCAGGCGTATCCAGTGTGATGCTGTTTGGCATTCCGGAGCATAAGGACGAGACGGGGAGCGGAGCGTATGCTTCGGATGGAATTGTTCAGCGGGCACTGCAGGCGGCGAAAAAGGATTTTCCAAAGATTTATATGATTACGGATTTGTGCATGTGCGAATATACGTCGCATGGACACTGCGGCATTTTGTGCGGTCAGGATGTGGACAACGACAGGACGCTTTCGTATCTGGCACAGATTGCCGTATCGCAGGCGCAGGCGGGGGCGGATATGATCGCGCCGTCAGATATGATGGACGGGCGGGTGGCAGCGATACGCCGCGCACTGGATCAGAATGGATTTGACGAGGTTCCGATTATGGCTTATTCTGCCAAATATGCGTCGTCATTTTACGGGCCGTTTCGGGATGCGGCGGATTCGGCGCCGGCGTTCGGCGATCGCAGGAGTTATCAGATGGATTATCATAACCGGCGCGAAGCGTTAAAGGAAGTCGCGCTGGATGTGGAAGAAGGCGCGGATATAGTGATGGTAAAGCCGGCGATGGCTTATGCGGATATCATCAGACAGGTACGCCAGCTTGTACATGTGCCGGTAGCAGCCTATAGCGTAAGCGGAGAATACGCAATGATCAAAGCCGCTTCAGCCGCAGGATGGATACAGGAAGAGCAGGTAGTTGCAGAGGCAGCGGTATGCGCGTATCGCGCAGGCGCGGATATTTATATCAGCTATTATGCGCAGGAACTGGCACAATACATAAAGGAAGGAAAACTTGGTTAAGATGATGACGCGTTCGGAACAATTATATAAGGAAGCAAAACAGTATCTGCCGGGCGGGGTAAATTCTCCGGTACGGGCATTTGGAGCGGTCGGAGATACGCCCCGCTTTATTACAAGGGCGGATGCGGCGTATCTGTGGGATGAGGATGGCAACCGGTATATCGATTATGTCGGTTCCTGGGGGCCGATGCTGCTCGGGCATAATCATCCGAAGATTCGGGAAAGCGTTGTCCGGGCATGTGAACAGGGGCTTGGCTTTGGCGCGGCGACGAAAATCGAAGTGGATATGGCGAAGCTGATTTGTGAAATGGCGCCTTCGGTGGAAATGGTACGTATGGTAAATTCCGGAACAGAGGCGGTTATGAGCGCGCTGCGCGTCGCGAGAGGTTATACGCGTCGGGAGAAAATATTGAAATTTCAGGGATGCTATCACGGACATTCCGACGCTATGCTGGTAAAAGCCGGTTCCGGCGCCTTAACGCAGGGGATTGCGGATAGCGCCGGCGTTACGGCTGGCTGTACGAAGGATACGCTTTTAGCCGCTTACAATGATCTGGACGGAGTCCGGGCGCATTTTGAGCGCGAAGGAGAGCAGATCGCAGCGGTGATTGTAGAACCGGTCGCAGCCAATATGGGCGTCGTGCTGCCGCAGCCGGGATTTTTACAGGGTCTGCGCAGCCTTTGTACGGAGTATGGAGCCCTGCTTATTTTTGACGAGGTAATAACCGGATTTCGTCTAAGCGCGGGCGGCGCGCAAAAATTGTTTGGCGTCATGCCGGATCTTTCCACGTTTGGCAAGATTATCGGAGCAGGCATGCCGGTTGGCGCGTATGGCGGAAAACGTTGTATCATGGAAGTCGTATCTCCGGTTGGAAGCGTATATCAGGCCGGCACGCTGAGCGGCAATCCGGTTGCTATGGCCGCAGGTTATACGATGCTGCGTCTGCTAAAAGAACAGCCTCAGATTTACGATCAGCTACAGTCTGGCGGAGAATACTTTTTTACACAACTGCAAAAAATAATCCAAAAGGCAGGAGTTCCCTGTCAGATCAGCCATATCGGTTCTTTGGGATGCCTGTTTTTTACCGATCGGGCGGTGACCGATTACGAGAGCGCCAGAGCTTCGGATACGAACGCTTATGCAGCGTATTGTCGTTATATGCTCCGGCATGGGATCTATGTGGCTCCGGCGCAGTTTGAGGCGATGTTTCTGTCGACGGCGCATACGAGACCGCTGCTGGACGATACGTTACAGATAGCGGAAACGTATTTTTCTGCCATATAAATTATGCATTGCATATTTCGACAAAGTTGTTTATAGTAATTATATAAAAAGCATACCCACACAAAAGAAACGGATCGATCGTATGAAGACACAAAATGTCAGACATGAAAACAGAACACGAAAAAAACCGGAGCCGCAGCAGATCATTGTAAGAAATCTGACGATTCTTTTTGGGGTCACCGCGGTTATTTTGCTGGCGGTTATTTTGTTTCGTCTGTATGAAAACGGGCAGAGCGCACCAAAGCGTACGCCGGTACCGGGAGTATCCGAAGGAAAGATTCCGGCGCCGGAACTGGACGTGGAGCTTTTGACGGTGAACGAGTATTCCAGACCGGCTGTCGCGCTAAAAAAGGTTCGGGGCGTCGTCATTCATTATACGGCAAATCCGGGAACGGGCGCCATGGCGAACCGGAATTATTTTGAAGGTCTGAAGGATTCGCATGTGACAAAAGCCAGCAGCCATTTTGTAATCGGACTGGACGGAGAGATTGTACAGTGTATACCATCGAATGAGATTGCATATGCTTCGAATAAACGCAATGCGGATACCATTTCGATCGAATGCTGTATCGAAGATGATACCGGCAGATTTAATGCGGCTACTTATGACGCGGCCGTTCATCTGACTGCCTGGCTGACCGAACGATTCGGGCTGAAAATAAAAAACGTCATTCGTCATTATGATGTGACCGGTAAAGCCTGTCCGAAATATTTTGTGGAATTTCCTTTGGCGTGGGAGCAGTTTCTTGCGGATGTGCAGGATTATTTAGTATCATACGGAGTAGATTAACAACATATAGGAGAGACATATGCGAAAAGTATACGAAGCGTTAAAGCAGGGCAGCGATGTCCGAAATAATTTGATTCAGTTAAAACAGATGTTAAAAGAAGACGGCGCACTGGATGAATATCTGTCTATGACCGAAGATGATGAGCTGATCGCGTCATTTTTGCAGGACGAGGATGCCAAAGTACGCAAAAACGCGGCGCTTGTGCTTGGCCTTGTCCAAAGCCAGGAAAGCATCGAAAAAATATGGGAGGCATATGTGTCGGAAACGCAGCTTTTTGTCAGAGGCGCGTATTTGTCTGCGATACAGAAGCTGGACTGCAGAGATTATGAGACGCAGATCAAAAGACACTACCAAAAGCTGCTTGCTTTTGAGCCTGCGGAAGAGGAGAAAAAACATATCCAGGATGAATTAAAGGAACTGCGCAGGCTGGTCATACAGTTTGACGGCGGGATCAGCAGACATCCGTTTGTCGGTTACGAGAAACCGCGTGATTTTATTCTGACAACGATGAAAAATTATCAGGATACGACAGGCGTACAGGTAGAGAGCGGAGCGACCAGACTCATTCCAATGGGGGTACAGGTAGTCGGGGGCAGTATCAGGGAAGCGTTACAGATACGTACGTTTCGGGAACTGCTGTTTACGCTGCGCTGTGAGAAAAATCTGCCGCCCCAGCCGACCGTGATCGCAAAGGAGCTGGCGAAGTCGAATCTGCCCCGGCTGTTAAGCGAACTTCATCAGGGAGAGGCGCCGTTTTATTTCCGGCTTGAGATCAGAGGCGCGATGCCGTTAGACAAAAAAAGCGCGTTTGCCAAAAAGCTGGCTGCGGAGATCGAACAGCGCACCCGTCATTTCCTTGTAAATTCGACCGAACATTACGAGGTGGAGCTGCGTCTTGTGCAAAACCGCAACGGGGGCTTTTATCCGTGTATGAAGCTGTTTACAATTCCGATGAAACGATTTGCGTATCGTAAATATACGACTGCCGCATCGATGCATCCGTCGCTGGCGGCCCTGCTGGTGGAGCTGTCGTCCAGCTGGTTAAAAGAACGTGCCAGAGTGCTCGACGCCTTTTGCGGTACTGCAACGCTGCTCATGGAGCGTATTTACGCGCTCCCGGTACGTACCGCTTTTGCGCTGGATGTCTTTGCAGACGCGATTCAGGGAGCCAGAGAGAATGCCGGGATTGCGCATATGAATATTAATTTTGTGCAGAGAAGTTTTTTTGAATTTACGAATGAACAGAAATTTCATGAAATCTGGGCCGATCTGCCGGTACGCGGCAAAAAGACAAAAGAAGAACAGGACGAATTTTATCGTATGTTTTTTGAAAAGGCGCCTGCGCTTTTGGAGGAACAGGGCAGAATCTTTTTGTTTTGCAATGAAAACGGCATGACGAAAAAATATCTGCGCCTGCATGACAATCTGCATTTGAAACAGGAATACTGCATCCGGGAAAAAGACGGCGCCTATTTTTACATTATAGAGAAGAGAAAACCGGCAGAAATCGTGCAGGAAACCGCGGGTGAACAGGAAACCGCGAGTGAACAGGAAGTCGTTGGCGAACAAAAAACCGTGAGCAAACAGGGAACCGCGGGCGAACAAAAAACCGTGAGCGAACAGGAAACCGCGGGTGAACAAAAAACCGTGAGCGAACAGGGAACCATGGGTGAACAAAAAACCCCGAGTCAGAATACGCAGCGGGAATCCTCGGGAACAATCGCCGGACAGCCGCAAAATCAGGCGGATATGCCAGCGGCAGATGCGGGCGTGAGGCCATAATGTATCCGGTACGGACAGCAGTAACAGTATCCGAAAGTGAAACGCAGCAGGTCATGAAGGAGTCTATATGGGAAATGTAATAGTAGTGGAAGGATATTCCTTTACAGATGAAAATATGGCAAAACAGGCGCGCACTGAAGCAGATGGCGTCCGATATGCAAAAGCAAGAACAGATATGTCAAAGCCGGATCAGGTATTTAACGTATATCACAGGCTGATACAGCAGCGGATGTTTCAAACGCCTGTCGGTTACGCGTATATGAAAGAACTGCAGGACTATTTAAAGACAATGCCGGGGATACGCAGCGAAGATATCCGGCCGATACCCATTGCGAGTAATCTGGTGGTACACGATACGCGGGGAATTACCGAGCGCTGGAGCAGAAAGCTGGAAAAAGAACAAAATAAGCTGCGGATATCTCTGGTAGCCAACTTTGCGTTTGTCGTATCGATCGCGATCATGTTTCTGATTACAGCGACCAGCGGGCAGACGACGATTTTAAACTACGAGAAGAAGCTCCAGGACCAGTACGCGCAGTGGGAACAGCAGCTGACCCAGCGCGAAAAGGCGATTCGGGAAGAAGAGCAGGAACTGGAGCTGGATTTTGACACGGTGCTGGACGACGAGGAAGAAAAAGAACTGCAGGAATTTGAATAGCGCACACAGTTTTTTCATAAACCTGTGCTACGATAGTGTAAGAAAATAAACAGAACTTTTACACGAAAAAAGTGAGGGACGATACAGTGGAAAAATTAAAAATTCTTGTAGTGGACGATGAGAGCAGAATGCGTAAGCTGGTACGGGATTTTCTCGTAAAACAGGATTTCGAAGTGTTGGAAGCGGGCGACGGAGAAGCGGCTTTGGATGTGTTTTATCAGGAGAAAAATATTGCGCTTATTATTTTGGACGTCATGATGCCGAAAATGAACGGCTGGGAGGTCTGTAAGGAAATACGTGAGAACTCCAAAGTACCGATTATTATGCTGACGGCAAAAGGCGACGAAAGCGACGAGCTGCTTGGGTTTGAGCTGGGCGTGGACGAGTATATTTCCAAACCGTTCAGCCCGAAGATTCTGGTCGCGCGCGTGGAAGCGATTTTAAGACGTTCCAACAAGCTGATGGAAGGACAGGCCGTAGAGACCGGCGGGATTAAGATCGACAAGGCGGCGCATCTGGTAACGGTAGACGGCGACCGTATAGAATTAAGCTATAAGGAATTTGAGCTATTGTCTTATTTTGTGGAAAATCAGGGGATTGCCCTGTCTCGTGAAAAAATTTTAAATCATGTATGGAATTACGACTATTTTGGCGATGCCAGAACGATCGATACCCATGTAAAAAAACTGCGCTCCAAGATGGGAGAAAAAGGCGATTATATCAAAACCATCTGGGGAATGGGATACAAATTCGAAGCAGGCTCCGGCAAGGTGTGATCTGCCTATGAATATCAAAGAGATGTTAAATGGAAAAAAGTCCGGGCCGTTTGGAAAGTATTCGCTGACCAGACAGGTGACGTTTGCGATGATTGCGCTGGCAGCGGGAACCGTGCTGCTTTGTCTGATACTGAATACGCTGTTTCTGGGCCAGTATTATATGTGGAATAAGTCTAAGATCCTGTCGAACAGTTATTATAAAATCAATGCGGCTGCCCAGAACGGCACGCTCGACAGCGACGAGTTTGATATTGAGTTTGAGAGACTGTGTGTGAACAATAATCTGACGATTATGATTATCAATCCCGATCAGACGATTGTGCGTTCTTCTGTAAACGATACGCAGACTATGCTGAAATATTTTATGGAGTTGTTAATCAGCTTTAGCGAAATTTCCCCTAAGAGATTTGTAATAGAAAAGCGGCAGGATGTGCGTATGGAATCGGATTACCTGGTCATGTGGGGCGTATTGTCTGACGGGAAGCTGATTATTGCGCGTTCCGCGCTGGAAAGCATTCATGAGAGCAGCAATCTGACCAATCGGTTTTTATTTATGATCGGCGGAATTGCCGTAATCTGCGGAGCGGTTATTGCGGGTATTGTGACCCGCAGAATTACGAATCCGATTCTGGAGCTGACAGAGCTGTCTGCGCGTATGACAGAGCTGGATTTTGAAGCCAAATATACGCCGGGAAGCCACCAGAATGAGATCGATTTTCTCGGCGAGCATATGAATGAAATGTCGGCAAAGCTGGAGCGGACGATCTGCGAGTTAAAAAGCGCGAATAATGAGCTGCTGATGGATAATGAGCGGAAAACGCAGATCGACGAAATGCGCAAAGAGTTTTTGTCAAATGTCTCGCATGAGCTGAAAACCCCTCTCGCGCTTATCCAGGGATATGCAGAGGGTCTGCAGGAATATATTAATGACGATCCGGAAAGCAGAGAGTTCTACTGTGAGGTCATTATGGACGAGGCAGATAAGATGAATCAGATGGTGAAAAAGCTGCTGACACTGAATCATCTGGAGTTTGGCGACGAGGCTGTGTCGATGGAGCGGTTTGACCTGACAGAGCTGATTGCAGGCGTGGTGAACGCCGCTTCGATACTTATTCAGCAAAACGGGATCACCGTTAGCTTTGACGACCGTCAGCCATTGTACGTATGGGCGGATGAGTTTAAAATCGAAGAGGTCATTACTAATTTTTTAAGCAACGCGATACATTATGCGTTATATGATAAGAAGATCGATATATTTTATACGGTCAAAGAAGACTGTGTACGGGTCAGCGTGTATAATACCGGCGATCCGATACCGGAGGCGGATCTGGACAAAGTGTGGATCAAGTTTTACAAGGTAGATAAGGCAAGGACAAGAGAATACGGGGGCAGCGGGATTGGTCTGTCGATCGTAAAAGCGATTATGGATTCTTTAAACAGGCAGTGCGGCGTGTGTAATCGGGACAACGGCGTGGAATTCTGGATAGAATTGGATACAAAGAATGAAGAAATTCCAAAAGAAAGCATTGCTTAATTGTTTTAAAAATGATAACATAAAGAATAAGCATGGTGGTGTTTTGATTCGAACGTCCATTCAGATACAAAATCAGACATAAATATGCGTATATTTAGTGCACGGGAGTAAGCAGATGAAGAAGAAGAGGTTAGCAGCAGGCGCGCTTGCGCTTGCGGTGTCTGTCACAGCCTGCGGCTGCGGTGATCAGATTTATGAAATGACAGCAGAAGAAGAAGCGGTAATTGTGCATTATTCAGCACATGCCGTCTCCAAGTTCAACAAAAAACAGTCCGAAGGAGTGCAGGATGTCGCAGTGATTAAAGCGCTTCGGGAGCTGAGAGAAAAAGAAGCCGAAGAGAGGCGCAAACAACGGGAAGAGGAGGAAAAGGAACGACAGGAGAAATTAAAAAATGCGGAGTCAGAATCTGGCGAACAGAAAGAACAGACAACTTCTCCTTCCGGTGGACAGACAAATCTTCCGTCAGGAGAACAGAATGCCGGTTCGCAGGTTCAGTATGTGTCTTTAAAGCAGGCGCTTAAGCTGAGCGGGGTGAACGCTGTTTACCGCGGTCATGAGCTTGTTTCTGCTTACCAGGCGTCACAAAGCTATATGGTCAGGGCAAACAGCGGATATGATCTTTTGGTTTTGCATGTGAATCTAAAGAACGGCACAGACAGGACGGCAGAATGCGATATTCTTTCCAGTATGCCTTCATTCAGACTGACAGTGAACGGTGAAGTAAGCGTAACTGCGGATACGACAATCTTATTAAATGATCTGGGAACTTATCAGGGCAGGATCCGGGCAGGAGAAAAGGCACGTACCGTTTTGATCTTCCAGCTGAAAAAAGGCGCGGTCAGATCGATTGACAGCATGGATCTGGAAGTTACCATCGGCGGAACGAATTCACTGGTTCAGCTTACGAACTGAAAGCATGTATGAAAAAGGAAAAAAGAAGTACAAAAAAATAAAAAAATACATGTCCATTTGGCAAATAGTGTGGTATACTGAATATAATTCGGCAACAGTTCAGTCGACGGCTTTCTATGTTTCGGTATAGGCGGCGGATGAGCTGGACAGTTAGATAATTAGAGAATGGCTTCGGGAGGAAATTAGCTATGGATACAAACATTCTGTTAGAGAACGGGACGAATGAGCTGGAAGTATTGGAATTTACACTGAATGGCAATCATTATGGAATTAACGTTGCAAAAATCCGCGAGATACTTACATATCAGCCAATCACCCCAATTCCAAACGCGCATACGAGCGTAGAGGGGATTTTTATGCCGCGTGATACGATGATCACGGTAATCAGCTTAAAGAAATGTCTTGGACTGCCGGTTACGGAAAACGAAGGATTATTTATCATTACCAACTTTAACAAGCTCAATATTGCGTTTCATGTGGATCAGGTGATCGGAATCCACCGGGTTTCCTGGGCAGATATTATTAAACCGGATTCAACCATCAATACGGAGAGAGGCGAAGAGTCAAACGGCGGCGTGTCTACAGGCGTGATCAAGCTGGAAGATAAGCTGGTTGTTATTCTGGATTTTGAAAAGATCGTTACGGATATCAGTCCGGAGACCGGATTGAAGGTTTCCGATATAGAGGCGCTTGGAGAGCGCAACAGAAACGATTCGCCGATTCTGGTGGCAGAGGATTCACCGCTGCTCGGCAAGCTGATTACAGACAGCTTAAAGAAGGCGGGTTATACGAACATTATTATGTGCATGAACGGTAAGGAAGCCTGGGATAAGCTCGTACAGTATAAAAACAGCGGCAATTTATTTGAAAAAGTGCACTGTATTATTACAGATATCGAAATGCCGATTATGGATGGTCATCGTCTGACCAAGCTGGCAAAGACAGACGACGTATTAAAACAGATTCCGTTAATTATTTTCTCATCGCTTGTGAATGATGAAATGAGGAGAAAAGGAGAAGCGCTTGGCGCAGATGCGCAGCTTACCAAGCCGGAGATTGGTTCTTTGGTAGAAGCAATCGACGGTCTGATTGATAAAAAAATCAGATCGTAGAGCTTACGATTTTGTGAAGAAGTGAGAGCGGCCGTAGGCGAATGTAATTGCGGCACTCTCACTTTTCGTGCGTAGTTTCAGTAAGAAAGACAAAGGAGTTGTATGAATGAGCAGAAGTGAAGATTATCTGGACAATCTGCTGACTTCGGTCACTGACAAATTGAATGAGTTTGATGATGATTTTGAGCAGAACAGGGAATCTTTAAAAGAATCATATCAGACACAAAATGACCTTCCTACAAAAACGCAGAGCGCACTGGATGAAATTCGGGAAGAGAATTTTCTGCGGGAATTTGAGGATGAAATCAATAAAGGTAATTCAGACGATGATTTTCTATCGGAATTCGAAAGAGAGTTAAACGGCGGGGCGGACACGCAGTATGATGCGCCCCGGACGGATTTGGACCAGGACCGGACGGAGAAAATGGAAGATGCCGGATCGTTTGAGGCAGATCCCCTGGATGCGCTGTCGCAGATGGATACGGATCTGGAAGATTTTTTCAGGCAGGACGCATCCGATGATCGTATGGAGCCGGATGAGCCTACAGCCGTTTTGGATCAGGAGCCGCAGACGGCGGACATGGATATGCCAGAGCCGGATAAGGGAGAGGAGGTGTTCCAACAGATGGCAGATACGCAGGACAAAGCGATGGAAGCGCCGGAAGGAATGGAAGGACTGGAAGATATTTTTGGAGATCTCGGAGATGCGGACAGTCTGTTAAAAGAATTGGAAAACGGTATTACGCAGGCAGCGGATGAAGGCAGTACGACGCAGGCATCCCAGCCGGCTGAAGACGACAGTCTGACGCAAATTTTGAACGAATCCGACGAGGAGGCTTTGTCTGAAATCGATAAGCTGCTGGATGCGCAGGATTCTGAAAGCGGCGGACAGGTTACGGATGCACAGGACGATCCGCTTCCGATGGGTCCGGACTTTTCGTTTGAAGAATCTTCTCTTGGCGGGGAACCGGAGGAAAAAAAGAAAAAAGAAAGAAATAAGAACGGTCTGTTCGGCAGACTGTCCCGTATGCTGTTCGGCACGCCGGAAGAATTGGATCCGCAGGCAGCGGCAGAGTATGAAGCCGCCCTGGCAGCGATGGGACCGAAAGAAGAGCTGGATCCAAAAGAACTTAAGGCGAAGAAAAAGCTGGAGAAAGAATTAAAAAAACAGCAGAAAAAAGAAGAGGCAGAGAAGAAAAAACAGGAAAAAGACGCTGCCAAAGCAGAAAAAGCAGCTCAAAAAGCGAGCAAGCCAAAGAAAGAGAAAAAACCAAAGCAAAAGAACAAAGCGCCAAAGGAACCGCCGCTGCCAAAGGTTCCGGTTACAATGATGTGGGTACTGGCGTTATCTCTGCTGGTGCTTGTATTTCTGGGAACGGTTCTTGTCGGATATTCCACCCCGATAAAACAGTCCAAAGAGGCGTTCGAGCAGGGCGATTATGTAACTGCTTACCGAAAGCTGCAGGGAATCAAAGTGCGTAAGGCGGATAAGGAGCTGTATGAGTCGGCTTCCGTGCTGGCCGGAATACAGACGGAAATGGACGCGTATACTGCGCTGATGGAGCAAAAGCAGTATGAAATGGCGCTCGATTCGCTGGTACGCGGATACAACCGGTGTCTGCTGCATTCCGCGAAAGCAGAAGAATGGGGAGTATCCGACAAGCTGACGGAAATTGAAAACAAGTTTGATCTGCTGTTAAAAGAGCAGTTTGACGTCAGCAAACGGAACGCGAAAAAACTGTATAAAATTAAAAAGCGCAGCGAATATACGCTGGAGCTGCATGAGATACTGGATAAACTGGGTCTGGAACATTAAGCGGAGCGAATAGATGGTTGCAATTATAGATTATGACGCAGGTAATTTAAAAAGTGTGCAAAAGGCGTTTCAAAGGCTCGGCGAAGAGGCCGAAATCACGAGAGAGTTTTCTGCGATTCTTCGCGCGGATCGGATCGTACTTCCGGGCGTCGGCTCTTTTGGAACGGCCATGGAGCAGATAAGACGATATGAACTGGATCGGGTCATATACGAAGCGATCGAAAAAAAGCTGCCGTTTCTTGGCATCTGTCTGGGACTCCAGCTTTTGTTCCAGGGCAGCGAGGAAAGCGGCGGGATAGAAGGACTTGGCGTTTTGCAGGGACAGATTTTAAGGATTCCCGAAGCGGAGGGATTAAAGATTCCGCATATTGGCTGGAATTCTCTGACACTGCATCGAAATGGAAGACTTTTTCAAAACATTCCCGACGAGTCTTACGTTTATTTTGTCCATTCGTATTATCTGCAGGCGGCAGACGAGCAGATCGTAACGGCGTCTGCACAATACGGCGTTACCATTCACGCATCCGTAGAATGGCAGAATGTGTCGGCCTGTCAGTTTCATCCGGAAAAAAGCAGTACGGTTGGACTTGGAATTTTAAAAAATTTTATGGCAATCGAATGTCCGGAATCCAATGGCAGGGTTCCGGTGTCATAGAGAGGAATCGCAGTATATGTTTACAAAGAGAATTATTCCATGTCTGGATGTTAAAGGCGGCCGTGTTGTCAAGGGCGTAAATTTTGTCGATTTAAAAGATGCCGGAGATCCGGTTGAGATTGCGGCTGCCTATGACGCCGCAGGAGCAGATGAGGTTGTTTTTCTGGATATTACCGCTTCCAGCGACAACCGGTCTACCGTAATCGACATGGTGCGCAGAGTGGCTGAGCGGGTATTTATCCCGTTTACCGTAGGCGGCGGAATACGTACCGTGGACGATTTTCGTGCGATTCTGCGGGAAGGCGCCGATAAGATATCGGTAAATTCCGCAGCAGTCAGCAATCCGCAGCTGATTGCTGACGCGGCGGATAAGTTTGGCAGCCAGTGCGTCGTAGTGGCAATCGACGCGAAGCGCAGGGCAGACGGCAGCGGATGGAATATTTATAAAAACGGCGGACGTATCGATATGGGTATCGATGCGGTAGAATGGGCGGTACAGGCAGACCGGCTTGGCGCGGGCGAAATCCTGCTGACAAGTATGGATTGCGACGGGACAAAAGCAGGTTATGATCTGGAACTTACACGGGCGATTGCGCAAAGCGTGTCAATTCCTGTGATCGCGTCCGGAGGAGCGGGTACGAAGGAGCATTTTTACGAAGCGCTGACCAGGGGAAAAGCAGATGCGGCGCTGGCGGCATCGCTGTTTCACTTTAAAGAGCTGGAAATTATGGATCTGAAAAACGATCTGGCCAGGCGCGGAGTTTCAGTCAGAAGATAAAACGAAGGTATAAGGGATCGATAAAATGGGAATGATTGCAAATGACTGGCAGCCGGCGGTACAGGCGGAGTTCGGCAAGCCATATTATAAAGAGTTATATCAGTTTGTAAAAGAGGAATACAGTACGCATGTAATTTATCCGCCTTCGGAGGATATTTTTAATGCGATGCATCTGACTCCGCTGTCGGAGGTAAAAGCGCTGATTTTAGGCCAGGATCCGTATCATAACGAACATCAGGCTCATGGACTCAGCTTTTCCGTGCTGCCGGATCAAAAAGAGATTCCGCCTTCTTTGCAGAATATTTATAAAGAACTGGCAGATGATCTGGGCTGTTACATTCCAAATCACGGCTTTTTGGAAAAATGGGCAAAGCAGGGAGTGCTTTTATTGAATACCGTACTGACCGTACGCGCACATCAGGCAAATTCCCATCAGGGCAGAGGCTGGGAACAGTTTACGGATGCCGTAATACGGGCGGTGAACGAACAGGACCGGCCGATCGTATATATGCTCTGGGGCAGACCTGCGCAGAGTAAGATTCCGATGCTGAAAAATCCAAAACATCTGATTTTAAAGGCGCCGCATCCGAGTCCGCTGTCCGCATATCGCGGATTTTTCGGGTGTAAGCATTTCAGTCAGGCAAATGCGTTTTTACAGGAACACGCGGTAGAGCCGATCGACTGGCAGATTGAAAATATTTGAATCCTATAATCTTTTCTAATGGAAATGACGTTTACAGACTGCTGTGCATGATGCACAGCAGTTTTTTATCTCCTATCCAGTATTATTTGCCGAACGACTGTGCGTTCTCTAAGATGTGAAAAAACATAATATTTTCCAGTATGAAAAAGGTTTCCGCAGATCAGACTATTTCTAAAACCGATTGTTATATTTGTCAGAAACAGAATGGAAGAGGAAGGAAACCATATGACAAAAGAAGGATATGAGATTCTGAAAAGAATGGATATCACGGCGGCGGAGAATCAGATGGCACTGCATTGCGCGCCTTTTATTATGGGTTTAAAGCCGTCAAATTTGCTGATGCTGCAAAGCAGTCAGACAGACGATGTACAAAAGCTGCTCCGCCAGGCAGGAACAGACTGTTTCCTTTTATACAAAGGAGCGGTAAAATCAGCGCTGCTTTTGTATCATGGCAGCTGGCTGAAAGATTATTTAAACGAATCGGATGTCCGTAAAATACTGGTACAATTGGGATATCGCGGGTTATCCTTTCCGGATATGCTTGCCGTTTTTGCAGGGCGATATCAGGCCTGTATGAATGGATTTAGGGAGTTTCCGCACGAAATGGGATTGTTTTTAGGATATCCGCCGAAAGACGTAACCGGATTTATCGAGAACAGGGGAGAGAACTGTATATTTGCCGGATACTGGAAGGTCTATGACCGGCCGCTGGAAAAAAGGAGGCTGTTTCAAAAGTTTGATCAGGCAAAAGAAGCGTTGCTGCGTCTGATCGCAGAAGTTACTTTGTTTCCATTTTTTGTAAAAAAGTATTGACGTCTATAAGAGTCGTATAGTACAATAAAATGCAAGTAACTTTAAGCACTGTGCAAAAATAAGCTGTTTGATAGCATTTTACTCCATATAGACCAACCCCTATAGGAAAATTATTTTTGCATGGTGCTTATTTACATATGGAAAGCGTACAATCTAAAAATAACCTTCTGCGAAGTCAGCTGCAGAAGGTTATTTTTATTCAGCATGTAAGCGAATATACTGCCAGTCGGCAGTGCGTATTGTAAAGTTGTAATGAATTATTTTAATAATTATTTTAATGTAAACTGGCCGACCAGCTGTTCCAATGCTTCTGACTGTGCGGATAATTCTTCGCTCGTAGCAGAAGACTGCTGTGCCGCGGCCGAATTATTCTGAATAACTTCTGAAATCTGTTCAATACCGGCTTCCAGCTGTTTCATGGCGTCTGCCTGTGTTTCCGATAATTCGCTGATTTCATTTGTGGAAGCAGCCAGTGAATTGATACCCTTGATCACAGATTCAATGGCAATGGTTGCTTTCGATACAATTTCGTTGCCTTTTTCTATCTCCAGAAGCGAGTTCTCAATCAGGTTTTTCGTGTCTACGGCGGAAGCGGCGCTGTCTGATGCGAGCTTGCCGATCTGATCGGCTACGACAGCAAATCCTTTTCCGGCCTCTCCTGCTCTTGCGGCTTCGATGGAAGCGTTCAGAGATAAAAGATTTGTCTGCGAAGCGATATCTTCAATAGCTGAAATGATATTGGCTATTTCCCGGGAAGTATCGTTAATACGTTCCATTGCCTGATTTAACAGCTGGATATTCTCACTGCTTTCTTCTGCGTCCTGTCTGAATGCTTCTGCGTCTTTATTAGACTGAATGGCTTTTTCGGAACTATGTACGACAGCTTCGGTCACATCCTGAATGGTCGCTGTCAGTTCCTGTACGGATGCAGCCTGATCAGTAGCTCCCTCCGCAAGCGCCTGCGCGCTTTCCGCCATCTGACTTGCTCCCAGAGACACCTGATTAGACGACTCATGGATATTTCCAAGAGTGGTGCTCAGGGATGTTGTAATTGTTTCAATGGCATCGTTTAACTGCAGAAATTCGCCGCGAAAATCCACGTCTGCAGATACGTTAAAGTTTCCGTCTGCCATTTCGCCCAGCACTCTGCTTAATTCGGAGACATATTGTTTTAACAGACCGATCGCAGTGTTAAACGAATCTGTCATTTCACCGATTTCATCCGGATACAGTTTTTCAACATAAACGTCCAGATTCCCGTGCTCGAGCTCTGCGGTCGCTTTCTGGATGTTTACAATCGGATCTGCAAATATCCTTGCGACCAGCTTGGAGATTCGCATGGCAATCACGACAGAAACGATAATGATGATAATCATAACGGTAGTCATCAGATATGTCTGAATCGTCAGCCTTCTGGAAATGGTATTTCCATTGCTGACATTTAAGTCGATCAGAGCTTCTACAGCGTCTGTCAGTTCTTTGTAAGTAGGCTTTGCTTCCTGTATCAGCAAATCGAAGGCTTCCTCGTTTTGATTGTTCATGGCAAGAACTTTGACCTCGTCGAACAGGGCCCGATATGCGGGAAGGAGCTTATCGATTTCGCTGATATATTCCAGCTCGGCTTTTGTCTGGCAGTGAGGCTTCAAATCTTCATACGCCTTGTCGGTTAACGCCTTTGTATCAGACAGCTCATCTTCTGATTCTTTCATTTCAGCTTCATCCTCTAACAGGATCAGCTCTCTTACAATAATAGGTTCTTTGCTCAGATAGGTACTGAAAATACCGATTTCACCCTGAGAAAAACCGCTGTTTATCAATGCGTGATTGTAAGTAATGTTGGTGTATAATAAAATGATCAGTCCGAGAACAGCGGCAATGCTTGCTATGATAACCGTGAAGGTAAAGCAGGTTTTCAGCTTTTTCTCTACTTTCATATCTTTTATCTTGTTTAGCATACTTTTTTCCCTTTTCATGATTATTTATTCGTTATATTGCGGTTCGATTTCAAATACAATACAAATATTCGCTTGTCAAGGTGCCTGTCATCCATTGCGTCGGTAAAACGGGCGCAAAAAAGCCTGATCTGATTTCATTATATCACTTTCCATAAAAGTTTCAATCATTATTTTAGCCTGAATTAAAATAAAACCCCGTTTTCTTTTATAATAAAGAAAAACGGGGAATCTGTTATAATCGGAACCGATTCGTCTGCTGTTTTAAATGCTCGCTGAGTTCTGTTAAAATCACCGTTTCCTGCCGGCAGTCTTCAATAGTATTGGAGAGCTCCTGCATACTGGTACTCGTTTCCTGTGTGGTAGACGCGTTCTCCTGAGAAATGGAGGCCAGCTGCTGAACCACATTATGTATGGTATTTTTCTGATCTTCAAGACGTTCGGTCTGTTCATAAAGATTTTTGGATGCAGCGTAGACGGATTGAATTTCGTTCATAAGATCTTCAAAATCTGTCCTTGTATGCATCAGCTTTTCTTTTTGAACGACAGCGTCTTTACTTACTTCGTTCATTTTTTGTACGCTCATGCCGGCATTGGTTAAAAGCTCCTGTACGGTTGCTTCGATTTCGTTTGCGCTGCTGGAAGAATCTTCCGCCAGCTTGCGGATTTCCTCAGCGACCACGGCAAAGCCTTTTCCGGCTTCGCCTGCCCGTGCGGCTTCGATCGAAGCGTTTAAGGACAACAGGTTGGTCTGTTCTGCAATTGTCTGAATCATCTGTACGGCATTTTTAATATTTTCCGCGGATACGTTTGTAGCGTCGGTCTGTCTGGATACGGTGGAGATGTTCGCAGTTGTCGTCTCTGTCATCGCAATCAGATCTGCCAGCGTGCGGCTGGTCTGTCTGGACAGGCTGGACATATGTTCGACGGCATGTTCCAGATCGGCCGCATTTTTAGAATTTTGCTCGATGACGTCTGCCATCTGGGCGATCTGCTGGCTGGCGGAAGACGTCTCCTGTGCCTGCAAATTGCTGCCTGTGGCGATACCTTCCACAACATCGTTGATATTGGCGACACTTTTGGCAATGACGCTGAACTTGTCTGTAAATTCAGTATTACTGTCATTCAGCTGGCCGCTTTGCGTACTGATGCTCGTGACGATTTCTTTTAACTGGATCTGCAGATCGGAAACGGCATGGGTAATGATATCGACTTCGTCTTTGCTGTCCGCTCTGGCAACAGGAAATTCAAGGCTTAAATCTCCGCCTGCCAGCACTTCCAGGCAGTCAGCGGCCCGTTTGATACGCCTGGAAATGGAAGTGGATATGATACCGGAGATTACGGAACAAATAATATAGGCAATGGCGCCGATTCCAATCAGCAGCAGCAGAGAGGATCTGATAAACCTGGATACGGCATCCTTTGGCTTTCCCGCAAACAGCATTCCGGTATCTGTCGGAATATAATAGCCATAATAGGCGGCGCCGTTAATATTGATGTTTGTGTCAAAATAAGCAGTTTGATTATTCAGTACCTGTTCGATGACTTCGGCGCCTGCCTTTGTGCCGACCGCGCCCGCAATGGAGCTTTCGACGCGCGTATCTCCTTCGAATACGGTAATATCAATATTTTCCCCCTGTTCCCTCAGATAATTCGTATCGCCGTGAAATCCGTACACGGCTGCCCGCAGCGTTTCTTCCACACGTATATTCATCTCTCCGACAGACAGTACCAGACTGCCCGAAATCAGGATTACGCTTAGAGCCAGGAGAGACAGCAGCTCTAACAAAATCAGTTTTAATTTCATATTCATATGTTATCCCCTTATTTTTTGATCTTCAGGTTCTCTTTTATTCATTTTATTGGATGTTTGGGATTTGGTCAAGCTGAAATAAAAAATTATAAACTTTTGACAAGGATATAGTTATAATATATAATACAACTGAATGAAATCGCGTGAAATTTATGAAAAATATACATGTTAAACCAATTATTTACGATTGACAGGTGAAAAAGTAAGGTTAGGATGATACGTGGAGAGAGGAGTATGCGAGAATGGCAAAATATGTAATGGCGTTAGATGCCGGAACGACAAGCAACCGATGTATTTTGTTTAATGAAAAGGGAGAAATGTGCAGCGTGGCTCAAAAAGAGTTTACCCAGTATTTCCCAAAGCCGGGATGGGTGGAACACGATGCGAACGAAATCTGGTCCACACAGCTGGGCGTGGCGGTAGAAGCGATGCAAAAAATCGGCGCCGTGGCAGACGATATCGCGGCGATCGGTATTACGAATCAGAGAGAAACGG
Organism: uncultured Eubacterium sp.; assembly: GCA_910577225.1. Taxonomy (GTDB): domain Bacteria; phylum Bacillota; class Clostridia; order Lachnospirales; family Lachnospiraceae; genus Eubacterium_J. The sequence continues at coordinate 203,062 of CAJTMV010000002.1, read as the reverse complement.
TGATTGTATGGGATAAGGAAACAGGAGAACCGGTGTACCATGCGATTGTCTGGCAGTGCAGACGGACGTCGGAATATTGTGATTCGTTAAAAGAACAGGGACTGACGCAAATGTTTCGGAAAAAGACCGGACTTGTGATCGACGCTTATTTTTCAGCTACGAAGGTAAAATGGATTTTGGATCATGTGGAAGGCGCAAGAGAAAGAGCAGAGGCAGGAAAGCTGCTGTTTGGCACGGTAGAGACCTGGCTGATCTGGAAGCTGACAAAAGGGGCCGCACATGTGACGGATTATTCCAACGCGTCCAGGACGATGCTGTTTAATATTAACGAGCTGAAATGGGATACGGAGATTTTAAGGGAGCTGAACATTCCGGAATGTATGCTGCCGCAGCCAAAACCGTCCAGCTGTATTTACGCGCAGGCGGATCCGTCTTTTTTTGGCGGACCGATTCCGATTGGCGGCGCGGCCGGAGATCAGCAGGCGGCCTTGTTTGGACAGACCTGTTTTACGGCCGGAGAAGCGAAAAACACATATGGTACCGGCTGCTTTTTGCTGCTGAATACAGGGGAGAAGCCGGTATTTTCCCAAAACGGACTGGTCACAACGATTGCGTGGGGACTGGACGGGAAGGTCAGTTATGCGCTGGAAGGTTCGATCTTTGTCGCAGGCGCCGCCGTACAGTGGCTGCGCGATGAAATGCGTCTGGTGGATACTTCGCCGGATACCGAATATATGGCGTCCAAGGTAACAGATACCAATGGGTGTTATGTGGTGCCTGCGTTTACCGGACTTGGCGCTCCGTACTGGGATCAGTATGCAAGGGGTACGATTGTCGGTATTACGCGCGGCGTGAATAAATATCATATCATTCGTGCCACGCTGGAGTCGATCGCCTATCAGGTAAACGATGTCATTACGGCGATGCAGGCGGATTCCGCAATTACGCTGCGTACGTTAAAAGTAGACGGCGGGGCGAGCGCCAACAATTTTCTGATGCAGTTTCAGGCGGATGTCATTCACGCGCCGGTGCACCGGCCGGTCTGCGTGGAAACGACGGCGATGGGCGCCGCGTATCTGGCCGGACTTGCCGTCGGCTACTGGAGCGATAAGGAAGAAGTAATTAAAAACTGGCAGCCGGACCGGGTCTTTCAGCCGCAGATGCAAGAGGCAGACAGACTGGCATGTCTGCAAGGATGGACCAGGGCCGTAAGGTATTCTTACGGATGGGCAAAAGAAGATTAGAGGAGAACGGATATGTATGATGTGTGTATCATAGGCGCAGGTGTCAGCGGCTGTGCGATCGCAAGAGAGCTTTCAAAATACGAGGGAAAATTTTGCGTCCTGGAAAAGTGCGAGGATGTGTGCTGCGGTACTTCCAAAGCAAACAGTGCGATTGTGCACGCGGGATTTGACGCGGCAGAGGGGTCTTTGATGGCAAGACTGAATGTGCAGGGCAATCAGATGATGGAGCAGCTGGCGAAGGATCTGGATATTCCATTTCGAAGAAACGGTTCGCTTGTGGTGTGTCTGAATGAAACGGATCTGCCAAAGCTGCGGCAGCTTTATGATAAGGGAGTAAAAAACGGAGTGGAAGGACTGCAGATGTTATCAGGCAGCCAGGCGAGGGCACTGGAACCAAATCTGTCTGAACAGACGGCAGGCGCGCTCTATGCGCCGACCGCGGGCATTGTCTGTCCGTTTTTGTTAACGATTGCACTGGCGGAAAACGCTGCGGTAAACGGCGTGGATTTCCAGTTTGATACGCAGGTGCAAAAGATCCGCCGGGAAGACGGGTATTTTACGATCGAAACGAATCAGGGCATACGACAAAGCCGTTATGTGGTCAATGCCGCAGGCGTTTACGCAGACCAGATTCATAATATGGTCAGCGGCCGAAAAATGAAGATTACGGCAAGAAAGGGCGAGTACTGTCTGTTAGACCGCAGCGTCGGCAGTCATATATCGCATACGATCTTTACGCTGCCGACTCCGATGGGAAAAGGGGTGCTTGTATCGCCGACCGTTCACGGGAATCTGATTGTGGGTCCGACAGCGGCGGATATCGAAGATAAAGAAGGGACAAATACTACGTCCCAAGGTCTGCGGGAGCTGATGACAAAAGCCGGAATGACCGTAAAAGATCTGCCGTTTCGTCAGGTCATTACTTCGTTTGCGGGCCTGCGGGCACATCTGGACGAAAATGAATTTGTCATTGAAGAAGCAAAGGATGTGCCGCAGTTTGTGGATGTGGCCGGCATCAAGTCGCCGGGACTTTCCAGCGCGCCTGCGATTGGCGTGATGGTGGCTAAGCTGCTGCGGGAGAAAATGGGACTGCTGCCAAAAGAACACTTTACTGCGAAACGAAAAGGGATCGTAAATCCGGCTGATCTGAGTATAGAGGAACGTAATAAGCTGATCAGAGAGCAGCCTGCTTATGGAACTATCGTCTGCCGCTGCGAGTCTGTTACAGAAGGTGAAATCATAGACGCAGTGAACAGGCCTCTGGGGGCAAGATCGTTAGACGGTGTCAAACGTCGTACCCGAGCTGGCATGGGAAGATGCCAGTCCGGTTTCTGCAGCCCGAAGACGATGGAAATCATCGACCGGGAGCTTGGAATCGGGATGGAACACATTACAAAGTCCGGAGGAGGTTCTGCAATTGTGGCAGGACGGACGAAAGAACAGCTGCAGGACGAAGCCGGCGGCAAATCAGACGATAGCCGGCAAAACATGCAGATCGAAGGAGGAAACGCCAGTGTTAGCATATGATATCGTAATCGCAGGCGGAGGGCCTGCAGGACTGGCTGCGGCCGTATCTGCCCGAAATGCCGGAATAGAAAGTATTTTAATTCTGGAACGTGATAAGGAGCCGGGAGGGATTTTAAATCAATGCATTCATAACGGATTCGGACTTCATACGTTCAAAGAGGAGCTGACCGGACCAGAATATGCAGATCGTTACATCACAATGGTAAACGAGATGGCCATTGCCTGCAAGTTTCATACAATGGTCATGGATATCAGTCCGGACAAAGTAGTAACGGCGATGAATCGTACGGATGGGATGATACAGATACAGGCAAAAGCAGTGATTCTGGCAATGGGCTGCAGAGAACGCGCCAGAGGCGCGCTGAATATCCCCGGTTTTCGTCCCGCCGGGATATTTTCAGCCGGTACGGCACAGCGGCTGGTAAATATCGAAGGTTATCTGCCGGGAAGAGAAGTGGTTATACTCGGGTCCGGCGACATCGGTCTGATTATGGCAAGACGTATGACGCTGGAAGGCGCGAAGGTGAAGGTTGTGGCGGAGCTGATGCCTTATTCCGGCGGATTAAAACGGAATCTGGTGCAGTGTCTTTATGATTATGGTATTCCGTTAAAGCTGAGTCATACCGTAACTGATATCAGAGGAAAAGAACGTCTGGAAGGCGTTACGCTGGCGCAGGTGGACGAAAACGGAAAACCGGTTCCGGGCACGGAGGAGGTATATACGTGTGACACGCTGCTGCTGTCTGTAGGGCTGATTCCGGAAAATGAGCTGTCCAGGGCTATGGGTGTGGAGCTGGACGCTGTTACGGCAGGGCCTGTGGTGAACGAACGTCTGGAAACCAGTATCGAAGGCGTGTTTGCCTGCGGCAATGTGCTGCATGTACATGACCTGGTTGACTATGTATCCGAAGAGGCAAAACGGGCAGGCATTTATGCAGCCGGATATGTAACAGGCGCCCGGAAAGGCTCTGGTACGAGGACAGCGGTTCTGGCAGGGAAGGATGTGCGCTATACGGTGCCGCAGCAGATCGATACGGACAGAATGGAAGAACAGCTGACCGTGCGGTTTCGGGTAGCAGCCGTCTGTAAAGATTCGTATATCAGCGTATATTTTGATCAAAAAAGGGTGATGCATCGCAAAAAACAGGTCATGGCGCCGGGCGAAATGGAGCAGATCGTACTGAAAAAGCAGACGCTGGCAGAATATCCGGATCTGGAGCGTATCACGATTCAAATAGAAAAGGAGTGACGAGCGCGATGGAAAAGAAAGAACTGATTTGTATCGGCTGTCCGATGGGGTGTCCGCTGACCGTTACGATGAAAGAAGGCAGGGTGCACGACATCAGCGGGAATACCTGTCCCAGGGGAGAGGATTATGCCAGAAAGGAAGTGACAAATCCGACCCGTATCGTCACGTCTACGGTAAAAGTAACGGGCAGCGACCGCAGCTTTCTTTCGGTTAAAACAAAATCGGATATTCCGAAAGAAAAGATTTTTGCCTGCATGAGAGAAATTAACGCGATCGTGGCCGAAGCGCCGGTTGCGATCGGAGACGTACTGCTGGAAAACGTGGCAGGCACCGGTATCCCTGTGGTAGCGACAAAAGCGGCGGGGGTAAAAGCAGATGATAAATGCTAATTATATAGATATGAAAGACTATGCAAGAAAAGACCATTTTGCATATTTTAAAAATATGGCGAATCCTTATGTCGGCGTCACGGTAAATGTGGATATTACAGACTGGCTGCGGGACGTAAAAGCGCGCCGGTTTCCATTTTTTCACAGCTTTTTATATGCCGTTGCTGCCGCGGCAAACTGTGTGCCGCAGCTCAGGCAAAGAATCAGAGGGGACAGGATCCTTATGTATGAGCAGTGTCCGTGCTCTTATACGGTTGCGCTGGAGGACGGGACGTATTGTTATTGTACGCTGCACACGGACCAGCCGTTTGCACAGTTTCTGACCTATGCCAAAGCAGAACAGGAGCAGGCGGTGAAAGCGGGCGGAATTGACGATGGAGAAGACAGCGACGCGTTGTTTTTTATTTCTTCTCTGCCATGGCTGACATACAGCGCGATCGTACAGCCGACGCCATCTCCGGCAGACAGTAATCCCAGAATTACCTGGGGCAGATATTTTCAAATGGAACAAAAAATGTGGATACCGGTGTCGCTGTTATGCCATCATGCGCTCGTGGACGGGGTACATCTGCATGCGTTTTATGAACAGCTGAACCGGCAGCTTTCTGAAATGTGCAGCCTGTGAAAGGAGTAAGCGGGGCAGCGGTGGACGGCTTGCGGTATCTGTCAGGCAGATGCAGTCGAACAAAAGTTCGGAAAAATTCTTTACACTTTTTCAAAAAATGTGGTATACTATAGCATGTTTAAATTTATTCCGTAATGAGGGAGTATGATACATGGCAAAAAAAGAAGTATACGACGAGGGCAGCATTTCCGTTCTGGAAGGGCTGGAAGCTGTCCGTAAACGTCCGGGTATGTATATCGGAAGCGTGTCGAGAAAAGGACTGAACCATCTGATATACGAGATTGTAGATAATGCGGTGGACGAACATCTGGCAGGCGCCTGCGATACGATTCGCGTAACGCTCGAGGCAGACGGTTCATGTACCGTAGAAGATAACGGGCGCGGGATTCCGGTAGGGATGCATCAAAAAGGAATTCCGGCGGCACGGGTGGTCTTTTCCACGCTGCACGCAGGCGGCAAGTTCGATCAGTCGGTGTATAAAACGAGCGGAGGACTGCATGGCGTCGGTTCCTCGGTTGTGAACGCACTGTCTGTGTATATGGACGTTTTCATCAGCAGAGACGGGTATATCCATCATGACCGCTATGAGCGCGGGAATCCGGTGGTTCGTCTGGAAGACGGACTGCTGCCGAAGACCGGCCGGACAAAACAGACCGGAACAAAGATTAATTTTTTACCAGATCCGGAAATATTTGAAAAGACCAGGTTTAAAGGAGACGAAGTCAAAAGCCGGATGCATGAGACGGCGTACTTAAATCCTGCGCTGACGATTATTTTTGAAGACCGGCGCGGGGAAAGCGTGGAACATATTGAATATCATGAACCGGACGGCATTATCGGCTTTGTGAAGGATCTGAACAAAAAGAGCGAGACGATTCACGATGTCGTTTATTTTCAGGGAGAATCAGACGGGATTACCGTAGAGGCGGCATTTCAGTATACGAATGAATTTCACGAAAATATTCTGGGATTTTGCAACAATATTTATAATGCGGAAGGCGGGACGCATATTACCGGATTTAAGACGATCTTTACAACGGTGATCAATCAGTACGCAAGGGAGCTTGGTATTCTCAAAGAGAAGGATTCGAATTTTACCGGCACGGACATTCGTAACGGGATGACGGCGGTCGTATCGATTAAACATCCGGACCCGCGGTTTGAAGGACAGACAAAGACGAAGCTGGATAATCAGGACGCTTCCCGCGCGGTCGCAAAAATAGCCAGTGAGGAGATCCAGCTCTATTTCGACAAAAATCTGGAATCGTTAAAAGCGGTCATCAGCTGTGCGGAAAAAGCGGCGAAAATCCGAAAGACCGAAGAAAAAGCGAAGACAAATCTGCTGTCAAAGCAGAAATTTTCATTTGATTCTAATGGAAAGCTGGCAAACTGTGAATCGCGGGACGCCAAAAAATGTGAGATTTTTATTGTGGAGGGAGATTCTGCGGGCGGTTCTGCAAAAATGGCAAGAAACCGGATGTATCAGGCGATTATGCCGATCCGCGGCAAGATCTTAAATGTGGAAAAGGCAAGTATTGACAAGGTACTGGCAAACGCTGAGATCAAGACGATGATCAACGCGTTTGGATGCGGGTTTTCCGAAGGATACGGCAATGATTTTGATATCAGCAGACTGCGTTATGACAAGATTATTATTATGGCGGATGCCGATGTGGACGGAGCGCATATTTCCACGCTGCTTCTGACGCTGTTTTACCGGTTTATGCCGGAGCTTATTTTTCAGGGACATGTCTATATCGCGATGCCCCCGCTGTATAAGGCGATGCCGGGCAAAGGGGAAGAGGAATATCTGTATGATGAGGAAGCGCTGAAAAAATATCGAAAAAGACAGAAAGGCTCGTTTACGCTGCAAAGATATAAGGGACTTGGAGAAATGGACGCGCAGCAGCTCTGGGAAACGACGCTGGACCCTGAAACGCGGCTTTTGAAAAAAGTAGAAATCGAAGATGGGCGTATGGCTTCGGATGTGACGGAAATGCTGATGGGCAACGACGTGCCTCCGCGCCGGGCGTTTATTTATGAACATGCGAAGGACGCGCAGCTGGATATTTAGCGAGACAACTGTCAGGCTGAATCGATAACGGTTTTAGTCTGACGACGAACGGAAATGGAGAGAGAGAAAGATGCAGACACAGGACCGCCTGATCCGTACAGAATATTCGGAGATCATGCAGAAATCTTATATTGACTATGCGATGAGCGTGATTATCGCAAGAGCACTGCCGGACGTGCGCGACGGATTAAAGCCGGTGCAGCGCAGGACGCTGTACGATATGTATGAGCTTGGCATCCGCTACGACAGGCCTTACCGGAAATGTGCGCGTATTGTCGGAGATACGATGGGTAAATACCACCCGCACGGCGACAGTTCTATTTATGAGGCGCTTGTAGTAATGGCGCAGGATTTTAAGCGGGGACTGCCGCTGGTAGACGGGCATGGCAACTTCGGCTCGATTGAAGGAGACGGAGCCGCCGCCATGCGATATACCGAGGCACGTTTGAAAAAAATTACACAGGAAGCGTATCTGGCAGATCTTGATAAAGATATCGTAAATTTTGTGCCGAATTTTGACGAAATGGAGAAAGAGCCGGAAGTGCTGCCGGTGAAAGTACCGAATATACTGATTAACGGCGCGGAAGGTATTGCTGTCGGTATGGCGACAAGTATTCCGCCGCACAATTTCGGCGAAGTCATCGACGGTGTGATTGCCTATATCAAAAATCCGGAGATCAATACGACGCAGATGATGGAATATATCAAAGGACCGGATTTTCCAACCGGCGGGATCGTAACGAATCAGGACGAGCTTTTAAATATTTATTCCACAGGAACAGGCAAGATAAAGATCCGCGGCAGAGTGGACATGGAACACGCAAAAAACGGAAAAGACCGTCTGGTCATTACGGAAATACCTTATACGATGATCGGCGCCAATATTGGAAAGTTCTTAAACGATGTATTTGCGCTCGTCGAGACCAAAAAGACGAGCGATATCGTGGATATTTCCAACCAGTCTTCCAAAGAAGGCATACGCATCGTACTGGAGCTGCGCCGCGGCGCGGACGTGGAAAATTTATGCAATCTGCTGTATAAAAAGACAAAGCTGGAAGATACGTTTGGCGTCAATATGCTGTCGGTTGCGCATGGAAAACCAGAGACGATGGGACTCGTACCGATCATCCGCCATCATGTGGAGTTTCAGTATGAGCTGGCGACAAGAAAATACAGCAATCTGTTAGCCAAAGAACAGGATAAAAAAGAGATTCAGGAAGGTCTGATACGGGCCTGCGATGTGATCGATCTGATTATTGAGATTCTGCGCGGCAGTAAAAATATCAAAGAAGCCAGACGGTGTCTGGTAAACGGAGATACAGGCAATATTAAATTTCGCAGCGAGAGATCGAAAAAGCTGGCCGCAAAGCTGGATTTTACCGAACGTCAGGCAACGGCGATTCTGGAAATGCGTCTGTATCGTCTGATTGGCCTGGAAATCGAAGCTCTGAACAAAGAACACGAGGAAACGTTGAAAAAAATAGCCCTGTATGAAGATATTTTATCGAATCGGGAGTCTATGAAAAAAGTCATTATCAAAGAACTGCGGGCGTTTAAGAAAGAATATGCCGGCCCAAGACGCACTGACATCGCCAATCTGGCGGAAGCGGTCTATGTGGAAAAAAAGATCGAAGAAAAGGATGTCATGGTACTGATCGATCGTTTTGGCTATGCGCGTACGATGGACATCACGTTGTATGAACGCAATAAAGAAGCGGCGGATCATGAAAGCAGAGAAGTATTTCAATGTAAAAATACCGACAAGATCTGTATATTTACGAACAAAGGTCAGCTGCATATGCTAAAAGTACTGGATCTTCCATACGGGAAATTCCGCGACAAGGGCCAGCCGATCGATAACGTCAGTAATTATGACAGCAGCCAGGAAACGTGTATTTATCTGGCGCCGCTTGGCGCTATAAAAAATCGAAAGCTGTTATTTGGCACGGCATTTGCAATGATCAAACAGGTATCTGGCAGTGAATTTGACGTATCCAAGCGGACAACGGCAGCTACAAAGCTGAGCGAAGGCGACGAGGTTTTATTTATCAAAGAGCTGGCGGATACGGAGCAGGCAGAGCAGGAGACGGTCGTTATGCAGTCGGAAAAAGGCATGTTTTTAAGAATAGAGACAGCGCAGATACCGGAAAAGAAAAAGATGGCGATCGGTGTGCGTGGAATGCGGCTGTCAGAAACGGACAGGCTGACGCATATATATCTGCTCGGGGAAGAAGAGGAAATGAAAAAAGCGGACTATGAGCCGGCAGATGTCGTATTAAACCGGCTGCGCATTGGTTCCAGGGATACAAAAGGAGTGAAACGTTAATGGAACAGACAGTACTTAAAATCAAATATCATTCAAAAGAAATTGAAAAATTAACTTATATCGCTGGAAAAAGCGACTGGATAGATCTGCGCAGCGCGGAAAATGTAACGCTGAAAAAAGGGGATTTTCATATGATCAGTCTTGGTATTTCCGTACAGCTGCCGGCAGGATACGAGGCTGTCATTGTACCAAGAAGCTCCACCTATAAAAACTTTGGTCTGATTCAGGTAAATCATATAGGAGTCGTCGACGAAAGCTACTGCGGCGACAACGATTTGTGGATGATGCCGGTGCTGGCGGTACGGGATACGCAGGTCCGGGTAAACGACCGAATCTGTCAGTTTCGCATTCAAAGGCATCAGCCAGAGATTTTGTTTGAAGAGGCCGAAAGTCTCGGCAATCCGGATCGCGGAGGATTTGGCAGTACCGGTAAGCAGTAAAAATCAGTTGCGAAATTGTGCAAAACAGACTAAGATAGAGAGTGTAAGCAAAAGATGTTATTCAGGGAAGAATAGTCAAGGGAGCGAATCGGACAGATTCAGAAGGGAGATACGAAATGGAACAGCGTATGGTAAAGTTTTATTCCAAAGAGAGCAATCTGCTCGCCCTGCATGCAATACCCGGGCATTTTGCCACCAGCAACTCACATATTAATTTTTATATCGATGTGACTGGAATCCGGGCGCGTATTACAGAAGCAGAAGAAGCGGCAAAAATACTGGCGCATAAGTTCGGACATCTGGGCTATGTGGATACGGTCGTATGTATGGACGGTACGGAGGTGATCGGTGCGTTTCTGGCGAAAGAATTTGAAAAGGAGCACATACAATCTACCAACCTGCATAAGACGGTCTATGTAATTTCACCGGAGCAGAGCCGGGACAACCAGATGATTTTCCGCGACAATACGAAGCATATGATTGCGGGAAAGCATGTAATCTTACTTCTGGCAACAACGACGACCGGAGAAACGATACGAAAGAGTATGGAGGGACTCCAGTATTACGGCGGGGTCATTGAAGGCATCGGTTCCGTGTTCAGTACGGTTGGTACGATTAACAATGTAAAAGTACAGTCGTTGTTTGGGAGCAACGACGTCATCGGATACCAGGCGTTTCCAAAAGCAGACTGTCCGTTCTGCAAGAAAGGGACAAAAATAGAGGCCGTTGTGAACGGTTTTGGATATTCCAAGCTGTAAGATGAATCTGAGTCAGGCGCCGACAGGCGTCTGGCTTTTTTTCGGATGTGGGGAATGAAAAAAGTTACAAAAGGTTCTTGACAGCTACCAATAGTTAGTATATACTAATAAAAGTAAGAAATGAAAACAGAACGTATCAGGACATCCTGACACATATGCAGGCCATAATATAATATTTATAAAAAGAAAAGAGGATGATATATGCCATTATCAATGTTTCATTCAGGGGAATCCGGCACGATTAAAAAAATCGGAGGCAGGGAAGATACGCGCAGATTTTTGAAAAATCTGGGATTTGTCATCGGAGAAGCCGTCACAGTCATTTCTGATACGAAAGGCAGTCTGATTGTCAGCATGAAAGATTCCAGGATAGCCATAGGCAAAGATATGGCTGGTAAAATATTTGTATAAACGGAAAGGAGCAGAGTATGAAAACATTAAAAGACGCGGCCATCGGGCAGACAGTCACTGTTGTAAGATTAACGGGAGCGGGTCCGGTAAAAAGAAGGATTATGGATATGGGGATTACAAAAGGAGTATCTGTTTACATAAGAAAAGTAGCGCCGCTTGGCGATCCTGTAGAGGTTACGGTACGGGGATATGAACTGTCTTTACGAAAATCTGACGCGGAAATGATAGAGGTAGCCTGACGTTATGGGGGGTTGGATCATGAATACCAGGATACCAGGAAACCGATATACGTAACTATATCGTAGGATAAAACAGTCTGAAATATGATTCAGATTTTATTTTTGACCATGAGTTAGTTTATACTAATAAAAAATAGTTATGATTAATTCATGGAAGTTAATGAAACCAGAAAGAAACCAGGAAAAGGAGGATGCAGATGGCTATAAAAATTGCGTTAGCAGGTAATCCAAACTGCGGGAAAACCACATTGTTCAACGCGCTGACCGGTTCCAGTCAGTTTACGGGCAACTGGCCGGGGGTGACGGTAGAAAAAAAGGAAGGAAACTTAAAAGGAGACAAAGACGTTACGGTGATGGATCTGCCGGGCATTTATTCCCTGTCGCCGTATACGCCGGAAGAAGTGGTGGCAAGAAATTATCTGATTCATGAGCAGCCAGATGTTATTTTCAATATTGTAGACGGCACGAATCTGGAGCGGAATCTGTATTTGTCGACACAGCTGGCAGAACTTGGCATTCCGATGCTGATAGCGGTGAATATGATGGACATGGTGGAAAAAACAGGCGATCAGATACGGACAGATAAATTAAGCCAAAGGTTCGGATGCGAGGTAGCGGAGATTTCCGCGTTAAAAGGAACGGGCATTCAAAAAGCGGTACAGAAGGCGGTTTCGCTTGCGCAGAAGCATACGACGATATCGCTGACACATCCGTTTTCCCCGCGGGTGGAGCAGGCAATCGAAGAAACAGCCGATCTGCTAAAAGAGGACGTTCGTAACGGGCAGAAACGGTTTTTTGCCATAAAGCTGCTGGAAAGAGATGAAAAAATAGGCACGCTGTTACATCGTGCGCCGGATGTGTCCGGACAGATCCGGCAGCTGGAGGAGGCCTTTGACGACGATGTGGAAAGTATCATTACGAATGAACGCTATGCTTTTATTTCTTCTATGATAGATGAATGTTGTATCAGAAAACGCGGAAAAGAAACACAGACGGTCTCTGACCGAATCGACCGGATTGTTACAAACAGGTGGCTGGCGCTGCCGGTCTTTGCAGCGGTTATGTTTTTGGTTTATTATGTATCCGTATCGACAATCGGAGACATACTGACCGGCTGGACGAACGATACGCTGTTTGGAGAATGGATCATACCCGGTGTAACAGGCGTGCTTCAAGCGGCAGGCTGCGCAGCATGGCTGACCAGTCTGATTGCGGATGGTATTGTCGGAGGCGTCGGCGCGGTACTTGGTTTTGTGCCGCAGATGCTCGTACTGTTTTTATTTCTGGCTTTTTTGGAGGCATGCGGGTATATGGCGCGGGTTGCGTTTATTATGGACCGGATTTTCCGCAAATTCGGGTTATCTGGAAAATCGTTTATTCCGATGCTGATTGGCAGCGGATGCGGCGTGCCGGGAATTATGGCGTCGCGTACGATCGAAAATCAAAGGGATCGCAGAATGACGATTATGACGACGACGTTTGTGCCTTGCGGAGCAAAGCTGCCGATCATCGGTCTGATAGCGGGAGCCTTTTTCTCCAACGCCGGATGGGTTTCCTGGAGCGCGTATTTTATAGGTATCGCAGCGATTATCTGTTCTGGCGTCATTTTAAAGAAGACGAGACTGTTCGCGGGGGATCCGTCTCCGTTTGTGATGGAGCTGCCGGCCTATCATCTGCCGACAGCCGGCAGCGTATTCCGAAGCATGTGGGAACGAGGCTTTTCATTTATCAAAAAAGCTGGTACAATTATTCTGCTGTCCACAATTGTATTATGGTTTTTGCAGGGATTTGGATGGGTGGACGGCCGATTTACGATGCTGGAACCAGAGCAGCTGCATCAGAGTATGTTAGCCGTTGCAGGAAACGTACTGGCGCCGGTTTTTGCTCCGCTTGGCTGGGGCGACTGGAAGATGGCCGTTGCAGCGGTCACAGGTCTGATTGCAAAAGAAAATGTTGTAGCGACATTCGGCATTTTATTTGGATTTGCAGAAACAGGAGAATTGGGAGAAGAGATCTGGAGCGCGCTGGCGGCATCCATGTCCGGGGCGGCGGCATATTCTTTTCTGGTATTTAATCTGCTCTGTGCGCCATGCTTTGCGGCTATGGGAGCGATCAAAAGAGAAATGAACAGCGCAAAGTGGTTCTGGTTTGCAATCGGATATCAGAGCATCCTGGCATATGCAGTGTCGCTGTGCATTTATCAGTTTGGCGCCTTTGCGGCAACCGGTCAGTTTGGCGTGGGAACGATTGCGGCAGTGCTGATTGTGGCGGCATTTGTTTATCTGCTGTGCCGGCCTTATAAAGAAAACAGTATGGCGGGAACCAGCCGGGGACAGGTGGCGGGAGCGCAGAGTCCGATGCGGGAATAAAAAAACAGGTAGTATGGAAGGAGGTATGTGAAGATGGGAACGATTGTCGTACTGGCAGGTCTGACCGTTGTCGTATCCATGATTATCCGAGGGATGATTCGGGACAGAAAACAGGGGAAGTCCGGCTGCGGCGGTGACTGCAGCCGCTGTCGGGGATGTCATTAAAATGCGACTGCCGGGCAGCAGGGCGCACGACGCCGTGTGAACAGTAACCAATGCGTAACATATGCCAGGAGGAAATCCGGCCTTTGCCGAAGGCAAACTTCTAATGGCTGGATTTCGTTACTGTTTGCAGGTTTACCTGTGAACAGTAACACGCATTGCGTATCATCAGAGAGCATCAGACAATTGACAAATAGGTGTAAGAAGACTATGATAAATAATGACTGCAGTTTTTTGCAGATCTTAACGTATGGGGAGAAAAAACATGAAGAAACGGTTATTATCTGTCATTCTTGCATTATGTATGCTGTCTGGCATACTGGCTGTTCCTGCAGCGACACTGGATGTATACGCGGCACAGTCAGAGCAAAAGCCTGAAGAAGAGGAAAGTCCGGTTACCGGTAACGGCTACCGGCACGCGCCGCATCTGTTAAACGGTACGGTTACGCGCGGTATCAAAGTATCCCAGTGGCAGAAAGAGATCGACTGGGCAAAGATCAGAGAGCAGGGGGTGCAGTTTGCATTTATCCGCTGCGGCAATACGGTTTACAGTGACAAATTTGTAGTACAGGAAGATCCGTATTTTCGGAAAAATATGCAGGGCGCTTACGATGCCGGAATCCGGATTGGGGTTTATTTTTCTTCGAACGCCACACTCGTAAGCGAAGTGGAAGAAGAGGCGCAAAACGTTCTGCAGCAGCTCTCAGATTTCAAGGGAATGATAACGCTGCCGGTTGTGTATGACGCGGAAATACTGGCGACATCCGGCCGGGTGGAGAAGCTGACAAAAGAGCAGATGACGCTTCATGCGCTGACATTTTTAAAGATGATGAAAAATGCCGGATACAAAGCGATGTATAGCGGCACGCCGGATTTTTTTGACAGGGCATACGATTTGGCGCAGATGCAGGACTATCCATGTCTGGTGATCGATGAAAATTTACAAACTTCTTATACCGGAGATTACACATACTGGCAGTATGCGTCTACGGGCAGAATCGACGGACTGGAAGGCGCTGCCGGCTGTATTTTTTATTATGACAATTCGTCTGGTCAGCCGCAGCAGTCAAAAAAACAGACGATTACTTACCGTTCGAATAAAATCAAAAACGGGAAAGTCAGTTATGGCGCGTCGTTTTCTTTGAATGCGAAAAGCTCCGGCAAAGGAAAGCTGTCGTATAAAAGCAGTAATACCAAAGTGCTGACGGTAAATGCAAAAGGAAAAGTAACGGTGAAAGGATACGGCAGCGCAGTCATTACGATCAAAGCCGCTGCAGCGGCAGGATACAAGGCGGCAGTCAAAAAGATAAAACTGACCGTCGCGTCGAAAAAATAACGACTGGGTTTTTATTTTAAATGAAGAGCTGATTGTCATTCAGGATATAACATCTTTGGCAGCGTCCACGGATGTTATATCTTTTTTTTGACAGGAGTTTGTATGGCCGGTAATTATATAAGAAATCATCTGACAGGAAATCAAACGATGTGCCGCCTGCCTTCTGTTGTTACTGTTCGCAGGTAAACCTGCAAACAGTAACGAAATCCAGCCATTGAAAGTTTGCCTTCGGCAAAGGCCGGATTTCCTCCTGGCATATTATACGCATTCTTACGGACTTTGCAGCGAGTGCAAAGTCCTGGTGTGAACAGTAACCTTCTGTGTTACTGTTCGCAGGTAAACCTGCAAACAGTAACGAAATCCAGCCATTGAAAGTTTGCCTTCGGCAAAGGCCGGATTTCCTCCTGGCATATTATACGCATTCTTACGGACTTTGCAGCGAGTGCAAAGTCCTGGTGTGAACAGTAACCTTCTGTTACTAATTCACAAATTTTGTGATAAAAAAGTGTTTTCTTTTGTGCTGATATCTGATAAAATAAAAACAGGGAGATATGAGAAGGAACGGCAGTGAATTGGACTACGGAGGAGTTGCCCTGTATCAGACATGTAAAATTGCAAAAGGAGAAAAGTTTGAAATGAAGGACATGAATGAGTTACTCAATACTGCGGATATGCTGATCTACACGAACGAGAATTGTACGGGATGCAATAAGTGCGTGCGGGTCTGTCCGACACTCGTTTCCAATATAGCGCAGGAAGGGAAGATCCTGGTAAATCGTGAGAGCTGTGTGGCATGCGGGGCGTGTCTGGATGCCTGCGGGCATAAAGCAAGAGCGTTTCATGACGACACGCAGCAGTTTTTCTCTGATTTGAAAAGCGGAAAAAAGATTTCAGTAATTGTTGCGCCGGCATTTTTAGCGAATTATCCGAAGGAATATAAACGAGTGCTTGGCTATTTGAAATCATTGGGCGTCAATCATATTTACAGCGTGTCGTTCGGCGCCGATATTACGACCTGGGGTTATTTAAAATATATTACTGAAAATAATTTTACGGGCGGGATCAGTCAGCCGTGTCCGGCTGTGGTCGATTATGTGGAAAAATATATTCCGCAGCTGCTGCCAAGAATGATGCCGGTACAAAGTCCGATGATGTGCATGGCCATTTACATAAAAAAATATTTAAAACTTACCGACGACCTTGCGTTTATCAGTCCGTGTGTGGCAAAAAAGCAGGAGATTACAGATAAAAATAACCATGGATATGTAAAATACAACGTTACATTTTTAAAGCTGATGCAGCAGATTGGCAGAGACTACGCGAAAAGTCCGGAATATACGGACGAGCTGGAGTATGGATTGGGTTCTTTATATCCAATGCCCGGAGGACTGCGGGAAAATGTGGAGCATTTTCTTGGCAAAAGTCAGGTTGTGCGTCAGGTGGAAGGAGAGCTGGAAGCGTACCATTATCTGGAGGAGTATTTAAAGCGGGTGAAAAATAAGGCGGAGCTGCCGCTTATGGTAGATATTTTAAACTGCAGCAAAGGCTGTATTTATGGTACTGCGACCGATCCGGATAAAAATACCGACGACGTACTGCTGACACTGAGCAAAATGCGCGCGATGGATAAGCAGGAAATACATGGCAGGGGACCGTTTCATAAAACGAATAAAAGTCCGTGGTCACAGCAGAGTACGCCGAAGGAGCGTCTGGCAAATCTGATGGAAGCGTTCAAAGATCTGAATCTGTCAGATTTTATCCGCAAATATGATACGTCAAAAGCCATCACGGTAAACGAACCTTCCGAAGCGGAGCTGAATGAAATTTATCACAGTATGCTCAAAGATACGCCTCTGAAACAAACGATCAACTGCAGCGCCTGCGGCTATAATACATGCAAAGATATGGCATATGCGATCTATAATAAGGTAAATGCAAAAGAAAACTGTATTCATTACGTCAAGGAGCTGGCCGAAAATGAAAGCAACCAGCTGGAAAAAGTAAACGAACAGCAGCGGACAGAGCACGAACGCAGACTCGGTATGATCGACGCCATCAAAGGTCAGTTTACCACATTGTCCGATGCCGTATCCGAGCTGAATGAAGCGAACGAGGCGTCCGCAAACGAAGCTACAGATCTGGCCGGCAGGCTGCACGATATTTCAGATTTTTGTTACAAGCTGGAAGATTCGCTGGCAAGCATTTTGAACTTTATCGACATTTATAAAAATACAAGCGAGAACATTGTAAGTATTGCCAACAAGACGAACCTGCTGTCTTTGAACGCATCGATAGAGGCGGCCAGGGCCGGAGAGCAGGGACGTGGATTTGCTGTCGTGGCAGAAGAAATCCGCAAGCTGTCGACATCGATCAAGACGCTGATTGTCAAAGATAATCAGCAGGCAGAAGAAACGATTCCAATGGTAGACGAAAGCGTCAGTGCCATTAAAACGCTGATTGAAAGTATCAATCATATGAGCGACCGGATTGCTACCATTGCTGCAAATTCGGAGGAGATTGCGGCGCAGACTACGAATGTACAGGTGATGGCAGACGATTTAAAAGACGAGGTACAAAAGATTTGACAGAATAAAAACAGGAGGAATAGGATTCCCCCTGTTTTTTTGTGATCATAATATACAAAAATATGATACAATTTTCCTGTTGCCAGTCGTACAAAAGAGCAGGAGGAAAAGAGTATGTTATATACGAAAAAAGAAAGGGAAAAAATTGAGAAAGTACGGGAGGTATTTGCCGATTATATCCGAAAGAGCCGGTATGTGGACCTGCTGTGGTCAGAGAAATTAGGATATATCCTTTTGAGGATCGATGCTGAGCGCAGAGATATTGTGATGGAGCCTGTTATTATGGAAGATGGGGAAACGTTATGTAAGGAGCTTTGTCTGGAAATAATACAGGATGTTTTGGAGTATACGGGAAACGATCATGACAGGGAATCGATTGATGCGCTGGAAAAGGCAGAGATCAAAAAAAGGCTGCGTCCATACGAAGAGAGGCTGCCGGAGTATCGTATCCGGATAGAAGCACTTATATAAAGGCGGCTGAAAATAAAACTTCTTCTCATGCATAGTTCTTTATGATACACCAACCAGTCCGCTGTCTTCCTGCGCCAATAGGAAACAGCGGTTTTTTTCTAAAGCAGATCGTAAAAAATTTCTTTGCAGACAATCACTGCATCTGGGATTACATTGTCTTTATCCGTAAGGAAAACATCTATGCCATCAGTAAATGCCTTGCCTGGTTTCCATTTATAAACGAACTGAAAGATTATGATTTTGAATTCCGGCAAGGTGCCGGTGAGCAGGAAATGCGAGAATTAGCAAGCATTTTTTGTACATCAGGTCCTGATATTTTATATGGTATTCATCGGAAAATTTTAATGATGGAAGTGTTTCTTTTAAAAGAATGCATCCTGTTTTTGAAGAAAAGGGAGTATTATGATGTAGTGCATAACAAATTATAAAGAATTGTTATGTACTATGATTTTAATTTCATACTGCAAAGCCGCCAATATCAATGGTTACAGAATATTCATGGAAAATTTTAGAAGTAATGGAAGAACCAGGCGTTGATTCAGACTGACAAATCAGGAAAATCTGCCTGTTTTTTGTATATTTTTATATAATACAAATTGATATTTCTGATTTATCAGACATAATTTTGTCTAACATTAACAAAATTTACGATTAGGGTTGAAAAAAACGTGAAAAGCGAATAGAATACTATCAGGCTATATTTTTCGCAATATTATTTACTAATAGTACACTTTTTGCGTAACAATTCTTTATAAAATGTTATGTACTACAAAATACTGCTGAAATTTTGCTGCAGTTATGATTCAAAAATATATGCAGAGGAGAGAAATTGCCTGATAAAAGGAAGATAGGATATGCAGGAATTAGATTACGAAAAAATAGGATCAAGAATCCGGCAGATTCGAAAAGCGAAAGGCTGGTCGCAGGAGATGCTTGCGAAAAAATGCGGTATCAGCCTGAACTTTGTAAGTCATATTGAGCGTGGGACACGGAAAATGAGTATAGATACGTTTGCAAATATTTGCAGGGAGCTGGAAACAAATGCGGATACGCTGCTCTGGGGAATTACACTGCCTTCGGAGGAACAGCTGTGTAGCATGTGGCAGGGTACAGATCATAAGAAGGATGACAGCTATTCGATGTATCTTAGAATTATGAAGTCAGTGGCTGATATTATGAGCAGCAAACAGCCATTGATATAGGGAAAATGTGCGATATATGTTGTCGGGAATCATCACAGGGAGATAATTTTGGAAAGAATAAAAGAGATCTATGCCTATCGGGAAATGATCTGTGCGCTTGTAAAAAGAGATCTGAAAGGCAGATATAAAGGTTCGGTGCTCGGGTTTTTATGGTCATTTTTAAATCCGCTGCTGCAGCTTGCGGTATATACGATGGTATTTTCAACGATTATGCGATCAGGAATGAAAGACTATTATTTGTTTTTGTTTGTGGCGCTGATACCATGGATTTTTTTTAGCACTTCGCTGACAGGCGGCGCCGGATGTATTCTGGCACAGCAGGATATGGTAAAAAAAATCTATTTTCCAAGGGAAGTACTGCCAGTTTCCTATGTCACGAGCCAGTTTGTAAATATGCTGCTTGGTTTTCTTGTGATTCTTGCGGTATTGATCTGTGCGGGATATCCGCTGCGTCCGGGAGCAGTTTTTTGTCTCCCGTTTCTTATGGCTGCTGAATATGTGCTGGCGCTTGGATTTACATTTGTGATGAGCGCAGTTATGGTTTATATCAGGGATTTGGAATATCTGTTAGGGATCGTAATGATGGCATGGCAGTTTTTGACGCCGGTTATGTATGCGAAGGAGCAGGCGCCGGAACATGTGCGCTGGATATTCACGATCAATCCGATGACGGGTGTGATCACTGCGTACAGAGATATCTTATATTATGGAAAAATGCCAAAGACAGATACACTGTTGTCGGCAGCAATCGTTGCTGCAGGAGTGCTTTTCGCCGGCTGGTATGTGTTCCGGCGTCTGCAAAGGCGTTTTGCTGAGGAAATGTGATGAAGCCGAAAAATGCGATTGAAGTAAAAAATGTAACGAAAAAATTCAGAGTATACAGGGACAAAGGCCAGACACTTAAGGAGAAACTGCTGTTCCATAAACGGCGTTCTTATAAAGAGCGTATCGTTTTGGATGATATCAGCTTTGAGATAGCCAAAGGAGAAGCGGTTGGTCTGATTGGCCATAATGGGTGCGGGAAGAGCACGATGCTAAAACTTCTGGCGAAAATTATGTATCCGGACAGCGGTACAGTGGAAATGTGCGGGCGGGTATCAAGTCTGATAGAGCTGGGCGCAGGATTTCATCCGGACTTAAGCGGCAGAGAAAATATTTCTATTAATGCATCGATATTCGGGCTTACGAAAGAAGAAATCGAAAGACGGATGGGAGATATCATAGCATTTTCAGAACTGGAGGCATTTATTGACTGTCCGGTACGTACCTATTCTTCTGGTATGTATATGCGTCTGGCATTTGCGGTTGCAATGAATGTGGATGCTGATATTTTGCTCATTGATGAAATACTGGCAGTTGGCGATGCAGGCTTTCAGGCGAAGTGTATGCGCAGGCTTCGGGAAATCAAAGCAAAAGGGACAACGATTGTGATTGTGTCGCATGCGGCTGGTCAGATCGAACAGATTTGTAAAAATACGATATGGGTGAACGACGGAAAAGTACAGGAAATCGGTCTGTCTGCCGTTGTTTTGGAACATTACCTGGATGATATGGGAGCACAGCATAAAGATATGACAGATGTATCGGAAGAAACAACTAAGGGAAACGAAATCCAAAAGGAAATAACCAGACAGGAAGAAACATCTGCAGATGCGATCTCACTGACAGAAGCGGCAAAGCAGAGAAAGAAAACGAAGATTCAAAGTGTGTCACTGGTCCAAAATGGAAAGAAAACCGCAAAGATAAAATGCGGAGAAAGCGTGGATATTGAAATAGAATATGTAGCGGAAAAGAAGGAACTGGATCAGCCGCTGGTTGGATTGAAACTTTTTCGAAATGATGGAGTCGTCTGCTATGGAACAAATACACAGCGTGAAGGGATTCATAATCTGCAGCTGTGCGAAAAAGGTAAAATTATATGCAGAATTGAAAAAATGAATTTAATTGCGGGAGAATACTGGATAGATGTGGCGCTGCGCAACTCTGATATGATGCCGTTAGACTATGCTGAAAAAGGATGTATCTTTGAGGTGTATACAACAGTAGACGAAATCGGCTTCGTAAGACTGGATCATAAATGGATGGTCAGGTAGATTTTGTATGCATCAGCGGATCAGTGAGGAAAAGAAAGGAACGACAGCATGTTTAGGAAATGCAAAAAATATGCCCGCCAAAAGATTTTAAATCTGATCGAGCTGCGTTTAAAAACATACGCAGATGAAATCGATCAAAAGATAGAACGAGAAAGCGAAGCGTCCAAAAAACGCGAGGAAGAACATAAGACAGAGATACGGCAGTGCAGAAAAAAAATCGATCGATTTTATGCCATGCAGGTATCAGATGCGATTGGATATCATAATATTGACGTCATGCACGAACCAGCGGTCAGCAGGTACATTGCAGACAGACGAAGCAACGCACAGGACATGCATTTTGAACAGCTGGGAGCGGCATTTGAAACAGAGATTGAGAAAAAGATCACAGCTGGAAAGAACGGTAGTCTGGTCCTTGTATGCTGTGGATGGAGACAGTTTGGAAAATACGAAGCAATCAGAGCAGAAGCTCATCAGATATTTTTGCTGTTGAAACAAAGCACAACTTATGATGTGCGATTTGTGACGTTGGAAAGTGAGCAGAAAGAAATAGAAGAAGACGGGGGCATTGTATATGCTCCGGAAAGCAAATTAGAAGCATATTTTTCCCGCATGAACATACATCTTGTAATTGCAATGGAAGCCACAGCTGGGATAGCGCTTATGGCGAACGGCCTGTTTTTAAAGTATCCTGCAATGATTCGGCTCTCTGCACAAAATCCGTTGGAGGGCGTATCGCAGCAGGCTCGTGAAGCGCTGCTTCATGTGAACGATCTTGGCATGCATCATTATACTGTTTGTTCAAAACACGCAAAAAAAATTATGGAACAGGCGGGATTTAAAAATATCCGCTTCTGTTATCCGCTTGTGGATCAAAGAAAAATATCTGCTGCGGCGCGTATGGAAAAACAGGAAGGAAAAATAACGGCAGGCTTTGCTTCATCGCCAATGAATGAAAAGCAAATGGCGGACAGGGGAATATTCCTGCTTTGCGATTTAATTGAAAAGGAGCAGAATGCGGAGTTTCTTGTTTTATGGAGAGAAGCGACAGTTGCTTTGCCGGATCGCCTGGCGAAGGTTCCAAACTGTAAAATAATCATGGGATATTATGATATGGAAAGATTTTACAGTCAGATCGATTGTCTTTTGATTCCTTATGCGAGTGAAAACAGTAAC
Source organism: uncultured Eubacterium sp. (assembly GCA_910577225.1). Lineage (GTDB taxonomy): Bacteria > Bacillota > Clostridia > Lachnospirales > Lachnospiraceae > Eubacterium_J. The sequence continues at coordinate 180,386 of CAJTMV010000002.1, read as the reverse complement.
CATGCATGTTCTGTATCTGCTTTGGAGGCGATGCTGACCGGCGTACCGGTCGTATGTACTTCCAAATCAGGCGTGGCTGAACTGGTTGCGGAGCTGGAAATGGGACTTGTATGCAGACCGGAGGGAGAATCTTTACAGGATGCGCTGCATGTTATCAGGGAAAAACGAAAATATTTTTGCCGCGGTTACCAAAGAAGGGTGTTAGCAGACAGGCTGGATGGCAGCCTCTTTACAGATTATGTATTAAAAATGCTCTTAAGATATGTGCCGGATGAAATTACCACACTTGGCGAATGGAGCAGCCGGCTGGAATCGGTCGGAAAATATTTGGTGAAAGGGCAGGCTGAAATTAAAAAATACTATTCTAAAATGGAAATTGCCCAAAATTATAAGAAGGAACGTTTTGTGAGATATCCGCAAAACTGTATTGATTTTTTGGAAAGAAAATCAGTGTGTGCCATTATCAATGACAAATATGGGAAGAGAAAGCAAAAACTGCCGGAACTGCTGGATATTGCTCCCGGAGACGGAAGAATTACGCAGGAATCGTTAAAATTCGGGCGTTGTACGGCGGTTGACGCATCTGCGGCAATGCTGGATGTATTAAAAGAACGTCTTGGCAGGGATGCAAGACTGCGTGTGATTCACGCGGATTATTTTGAGGATACAATCGGGGACCAGTACGATGTCGTAACGACATTTCGGTATCTCAGACATTTTGAATATGCATCAAGAAAAGAATTATATAAAAAAATACATGGGAACTTAAAAGAAAACGGAATTCTGATTTTTGATGTGCCGAATCTGGTCTTTGAGATGAAACTGCGTGAAGTAACTGGCTGGGAGAATTATAATATCTACGATATGTTCTGGACAAAAGAGGATATGGTCAGGGAACTCGATGAACATGGATTTTATGTGGAATACGTCATAGCAATTGGAAACGGACTGATGGATGAGATGCCAGACGATTACAAAACAGAACCGGTCAGCTGGACGTTTGGAGCAGTCAGGAAATAGGAAGGATAATCGTATGGGAATCTTTCGACTTATTTTAAGCATAGAGATTGTGATCTTTCATTCATGTACGATGCTTGGCATTATTGGGTACAGCGCTGTATTTGGGTTTTATCTTATGAGTGGTTATGCAATTATGCTCGTTCTTGACCAAAAATATGAAAACAGATTGGGAAAATTCTGGCTGAATCGATGGCTGAAATTATATCCGGCATATGCGGCAGTATTTGCAGCTTCGATGCTTTTATATGTTTTGTGCGGCAATGAGGTAGTCATTGCCGCACAAAAAGAAAAACTGTTTGTAGCTGCTCTGGATTCCTACTCTTTTCAGGAAATATGCAGGGAACTCTTTTTGGGATACCAATGCAAGGGGCATGTCAGTACGGCTTTGCTTTTGAATGGATTTCCGACAATCACCACACAGGCCTGGACACATAGCGTCAACTTGTTTTTTTATCTGACGGCTCCTCTTTTGATAAAATTGTGGAAGAGAAATAAGCTGTATTATGTCGGGCTGTTTTTGCTGAGTCTTGTTTATCCGCTGTTCACATATATGGCAGGTCTGGACTTTCCAACTTATCGGTATCGGAGTGTCTTTGGAAGTTATTTTATATTTATGACAGGTGGTTTTCTTTATTTTTTGAAAGACAAATTTCCAGTTGTGAAATACAAAGGCATGCTGTTTGTACTGTTAAATGTTTTTTATTTGTCGCTCTTTGCATTTGGCTCCGGGAAACATGAACTGACGGAAAGAAAGATCTGGTTTTCTGTAATCATTGAGGTGTGTATCTTAATAGTGGCAACACAAAAAACGGAGTGGGGGGGGGAACTGCAGCGGGCATGCGCATCCTTTAGCGCAGACATTTATATTGTGCAGAAGCTGGCAAGAGCAATGATTATGGCGATTTGTTCCATCTCTCCGGTCTTTGCAGACTGGCTTGGATGGGGAACAGATTTTGTAATTGTTCCGATGTTGCTGGTATCTGCAATGCTGGCAATCGTGCTGTATGTATTTATTGACCGTCCGCTTGGAAAAATAAGAGATACGGGCAGGCATACATAAGAAAACAGGAGATATGGTTAGGTAAAATGGGTGATTCTATAAGTATCTATCGAAAAATATTTGATCTGGCAAATGATAACATGATAAAGCATGGAGAAGCATTTCGTTATAGTTATAAAGCGTTTTCTGTATTCATCGGAAAATCTCCAAATCTTGTACATACCGATGAATTTTTTGGTCTGGATAAGGAGGATTATCTGGCTGCGGTATATTTGCGATGCCTGAACAGGCTGCCGGATGAGGGCTGTTATAAGACGTATGAAAATGTAGAAAAGGAAACGGAAGATTTCATGCAGTATATGGTATTGTCCGGGGTGATTCAGTCGGCGGAATTTATGACATTAAATAAGAAGGTAACCGGTATCAGGGAGTTCAGGCGCAACTGGAAAAAGAACAGGCATTACAGCAGGGCGCAAATATTACGGCTGCAGGTTCAGTCAGTGAAAGCGAAATGCTTTGGAAGTCTGGTGATACCAATATGGGTAAAAATGCCGAACAGCATTCGAAACATTGTGCGCCGGATCACAGGGAGAAAAAGGAAACCAGAATGATTTGTATAGATGTAACAGAACTATTGAATGTAGATTACATATCAGGGATACAGAGAGTTGTAAAAGAGGTAACCGTAAGGTGGATAGAGAGAAAAGAGGAACTGCTGTTATTAAAATATGATACACAAAAGAACTGGTTTTGGATTGTAGATAGTATAAAATTTTATCAATACTATACCGGCAGATTGAAAAAGAAAAAACTGCTTTCTGCAAAAAAGATGAAAATAAGTGAATTTGGTCGTCAGCATATATTTTTCGATATGGACAGCGTATGGATGAATCCGTTGAAAAGAAGCTATCTGCTTCCCGCTTTAAAGGAACAGGGCGTGAAACTGGCAGCTCATATTTATGATGTAATACCAGTTACAGAAGCTGTTTACTGCCATGCGTTTACTACGGTATGCTTTATGGAATATCTGGGCGCACAGTTAAAATATGCAGATCTGATTATTACCAATGCACATGCGACCGTCGACGCATTAAAACAAATTACAGAAGGAACAGACGCAGAGAATATCCATACCGCGGTAGTAAAACTGGGAAGCGATATGCAGCAGTATAAGAGCGGTCAGAAAGTTCGGGATAAGATAAAAAAAATTCCGGAAAAAGGAGCATATATTTTAATGGTTGGAACATTAGAGCCAAGAAAGAATCATAAATTTATACTGAACGCATTTGATCAGAAGTTGTTTGCAGACGAGATCAGTCTTGTTTTTGCAGGGCGGATAGGCTGGAATATCGAATCGTTTGTTACCAGTGTTAAGGAGCATTGTCAGTTTGGCAGGCAGTTGTTTTTGATAGAAGACGCAACCGATGAAGAAATATCATTTTTATATAAACATACGCTTGCGGTAGCGTTTCCAAGCTATAATGAAGGATTTGGTCTGCCTGTGATAGAGGCGATTCATAATGGAGCGATTGTTCTGGCTGCCGATATTCCGGTTTTGCATGAAGCAGGGGGAGAATTTTGCAGATATTTTTCACTGGAACATGTAGACGAATTTATAGATTATGTGCAGACGTATCGGAAATATCCGAAAACTTATTCGGAAGATAAAGAAAAACTTAACAATTATAAAAGTTATACATGGGATGGCTGTGCTGCAAAAATGTTACGAATATTAAAGAACGGGGGAGATCGATGAAGGCGACGCGAAAAAAGAAAATGGCTGACAGTCATGTGGATGCCATACTTGTTTGTGCGATTTTCAGTTTTCTGTTCTTATATTATTCCGTACTTTTATCTACGCCGTATTATGCGGATGATATCTATAATTCGTGTATCAGAGGCGTTATTAATGAACAGGGAACGAATATCTGGCAATATATGTGGCAGCAGAATAACGGCTGGATGCATCAGGGGAGAATTTTTCCGTTTGCCATGATACAGTATGCTGTTTTTTACTATGTAAATAATATTTATTTGTATAAGCTGTATTTAATTATTTTTACAATCGTTGTGATTTATCTGTTTGGAAATATTGTATATAAACTATCAGACAGTTGTTATTTAAAAAACAGCGCAATGCTGCTGGCAGGTGTGCTGATACCGGTATATTCGTATGACGGTGTTAATGTAATGAATATGTATGGAGGACTCGTACATATTGTGCTGCTGTTTGGATTTTTAGCAGCTTTATATGAGATCTGTTATTTTGAACAAGGAAGGAAACATTTGATATGGATGAGCGCTGTATTTGCGCTTTGTTCCATGCTTACTTATGAAACAGGCTGGGTATTCCCTATCATATTATGTGTATATGCTTTTTTATATCACAAGACGGATATTCGAAAAGTTGTTTCATCATGCATACCATATATGACTATTTGTGGAGGAGGCGCAGCATTTACCTTTTTTTGGAAGAGCTTTTTTTCTGGAAAAAGCTATGATGGAATTGCTGTAAGTTTTGATATCAAAAGCATATGGGATACATTTTGCATTCAGTTTTTTGGAGCGGTTCCTTTGGCAAACTGGGGGAAAGCGGAAAAACCGGCTTATTTAAATACAAATCCTTTTTATGTCTTTCGTCATATAGATATTTTGTCGGTCATAGTTGTGACAGGCCTGATTGCCTGCGTGATCCTGAATGTACGGATGAGTGAAAAGAAAAAAATAAATAAGAAAACGTATGCAGTCTGTTTATGCATAGGTGCGATACTTTGGGCAATACCTTCCATGCTGGTTGCAATATCTGTCAAATATCAAAGGGAGCTGGCTGTCACACAACTTCCTTATTTGCCTTATTTTATGGAAATATTCGGCTTCTGTCTGCTGATATTGCCGTTTTTTATGGCTGAGCGAAAAGAGGCGGCGATCGTTTTGAATCTGTGTTTATGTATATGGATCGTCATGGTTCTGCCTTTTTCCCGATATGCAGTGCGCTCATCTAACGAGGCAAATAAACTGACGTACCAGCGGCCTCGCAAACTGCTTGCAGATGCGACAAAAGACGGACTGTTTGATCATGTATCGGAGAACGACCTGATCGTGTTGGACAACCGTTTTGTTCCAAGTGTCAGCTGCAATATTTTTTCAACTGTCGATAAGCGTTTAAAGACAGATTATTATTTATATCAGTCAGGCAGATGGGTGAAACGGGCCAACAAATTGAAACAAAACGAATTAGAATGTGCAGAGGATGGCGTTTATCTTGTAAAAACATATGTAACCGATACGATAGAAATCGTAAGCGCCAGTCAGATTCAAAAAGTTGAGTTATCTAAAGAAAAGGAAATTACAGCTATTTATACAAATCGTATCAGATTGTACCTGCGAATACTGGACGATGCGGCAGTCACAACGTGTTCTGCTGTGTATTATGATGGAGAGGAAGAAAACGCAATCGGGTTTGATTTGAAAGATTATATGTCAGAGGAGACCAGAGTAGGTGGAAAAAGTAAACAGGAATATATCATAACTTTTGAAGATCACTTATTTGATTACTATAGATTTATCTTTTAAGGAAAGGAGATTCGATGCGGTATTTGGTAGTGAAGAAAATAAATTGTGATTTTACAGTGGCTGCCGGTGCGGCATGTATTTCGATGCTGATTGCATGTTTTTCACTGGGTATCTGGCAGATGGATCTAAGCGTACTTCCTGGTATCGGAGGAGACGGGGTACTGGCAGCTTTTTTATCAAAAAGCATTCAGGAAAACGGATGGAAAGGCGTGTTTATCAATACGATGGTTGGAGCGCCGGATAGTTCAAGCCTCATCGACGTACCTTTTTTCGATTATAATATGATTTTTTTGATCTGGATCATAAATAAATGCACAGGGAATTATATAAAAACAATTTATATTTTTTATATTTTGACTTATGGCATGTCTGCGATAAGTATGTTTTTTTTGTTAAAACAGCTTAATATCAAAAGATTTGTAAATTTTGTTATAAGTATTTTATTTGCAGCTGCCCCTTATCATTTTTATAGAGGAATCGGCCATATTACATTGTCTAATTATTTTACGATACCGTTAGGCGTATACCTGGCATTTGTCATATATGAAAATTATTTTTCGCTGTGGGAACAAAACGGAGATAAGAAAAAACTGAGAAAAAAAAGTATTGGTATGCTGTTACTGGCAGTTTTGACTGGGACCGGGCAATTGTATTTTTCATTTTTTTCATTCATTGCCATGCTAATGGCGCTTATTATCGTTATGCTTCGCAAAGGCAGCTTCAAACCGTTACGAAACGAAGGAATACTTGTTTACAGCACATGTCTTTCCATGTTTGCAGGCGTTGTGCCAAAGATTATGTATGGCGTTTTACATGGACAAAATCAGATCGCTGGAATCCGGGTTCCGATGGAGGCTGAATTATATGGGATGAAAATCATAGAACTCCTGCTTCCTGTTTCTTATTCCAGGATTGGGTTTCTGGCTGATATAAACACAAAATATGCGACAAGCGGCGTCTGGGTGAGCGAGAACATCATGTCGCCGCTTGGTATGGCGGCATCGATGGCTTTTCTTATTTTATGCGGATGGTTTATGTATTCCTTTCTTGTGCGTAAGAAAAACAAATTAAGCGGCAGGCTGGATTTTATAGCGTTTATGATATTCATATTCGTGCTGTTTTGTACAGTAGGCGGATTTGGAACGTTATTTAATTTTTTGATAACGCCACAGATTCGGGCCTATAATCGGGCCAGCATTCTGATTGCCTGTTTTGCGCTTACCGGATTGGCAGCGTTATTAAATGCGGTTACGAAAAAAACAGTGTATAGCATTGTTTGCGTTCTTTTATTGGTGACAGGAATTTATGATCAGGTACTGATTCATGCAAGAGGCTGGCAGGATCCGATCATTGTCCTGCAGCATGATTATCAGCAGTTTTTTGAACAGGTAGAGGCAGGTTTGCAAGACCATGCAATGGTCTATGAACTGCCGCATATGAATTTCCCGGAGGCGCCTGCGATTCATAATATGCAGGATTATACGCCGTTTCTTGGATATTTGTTTACAGAGTCTGTGCGCTGGAGTTATGGAGGAATCATTGGAAGAAACGATGCGGCAAAGGAGCTGTATATCGATCAGGGAAAGAGTCAGAGGTTTCTAAACGGAATAAAAGAAAGCGGGTTTTGCGGCGTTTTGATCGATACCTATGCATATGAAGATGACGGACAGGAGATGATTCAATATTATAAAAAGTTTGAATATAAGGAAATCGTTTCAAATGATAAAAGATTTTACTTTTATAAGATATGAAAAAAGAACAGGCTGGCAGCGTTTTTTTATCTATGGATTTTTATTTATGGAACTATTGCCTTATGTGAAAACGGGATATGTAGGGGATGATATTCTAAATTCACTGATCAAAGGAGCATGCGTCAATCGATCCTTACCTTTTTTTGAGATACTGGTTTCCTATATTTTGTATGGAATGAAGCGTGGCCGATGTTTCTTTCTGGCAGAGATTTTATGTTATGCGATTCATTATTTTATATCAGATCGTGTCGTGTACAAATTGCTGATTGCAGCCCTTACGTTGCTATCTGTAAGAGTTGCAGAGAAACTGATTTGTTATCATTTTCAAACGGAAGATACCGCAGGACTGTTTTTGATTTTGTGCGCAGCTTTTTTTCCGATTTTTTATACAGGCTCTAATTCGTTAATGATGTACCATGGATTTATGCAGACAGAAGTCATTCTTTTTTTCGGAAGTATCTATTTGCTGGAAAAATATTTGCAGGAACACAGACGGAAGTATTTGTTCTGGTCTGTACTGATTTATAGTTGTTCGCTTTTTACCTATGAGATCAGCTACGTTTTTATTTTAGGTATAGCAGTCGTTTGCTACAGCAAAGGAGCGCATGAGGATCATAAAATATTAAAGTATTATATAATATCCTTTTGCATCGGAATAACGATAACGATTGTTTGCAGATACCTGTCAGCAAATTATTTTGCAGACGGTCTTTATGACGGTGTAGAGGTTAGTATCAGTAATTTCGGGAAAGTTGTAAAAACATTTTGCATTCAGTTTTTAGGAGGAGTTTCTTTTTTTCACTACTTTGTCGATGGCGCAAATGGCGGGTATCTGAAAGAGGTCAGTGTAGCAGGTATTTTTTCTGCGTGCTTATTTCTGGCTGTGACGTCAGGATATCTGCGAAGGCGAAAGAAAGAGAGTCTGGCAAACGGGCAGGGGTGTGATGAAAAAGTATTCATAATTTTGGGCTGTTTGCTGTGGTTCGGGAGTACAGGACTTATCGCGGTTACTGAAAAATATCAAAGAGAACTATTAGTTTCGCTTCATCCGCATATTCCGGCATATATCGAATATTTTGGAATGATTTTGCTTGTGTTTTGCGCATGTACGCATTTGTTAAACACAACAAAAACATATGCCAAAAGGAAATATTATGTATATGGTTTTGTGATTCTGGCGGGATGTATGAATCATTATCTTGGAATGGCACATATCAAAAATTATGTGAAACAAACAGAAGCAATCTATGCAAATATGCCGGATGCGTATGCACAGGCCATAGAGAACGGATTGCTGGATCAGATAGACGCGTCAGATACGATTATCATAGATATTTCCTATGCACCTGTTATTTACGAAAATCTGTTCGCGTTTTATGCGAAAAAGCCGGTAAAGGCAGAACGTATGGACAGATTTATTGCTGACATTGATAAAAATAAGATTGTCAATGACAGATATGAACCGCAAAATACTTACATTACAAAGTATTTTGAAAGTGAGGATCAGACAGTTGTCTATCTGGATAAAGTAAAAAGCATTCGGTTTGATGAAGAACAGGTAAATATTACGGGTATTAAAACAAGTAGTATTTCAGCCTGGTGTAAGAGCAGGAAGGAAATAGAAGGATTGTATACCATGCAAAATGGACAGGCACAGATCGTAAGTCTCAGAGACTGTTTTTGCAACAAAGGCAGAGAAGATTACTATATTCAGACACCGGAAGCATTATATGATTATGATTCGTATACGTTTTGGCAATAAGAATAAGCGATCAGGAGATGCACAAAAATGTGGGAAAGAAAGAGTCGTTTTGTAATTTCATATGTTATCGCAGCATTGGCAGGTATATTTGTCATTATATGCGTGAGAAAGATTTTTTGGGAATACATGTTATCTGTTGTTATATTTGCGGCTGTTTTTCTTATCGTGTATTTTCAGCTGAAAAAGCGACAGTGGAGCAGTGAATTTTTGGAGCGGTTTGGCGGTAGCTTTCTATCTGGCGGATTTTTCGTTACGGGACTGATCTGGATGTTTACAGACATATATGATGGCAGCAAAGAGTTAACCGGGAGTTATTTTTTTCGCGGCCTGGGGAAGGATGCGACAACGATTTTGTTTGCGATAGCCGGTGTGTGTTTTTGCATGCTATATCGCAAAATAAGATGTAAAGCAGTAAATTTGTCGATTGTGGCAGGCGCGGAGATTGTTATCTTTTTCGTTTCAAAAATCTGGTACGTTCGTTATATTGCGGCGTATGATCTTCACTATGACGCTTATTTTTATCCGGTCTATCGTGTTGCGAGTGGAAAAACCTTATATGTAGATTTTCAGGGTATTTATGGAGCTTATCCATATCTGATAGCGCCGTTTATCACGGATACCGGGTGCAGGGCAGTCGAACAGTTTTCTTTGGCTATGTGTATGCTTGTATTTTTATGCTTTACCCTGCTGTTTGTTGTTTTTTATAAAATATGCCTGAATAAAGCGCTTGCACTGACGGGTTTTTTTGCAGCGATGTGGTTTTCAACATTATTTCTGATCAGGCAGCAGGGCAACTCTTTTTATTTGCAGTATGTTCCGCATCGAATGATTTTTCCATGCATGATGACGGCGGCAGGAATAACATATATTTTACGAAGAAAACAGGGGAAAAGGGGAAAGGCAGTCGGATTGTTTTTACATCTTATGAATGTATCTGCTCTTTTTTGGAATCTGGAGACAGGACTCGTATGTGTCATTGCAGTGATGCTTCTTTTCCAGCTGGATGAAATATTATCTGATACAGGCAGACAGAAACGGATGAAAAAAATAGTGATGCATGGTTTCTTTGCGTTATTGGATATTGGCGGTGCGTATCTGCTCCTGCATACGATTACTTATGCAAGGTCAGGGAAAACAGCTTCGATTCATGCCGTATTGTTCGGAGAACAGCAGTTTGCTGACGGTCTGCTGCAAAGGAGCTGTTCGTTGTCGGAAACGCAGATTACATGCTGGTTTATCGTTGTATTTGTTATTTTTATAACGTTAGCCAAAGGAATGGTATTGCTTTTGGAATGCTCCCGCAGAAACAAATACCAGGGATTATTACAGTTTTGGCTGGCAATCGTTCTTATTGGACTGGCGGCCTATACGATATTTAAGAGCAGACATCCGTATAATACAACTCCGGTAATATACTTTGTCGTATTATTGTTTGTAGTCTGGCTCAATGATTATGATGTGAGAGCAGAATATGAAAACGCAGATAGCTCCTTTCACGCAAGGGGGGGGGTAAAACAGTACTTTGGAGTATCTGTTTTATCATTGATTGCAGCTTCGCTGCTGCTGCAGTTTCCCCAGACAGATCGCAGCTGCTATCAGGGAGTGGAAGTCTGGCTGCCTGAAACGTTAGGTTTTATAGAAGAATATTTGGAACATCCTGAAAACGCTGAACTGAATATGATTAACAGTACTTACATGTACTGTATGATGAATCGCTGGGATACGTCTGAGCTTATGGCATGTGCCGACTGGTTTGGTATTTTGCAGGTGCAGGAAATGCTGGATGCCATTGCTCATAAAAACAAGGATTTTGTGATCGACGCGCATGCGATCAGTATGATACGCAAGGCGGGATGCGAAGAATTGTTTTTGGAAATTACAAAAAAGAGATTTCAAAAACCAATTGTATCGGAAAACGGAAATTTGTCAATTTATAAAATAGCGGAGGAATGATATGAAAGTTGTAATACTGGCGGGAGGGTTCGGCACCAGAATTAGCGAGGAAAGTTATTTAAAACCAAAACCAATGCTGGAGATCGGCGGCAAACCGATTCTCTGGCATATTATGAAAGAATATTCCCATTATGGATTTGACGAGTTTATTATTTGCTGCGGCTATAAGCAGTATGTCATAAAGGAATGGTTTGCGGATTATTATTTGCGTAACAGCGATGTGACGTTTGATTTCAGCAAAAATAATAAGATGACTGTGCATAACAATATTGCGGAACCCTGGAAAGTCACGCTGGTAGATACCGGCTTACATACAATGACAGGCGGTCGGGTAAAGCGGATACAGAAATATGTCGGAAACGAGACATTTATGCTTACATATGGAGACGGGGTTTGTAATGTGAATATTACAGATCTGCTCAGATTTCATCGTTCTCATGGGAAGGCGGCGACACTGACTGTGACAGGCGTTGCGCAAAGATTTGGAGTACTTGACATTACGGCTGATAAGACAATTACTTCATTCCGGGAAAAGAGTATGGACGATGGTGCGAAGATCAATGCGGGTTATATGGTATTTGAACCAGAAGTCTTTCATTATATTGAGGATGACGAGACCGTACTTGAAAAGCAGCCGTTGATGAAGCTGGCAGACGAAGGGCAGCTTATGGCCTATCTGCATGATGGATACTGGCAGTGTATGGATACAAAAAGAGAAATGGATCAGTTAAATGCATTATGGGAAGCCGGACAGGCTCCATGGAAATGCTGGGATAACCAGTTGTGAAAAGGGAGGCAGAACATGTTTGAAAATCAGACAGAAGCAGAAGCGAGAGAGAAGATTTTACTTAGCGTGAAAGAATACTGTAATACATACCATAAGAAGAAACCATACAAGAAAGGCGATCGGATTCCCTATGCATCGCGAGTATATGACAGTGCGGAAATGTGCAGTCTGGTAGACAGCGCGCTTGAGTTCTGGCTGACAGAGGGAAGGTATACACAGGCGTTTGAACGAAAGTTTGCAGAATATCTTGGCATCCGGTACTGTTCTTTGGTTAATTCCGGGTCTTCCGCAAACCTGCTTGCATTTATGGCGCTTACATCGCCGCTGCTGGGAGAGAGGCAGGTAAAGCCGCAGGATGAGATGATTACCATTGCGGCAGGGTTTCCGACCACAGTGGCGCCGGCGATTCAATATGGAGTGATTCCTGTATTTATTGATGTAACGATCCCACAGTATAATATGGATGTATCCATGCTGGAGGAAGCGTTATCAGAAAAAACAAAAGTGGTAATGGCCGCCCATACAATGGGAAATCCGTTTGACCTGGCCGCAGTCCGGGCGTTTTGTGATAAGCATGGTTTATGGCTGATCGAAGATAACTGTGATGCGTTAGGTTCTAAATATACGATATCCGGGGAGGAACGGCTAACCGGAACCATTGGGGATATCGGTACATCGTCTTTTTACCCGCCGCATCATATGACGATGGGCGAAGGAGGAGCCGTTTATACAGACAATGCGTTGCTGAATAAATGTATCCGTTCGTTTCGGGACTGGGGACGCGACTGCGTCTGTGCTTCCGGACAGGATAATCGGTGCGGACACCGTTTTGACCGAAAATATGGGGAACTGCCATTAGGGTATGACCATAAATATGTTTATTCGCATTTTGGGTACAACTTAAAGGCAACGGACATGCAGGCTGCAATTGGATGCGCCCAAATTGAAAAATTTCCGACGTTTGCAGCGCGCAGACGGCATAATTTTGAACGGCTGCATGAAGCGTTAAAAGAAGTGGAGGAACAGCTGATTCTGCCGGTTGCCTGCGCACATTCGGATCCGAGCTGGTTTGGATTTCTGCTTACCTGTAAGGAAGGCGTGGAGCGTGGCAGGGTCATTTCTTATATCGAACGTCGCGGTGTTCAGACACGAATGCTGTTTGCAGGCAATTTAACGAAGCATCCGTGTTTTGACCAGATGCGGCATACAGGCACGGGTTATCGTATTGCGGGAGATCTGACAAATACCGACCGGATTATGAAAGATACTTTCTGGATAGGCGTATATCCGGGGATGACAGACGAGATGACAGACGATATGGCACAAATTATTATAGAAGCGGTCAGGCAATAAAAAAGGAGGGGCAAAACATGTATTATGAATTATCTGACGCGGCATATTTGCTTCAGGGGCAGCCGATGTTTAAAATTTTATCCAGGATTAAGGAGATGGAACGTGCAGGTGAGGATATCATTCACCTTGAGATCGGCGATCCTGATTTTCCAACCCCGCAGAATGTGATCGATGCCGGAATCGATGCATTAAATAAAGGGTATACGCATTATTCGGACTCTATGGGGGATTATGACTTTAGAAAAATAGTAGCGGATAATAATATGCATACAAGGGGTTTTCGGCCGGATATGAATCAGATTCTCATTAGTCCGGGCGCAAATATGCTTATTTATTATGCCGTACGATGTTTGGTGAATCCGGGAGACGAGGTGATTACCCAGGATCCATGTTTCCCTACATATATGTCAGTATTTCATTTTTGCGGTGTGAAACCGGTAGGAGTACCGTTGTATGAAAAAAACGGATTTCGTTTGCATCCGCGTGATCTGGAAGAGAAGATTACAGATAAGACAAGATTGATAATTATCAATAGTCCACATAATCCGACGGGCGCTGTTATGAAGCCGGAGGAATTAGATGAGATAGCATATATCGCACAAAAACATCGGATTTATTTGTATCTGGATGAAATATATTCCAGAATGAATTATGGTGATATTCCATTTTACAGTCCGTCTGTTATAGACCAGTGCAGGGAATATATGATTATAGCGAACGGATTTTCGAAAGCATTTGCAATGACAGGATGGCGGCTGGGGGTCGGTATTGGTCCGGAAAAAGTGATGGAGAAAATGGGACTGTTACTGCAGACTACGTCTTCCTGTGTCCCTGCGTTTATTCAAAGGGCTGGAATCGCTGCGATACAAGGCAGTCAGGATGCAGTGAAGTCTATGATGACAGAATATAAAGAGCGAAGGGATATCCTTGTGAAAGGTTTGAATGAGATACCATGTATGCATTGTCTGACTCCTGGCGGTGCTTTTTATGTCTTTCCAAACATAGAAAAAACGGGTTTATCCAGTGAAATTTTTGCGCAGCAGCTACTGGAAAAAGGTAAAGTGGGAGTATGTGCAGGTAGTGATTTTGGCGCGTGTGGAGAAGGCTATATCCGTCTTTGTTATGCTACGTCAAAAGAGAATATTATAGAAGGTATTAAAAGAATCAGAGGATTTGTAGAAGGAATACTGTGAGGGAGGAATTTAGATGAGAGTATGTGATTTGGTAGCGGATTATATTTATGGCAGGGGAATAGAGGATGTATTCATGATTTCCGGAGGAGGACTGATGTTTCTTACGGATGGTCTTGCATGTCATGCAAAAATAAATAAAATTTGTTGTCACCATGAACAGGCAGCTGCAATGGCAGCGGTAGCTTATGCGAAGTATAAGGGAATAGGATGCGCATATGTAACGACTGGCTGCGGAGGAACCAACGCCGTGACAGGCGTATTAAATGCGTGGCAGGACAACACTGCCTGTATTTTTATATCAGGTCAGTGTAAAATACAGGAAACATTAGGATATCGAAATCTTCCAATCCGTCAGGTAGGGGTGCAGGAAGCAGATATTGTTTCGATTGTCTGTTCTATTACGAAGTATGCTGTAATGGTTACGCATAAAGAAGATATTCTTTATCATTTGGAAAAGGCTTTTTATCTGGCCGGGAGCGGCAGGCCGGGTCCGGTATGGCTGGATATTCCATTAGATATACAGTCTGCAGAAATTGATGGGGGAGAAAATTTGAGACATTTTGATCCTTCTGAGCTGCAGGAGCCTAAGACAGCTGCAAGTGCCAAAGAAATTGACGGACTGGCGTATGATCTCAATCATGCGCAACGGCCGGTTATAATTGCCGGACATGGGGTAAGGCTGGCTGGAGCAGTGGAACAATTTTACAGTTTTGTACATAAATATCATATACCGGTTGTATTTTCAAGGCTTGGAACTGATGTCATGCCGACAACAGATGATCTGAATATTGGAAGAATAGGAAATAAGGGAACGAGGGCAGGTAATTTTGCTGTACAAAACGCAGATCTTGTCATTTCGATAGGGAGTCGGCTGAGTGTGAGCAGTACCGGGCAGGAGTACGGTTACTTTGCAAGAGAAGCAAAAGTAATAGCGATTGACATAGATAAGTATGAACATTTAAAAAATACAATTCATATTGAACAGATCATTCAGGCAGATGCGAAAAACGTAATGGATCAGTTGCTGCAAAGGACTTTGCAGAAAGATTTTTGTATGTGGGCAAAACAGTGTTTGGGATGGAAACAAAGATACCCTGTGTGCCTGCAGGAATATTACGACGATTCACAAGGCATTAATATGTACTTATTTATAGAAGAATTGTCGAAGCATCTTAAAGAAGATTCTGCCGTGGTGACAGATGCAGGTTCTGCTGTATATGTTCCGGCGCAGGGAATACAGACATATGACAAACGGCAAAGATATATTACAAGCGGCGGACAGGCAGAAATGGGGTTTACATTACCAGCGGCAATTGGGGTCTGTGCAGCGAGAAACGGACAGGAAACGATTGGAATTACAGGCGACGGAAGTTTTCAGATGAATATCCAGGAATTACAGACATTAGTATACCACAGGTATCCGGTTAAGCTGTTCATATGGAATAATGACGGATATTTATCCATCCGGGCAACGCAAAAGAAGTTTTTTAACAGTCGTTTTATAGGTACAGATGGCGCATCTGGCGTTTCTTTTCCGGATGTCGGCAAAATTGCTGATGCATATGGAATTGCAAATTATAAAATTGAGACGTTACAGGATATAGAGATGTATATGCCTCAGATTATGAAGAAAGAAGGCCCTGTATTATGTGAAGTGAAAATCATACGTGACCAGGAAGTGATACCGTCTGTCAGTTCAAAAAGATTAGCAGATGGCAGACTGGTTTCAGCGCCGATAGAGGATATGTATCCATTTTTACCACGGGATGAATTTTATAAGAATATGATTATTAAGCCGATAGCAGAAACAGAGTAATAATATTTAAGGAAGACAGAGGAAATAAAACGGAGGATATTCATGTATCGAATAGTTGTGACAGGAGCAACGAGCATGATTGGGACTGCGCTGGTTAAAGAGTGTATTAAAAGGAATGTGGAAGTACTTGCAATTGTGAAAAAGAAATCCGTAAGGCTGAACCGGCTGCCAACATCCGAAATGCTGGAAATTATTGCGTGTGATTTGCATCAGCTTGGGTCTATAGAAAAAAAGGAACGTCAGACATATGACGTATTTTATCATTTTGCATGGGCGCATACATCAAAAGAAACAAGAGATGACCCGCTGCTGCAGGAAGAAAATATACGCTGCACGCTGGAAGCGGTAAAGC
Organism: uncultured Eubacterium sp.; assembly: GCA_910577225.1. Taxonomy (GTDB): domain Bacteria; phylum Bacillota; class Clostridia; order Lachnospirales; family Lachnospiraceae; genus Eubacterium_J. The sequence continues at coordinate 163,826 of CAJTMV010000002.1, read as the reverse complement.
TGGCTTATAAACTTGGCTGCCGTAAATTTATCGGCGCAGGCTCACAGGCAGAATATGGGGCTACAGCGCATGTGATATGTCCCGAAACAGCTGTAAATCCGCATATTTCTTATGGGATAGCCAAATACGCGGCTGGGATGCTGAGTCGGAAACTGTGCGGACAATATGGCATGGTGCATATCTGGGGCCGCATTTTTAGCATCTATGGAAAGAACGATAATGAAGGAACAATGATAAACTATGCGGTTGACCAGTTTTTAAAAGGCCAGCCGGCATCGTTTTCATCAGCAGTGCAAATGTGGGATTATCTTTATGAAGATGACGCAGGCAGGATTTTTTATCTGCTTGGGAAATGTATTGAGGAAAATAAAGTGTATTGTATTGCAAATGGAAACAGCAGGCCGCTGAAACAGTTTATTGTGGAAATGCAGGAAGCGTATGGAGCGGAGGCGGAATGTACATTTGCAGATGAACATAATGAAACGGCGGCAGGTATACAGCCGGATCCAGGCAGTCTGCAAAACGACATTGCCTACAGGCCGGAAACATCATTTAAAGAAGGCATAGCCAGGGTAATTGCCTACAGGAAGCAATTACGTAGAGAGAATAAAACATAAACAGGATGCAGGCATAGAGTATCCTGTAAAAAGAGGTGAAACGAATGCAGAAGATAAGCATAGTAATACCGACATATAATGAGACAGACAATGTCGGTGACTTAAGCGCTGCGATTATGAAAGAAATGCGAAATCTTGCGGGCTATGCGTACGAAATTATTTTTATCGATAACGATTCCAATGATGGAACAAAAGACCGGATCAGGGAGCTGTGCGGTAAAAACAGCTGTATCAAAGCGATCTTCAATGCGAAAAATTTTGGACAAAATAATTCTCCTTATTATGGTCTGACGCAGACAACCGGGGACTGTGCAATTTTAATGTGCGCGGATTTTCAGGATCCGGTAGAGATGATACCAAAACTGGTCCATGAATGGGAACATGGTTATAAAATTGTGAGCGCGATTAAGACGACGAGCAGAGAAAATAAAGTGATGCGGTTTTTGCGAACCTGTTATTACAAACTGATAAAAAAATTTTCGCAGGTAGAGCAGATCGAGCATTTCACCGGATTTGGGTTATACGATCAGTCATTTATACAGGTGCTGAAAGAACTGAAAGACCCGACGCCATTTTTAAGAGGGATTGTGGCAGAGTTAGGGTTCCAGAGAAAGGAGATTCCGTACGAACAGCAGCGCAGGCGTTCAGGGAAGACAAAAAATAATTTGTATACGCTTTATGACGTTGCGATGTTAAGTTTTACATCTTATACGAAAATAGGGCTTCGGTTAGCTACGTTTCTGGGATTTTTCATTTCTGTGATCTGCGTTGTGATTGCGATTATTTATTTCGTATTAAAACTGCTTTGCTGGGATACTTTTATGATGGGGACTGCGCCGATATTAATTGGTATGTTTCTGCTTGGCGCGATTCAGTTGATTTTTCTGGGGCTGCTGGGAGAATATATACTGGGTATGAATGCACGAATTATGAATCGTCCGCTTGTCATAGAGGCGGAACGAATCAACTTTGAACAAAATGAAGATCGCGTATCGCAGACACAGAAAGGAGAATACAAATGAAACGGGCACTAATTACCGGCATTACCGGCCAGGATGGTTCTTATCTGGCAGAACTGCTGCTGAAAAAAGGGTATGAGGTCTATGGCGTCATACGCAGAAAAAGCGTTGCGGATTACGGCAACGCAGCACATATCAAAGATCAGATACATGTTATCTATGCGGATATGACAGATCTTGTGTCGCTGATTCATGCAATGGAAATTTCGCAGGCCGATGAAGTATATAACCTGGCGGCACAATCTTTTGTAGGGACAAGCTGGGAACAGCCATTTGCAACGGCAGATATTGATGCGACAGGCGTTTTGAACCTTTTGGAAGCCATTCGTCTGGTCAGGCCGCAGGCGCGTTTTTATCAGGCATCTACCTCAGAGATGTTCGGCAAAGTGCAGGAAATGCCGCAGACGGAAATGACGCCGTTTTATCCGAGGAGTCCCTATGGCGTGGCAAAACTGTTTGGATACTGGATAACGAAAAATTACCGTGAAAGCTATCAGATGTTTGCCTGCAGCGGCATTTTATTCAACCATGAGAGTGAACGCAGGGGCAGGGAGTTTGTGACGCGTAAGATTACCGATGCGGCTGCCCGCATAAAGTATGGCATACAGGATGTGCTGGAGCTTGGCAATCTGGATGCAAAACGAGACTGGGGACATGCGCAGGATTACGTGCGTGCGATGTGGCTGCTTTTGCAAAATGAAAAGCCGCAGGACTATGTGATTGCTACAAATGAAACAAGAACTGTGCGGGAGTTTGTACAGATGGCGTTTGGGATCGCTGGGTTTGAGATCGAATGGGAAGGTGAGGGAGTCAGCGAAGTCGGAAGAGAAACATCGGGCGGAAAAGTATTGGTGAAAGTAAATCCGCGGTTTTTCCGCCCTGCAGAAGTAGAAGTACTACTGGGTAATCCGGCAAAGGCAGAAACAGAGCTTGGATGGAAACGCGAAGTGTCGTTTGAACAGCTGGTGGAGCGCATGGTAAGGAACGACATGAAACTTGTGGAGCATGAAATCAGAGCGGGGATAAGAGAATGAAAGCATTGATGATTGGGGGATGCGGATTTGTCGGAAGGTATCTGACACGTCATTTAAAACAACATGGATATGAGACAGTAGCTACAAAAATGCCTGACCGGCGGGCATCAGATGAAGCAGATACTGTCTGTGAACTGGATATTCTGGAGGAAGGTGCGGTCGAAAGGCTGTTAGAAAAAACAAATCCGGATATTCTTTTTCATCTGGCAGCGCAAAGCTCGGTAGCCGCTTCGTGGAATGATCCGGGGCAGACCATCGATGTAAATATCCGGGGCAGTACAAATGTGCTGGAAGCAGTGCGCCGGCAACGAAAAAAAATACGGGTTGTGCTCGTTGGCTCCAGTGAAGAATATGGAAAGATTATGCCGGAGAAAATGCCGGTTAGTGAACAGCAGCGGATGCAACCGGCAAATATTTATGCCGCTACAAAAGCATGCCAGAATATGATTGGCAATATATATGCGCAGGCTTATGGTTTGGATATTGTGATGGTACGTGCATTTAATCATATTGGCCCGGGACAATCTGCCGATTTTGTGGTATCGGGTTTGTGCCGGCAGGCGGCCCGGATAAAGGCAGGATTGCAGGAAGCGGTTATAAAAGCAGGTAATCTGGATGTAAGACGGGACTTTACAGATGTGCGCGATATTGTGCGCGCTTATGCGATGCTCGCAGAAAAAGGACAATCGGGAGAGACGTACAATGTTGGAAGCGGTCATGCAGTAAGTATAGCGGAAGTACTGCAAATAATTATTACGCAGGCAGCCGTTCCAATTAGAATTGAAATCGATCCGGAGAGATTTCGCCCGTTAGATGTGCCGGTAGTGGAAGCAGATATCCGCAAGCTGGAAAGTATCACTGGATGGAAACCGGATATATCGCTTGCGCAGACGGTACGAGAGATGCTGCAAAGCTGTTGAAATAATGGCTACCGCAATTTCACTGGCTTTAGAAGGTGAGTTAAGGTAGCCAAAAGTAGTGGTTTATGTTATACTTGCGTTATGGGGACATGGAAATCTAAAAACAGACATAAATATCTGCTGCAGTATCATATAATTTTTGTATGCGAATGATAGAAAGAAACTGTTGGCATCAAAGCAGGTACCGGATGATATAAAACGATTTCCGTTTGAGATATGCCAGAAGCATCATGTAATCATCAGGTATATGGAAACTGACAAAGACCATATTCATTACATGACAGAAACAGAACCAGCGATGTCCATTGGCAAAATCGTAAATCTGATGAAAAGTTATACTACGTATCATATTGGGAAAGATATCCCAATTATTTACGGAAACATTTTTGGAAATGGAACGCAAAGCGGCGGATTAGAAAGGGGAGACAGTTGAAAAGCGGACAAAGTATTTTAAAATTATTAGCTGTGGTTTTTTTGATCGTTTCTGCCGTCCTTGTGACGGCAGGCGCGGCAGCAGGAGCTCTGGTTGCCGGAGCAGGTCTGTACAGGATCGTCACATGTTCGATCGGGTGTGTGTTTTTCGTAATCGGACTGGTGTTGTTTATTCTATATAAACAGGCGTCAAATAAAAAGAAAAAGCTGCTGGAAGCAGGGCAATATGTATATGCGAAAGTAACGGATATCGATGTGAATCCCTATCAGCAGGTTCAGGTGGACCGGATATCCATGCATCCATTTTATATTATGTGCGAATATGCAGATGGAAGTGGAAACCAGTACAGCTTTAAAAGCGGGCCGCTGTTATACAACCCGTCCGGACTGCTTAAGTCGGATCAGCTAAAGGTGTATGTGAATTTATCCAGACCCGCACGTTATTATGTGGATACAAATGAGATACTGCCGGAAACCGCCGTACTGCATAAATTCAAATATGACAGTGCGCGAAATGCGCAGCAGCTAATCGCAGCCGGAAAATATTTAAACGCAGTTACATGCGGTGTGGAAGTCGTCGGTCGGATTACAGTGAATGGTCTGGCAAAGCCTGGTTTTTTAAAACTTCCGGAAAGTATTGCAAAACAGTTTGGCCTTTCTCTGGATGAACGGGGACGTGCATTTTGGGGTTATACGGTCTTGTGCAGATATACGGCAAAAGACGGCGCTGTTCACATTTTTGCGTCCAGAGGCATTCGGGGAGAACCAGATCAGACGCATATCGGAGAACCCGTAAAAGTGTATTATGAAGGAAACAATTATAGAAAATATCATGTAGAATTATAGCAGCCATGCCGATTACCGAAAGGGAAAGGCATGGCGTTTTTGTCCATGCTTTTCAGTGACGGTATGCAAAGTGCGTATTTTATAAATAATAGAAGATTTCCGGCAGTATTTGAACGAAAGATGAGTTATGAACAGGCACAGGAGGTTCTAAAGCAGAATCATTTAAAAGCTGAGCTGACAGATATGAATTATAGTGACAGCATCGAAAAAGACAGACTTTATATATAGAAAAAATCACTTGACATTTTTGCCAGGTTGTAATATCCTAAACATATGAACAATTGATCATATGTTTATATATTAAGAAAAATACTTTGCAAAAAGGAGGAGGATGACTTGCAGGAAAAAGAAAAAGAATTAGAATGCTGCGAACAGACAGAAATACACGCCGAGCTGCTGGAAATTGTAAACAGTCAGATGCCGCCGGAAGAGGAGCTGTATGATCTGGCAGAGCTGTTTAAAGTATTTGGGGATTCTACAAGAATACGCATTCTTTTCGTACTGTTTGAGGCGGAAGTCTGTGTCTGTGATCTGGCCGAGGCCCTGCATATGACCCAGTCGGCAATTTCACATCAGCTGAAAATTTTAAAAAATTCCAGACTGGTAAAAAGCAGACGGGAGGGAAAGTCGGTATTTTATTCGCTTGCGGACAGCCACGTTCGTACGATGATCGATCAGGGAAGAGAGCATATCGAAGAATCGTCCGCCTGGAATTACAGGTAAGCAGCCGGACAAAATAAAAATATATGAAACAGAAAGGAATAGAAAAATGAAAAAGAAATTTAAACTACAGGATCTGGATTGTGCAAACTGCGCCGCAAAGATGGAGGAAGCAATCAAAAAGCTGCCGGGAGTTCACGATGCGTCTGTCAGCTTTATGACACAGAAAATGACCATCGACGCAGAGGATGCGCAGTTTGAGGATATTATGAAAAAGGTTGTGGACGTTTGTGCGAAAGTAGAACCGGACTGTAGGATTTTAATGTAAATCATGAAGGAGCAAAACGATGACAAAAAAGCAAAAAACGATGTCTGGTCGGATCATCCTTGCAGGTATCCTGTTTGCAGTGCTGGTTGTATGCGAGCATACGGGCAGATTTGATCAGACGTCTGCGCTGACACAGTTTGTAATATATATCGTTCCATATCTGGTGATTGGTTATGATATTATTTTCAAAGCATTCCGCAATATCAGAAACGGGCAGGTGTTCGACGAGAATTTTCTTATGATGCTGGCTACGTTTGGCGCTTTCGGCGTACAGGAATATTCCGAAGCGGTTGCCGTAATGCTGTTTTATCAGGTGGGCGAGCTGTTTCAGAGCTATGCGGTGGGCAAATCCCGCCAGTCGATTGCGGATATGATGGATATTTGTCCGGAGTATGCGAATATCGAACAGGATGGGCGTCTGGTGCAGGTAGATCCGGATGATGTGGAACCTGGCAGTACGATAGTTATAAAACCGGGGGAGAGAATTCCGCTGGACGGTATCGTTACAGACGGAGAGTCGCTGATCGATACGGCAGCGCTGACCGGCGAATCCGTACCGCGCAGAGCGGTCGTGGGCGACGAGATCATCAGCGGCTGTGTGAATGGCAGCGGTACGCTTCGGGTACGGGTTACGAAGGAATTTGACGATTCAACGGTGGCTAAGATTTTGGAGCTGGTGGAAAACGCTTCTTCGAAAAAGGCGAAGGTGGAAAACTTTATTACACGTTTTGCAAAATATTATACGCCTGTCGTAACGATAGCCGCGGCTGCACTGGCGGTCATACCTCCGCTTTTGTTCGGCGGATGGGCGCAATGGGTGCAAAGAGCCTGTATTTTCCTTGTAATATCCTGTCCGTGTGCGCTGGTTATCTCGGTGCCGCTTGGATTTTTCGGAGGAATTGGCGCGGCGTCTGCAATCGGCGTGCTTGTAAAAGGCAGCAATTATCTGGAAGCAGTCGCAGAGATGACGACAATCGTATTTGACAAGACGGGCACGCTGACAAAAGGCGAGTTTCAGGTGACCCGGATATTGCCGCGGCAGTCGGACACGGAACATACGGCCCAAACGGAACCAAAGGCAGAGCGGCAGGCGGCGGAAGAAAAACTGCTGGAAACCGCGGCTCTTGGCGAAGGGTATTCCAATCATCCGATTGCCTTGTCTTTACGGGAAGCATATGGCAAAGAAATGGATATGGAGCGGGTATCCGGCGCTGAAGAGATTGCCGGGTACGGGGTCCGTGTGCAGGTAGACGGCAAAGAGGTGCTGCTTGGCAATGAAAAGCTGATGCAAAAGGAGCAGATTTCTTATGTTCCATACGACAGCATCGGGACCGTCGTGTATGTAGCGCAGGAAGGGCAGTTTCTTGGCGCGGTTGTTATTTCCGATACGATTAAGGAAGGCGCGAAACAGGCGCTTTCGGATATGAAAAAGATCGGCGTCAAAAAGAGTGTGATGCTGACGGGAGATCGTGAGAAGACCGCACAGTCCGTGGCGCAGGAGCTTGGTATCGATGAAATACATGCGCAGCTGCTTCCGGCAGATAAGGTATCCTGTGTGGAACAGCTGCTGAAAAATCAGCCGGAGAAAGAACGCCTGGCATTTGTCGGCGACGGGATCAACGACGCTCCGGTACTGACAAGAGCAGATCTTGGTATCGCCATGGGCAGTATGGGTTCTGACGCAGCCATCGAAGCGGCGGATATCGTGCTGATGGACGACGATATTCAAAAAATTGCCGCGATTGTGCGCATTTCCAGAAAAACGATGCGGATTGTAAAGCAAAATATCGTATTTGCATTGGGAGTGAAAGCGCTTGTACTGCTTCTGGGCGCTTTTGGAGCAGCGAATATGTGGGAAGCAGTCTTTGCAGATGTAGGAGTATCTGTCATTGCGATCGTAAATTCGATGCGCACACTGCATACAAAGTAATTGTCTGCAGAACGCTTTGAAAACCTTACGATATGGCAGGATGATATTGGAATCCATACAAAATCATGCCTGTCAGATCGTAAGGAATTGCAAAGAACCTTTCAGATCAGTCATCTGAAAGGATTGGAAAAGATGGCCGTTATTCTTTGATTCTGTCAATTTCTGACATGTTTACACCCAAACTGTTAAGCAGTGCCTTCAGAGAAATATACTGTATTTGCAATTTGGCATATGTTTCAGTGGCATTTTCTTTTTTAGCCAGTAACATGTAATCCTGAATGTTTTTAAAATCTTCTAATCCCTTTTGTATAATTTCACCATTGTTCATTTCTTTCATTACCGCCATATTTTCCACCGCCTTTTATGATTGATATAGCTGTTTCCTGATATTAACTATTATAATGTATGTAGTCAGTCATGTAAAGGGTTATTGAATCCGTACGGCGTCAGTGATCTGGCCAGGTTATACTGCAATTTCTGTGGCATAGCTCTGAAAAAAAGTGCAGATGTGCCAAAGCATGAAGCAGTGGTAATGCAAATATCGTGTATGTACATCAAAAAATAATAGTATCAGATCAATTTTTGATAATTAATGTCTGCAGGAATCCCGTATAATGAGTATCATATGATGTAACAGTTCAGGCGAAAGGAGAATTTTTATGCAGCAGTATCCACATTTGTTTTCTCCGATTCAGATAGGGAAAACGACGGTAAAAAACCGTATCTTTATGCCGCCTCTGTCCACGAACCTGGCGGACAAAGGTTATGTAACAGACGCTTTGATCGAACACTATTCCAACCGGGCAAAAGGCGGCGTCGGCCTGATTGTTACGGAGGTAACGACCGTGGAGCCGGTTTATACATATCTTCCCGGCGATATGTCGATTTATAACGACACCTACATTCCGGGATGGAAAAAGCTGGTCGACGCCGTTCACAGGTACGATACGAAAATACTATCCCAGCTGTTTCATCCGGCGTATATGGCATTTCCGCTGCCTGGAACGCCGCAGCTGATCGCGCCGTCCAATGTCGGACCTTATTATGCCAAAGCCGCGCCGCGTGCCGTAACGGTGGAAGAGCTGCATACGATTGTAAGACAGTTTGGAGAAGCGGCAAACCGCTTTCAGCAGGCAGGCGGCGACGGTGTGGAGATTCAGGCGGCGCATGCGCACGGACTGCTGGGCGGTTTTCTGACGCCTCTTTACAATAAGCGTACCGACGAATACGGAGGAGATCTTGATGCGCGGCTGCGTCTGACGCTGGAGGTCATAGCCGAGGTTCGTAAGCAGTGTGGAGAAGACTTTATCATCGATGTCCGAATATCCGGAGATGAATACAGTGACGGAGGACTGACGTTAAACGATATGATTTATGTGTCAAAACAGTTAGAAGCAGCCGGCGTGGATTTTATTCACGTATCCGGAGGCAATACGATCAAACGCGGCAGTTCCATGCCGGCGCCGGGCACGTCGCCTGCGCCCCATGCACATGCGGCGCAGGAAATCCGCAGACAACTTCATATTCCGGTTTCCACGGTGGCACGTATTAACGAGCCGTGGATTGCAGAGGAACTGATTGCAAATGGAAAGACCGATATTTGTATGATTGGCAGACCAAACCTGTGTGACAGTGAATTTGCCAATAAAGCGGCTGCCGGCAGGACGGACGACATCCGGCCATGTATTGGATGCGGGCGGTGTCTGACAGGAATTATGTTTGGCAAACCGATTTCCTGTACCGTCAATCCATCGGTGCAGTCGGATACGATACCGCCCGCAGATGAGAAGAAAAAAGTGCTGGTCATCGGCGGCGGGCCGGCCGGTATGGAGGCGGCATATGTGGCAAAGATGCGCGGTCATGAAGTCGTCCTCTGCGAAAAGGAAGCGGAGCTGGGCGGACTGTTGCGGCTGGCGGCTGTTCCGATTGGAAAGCAGGAGCTGTGCAAGGTGATAAAGTATATGGCGGGCCGGCTGCGTCAGGCAGGCGTGGAAGTACGATGCAACTGTGAAGTGACTCCTGCCATGCTTTCTTCTGATTTTTCCGATTATCAGGCGATTTGTACGACCGGCGCAAAGCCAAAGCAGATCGAAGCGTTTGCATGCTTTAAGCAGACAATGACAGCAGACGATATTTTATCCGGAAAGGGATTTCCGGGAAGAAAAGTCGTCATTTTGGGAGGCGGCTCTGTGGGCTGCGAGACGGCGGATTATCTTGCGCCGCTGATCGACGATCGTTTTCCGGCGAACCGTGAGGTAACGGTAATCGAAATGACGGATACGCTTATGGCAGGAGAAGGCGGCCCTGCGAAGAGTGCGCTGACGCAGCGGCTGATGAGAAAAGGGGTAAATCTTGTATTAAACGGCATCGTTACAAACGTGGATGAGACAACGATCACGTATCAGAAGGATGGGGTGGAGCATACGATCTTCGATGCAGATACGCTTGTTTTTGCGGTCGGCTATACGCCGGTTCCGGTGATTCACAAAAAAGCTGTACTGATAGGCGACTGCGACAAGGTAGGAAATCTGAAGGATGCGATTACGGGCGCGTACACAGCCGTAAAAAATTTATAGCAGATGATTTGAGAGAAAGAGGAGGGTATTATACTTATGGGTAAAAAAATACTGGAACCGATCAGAGTAGGCAATCTGACGTTAAAAAACAGAATTATGTTTCCGCCGCTGACGACCGGATACGAGGAGCGCGATGGTTCCATCGGCGCACGTAGTCTTGGATTTTATGAAAGACTTGCAAAAGGAGGCGTTTCTTATGTGGTGATTGGCGACGTGGCGCCGGTTCGTACAGCTTCTCCAACGCCGATGCTTTATGATGACAGTCAGATTCCGGCATTTCAAAAGCTTGCCGATGCGCTGCATGCATACGACTGTAAACTGGCCTTGCAGCTGTTCCATCCGGAGTACGATGTGCAGGGAGTCGGACGTCTGATTATGGAGGCAGGCAGACTGCGTGCGGAGGCAGCAAAGGCGCAGGCAGCAGGTAACGGGGAAGAGAGCGGACAGCTGACCGGACAGGCGGAAAAGGCAACGAAAGACGCCTATGCCATGCTCCGCTATCAGATGCAGCATTTTGTGGATGAAGCGTCTTTGGAACAGCTGGGACAGATTCGGGAAAGTATTGCGCGATGTGCGGCAAGAGCGCAGCGGGCGGGTGTGGATGCCATTGAGGTTCACGGCGACCGATTGCTTGGCTCGATGTGTTCCAGACTGCTGAATCATCGGACGGACGAATACGGCGGTACTCTGGAAAATCGGACCAGATATGCGATAGAGGTCGTTTTAGCGATCAAAGAGGCTGCGCCTTCGATGATGGTGGAGTACAAGCTGCCGATTATTACTGTGAATCCGGATGGTTCTTTGCGCGGCAAAGGGGGACTGGAAGCAGACGAGGCCGTCGCATTTGCAAAGCTGCTGGAACACGCAGGCGTGGATATGATTCAGGTAGCGCAGGCCAATCATACCGGGAATATGGGCGATACGATTCCACCGATGGGCGATGTGCCATACAACTGGACGCTGCATGCCGCAAAACGCGTCAGACAGGCAGTGTCCGTTCCGGTAGCAACGGTCGGAAGGGTCGTTACCGTGGAAGCTGGCGAGCAGATTCTTCAAAACGGAGAGGCAGATATGATCGGATATGGCAGATCGCTGCTGACAGATCCGGATATCGCTGCAAAGACTGCCAGAGACGAATGTATTCGTGAATGTCTCAACTGCAATAAAGGGTGTGTGGATGCGATTCAAAACCGCCGGTATATCTCCTGTGTACTCAATGCGGAGAATGGGGATGAAACGACGATCTGTATCAAAGATGCGGATACGGTAAAAAAGGTAGCGATTGTCGGCGCAGGTATCGCAGGTCTTGAAGCTGCGCGTGTTGCCGCAAAGCGCGGGCACAAAGTGACTCTGTTTGAAAAAGAAGCGCAGATCGGGGGTCAGATTCATCTGGCGGCAGCTCCGCCAAGAAAGAGCGAAATACTGCGCGCAGTCACTTATTATGAAAAAATACTGCCGACGCTTCATGTAGACCTGCGCTGCAATACGATACCGGATGCCGCAGAGCTAAACACTTACGACGCTGTAATAATCGCAGTAGGCGCTCATAATATGGAGCTGCCGATGCCGGTGGAAAATTCTCATGTGGTATCGGCATGGGACGTTTTAAAAGGCGCGGAAGTTTCCGGTACATGCGCCGTTTTGGGCGGCGGCCTGGTAGGAACAGAGACAGCGGAATATCTGGCGGCAAAGGGACACAGCGTAATCATCGTGGAAATGATGGATAAGATCGCAGCGGGAGAGTCCGCGACAGTGATGCCGCTGATTACGAAAGACTTTAAAGAACACGGCGTTACGGAGCATGTCAATACAAAGGTACACGAAATTCGGGACAATGTAATCTATGCAACGCATACGACGGATGATACGGAAATTACTATTTGCGCAGATACGATTGTAAACGCGCTGGGTTCGAAGAAGAATGTATTTGAGGAAAGCGGCATTCATGTGCCATGTACATGGATCGGAGACTGCTCCGGAGAACGCACGGCAGATATTGCGGCTGCAGTACGGAGCGGATATCATACAGCAAACGACCTGTAAATTTGCTGATTAGAAATTTGCCGAACTAAAATTTGCTGAACTAAAATTTGCTGAACTAAAATTTGCTGAACTAAAATTTCTAAAAGCCTGAAAATCTACCGCTTATGCAGATTTTCAGGCTTTTTCTGAATGTTTTTAGCAGTGGGTTTAATCCCAAAGACTCAGCTGCGTTCCGCTCGTCTTGTCTTCAAAGTCATTTAAATAATGGAAAATCTGATGAATATCAGTTACAATTCCATGTTTATGGCAGATCGTCTCAAAGATCTGCATCAGACGGCGGCTGTGCGGACTATTGATGATATACTGGTTTGCGTAGGTCTGTGCATATCGTTCTCTCAAATGTAAATCCGGAAAGAGACGGTCTGTCTGTGTATAAAAATATTCCCGATTTCCTTCCCGCAGCGTCATTCCCATGCCAAAACAGATAATTCCGTAAACGTGTGCTTCGATGCACATAGTAAGGATTCCGCGGATATTGTCCTCGGTATCGTTAAGGAACGGCAGAATCGGAGACAGCCACACAACCGTAGGTATTCCAGCGGCGTGTAGTTGTCTGAGTGCCGCGAAGCGCTGCTGTGTCGTGCTGACATTTGGCTCTATTTTTTTACACAGATTTTCATCATACGTCGTCAGCGTCATTTGTACCACACATTTTGTCTTGCGGCTGATAGTTTGCAGCAGATCGAGATCTCTCAGGATGCGGTCGGATTTCGTGATGACCGTAAATCCAAATCCATACCGGTCGGCCAGAGACAACGCTTTTCTTACGTATCCAAGCTCCATTTCCAAAGGAAGATAGGGGTCTGACATGGAACCCGTGCCGATCATGCACTTTTTCCGCTTGTGCCTTAGTGCGTATTCGAATAAGTCGATAGCGTTTTCTTTTACTTCAATATCTTCAAATGCATGATCCATATGATAGCAGCTGCTTCTGGAATCGCAGTAGATACAGCCATGGGAACAGCCGCGGTACAAATTCATCCCGTTCGCTGGCGAGAGAATTCCTTTTGCTTTTACAAAATGCATAAGAGCTTCTCCGTTCTGGCAGATCAGGCGGCTTTAATTGTCGGCGGCATCGCTTTCTGACATGGAATATACCTGACGTTTTCTTGCCATTTCATCACTTTCGAGATATTCGTCGTAAGTCGTCACCTTATCTACGATGGTCCCGTCTGGTAAAAATTCAATGATTCGGTTTGCAGTCGTCTGTACGACCTGATGGTCGCGGCAGGCGAATAAAATCGTACCTGGAAATTTGATCATGCCGTTATTCAGCGCGGTAATTGCTTCCATATCAAGATGATCGGTCGGTTCGTCAAAAATAAGTACGTTTGATCCTTCAATCATCATGCGGGAGAGCAGCACACGCACTTTTTCACCGCCGGATAACACTTTCATTTTCTTGACGCCGTCTTCTCCCGCGAACAGCATTCGTCCGAGAAAGCCGCGTACATAAGTGGCGTCCTTGATCTCGGAAAACTGCGTCAGCCATTCGGTAATGGACAGATCGGTGTCAAAGATTTCCGTATTATCTTTTGGAAAATAAGACTGGCTTGTCGTAACGCCCCATTTATAATTGCCTTCGTCCGGTTCCATTTCTCCGGCAAGGATTTTAAACAGCGTGGATTTGGACAGTTCGTTGCTGCCGACAAACGCGATCTTATCGTCATGCCCCATGACAAAAGAAACGTGATCCAGCACTTTTTCGCCGTCGATCGTCTTGCTGATGTCTTCCACGGTCAATACTTCGTTACCGATGTCGCGGTTTGGACGAAAATCGATATACGGGTATTTACGGCTGGAAGGCTTGATTTCATCGAGCTGTATTTTTTCCAGCGCGCGTTTTCTGGATGTCGCCTGTTTGGATTTGGAAGCGTTTGCAGAGAAACGCGAAATAAACTCCTGCAGCTCTTTGATTTTTTCTTCTTTTTTCTTATTTGCTTCCTTCATCTGTTTGATCAGAAGCTGGCTGGACTCGTACCAGAAATCGTAATTTCCGGCATAGAGCTGGATTTTGCCATAATCGATATCGGCGGTATGCGTACAGACTTTATTCAGAAAATAACGGTCGTGCGATACGACGATTACGGTATTTTCAAAGTTAATCAGAAATTCTTCCAGCCAGGCGATCGCGTCCAGGTCCAGATGGTTGGTTGGCTCGTCTAAGAGCAAAATGTCCGGATTGCCAAACAAAGCCTGTGCCAGCAATACTTTGACTTTTAAAGAACCCGGGAGGTTTTGCATGATAACGTCGTGTTCTTCGGTCGCGATGCCGAGTCCGTTTAGCAGCGTGGCAGCGTCAGCTTCCGCGTTCCATCCGTCCATTTCCGCAAATTCGGCTTCCAGTTCGCTGGCACGAATACCGTCTTCGTCCGTAAAATCCTCTTTTGCATAAATGGCGTCTTTTTCTTTCATAATGTCATAGAGTCTCTGGTTGCCCATAATAACGGTATCCAGAACCGTAAACGTGTCATACTGGAAGTGATCCTGCTTTAGGAAAGATAACCGTTGTCCGCTCGTAATGGCGATGCTGCCGTTTGTCGGATCCAGCTCTCCGGACAGGATCTTTAAAAAAGTAGATTTTCCAGCGCCATTTGCACCGATCAGTCCGTAACAGTTACCCTCGGTAAATTTGATGTTGACATCTTCAAACAGAGCTTTTTTGCCCACTCTTAACGTCACATTGTTTGCACTAATCATATTCAAATCCTCATTTTCACAGTTTTATTTTTCAATTATTGATTAAGAAGTTTCCAGCCGCTTTTATTATTATACATAAAATGGGTGTAATTTCAAGGAAAAACGGAAATTTGTAGCGGCTGGTGGAAAGAGGGGAGTTGCTTCATTATTTGCAAGTCTGCTGTGAAAATTCGGGGGAGCTGCAATATGGGTGAAACCAGTATAGATCAGGTGGCATAAGAGAATCTCCTGTATACTATATAGAAATATTATACGAACAAAATCATTCTATGTCAATCATTCGCAAAAATTTTTATACTTTATTTATGAATCTATATTTACTTTATGCCGGGAGTTTGGATGCCAGAAATTTATCTATTGCAGTGAAACCAGATATTGTAACGATAGATAATGTTCATATTTTGAGCGAACAGGCCAGAGCCTGTATAAGAGCAGAAAAATGCCGAAATCTGAATGATATATAATTTTCACGGGAAATACAGGCAGAAAACCGGATAAAATATCATTGTCTAAAGAATTTTTTAACGGTGAAGATATTGATTTCGAGGTAAGGAAAAGAATATCTGATGAGCAGAGAAGCGGAGGTAGTAACGATTATGATGAGTTTATTTAACGCTGAGCAGATAAGGAACTGCAAGCAAAACGACGATTTTAAAAACGATTGTCATAATCTTCATAACCCGCACATAAGATAAGTGCAGGAAGGCTGTCCATGAAAGCCGGCAGTTTTTATATCCGGCTTTTCGTAAAAACAAAGATTTTGTGCAGTCTGACGATGGCTTTTTCCAAAAAAAAGTAAATTGCACTCCGATTTATACAACTAACAATCTTTACAATCGACAAATTAAATGATAAAATTGTAACATAAAGTCGCTATGCGGCAAATAAAGAAGGAGGATAATTACAATGCCTAGAGCAAAAAAATCTATGGACGGTAATACAGCTGCAGCTCATGTAGCATATGCGTATACTGAAGTCGCAGCTATTTACCCGATCACCCCATCCAGCCCAATGGCAGATACTGTTGATCAGTGGTCTGCGGCAGGACAGGACAACATCTTCGGAAATCAGGTTAAAGTAGTAGAAATGGAATCAGAAGCAGGTGCAGCAGGCGCCGTACACGGTTCTCTTGCAGCAGGTGCGCTGACAACAACCTTTACCGCTTCTCAGGGTCTGCTGCTTATGATCCCGAATATGTATAAAATTGCTGGCGAGCAGCTTCCATGCGTATTTGATGTATCTGCACGTACGGTTTCTACACAGTCTTTGAATATTTTCGGTGACCATAGCGACGTATATGCCTGCCGTCAGACTGGCTTTGCTATGTTATGTGAGACAAACCCGCAGGAAGTTATGGATTTAAGCCCAGTTGCGCATCTGGCAACGATTGAAGGCAAAGTTCCGTTCTTAAACTTCTTCGACGGATTCCGTACATCTCATGAGATTCAAAAGATCGAAACCTGGGATTACGCAGACTTAAAAGAAATGTGCAATATGGATGCAGTGAAAGCATTCCGCGACCATGCGCTGAATCCGGAACATCCGGCAATGCGCGGTTCCCACGAGAACGGAGACGTATTCTTCCAGCATCGTGAGGCATGCAACAAGGTATATGACGAGCTGCCGGCAGTCGTATCCAAATATATGTCCAAAATCAATGAAAAACTCGGCACAAACTACGACCTGTTCAACTACTATGGCGCAGAAGATGCAGAACGTGTTATCGTAGCAATGGGTTCGATCAACGACGTTGCAGAAGAAGTCATCGATTACTTAGTGGCTAAGGGTGAAAAAGTCGGCCTCGTAAAAGTACGCTTATATCGTCCATGGGTTCCGGAAGCATTTACAAAAGTACTTCCGAAGACAGTGAAGAAAGTAGCTGTATTAGACAGAACCAAAGAGCCGGGTTCCTTAGGCGATCCATTATACCTGGACGTAGCCGCAACTCTGCGTGAAGCAGGTCTGGATACGATCGTATTAACAGGCGGACGCTACGGTCTTGGTTCCAAAGACACACCGCCTTCCTCTGTATTCGCTGTATACAAAGAATTAGAGAAAGACGATCCAAAGCCTCGTTTCACAATCGGTATCGTGGACGACGTTACAAACCTGAGCTTACCAGAAGTAAAACCAGCGCCGATTACAGCTGCAGAAGGCACTGTAGAGTGCAAGTTCTGGGGTCTTGGCGGCGACGGTACAGTAGGCGCGAATAAGAACTCTACAAAGATCATCGGCGACCATACGGATAAATTTATCCAGGCATACTTCCAGTATGACTCCAAGAAAACAGGCGGCGTTACCATTTCCCATCTGCGTTTTGGCGACAAGCCGATCAGAAGCCCATATTACATCAATCAGGCAGATTTCGTGGCATGCCACAATCCTGCATATGTAAACAAAGGCTTTAAGATGGTTCAGGACGTAAAACCAGGCGGCGTATTTATGATTAACTGCCAGTGGTCTGATGAAGAGTTAGAGCATCATTTAAATGCAGAAGCAAAGAAATACATTGCTGATAACAACATTCAGTTATATACAATTAACGCAATTGACAAAGCGATCGAGATCGGTATGGGCAAACGTACCAATACAATCTTACAGTCTGCTTTCTTCAAGCTGGCTAACGTAATGCCGATCGACGACGCAGTAGACTTTATGAAACAGGCTGCAAAGAAATCTTACGGCAAGAAGGGCGACGCTATTGTAGAAATGAACTACAAAGCAATCGACGCCGGCGTAGACGCAGTACATAAAGTAGAAATTCCTGCTTCCTGGTCAAATCCGCAGCCAGATCCGGCTCCGGCAGAGTTAACAGGACGTCCGGAAACAGTGAAGATGGTAAAAGAGCTTATGGAGCCGATTTCCATTATGGACGGCGACAGCCTTCCGGTATCTGCATTTATGGGCAATCCGGACGGACAGTTCGAGCATGGCGCATCTGCATATGAGAAACGTGGTACAGCAGTAACCGTTCCTACATGGAGCGCTGAAAAATGTATCCAGTGTAACCAGTGTGCATTTGTATGTTCGCATGCGACTATTCGTCCGTTTATGTTAAGCGACGAAGAAGTAAAAGCAGCTCCGGATAACATCAAACTGGCAGATATGAAACCAAAAGCTGGCGAATACAAGTATACTATGAGCGTATCTCCGTTAGACTGTATGGGATGCGGCGAATGTATTACGGTTTGTCCGGTTGGCGCGATCGAAATGGTACCGCAGGAATCACAGGCAGCAGAGCAGCCGGTATTTGATTATCTTGTAGCAAACGTAGGCAAGAAACCTGGAATGCCAGCTGACAATACGGTAAAAGGTTCTCAGTTTAACCAGCCGTTACTCGAGTTCTCAGGCTCCTGTGCAGGCTGTGCAGAGACATCTTATGCAAGACTGATTACACAGCTGTTTGGCGAGCATATGTATATTTCCAACGCAACCGGATGTTCTTCTATCTGGGGCGGCCCTGCAGCTACATCGCCATATACGGTACACAAAGATTCCAAAAAGGGACCGGCATGGGCAAACTCTTTATTTGAAGATAATGCAGAACACGGTCTTGGTATGCAGATCGGCCAGCAGGTACTTCGTGACCAGGCGATTGCAAGCGCTAAGAAATGTGCAGAATCTGACAAAGCAGACGCTGCATTAAAAGATGCATTTGCTAAATTCATCGAAACAAAGGATGATACCAAAGCAAATACACCTGCAGCAGAAGCTCTTGTAGCTGAACTCGAAAAAGCGGCGGCAGCCGGATGTCCGGATGCGGCGGCAGCTGTCGATAAGAAAGATTACCTCGCTAAGAAATCCATCTGGATCTTCGGCGGCGACGGATGGGCATATGATATCGGCTTTGGCGGATTAGACCATGTGCTTGCTTCCGGCGAAAACGTAAACGTAATGGTATTCGATACAGAAATGTATTCCAATACAGGCGGCCAGGCTTCCAAGGCTTCCAATATCGGTGAAGTATGCCAGTTTGCAGCAGCAGGTAAAGATGTAAGCAAGAAGAGCCTTGCTGACATTGCAATGAGCTATGGTTATGTATATGTGGCACAGATCGCGCTTGGCGCAAATATGGCGCACGCTGTAAAAGTAATTGCAGAAGCAGAAGCGTACAACGGTCCGTCACTGATCATCGGCTACGCTCCATGTGAGCTGCACGGCGTAAAAGGCGGCATGAACCACTGCCAGGATGAAATGAAGAAAGCGGTTGCTGCCGGATACTGGAATCTGTTCACTTTCAATCCTGCATTAAAGGCAGAAGGAAAGAATCCGTTTACACTGGCATCCAAACCGGGCGACGGTACCTATCAGGAATTCTTAAACAACGAGACACGTTACAGCCGTCTTGCAAGATCTTTCCCGGATCGCGCAGAAAAACTGTTCAAAGAATCCGAAGAAGCTGCAAAGGCTCGCTATACACACTTAGAGAGACTGGTTGAGCTTTATAAATAAGAATATGAATCATGCATTCGAATCGATTTGCGGCAGACGCAGATGCAGGACGGATGTATGACGCAGAAAACCCGCTGTATGTAAAGTACAGCGGGTTTTTTCTGCCGTCTTCTTCTCCCTGAAAGTAATGCAGATTTACCTGTGAACCGTAACGGGAGCTGGCTGGATTTCACTGTCAATTTGAAAATTCGGTTTACAAAGTCCTTTGCAAATGATAAAATATATTGAAACAATTCCATAAAATACAGTAAAAACTGTGCGGAGGAACAACCATATGAATCAGAGGGGTAATGATACTGCTCTTGGAATGAACAGGATAAAGCAGGAGAGAGAGCGGAGACAGCGTGCGATGAAGAAGGAAGATTATTTACTAAAGCAGATTGACGAATTCCGTGAAAAAGCAAAGCAGCTGCAGACTCTTTTGGATTCCAAAGAAGTTAAGGTGCAGGAACTGCAATTACTTGTAGATGAAAAGCAGGATCAGGCGAATGAGCTGGAAGAAGTGATTACAAATCGCCAGACACAGGCTGATCAGCTGTTAACAGGTGTCGGGCAGCAGATGGATCAGCTGATCTCGCAGCTGCAGACGACCGTAGACAGACTGACAGAAGATGCTTCTGCGCAGATCTGGCATTTAAACAGACAGACGACAGATAAAATTTCACAAATGTCAGATACAATTACCGGCCAGATTGGAACAATGACCAGTGAGGCAAGGGAAAGTATCAGCGGAATGACCGCGGAAGTGACCGGTCAGATCGGTAGGATGGCAGGCGAGACAAGAGAAAGTATCGCCGGAATGACCGCGGAAGTGACTGAACAGATCGGAAGGGTAACGGGCGAGACAAGGGAAAGCATCGCCGGAATGACCGCGGAAGTGACCAGTCAGATCGGGAAGATGACAGGCGAGACGAGAGAAAGTATCGCCGGAATGACTGCGGATATCAGCGGTCAGATGGAACGCATGACAGGCGAGACAAGGCAGAATATCGCCGGGATGACCAGCGAGGTGACCGGCCGGATGGATCAGATGGCTGCGGAGTCGGCGGAACAGATGACACATCTGGCGTCGGATCTGACGGGTCAGATGCAACAGATAAAGCAGGACAACCATGACAGTATCGGTCAGATGTCATCAAATTTGACGGAGCAGATTCGTGCCATGGATGTAGAAACGAAAGATACGATCGGACGTTATTATGAGGATTTGTCTGCGCAGATGGGAACAATGACGCGGGAAAACCGCAGCGGCATCGAGTATATGACCGAAGGCATCAACAGCCAGATCGGAGCGGTCGCGCAGGAGACAAGAGCCGGGATGGAGCAGATGAACGCATCCGTGACCGGGCAGATTCATGCGATGGCACAGGAGACGCGTGCCGGATATGAGCAGATGGCGTCGAATGTAACGAATCAGATCGGGGCGATGGCACAGGGGGCCTGGGATGGGTTTTCACAGGTGAACGACCGTCTGGATCAGTATCAGGAGGAAACGAGAACCGGCATGAACCAGATGTCATCGCATCTGGCGGAACATGTCAGTCAGCTGAATGCAGAAACAAAAAACAATTTTTTGGAAATGACCGGTGAATTTACAAACCGGATGAGTCAGATGACCGGGTATGTAACCGAACAGTTTGATCAGATGACGATGCATATGAACCGGATGTCCGAGGAAAACCGCAGCGAACTCGCTGCGTTAACGGACAGCAGCCGCAAGGCAATGGAGCAGATGACGGCAGAAGCCGGAAGGCAGATTCACAAAGAAGTCGAGCAGATGTCCCAGCAGTCCGAGGAAGTCAGACAGACGATCGATGAGATCAACGGACAGGTATCCGGACTGAAAGAAGAACTTTCGCAAAAGATACATACCGAAGATGTGAAAGTCTTTCGCAATATGAAAGATCTGATCGAAGAACAAAAGCCATTATTTGAAAAAGTCGGGGTTAGCGAGAAGAGTATCAAGCCGGTAAAAAAATATATTTACTGGCTGATCCTGTTTGGCATTTTAGATCTGGCCGGAGTCGTCGTATTGGTATTGATGGAGTTAGGGGTGTTTTAAATGGATTTTGAACAGGAAAATGCAGTGTGGGTGATCGGACACAGAAATCCGGATACAGATTCGATCTGCGCGGCAGTTGCCTACGCGGATCTGCAGAATCATTTATCAGAAACAAAATATGAACCAAAAAGAGCGGGCAATCTGAATGAAGAGACAAAATATGTATTGAGAAAATTTAAAGTAAAGGCGCCGGCTTATGTGGACGATGTGCGTACGCAGTTAAAAGATATCGCGTTTCGCCGTACGATCGGGGTAAGCAGCAGCATTTCGCTAAAAAGGGCATGGGAGCTGATGACGACGAGCAAAGTCGTAACGCTGCCGATTACAGGTGAGAATAACGAGCTGCTCGGACTGATTGTCAACGGAGATATCGCCGAGTCCTATATGGATGTGCTGGATACAAGGATTCTGGCGAAAGCGCGTACGCCGTATAAAAATATGATCGAAACACTCAATGGAACGATTCTGGTCGGCAATGAGCACGGCCGGTACATACGCGGCAAAGTAATCGTAGCCGCAGACAGTCTGCCGATGGCGGAAGAAAGTATCGAAAAAGATGATCTCGTAATTCTGGGCGACAGAGAGAGTATGCAAAAGTGCGCGTTAAAGCACAAGGCCAGCTGCATGATTATCTGCGGCGGAACACAGGTATCCAAGCAGATATTAAGCGAGGCAGAAGATAAGGAATGTGTGATTATCAGTACGCCATATGATCCGTTTACCGTATCCCGTCTGATTATGCAGAGCATGCCGATCAAACAGTTTATGCGCAGGAAAAATCTGAAAAAATTTGAAATCGAAGATTATGTGGACGACGTCCGGGAAGTTATGTCCAAAGACCGGCACCGGGATTTTCCGATATTGGATCATGACGGGTGTTATATTGGTATGATTTCCAGACGAAACTTGTTAAATATGCAAAAAAAGCGGATTGTTCTGGTCGATCATAACGAACGTCAGCAGGCGGTTCATGGGATTGACAATGCGGACATTTTAGGTATTATCGATCATCATAAAATCGGAAGTCTGGAAACGCCGGTACCGGTGATGTTCCGCAATCAGCCGGTGGGATGCACATCTACGATTATCTGGCAGATGTATCAGGAGAACGGCGTCAAAATTACAAAGCCGATTGCCGGTCTGCTGTGTTCCGCGATTATTTCGGATACGCTGCTGTTTCGTTCTCCGACCTGCACGGAACTGGATGTGCAGGCAGCGAACAAACTTGCTGAAATAGCGGGAATCGATATGGAACAGCATGCAAACGAGATGTTTCGCGCGGGCAGCAATTTCCAGTCGAAGACGGCGGAAGAAATCTGTTATCAGGATTTTAAGACGTTTACAGCCGGAGACGTTCTGTTTGGAGTCAGCCAGATCAGCGCGATGAGTAAAGATGAACTGGCAGACGTAAAAGAAAGAATCACGTCGTATCAGTCGGTGATGATGGAAGAGCGGGGGCTCCATATGATATTTATTATGCTTACGGATATTTTAAATGAAACTACTT
Organism: uncultured Eubacterium sp.; assembly: GCA_910577225.1. GTDB lineage: Bacteria > Bacillota > Clostridia > Lachnospirales > Lachnospiraceae > Eubacterium_J. Next base: position 140,700 of record CAJTMV010000002.1, on the reverse strand, counting down.
ATCTGATTTGTGAAGGCAAGGGGGCGGATGCGGCAGTAGAAAGAGCATTTTACAAACAAAAAATGAACGGCTGCTATCGTCTGCGCGGTGTGGTGTCCAGAAAGAAGCAGTTTATTCCGGAACTGCTGGAGGCGATTTTGAATGCGTAATTATAGATAGATATAACATTTGGCACAGGAGGAAATGCGAATGGCGAAGCAGTATTGGAAGCCGGGAAATATGCTGTATCCGGTTCCGGCCGTTATGGTCAGCTGTCAGAGAGAAGGGGAAAAGCCGAACATTATTACGATTGCATGGACAGGAACCATATGTTCCGATCCGGCAATGGTATCCATTTCCATACGGAAAACACGGTATTCGTATGCGATTATTCAGGATACGGGCGAGTTTGTGATCAATCTTACGACAAAAAGACTGACAAAAGCGGCAGATTACTGCGGCGTGCGTTCTGGCGCACAGGTGGATAAATTTGCGCAGACCGGCTTAACGCCATGCAGATCACAGGTAGTAAAATGTCCGGGGATTGCAGAAAGTCCGGTAAATATTGAGTGCCGGGTCACGCAGATCAGTCACCTGGGCAGTCACGATTTGTTTTTGGCAAAAGTGGTGAATGTCGGTGTGGAACAATCGCTGCTGGATGAAACCGGACGGCTTCATCTGGAGCAGGACGGACTTATGGTATATGCGCATGGCAGCTATTTTGAGCTGGGCCGAAAGCTGGGAACGTTTGGCTATTCGGTAAAAAGCGCTAAAAAGACCGCTTACAAAAAGCATAAAAAAAGAAAATCATAATTCATAAGCAGACCTGTTGGAACCGTTCGGCGACAGGTCTGCTATTTTTATTATTTCAGCAGATGATCGATTAACAGCATATAAATATCGTCAGTCTGTTTTTTCCAGTTTGCGCAGATGGCCTCTGCCTGTTCTTTGTTACGCACGTTGAGCGTTAAGTCCAGCTGCGGGATGCCTTTTTCCCGAAACTGGCAGTGGACGGCGTATTTTTTTTCCGGCGTAATGTAATAGTCTGCAATTGCCGCCGCGGACGCAGCAATCGGCAGCTTGTTATCGGCAATGTACTGTCTGATGTCTGCCTGAATTTCCGAGTTGATTTTGTTCTCAAAAAAATGCAGCGATTCCTGGCCGGCCGGCGTAATGGAATACTGGACGTTATTATGAGAGGCTTCCTGCTGGATAAACTGGGCCTCGTCCAGTTCATGCAGCGCTTCCTGCAAGGTAAAATAAGTCGTATATTCCTTGCCAAGAAAAAAATCGGAGAGCAGCGTATTGGTCAAAGGAGCTTCAGAATGGTCCAGCATCGATAGTATCATTAATTTATATAAAGTAATTGGCTCTGCCATAAACTTACCTCCTGGTATTCATTTGAGGCTGGTACAGACTGCGGTCAGCAGATATGTGCTTTTACCGCTTCACTGACTGCCTGCGCGATGCGAGGATCAAAGGCATGCGGCATAATATGTTCGTCACATAGTTCTTCGTCGGATACAAGATCGGCGATGGCTTTCGCAGCGGCCAGCTTCATTTCTTCGGTAATTTGTCTGGCGTGGCCTTCCAGTGCGCCTTTGAAAATACCCGGAAAAGCGGCGACATTATTCACCTGATTTGGGAAGTCGCTTCTTCCGGTTCCCACGATCCGTACGCCGGCAGCTTTTGCGGCATCGGGCATAATTTCCGGCACAGGATTTGCCATTGCGAACAAAATCGCGTCTTTGTTCATAGAGGCAGCCATTTCCTGCGTTACGATACCGGGCGCTGAGACGCCGATAAAAATATCGGCTCCCTTTAAGGCATCCGCAAGTGTCCCACAGGCGTGGTCAGGGTTGGTAACGGCAGTCATTTCCTCCTGCATCCAGTTCAGATTCGGATCGCCCTTTTCAAGAATTCCCTGACGGTCGCACATGGTAATATGCAAAAATCCATAAGAAAGCAGCAGCTTTGTAATCGCAATTCCGGCAGAACCAGCGCCGTTTACAACCACTTTACAGTTTTCTTTTTGCTTTCCGGTTACTTTTAAGCCGTTGATAATACCTGCCAGTACGACGATGGCGGTTCCGTGCTGGTCGTCATGGAAGACCGGTATATCCAGCATTTCTTTGAGTCTGGTTTCGATTTCAAAACAGCGCGGCGCAGAAATATCTTCCAGATTGATACCGCCAAAACCAGGCGCGATGTTTTTTACGGTTTGTATAATTTCTTCCGTATCCTGCGTATCCAGACAGATCGGCATCGCATTGATATTTGCAAATTCTTTAAAAAGCACGCATTTGCCTTCCATGACCGGCATTGCGGCATAAGGTCCGATATTGCCCAGTCCAAGGACGGCGCTTCCGTCTGATACGACAGCTACGGTATTGGATTTGATCGTATAAGTATAAGCGAGGGATGGATCCCCGGCGATCTGTTTGCAAGGCTCCGCCACACCGGGCGTATAGGCAATTGCAAGATCTTCGCTGTTTTTAACGGGTGCTTTTGAGACCGTTTCTAATTTTCCATTCCATTCTTTATGTTTTTGAATGGCTGTTTCTTTCTGATCCATAATGATCCCCTTTCTATGTAAAATAGCTTTTTTACGGTCAGCGCAGGAAAAGCGCAGACCTGTCCGAACAGTTAACATTTTAGCATCATTAAATTAATAAATCAAGGGAGCGGCTCTTGATATTGAGAAACAGGAATGGTATAATGTAACAGACTGGCTGACAGACCTATGGTATGGATTTGGAAGGCTGGTACAGTACACTGGTTCTGATGCGGAACTTTGAGGCGCAGTATTCATGAATGTTCCTTGAAGCTTTTTTTATTCAAAAAAACAGAAGCCGGTTACTTTTATGCAGGATAAGTGTCAGGAGAAATATATGGACAACAATACAGAAAAAATTCACAGAAAGCGGACGCTGACAGCCGGAATTGTCTTTTTTTTCATTTTTGTAGCAGGAATCGCTGGATTAACCCAAAATTTCAGGATAGAAATACGTATCGTGGTAATAACTGTGATTCTTTTATGTATGACGGCGGACTGTGCATGGTATGTAAATACTTTTTGCAAAGAGGAAAAAAGAAAAAGAATCATGCTGGAAGAGCGTATCCGCCAGACAGAGGCAGCTCTGGAATCTGCGGAGGCTGCGAACAAGGCAAAATCAGTGTTTTTATCAAATATGAGTCACGACATTCGTACGCCGATGAACGCGATTATCGGATTTGCTGCATTGCTGATGCGCGACGCGCAAAATCCGGCAAAAGTCAGGGAATACACCCGCAAAGTGACGGCGTCGGGTCAGCATCTGCTTAGTCTGATTAATGACGTGCTGGATATCAGTAAGATAGAAAGCGGCAAGATGGTACTTAATATTAGTGAATTTGAGCTGGCGGATATGGTAAACGCGGTAGATACGGTCATACGTCCGCAGACGAATGCGAGAAATCAGACGTTTGAAGTGCTTGTCAGCGGGCTGTTGCATGAGCAGCTGCTCGGAGATGAGATGCGGTTAAATCAGGTGCTGATTAATCTGTTGTCCAACGCGGTCAAATACACGCAGGAAGGCGGACAGATTCAGCTGCGGGTAGAAGGCGCGGGACAGGATGCGGATGATGTAGAGCATCTGACGATTATCGTAGAGGATAATGGCTATGGAATGACCAGGGAATACTGTGAGAAGATCTTTGACGCATTTACACGGGCAGAAAATGACACGACACGTACAGTGCAGGGAACCGGACTTGGCATGGCGATTACGAAAAATATTATCGAAATGATGAACGGTACGATTCGGGTGGAGAGCGAGCCGGGGAAAGGCAGTACGTTTACGATAAAGCTGGATCTGCGCATACCGGATAAACAAAAGGATGCCAGATTCTGGGAACAGCACGGCATTTCCAAAATTCTGATCGTTGATGATGAGCTGGAAGTATGTCAGAATATTGTAAATCTGATGACCGATACGAATGTACAGATCCATTATACCGTGCAGGGAGAGCAGGCCATAAGGATGGTAAAACAGGCAGCAGAGCAGCGGCAGGACTATCATGTGATTGTGATCGACTGGAAAATGCCGCAAATGGACGGACTCGAAACAGCCAGACAAATTCGCGGTCTGATTTCTCAGGACGTGCCGATCCTTGTGCTGACCTCCTATGAGTGGTCCGATATTGAACACAAGGCGCTGGATGCCGGTGTTAACGCCTTTTTGCCAAAGCCGTTTTTTGTCGCTAATTTCAGGGAGCGGCTACAACAGCTTTGGGAGACGAACAGTCCGGCGGATGGACAGAACGAATCTGCGTCTGAGCGTCTGGCAGGCAAACATTTTCTTGTGGCAGAGGACGTTGGATTAAATGCGGAAATACTTACCGAAATACTTTCCATGCAGGAGGCGTCCTGTAAAGTAGTCGAAAACGGCCAGCTTGCGGTAGAGGAATTTACAGGCTCCATGTCAGGCCTGTATGACGCGATACTTATGGACGTTCAGATGCCTGTGATGAACGGATACGACGCTACAAGAAGAATTCGAAGATCAGACCATCCGGATGCGGCGAGGATTCCAATTATCGCGATGACCGCCAATGCGTTTGCAGAAGATGTGAAAGAAGCGCTGGAAGCAGGTATGAACGCCCATGTGGCCAAACCGATCGATCCGCAGCAGCTGAGTACGACGCTTTCAGATTTTTTGGGTAATATGGCGGATTCGCATTAAAAAATCTGGCCGTATTTTATAACAGGCTCATGCAGAAAGGAGCAGACGATGTTTCAGCACGGAGGAAATGTTTTTTTTCAAAATACATGCATCGATTTTTCGGCAAATATTAATTTTCTGGGGATTCCGGATCTGGTGATGCAGGCGGCCAGAAGCGGCCTTGTAGCGGCAGCGCAGCATCCGCAGGAACAAAGCGGTACGTTGGAAGAACATATTGCACAATGGGAGGGTGTAAATCCGGAGCATGTATTTTGCTGCAATGGGGCCTCGGAGATTGTAAAAAGTCTGACACAGGTTCTAAAGCCAAAAAAAGCGCTGTTTCCCGCGCCGGGATTTGAAGAATATGTGCGTCCGCTTACGATGGCCCAGTGTGAGATCGCATATTACTATACAAAGGAAGAAGAGGGATTTCGAATCTCTCTGGATGAGTTTTTGCAGCAGATTACATCGGAAACGGATCTGGTTTTTTGCTGTAATCCCAATAATCCGACGACTGTATTGTATGACCGTTCCTTTTTCGATCAGGTATTAAAACGCTGTGAGCAGACGGATACGCTGCTTATCCTGGACGAATGCTGTCTGGATTATGTGAAAGATGCGGAAACGATCACGATGCATGCAAAAGATGCAGATAAAAAGCTGTTTATCGTCAAAGATTTTACAAAAATGTTTGCGATGCCCGGAATCCGGCTGGGTTATGGTCTGTGCACAGATACGGAGCTGATTGAAAAGCTGCGGGGAACGCTGCAGCCATGGAGCGTATCTGCGGTGGCGAAAAAAGCGGGGATTGCATGTACAAAAGAGTATGCGTTTATACAAAAAACGGTGCAGGAAACCGGAAAAGAGCGGGAATGGCTGCTGGAACAGCTGCGACAGACAGGAATCGAATGCTGCAAAGGAGAAGCGAATTTTATCTTTTTTAAGAGTCGCCCGGGGCTGCATGCGTTTGCGATGATGCGTGGAATTATGCTGCGTGATTGCAGCAATTTTGAAGGTATGCCGCAGGGGTATTACAGAATTGCGGTTCGTGGACGGGAAGAAAATGAAAAACTGATCGGGGTGTTAGAGCAATGGCAAAGCCAATCATGATCCAGGGGACGATGTCGGGTGTCGGGAAAAGTCTGATTGCAGCCGGGTTATGCCGGATTTTTAAACAGGATGGCTATCTTGTGGCGCCGTTTAAATCACAGGATATGGCTGCGCGCTCTTATCTCACATCCGACGGACTTGAAATGAGCGTCGATCAGGCGGTCCAGGCGCAGGCAGCAGGCGTAATACCTGCCGCGGAGATGAATCCGGTGCTGTTAAAACCAACGAGCGATACCGATGCGCAGGTATTTGTAAATGGACTGGCATATGGGAATATGTCGGCGAAGGAATATTTTTCCTATAAAAAAAGTCTGGTACCAAAAATCCAAAAGTCATATCAAAAGCTGGACGCAATCTATGACATTCTGGTCATCGAAGGCGCCGGTTCTCCGGCGGAAATTAATCTGAGACAAAAAGATATTGTAAATATGGGAATGGCGGAGATGGCAGACGCTCCCGTACTGCTGGTTGGAGACGTTGACAGAGGCGGGGTGTTTGCACAGCTGCTGGGTACGCTCCTTTTGCTGGAAGAGCAGGAACGGGCACGCGTCAAAGGATTGATTATCAATCGGTTTCGCGGTGACAAAAGTATTTTGCAGCCGGGAATCCGGGTGCTGGAGCGAAAGAGCAAACGGCCGGTTTTCGGCGCGACGCCTTATATACAGATCGATCTGGGAGAAGCGGACGAAAAAAACGGCTGCTTTCGATCGGATCAGGTAAAGAAAAATCAGCCGGTCGTTACAATCGCAGTCATTCGTCTGCCCAGAATCTGCTGCCTGGCGGATTTTCAGATTCTGGAGGCGCAGCCGCTGATCGAGCTAAAGTATGTGCTTCATGCGGACGAGCTGGGCAAGCCGGATATGATTATCCTTCCGGGAACAAAAAATACGATGGCGGATTTAAAGTGGCTGCGGGAAACCGGACTGGAATCCGCGCTGCTTAAGCGGCATGAAGACGGCGTTGTCATTATGGGAATTTGCGGCGGTTATCAGATGCTGGGCAAGTCGTTATCCGATCCGATGTTTACCGAAGAAGGCGGAAGGGCCAGGGGCATTGGAATTCTTCCGGTAGAGACCGTATTTGACAATATGAAAACACGTACAAGAGTGCACGGTACGTTTGCAAAACTGCACGGGCCGCTTGGCGCATGGTCCGGCATGCCTCTGGAAGGATATGAGATACATACGGGACAGACGACGCCGGTACCGGGCCTGTCATGGATCAGACAGGATTTGTCGGCAGATAACCGTTTTGCAGAGCTTAAGATGGAGCATACGTTTTGCCAGAAAAAGGACGGATGGCAGCAGGATCAGGTTTACGGCACTTACATACACGGAATATTTGACGGGGAAGGTATCGTGGAGGCGCTGATATGCGCGCTGGCAGCCAGACGGGGGATTCGAATGGAACCGGTGTCGGTGAAAAAAAGGAGAGAATACCGTGAGACGCAGTTTGACCGGCTGGCCGATATGCTGCGCGAGCATCTGGATATGAAAGCCGTATACCGGATATTGGAACGAACGGACGAAATACAGTCAGACAGAGGGAATGGGACATGACGGACATACAGATGACAGGGATCGATCATAGTACGGCTGGAGTAAAAATACGGGAACAGTTTTCCTTTACTGTCCTGCAGGCAGAGCGCGCACTGCAGAAAATCAGCAGCCAGAAGGGGGTTCACGGGTGCGTGCTGCTGTCCACCTGTAACCGCATGGAGCTGTACGCAAGCATGGAAACAGACAGCGGCAGTCTTTTGGAGCTGTTTAAAAAGGTCGGGCCATTTTCCGGTCTGGAGGATCCGTACGATACCTATTTTAAAATTCGCAGGCAGGAAGAGGCCGTACGACATTTATTTTATCTGACGGCAGGATTAAAATCGCGGATACTTGGCGAGGATCAGATCTTAACGCAGGTCAGGGAAGCTGTAAAACAGTCCAGAGAGCTGTATTGTACCGATCCGGTACTGGAAGTCCTGTTTCGACAGGCTGTTACGGCTGGCAAGGAGGTAAAGACAAAAGCAATGTCCGGCTATGCGGATATGTCTGCGGTACATTGTGCGCTTGCGTATATCCGGCAGAAAGGATTTTCACCGGAAGGAAAAAAATGTCTTGTCATCGGCAACGGGAAAATGGGAAAGCTGGCGGCGGAAACGCTGCGGAATGCGGGCGCGTCTGTGACGGTTACCGTACGTCAGTACAAAAGCGGAATGGTGGAAATACCAAAAGGATGCGAGCGGATTCATTACGGGGAACGGTATGAGATCATTCCTTCCTGCGACCTGATTGTTTCTGCAACGGTCAGCCCCAATCTTACGATTCGAAAAGATGCGCTGGCACAGGCAATGGAAGGCAGTGTCAGAGAGCAGATTTATATCGATCTGGCAGTACCGCGCGATATGGAGGAAGAGATTGCGCAGCTTCCGGGCGTTACGCTCTACGATATCGACAGATTCCAAAATGACAGGACGGCGGAAGAATTTCTGGCGCAAAAACAGGCGGCGGAGCAGATACTGGAACAGAGAATCAAAGAGTTTCAAAGCTGGTATGAGTGCAGAGATCTGATTCCCAAAATCCAGCAGATCGGACATCTGGCAGCAGAGGAAATCTGCTGGCGTACGAGACGCGGTATGGAAATACTCCCACAGGAAGATCAGGAAAAAATACGTGATACGGTAAACGAAAGCGCACGCAAGGTCGTAGATAAGATGCTGTATGCGCTGCGGGACGAGCTGTCAGGAGAGCAGCTGCAGCAGTGTCTGAAAGTGCTGGAACGTATCCGGTATTCAGAATAAAAAGAGTCAGAATAAAAAGAATCAGAATCGAAAGGAGCGGCTATGCCAGCGTATTTTCCGATGTTTGTGAATTTGTCCCAGAAAAGGATACGTGTCTACGGGGCCGGGCAGATCGCACTGCGCCGCGTTACGGGTCTGCTGCGGTATGGAGCGCTCGTAACGGTCATTGCGCCTGAGATTCACGATAACATTCGTCAGCTGCAAGAAACACATGCGCAGCAGCTGTCGATCGAGCAAAGACAATACCGCAGCAGCGAGATTGTAAAAGAACATACGGATTATGTACTTGCCGCGACAAACGACGCGTCGGTAAATACGATGATTTATCAGGAATGCCGGCAGAAGCAGATTCCGGTGAACAACGCTTCCTGCGCCAGTCAGTGCGATTTTTATTTTCCAGCGCTTGTAGAGCGCGACGGGCTGATTATCGGAGTGACAAGTACAGACGGGAATCATAAAAAAACGGCGCAGTTTTGTAAGCGTCTGCGCCAGCGGCATCTGCCCAGGACAGATGGAACGGAGCGGCTATGAAAAAACAAATCCGGATTGGAACCAGGGAAAGCCTGCTGGCCTGCGCACAGGCTGAGCAGTTAAAACAATATATCGAAACAAACTGTCCGCAATATGAGGCCGTTCTGGTTAAAATGAAGACGACGGGCGATAAGATACTGGACAGAAATCTGGATGAGATCGGCGGAAAAGGACTTTTTGTAAAAGAACTGGACGCGGCATTGTATGAAAACCGTACCGATCTTTCAGTTCATTCGTTAAAAGATATGCCAATGGAACTGTCTGAGGATTTTCCAATACTTGGATTCTCACGCAGAGAAGATCCCAGGGATGCTCTCGTGCTGCCGCAGGGATGTGAAGCGCCGGATGTATTAAAGCCCGTCGGCACATCGAGTCCGCGAAGGCGCGTACAGCTGGCACAGCTTTACCCGGGATGTAAGGTACGTTCGGTCCGCGGCAATGTACTGACCCGTCTGCATAAGCTGGACACCGGAGAATACGGCGCGCTCGTTCTGGCGGCTGCCGGACTGCGGCGGCTTGGACTAACACACCGCATCAGCAGCTGTTATCCGGTGTCGCAGATGGTTCCGGCTGCGGGGCAGGGCATACTTGCCATACAGGGAAGAAAAGATTTTGACCAGAAGATACTTTGGGGCTTTTTTGATGAAAACGCCAGATGGCAGGCGCTGGCAGAGCGCAGTTTTATTCGGGAATTTGGAGGAGGGTGTTCTTCGCCGGCAGCCGCTTACGCGGACGTATCGGCAGACAGCGTCACGCTGACCGGAATGATTGTCACAAAGGAAGGCATCCTGCAAAAAAAACAAATGACTGCGGCAAAACAGGAGGCGGAGCAGCTGGGAATGCGGCTCGCACATGTTTTGCGCAGCAGGTAAGCGTATGGTACGTCGTATACGGGAGGTAAGAAAAGATGTCGGTTCAGGGCCAGATCAAAGAACATGCAAAGATGAAAATCAAACAACCGAAACATTATCGCGTAATTATGCACAATGACGACTTTACTTCAATGGAATTTGTCGTTGAGATTCTGATTCAGATATTTCGTAAAGCTCCCCCAGAAGCGGAGCATCTGATGATGCGGGTGCATCAAAGCGGCAGAGCGGCGGTCGGTTCCTATCCTTATGATCTTGCGGTTTCCAAAGTCGCTGCGGCTGCAGATCGGGCAAAAGAAGAGGGATTTCCGTTTCGCATGACCATCGAGGAGGAATAAATATGCAACTATCGGGTGAAGCGGCGAAAATACTGGACACAGCATTCGGACTGGCGGAAAAGGCACGTTTTGAGTATGTAACTCCGGAACTGCTGCTGTATGAGGCCTGTCAGAACCAGGTATTTGCGCGGGCATTTGAAAACTGCGGCGGGCAGGTAGAAAAACTGGACCGCAGTTTAAAGACTTATCTGGAAGAATATATGGAACCTTATGCCGAAGACGCCGCCTGTGTGCCCCAGCTGTCACAGGGGGCCGCAATTATGCTGGCTTATGCCTGGGAATCCGCGCAAAACAGCGGCAGGACCGCGGTAGAGCTGACACATATTATGCATGCCATGTATGAACTAAAAGAAAGCTATGCCGTATATTATATGCATGAACAGGGCGTGGGACAGGCAGAGCTTTTACAGGAAATGGCTGTCATACAGGAAGAAGATACGCCTGACAGCAGCCGTCAGAAGCAGGCAGATCTGTGGGGGCATACGCAAGACGATGGGGAAGAGTCCGTACAGGAACGGACCGGAAAAAAGGATCGTTTCTGGCAGCAGTATGCCGTCTGCGTCAACGACGCTCTGGAAGGCTGTAATCCGTTAATCGGCAGACAGGAGGAACTGGAGCGGACGATGCAGATTCTCTGCCGCAAGGAGAAAAACAATCCGCTGCATATCGGAGAACCCGGAGTCGGAAAGACGGCGATTGTATATGGACTGGCACAGCTTTTAAATGAGCAGAAGGTGCCAAAGCCGCTGCTTGGCGCAAGAATCTTTTCGCTCGATCTCGGCAGCCTTTTGGCAGGCACACAGTATCGGGGAGATTTTGAGAAACGTCTGAAACAGGTGCTGGACAGTATCGGTCGGGAAACGCAGCCGATTATTTATATCGACGAGATACACAACATTGTAGGCGCCGGAGCGGTAAACGGGGGCAGCCTGGATATTTCCAATCTGCTCAAACCTTATTTGTCAGCAGGGCATATCCGATTTATCGGAGCTACGACGTTTGAAGAGTATAAAAAGCATTTTGAAAAAAGCAAAAGTCTCGTGCGCCGCTTTCAGAATATTGAGATCAAAGAGCCGCAGCAGCAGGATGCTGTCCGTATACTGGAAGGACTCAAAGACAATTACGAGTCGTTTCACGGCGTCGTCTATGAGAAAGGAGCTCTGGAGTATGCCGTACGTATCAGCGCGAAATATATGACCGAACGCTTTCTGCCGGACAAAGCGATCGATCTGATCGATGAAGCAGGCGCGTACCGGCGGATGCATCCGCTTGCGGATGAGCCGCAGACGATAGATAAAAAGCTGCTGGACGAGATCGTATCCAAAATATGTCACATTCCAAAGCAGACGGTGGAAAGCGATGAAATCCAGTCTCTGTCCGTACTGGAAGAGCGGTTAAAACGCGTGATATTCGGCCAGGACGAGGCGCTGCAGCAGGTAGTGCATGCTGTCAAATTTGCGCGGGCGGGACTGCTCGACGAAGAAAAGCCTCTGGCGAGCCTGCTGTTTGCGGGGCCTACAGGCGTCGGAAAGACGCAGATCGCGAAAAGTCTTGCAAAAGAGCTGGGGATCCGGCTGATTCGCTTTGATATGAGCGAATATGAAGAAAAACATGCGGTTGCGAAGCTCATCGGAGCGCCGGCCGGATATGTAGGCTATGAGGAAGGCGGTCTTTTGACAGAAGCAATCCGCAGACATCCGCATGCAGTGCTGCTTTTGGACGAGATAGAAAAAGCGCATCCGGATATTTATCATATCCTGCTGCAGGTGATGGACCATGCCACGCTGACCGATAACCAGGGCAGAAAAGCAGATTTTCGCAACGTCATAATTATTATGACGTCGAATGCAGGGGCAAGCCGGATTGGAAAACCAGGGATCGGTTTTCTGGGACAGGACGTAACGTCGGATGTGGTACTGGAAGAAGTGCGGCGTATTTTTCAGCCGGAATTTCGCAACCGTCTGAATAAAATCGTTACGTTCCACAGTATCAGCGAGAAAATGGCAGAGCAGATCATAGACAAAAAGCTCGGAGAGCTCTGTGAAAAGCTGCTGCGTAAGCGCGTAAAGCTGACGGCGGATACCGATGCCAGAGCGCTGCTGAAACAGAAAGGTGTCAGCGCAGAATACGGCGCCAGACAGATCGAGCGGATCATACAAAATGAAATCAAACCGCTGTTTGCGGATGAAATCTTATTCGGCCGTCTCAGACAGGGCGGGACTTGCGTGCTGACGGCGTCCGACGGTCAGTTTCATCTGCACATGGACCAGCATGGCACAGGCAGCGCCGAAGGAAAAACAGCTGCGGAAAAGGAGAATCAGGATGCCGGTATATCGATTAAACAAAAATGAAATCTCGTTTCCGGATCCTGTGCTTGCAAGGCCGGACGGGCTGCTTGCAGCAGGGGGCGATCTGTCGACAGACCGCCTTCTTCTCGCTTACACACATGGGATCTTTCCATGGTACAACCCGGGAGAAGAAATCCTATGGTGGTGCCCGAAAGAGCGGTTTGTGATCTTTCCAGGCGAGATACATATTTCCCGCTCCATGAAAAAATATATGAAAAAACACGAGCTGAATCTGCTGTTAAATCGGGATTTTGAAGATACGATGCATCGGTGCCGCATGAAACGTGAATACGAGCAAGGTACCTGGATTACCGACGAGATGGAAACCGCTTACAGCCGGCTGCATCAGGCAGGGTATGCCATGAGCGTGGAAGCATATGAAGACGGTGCGCTTGCAGGCGGTCTGTACGGCGTATGCATTGGAAGGTGTTTTTTTGGAGAAAGTATGTTTTCAGAAAAAGAAAACGGCTCCAAAACGGCGCTGATCGCATTTGCCAGTCTGCTGGAGCAGCACAATTTTGTAATGATCGACTGCCAGTTTCCAACAGAACATTTACAAAGTATGGGAGGCAGGACGATCTTATGGGAAGAATATGTACGGCTGCTGGAGCAGGGAGAGGCGTCGCTTCATTCGTAAATGAGATATTTTTACTGCTTCGAACTGGTAGTTCAAAGGATAAAAATCGTGTTATTTTATCGAATGAAATGACCGATATCATATTATAGCCTTAAAGTCAGATGCCGTGGATGTTCGTTCACGCGTCGGACTGTCAGGGAACGCAATCGTATTGGAAAGGGGAATAAAAATCATGGATGAGATAACGATTCGTTTTGACCGTATCGGGGAAAGTGAAAATCAGGACACAGGAGCTGAGAACGGCGGCGGGATTTCTTTGCGGGTGGACAGTGTAAGCGGACATCAGATCAATCTGAGCTATCAGACGATTACCGGCAATTGTCCGCAAACGTTTGGAAATAAGCTGCATATCTGGAAATCAGACGGCGTAAAGTGGGGAAGCGTTCCGTTTCGTACTTATGATCTGCCGAACGACGATGAGGATGGGCAGATTTACATTCAGGGACTGAATATCGGAAAGAACAGTTTTACGATTGGGTATTCGGTAGGACCGGATCCGGATCAGGCGGCAGCCAGCGTTACGATTTCGCAGGATGAAAATGGCGGTCTGGAGTATCGGTACGGCAGCTGTCGTATCGAGATGACGGCAGCAAACGATACTTCTGTAAGTTTCAGCTATCAGACGGTGGAAGGATATACGCCGAAGGAGCATCAGGCGTTTGCGGCGATCTGGGAGAGAAAAAGAGTACCTTATCCGGGGAAAAACGAGATAGCGCTGGTGCGGATCGATTGTGATAACGATCAGGGAACCGGGATTATTGGTCAGCTGAATCTGGCGTCCGGACAGGATTACTGTCTTGGACTGTTTTTGCCGGGAGACGGATTGGCGGATACAAGGACGTATCTTGCGGCATCGTGTACATTTCAATATTAGGATAAGCTGTATGAAATATGGAACATGCCAAAACAGGGCATAAGAAAAGCCATGCTGGGTAATTGAAAAAATGATACCAGCATGGCTTTTTGTAACTTTTATTCAGGAAAGGGGATGTAGTATGGTTTTTACAAAGCATGGATTTACGGGCAGACTGTATGAAGCGCAAGACCAGGGAAGCGTCTGGTGCGGGATCTGCGTAATGGGAGAAGCGGAAGTCTGCGGGGAAAACGTGACATTATCGGATGCGCTGACCAATCAACAGATGGCAGCCAGTTTTCTGATGCTTGGACAAAGACCGCAATTTTCCAGCTGGGAACAGGAGCAGAATTTTACAGACCGTATTGCGCGCATCTTAAGAAAAAAGTATGCAAAACGGTGCATATTGTGGGCGGCGGACGAAAAAGAGTCGGAAACCGGCTGTTTGTGTATACTGTCTGCAGATGGAACGATGCTGTCGCAGGATTTGTCTTTTTATCTGGAGACTGGTCTGGAGCTGCTTGTGAAAGCGCAGTCGCAGGTAGCTGTTTCTTTGGAGCAGGATGGCCTGATTCTTGGTCAAAGGGGCTATCAGACAGCGTCGTTTAGCGGCAGATATGCGCCGGAGGGGATGGATAAAATCGATCTGATTTCACTGAATTTTGGGAATAAAGATGCCGGAACGGTTACCTTTACTACGGATATTTCGGGGGAGATACTTACCAGGCAGCTGCATGCCGGATTTCAGATTGTCATACCGGATGGAAATAAAAGCTCCTATCGTGCGCAGTGGTATCCGTTTTTAGTGGAACAATGTGAAAAAGACCGGTTTTTCTGCAAAATTTATCCGCTTTTGCCAAAGGGCGTGTATGACGGGGCAAAGACGCGGCCGGTGATTCGTTCGATGTTCTATTATAAACAGCCGCAGCGGATGCTGCGGTCGTGGTATCTGACGCCCATGGGAGAATGTGTCATGCTGCGGCCGACGGCATATCCGCCCTCTGCGGGCCGGCTTGCGGCGGGCTATGAGCCGGTGTCTGGTTACGAGCCGGTATCCGGTATCCGTCCGTTTGTCTTTTCTCCGTCGGGAGATTATGAGGTTTTATCCAAAGCGGGAGAACAATGGCAGGAGGTCTTATGCGGACTGAACGGGGTGGAAAAGGTGGCGGTACATGCTTCGTCAAAAGATAACAGAAGTGACGCACTGCGGTTTGTGACGTATCAGGGAGCATTTGCTTCAAAGTTTCCGCTGCGCGCGGCGGACCCGCTCGGACCTCCGGCCGGCTCGTTTACAGGCACGCTGGATCAGACGTTTACAACCTCCTGGGTATCGTTTGAAGCAGCAGCGCCGGATCAGCTGCCCTGCTATGTGGCACAGCCGGAGCGGGGGAGGCTGTTTGAACTCAAAAATAGTCCGATGCTGCTGCCCAAAGAACCGTGTGTGTGTTTGCCAAAGTCTCCGCAGGGAGCATGTTTTCCAATGATACCCTATGGGGGTGCGGAGGTGACAGCAGAGACAGGCACACTGACTGCAAAAGAGGTGACAGAGCTGGAACAGACGATTCTGTTTCCGATTCGAAAAAACCGGATCGATCAGAGTCTTTTTCAGGCGGGGCAGAAGCTGCGGTATGCGCAAAGACCGCAGAATGCAAAAAAATTATGCGGTACGAATGCGGCGGAGACGGTCGTTACGCCATCCGGGATACTGGCAGATATCGATCCGGTCAGCGGAGAGTGGCAGATGATCCGGCTTGGACAGACAAGGACACAGACTGGCGGGATTTTGGAGTTTGGATTTGTGAAACCGGATGAAAAGCTGCAGCAGGCGTTTTCCTCCGGTCAGCTTTGTCTGGTTGCCGCAGATGCCGCGCATTTACCAAAAACCTGTTTTCAAAACAGGGCGCAGGCGGACGGATGGGAGTTTCTGGCTGATACGGGCAGGAGAAATCATTACGGGGACTATGCGGGCGTTTTGATTTTAAAAAGCTGTAAAGGCTCGCTCCTGGAACTGATGAAACACCCTTCCAAATGGACGATGGCAGATACGTTTTGCAAAGCGGATGAATTAACGGTGCTGTCACAGTGGCTGACCGGTTATCTCAGAGAGCACGAGGGAGAATCTTTATACGAGAATTTTCAGAAAAAGATTACCGATGAAAACTGGAACGGCGTGCTTGTGCTCAAAGCCGCGGTAACGGCTGTTCCGGCCAGCCTTGGCGGGCTGATGGCGGGTCTGGACCGGGAACGGTTTTACGTCCATCATTTTATGTTTGATTTCAGCGATATCGATACGACGCAAAAGAAGCAAAACGGAACGGGCGCCTTATCCGGTCTGATTGATTATAAAGACGGCGCTTATAATGAAAAAGCCGGAGAAAAGACGGTTCCGCCAGGTTCTTTCGCATATGATTATAAAGTGCTGCGGCTGATCAGCCAGTTTGCATATGCGACAGTAAAGCAGTTTTACAGTCTTTCCCAGATCAGCATGGGCAAATGCTTTGGGAGCGACGTTCTTTCGATGGAATATGATCCGGATAAATATCGGGCGCTGCTGTTACGCGGCTCTTATGAAAATCATGGCGATGTGCCGGTATATCATCTGGACGTTGTGACCGGCGGCGCTTCGGGGGCAGATACGTTTTTACTGGATAATGAGATATTAAGACGTGTGCGTATTACACAGGCGGTGATGAGCGGCAATTGTATTTCGATGAATGGTTTTTTAATGTTTGGACAGATAGAAATGAAACAGATGGAAACAGGGCAGATGGATGTGTTCGATCTGTATTCGTATGGTGTCGGAAATGAGGGACTTGCGTTTCGTGACCTTGTTATAAAGATGGCGTATAAGCAGGAAACGGGCGGCTGGGAGCTGTCGTTTGCTGCGGACGGCATGCAGTTTGACCATGCGGCGTCTCTGGCCAGAGAGGGAAGTCTTGCAAAGCAGTTTTCCATGACGGTGACAGGCCTTGTCTGCGGGGGAGAAAAGACGCCTGCGCAGCTTGGATATCTGCCGGTCACTCTGGGTGTGAGGCTCGCTGCGCTGTCAAAATCCTGCTGGTATGGTCTGCGCTTATCCATGCATATGGGAAGTATGGGCGCGCTTGCCTCCAATACCGCGGTAACTGCCGAATGTCTGCTGGCCTGGGGAACAAAGAGCGGAAAACCATGCGGCGCCCTGGGACTGAAAATACCGGGCATATCAGGGGAGACGCAGTTTCTGAGTCTGGAAAATGTTTTGAAACTGTCAGTCGGTTCCATACGGCTTGTCAAAGACAGAAAAAAAGATGCGTTTCTTCTGATACTGACCAGTATTGCTTTGAAGTTTTTAGGAATCGTGAATCTGCCGCCGAAAGGATCGTCCTGTCTGTATTTGTTTGCGGATCCAAAAGGAGAACCGTCCGATACGGGGCCGGGCTGGTATGCGGCGTATAACAGGGAGAAAGAATAGCGGAAGAAAGGTGAAAGAATAACAGGAGAAAAATAGCGGAAGAAAGATTACATCGGAAAAATAATACATGTAAAGAATTACAGAGAGTGCTCTCGGAAAGTCGCTGAAACCACAATAGAAAATAAAGCAGTATGAAAGAGGTCAGCAAGTGGAGAAAAAAATGATCATTTTAAAAATATTTAGGAGAGCCGGTCTGAAAAAAGGGCATAGAATAGTAAGCCTGTTAGAAATACGTTTTTTAACAGGATAAGCAGAAGGTTTGTTTATGGCATTTATAATAGATTAGGCAGCGTACAAGTGTGCCGCTTTATATCTGGCATCAAGGTGTATACAGATGCCAATGAGCATGCTCCAGAATGAGAAATGATCCCTGCCGCGTATTTTCAGGCTCTGCAGGCAATAGTCATTGAGAACGCGGTCGTTGACGCGTTCACAGGCGGTACGCTCCTTGTAAATATCCTTATATTGCTGGGAATCCCTGGGGATACGCGGCTGGAAACGGAGGTCTCCTTTATTCTTTATGCAGACTGTGCGTCCATAGCTGCCAGGAGAGCATTCGGTGGCGTAAGGGCATTCCTTAATACGGTCACATTTCAAAGGACATCTGTATTTATGTGCATCTTTGAGCGGGTCATTTCCCCAGGAGCACATTTCATGCCCAGCCCTGCAGACTGGATGGCCTTCCTTGTTGAAAGTGATATCTTTCGGGGCATTTTCGGAGGCTTTTGTCCTGCCGTTGATGTCAATCAGCGCATTCATATCCCAGCGCTCCGGCAATTCATAAGCAGGGATATTGTCATGGGCAGAATCGAGGCAGATATTTTTGGGAGAAAGCCCCAGGGTATTCCGTCCGAAATCGTCAATTGTGTAGAGGAAATTTTTACAGTCATGGCGTTTGGCATCTGTAAACTTCATGAGTAATGGCAGATCAATTTTAAGGGTATTATTTCTGGTACAGAGCATATACAAAGTATGTCCGAAATACCAAGTTTTTTTGTCGCTGTCCCATCCCCAGCCGGCATCAGGGTCGGAATAATGGCGGCCGCAGGTGCCTCTGTATGGGCAGAACTGTCCGCAGGTTGGAAGATGTCGCCCGTAAGGGGAGGTATGAGAAACCACGGCAGTGCCATCGCCGGAGACGGTGAGATTGTGGGAATCGAGCAGTCCAAGGCGCAGGGAAGGGAACACGGCAAGGATGGAAAAGATCTTTTGAAGTGCCGCTTCCGGATTTTCGGAGGCAGGTTTTCCATCCTGGATACTGTTGACGATATCCCTGGTAGTAATGGAGGAAGGGTCTTGCGGTTCTGTCAGTTTGCCATCAGGCCCGATTTCCTTTTTTGGTTTCTTGCCATTTTTGCCGGCGGGGAGCAGGGATGATCTGGAATAACTATTCCGTGGAGCCAGCCAGAAGCGGTTCATAAAATCATAACAGGAACCGGGTGGAGGCAGTTCATCGGTGGAGGCGCAGCCGATGAGGACGGTAAGAGAAATGGATTCTGGAAGTACTTTCCTCACCCATAGAGTGAGACTTGTATGAGCTTTTGTCTCATTAAAAAGCAGAACAAAAAGGATCAGGGAACGCAGGATCTGTGCCTGATGTGTTGCGGGACGCCCGCCATTGGAGTAAAAGGGCGGGATGAATTGCGCAAGCGGGTCCAGGTTGAGGTTTAGGAGTTTCTGGTATTCCTCTTCGTAAGAGTCAAAGGAATATTTGTGATTGTTACGTGAGAGCCTGCGACCAATCTTAGTGACAAGTGTTCGATACTCGTTGTGGCTCTGCCATAATTCGGGTTTGAACATAAATGTGACCTCCTTTTGTTTAAGTAGTAGCGGCGAAAAAATATGCCTTAAACAAAAGGGCCGTTTTTGCTGATCATGATCAGCAAAAACGGCTGCACATTCTAACATGTTTGTCAAGAGTTTTATGAAAAAAATAAAATGTTCTTTCAAGAAGAAAGATGCTATGAGGAGGAAAATGTTACAAAATGATAGAGAAAAATAGAGGTAATGGAGTGATTTTGGAAATGGTAGAAGCCTTAAAAAATAAGGACTTTGAGTTTCCGAGAGCACACACAGAAAAAAGGAGGGGGCCGTATGTGCAGCTTTTCGGATTTTTTAAATGGCGCGCAGACAGTGACTGCGGACAGGATCGACGACATTGTGGAACAGTTTCGCCAGTGGATTGCCGGGATGCCAAAAATCAGAGTGTATATGGAAGCGCAGCCGACAGGCACGGGACATATCGCAAGTACCTGTAAAGTTCTTTGGAAACTGGTGCAGGACAGAGATCATTACGGGATGGCGTATGATAAATGTATTGAGATCGTTTGTGAGAAGGGCGGACTTGCACATGTGAAGGAGACTATGGGCGGATGGATTCCGCAGATAAAAGATGGAAGCGGAAAATTAGAACAAGCGACTCTGGAGTTTAAAGAGTATGATCAAAGTCTGGAACAGATTCCATTTGGCATTACAGGCGGAAGAAATGTGAAAAGCCTGACAGCAGGTACCATGCATACGGATATTTTTTTATGGCTGGAGCCAGTGTACTGGGATTATACGGATCAGATTCATATTCATACGGAGAAACTTTCGCTGGATGGAAACGCAACGGTTCCGACTGCTTTTCTGGAGCGGGCCTGGCATTACGAACTGTGCAAAAATGCCGCATGGGATACCTGGAAAAGTCAGTATCCAAAAGAAACGAAAAAAATCGATACGATTGAACGCGTATTTCGTCTGCGTAAAAACGAAACAGCGCCGGATAAGCCTGCATTTTGGATTTTGCCGGAATACCTGTTTCAGAAAGCGTTTCGTGGTTACTGGTATAAATGGGTGACGCAGCTGATCGGAGGTCTGCTGCATATGCAGGATTTGCAGGATGACAAGCTGCCGGTAATGATTCTGAGTGTTTCTGAGATTCCGAATCAGAAATATTTAGTAGGACAGCCTGAGTTCTGGTCGCAAATGGACCTGGTGTTTCAGGGAGCGGAGTGTGCGAATGATTATGCGATCAATATGTTTACAAAGGAAAAAAAGGCAAGGGGAGATGGAACTGGCGTTCGGATGAAGGTATTTCAGGAGCTGAACGCGGCAGCCAGATTCCAAAAATTATTCCCGGACTGGTCCAAAGAGGATGTGGCTGCAGAAACAGAGGAAACCATACGGGAGTTTCTGGACGGACAGGCAGGCGCGCCCCGAAAGAAGGTTTTGTTTTTTCATGTCGGTCGTGTGCCTGCGGCATTGTTTGAATATATCATGTGCGAAGCGGATCTGCCGCCGATATTCGAAGGAGTCAATACGGCAAACAATGCGGTATTGACAGGCAAACCATACTTTCATCGCAAATGTCAGGGAACTCTGGAGAACTGTTTTTATCCTTCCAGAGTTCTGGATGCAAAGATTGCAGGCGGGGCGGAAAAGAGGATGCAGGAAATCATGCAGCTGTTCAAGGTCGATATTTTTAATTATACCGATCAGCAGATACCATGCATAGAAATTGGATGTTTCCTGGCTGAGATGTATGCCACGTCAGACAATGAATACATCCGGTATTTCAGAGAGATCGGCGAGATTTATGGTAAGCCGCAGAATGATAAACTGACGCACGCGGTCTGTCTGCTGCTTGCGGCATTAAAGGAGCAGGGCGAGACATGCGTCAGCGGCGGACAGCAGTCTGGGCAGCTGGAGACTTCGCTGGACGAGTGGTATGAGTATCTGCAGAAGCGAATGCTCCCTGGACAAAAAACGCAGCTAGAAGAGGCGCTGCCCGAGGAAAGCCTGCAGATGTTTCAGAATCTGGCAGGTGTTCCGGCAGACCGGATTTCGATCGTACCGACGCAGCTGGGGCGGCAGGAGAAGCAGTCTGTGTATGTAAGAGCAGATGCAGACGGGGTGTCTGTGGGCGGAATGGATGTCAGCGCGTTGGAAATTACGTATACGCAGGAAAATGACTGCTGCATAAAATCCGCGGTTTGTATGTATTTTTCCACAGACCAGCTGTCTTTGCCTGGAATGCCATGGATTGTGCTGAAAGAGCCGGGGGCATATGTGCTGTTATCCCACAATCCGCTTCTCCTGGAATCCGCGAAAATTATCGGAAACATCGGCCAGATGCGGCTGGAGCTTTCTGCCCCGTTGTATCGGGACATCTGGAGGCTGTCGGCGTACTGGCAGAAACCGTATCCGTCGCCAGAGTGTGTGTATCCGCTGCTCGCAGGCGCAGGGCCTCTTACGGTAGTTCCTCCGGCCTTTGGCGTACTGGATCAGATTGGTCTTGAGAGCGTCAGCATCGAATATCAGAATGGAAAATCTCTGCCGGATGCTGCCGGAATCCGGCTGATATATAATGAAAAAATCGTGCTGGGAAAAGGAATCGAGCTGGACCAGCTGTATCTGGTCTGCCAGGTAACGGCGCTGGCGGATCCGGCGCATCGATCCGTGTCTGCTGTTTTGGGAGGAATTTTCCGGATCGGAAAAGGCTCCGTACAGATCAGCGCTTATTTTCCGGGTGTGCAGTTAAGCGGGCGGCTTTGTGCGGGTGAGAAGATTGAGCTGTCAGATCTGTGGAACCAGTTTCTGTCATTTGTGCCGAATCCGCTGACCGGACAGGAAGCGGTAACGGATCTGGAATTTTCGGCTGATCTGCGCACATCGGCGATGTCTGTCGCGGCAGGCATCGATCTGGAATGGACGCTGGCAGAAGGGCTTGTGCTGACCGATGTGAGCCTGGGCCTTGCTTATAAGCAACAGGCGTGGAGCGGATATTTTCAGGCGGCTTTGAAGCTGTTTACACAGGACAGCCTGTATGTGACGGCTGGCTGTATGTATGGGGGAAAAGAAGAGGGTTGGACGGCTGCGGCACAAATGACCCGGGGCACGATAAAAATTGGGAAGCTGATTACCGGATTTTTAGGATGGAATTTGCCAAAAGAGTATGATTATGGTCTGAAAAATCTGAAAATATCCGTTTCCATTCAGCGAAAAAAATATGCTTTTTATGGAGAAACAGACGGAACATGGGCGGTTCCGTTTTTGCCGGAGATTTGTATAGAGGATGTATCTGCTTCAGTGGAATGGGGAGAAACGCAGGCAGCGCGTGCGGAACTGTCTGGTACGGTGGATTTTTTCGGTATTTCGTTCCAGGTCTTTTTACAATATTCTCAAAAGGATATCTGCTTTACACTGCAGTGGAACAGTCTGCGCGCCGTACTGGAACAAACGCAGACGTGCTGGATCGCACGGTTATCTTTGTCCGGGCAGACGCTTGGGAGTATGGTGGAGACGTTTGTGCAGTGGTGGACCGGCGAACCGGAAACACTGTCGGCGCCATGGGATATTTTAAATAAGATCCGTCTGTCTGTTTTTCAGCTGATTTTTGAGTTTCCGAAAAAGAAAGAAGAATCTGCCCGCGTTTCATTTGCGGTCAATGTAGGGCCGATCGATCTTGGATTTGCCAGAATCGATCAGATTGCGATGAATTATGAGACAAAAGGCGAAGCAAAAGGAATTCGTATTACGCTGGCTGGCAGCTTTTTCTGGAACGGTGATGAGATCGTTACAGATGAGAATGGAACGCAGTGCCTGCAATGGGATCCTTCCAGGCCGCAGGATGCGCCTGTTCCTCCGGGAGGGGGAAATAAGTATTTTGATCTGCGTCTGTTTGCGATGGGGCATCATATGCAGGTGGAAGGAATCAGCGAACAAAACAGCGTGCAGGAGATTGTGGATGCTTTGAAAAAACTGTCTGTACCGGAGCAGGAAACCATTCCGATCGAAACGGGCGGGCCGGTTACGTTTCAGCAAGATGCCGGATGGCTGATTGCCGCCGATTTTGGTATTCTGCGTGTTTCAGAGAAAAAGAAACAGCCCGCGCGGTATTTTCTGAGTCTGGCTGGGATTTTTAATGATCCGGTCTTATACGGGATCCATGTAAAGCTGGACGGAGAGGAAGCAAAAGTACTAAAGGGACTGGAGTTTGATCTGCTGTACCGGCAGATTTCTGATCAGACAGGCTGTTATTCGTCTCATATTACCCTGCCGGAGGCGATGAGAAGACTGCAGTTTGGCGTATTTTCCATTACGATGCCGTCTGTATATTTTGAAATTTATACCAATGGAGATTTTTATGTAGATGCGGGATTTCCGCATCATCAGGATTTTTCGGGTTCTTTTGCGCTGGAGGCGGTTGTGCCGCCCGGAATTCCGGTAACGGGTGCGGCCGGGTTTTATTTTGGAAAACTAAGTTCGGAAACGACAGATCTTGTGCCAAAAGTCAGTAACGGCAGATTTTATCCGGTCATTGCATTTGGCCTGGGCATACAGGCAGGCATTGGCAAATCGATCCACGCAGGCATATTAAAAGCAGGATTATCCATAACCGTATTTGGTATTCTGGAAGGCGTGATCGCCCGCTGGCTGCCTTATGAATCAGCAGGACAGACAGATCCGGCTCAGATGCAGGATACGTATTATTTCCGTCTGAAAGGAAGCGTCGGCATTATCGGCAATCTGTATGGGAGTATTGATTTTGCGATTATTAAGGCGAGTCTGAATCTGTATATCCGGCTGGAAACAGATATCTCCTATGCATCGTATGAGTTGGTTCCAATTACCGTGCTGGCCGTAGTTGACGTACGTCTTTCACTGGAGCTGGACCTGTGGCTGTTTACCATTTCTATACATCTGTCATTTTATATGCAGATCAAAGAGACGTTTGTGATAGAAAATCATGGAACACCGCCGTGGCAGCTGGAGGAGGGCAGTTACAAAAACCGCGTGGAAAAAGCAGGATTGCGGATGCTGCGTAAAGCAGATGTCTGGCAGCCGTGCTTTGAAAACTTTATGCCGGTATCGGTCAGGGAGCTTTCGCTGCTTTTGGCGCCAGCGTTGAGCGTGGCAGGAGACGGCGCGAAGTCGCCGCAGGAGCAGAAGATGTGTGTCGTGCCGCTGCTGTTTTTGCGCTGTGCACAGCCGATATACGGGGAAGATACCGATGCGCTGTTAAAAGAAAGCGTTCGCAGAGCGTCTGGCGACGGAGCAGTGTGCGACGGTTCCGCCGGGCCGGATGATTTTGAACAGCTGGCGTGTCAGCTGACACTCTGGCTGCTTGCCGCTGGTATCGGGCCGATGGATGAACAGGCGGCGCAGCGTCTGATCGTGAGCGAATCGTATTTGAAAGGGATCGAGGCATGGCTGTCCAGGGAGGATGTATGCATGACGCTTTTGCCGGAACAGATTACGGCGTTTTTATCAGGTAGTTTCCGGCTGGATATCAGCCTGCCTCCGGAAAATGTCAGCGCGGAGCAGAGTGCGGTCGTCTTTCCGGCGCTGCCGCAGCTGCTGATTCGAACGTCACATGGAGAGGCGTACGCGCTTTCGGATTATCATACTGCCGATACAGAATATTTGTTATATCTGAAACGGTATTTTGCAAGCCTTTCCGAAGCAGTGTTGCAAAAAGAGACGGTTTCTCGTCTGCGGCAGGAGGAGCAGACATATTCTGTGTGCAGTTATGTATTTGCAGATTATTTTTGCATGCTGGCAAAACAGATGATACGCGCCATGCTGGACGGACTGCGCAGCTTTTTATATGTACCGGAGCCGGAGCGTTCAATCGAAGAAATACTTACGAATATCCGTATGGAAAGCGGCGCGGATTATGACGCGGCGGATCTGTTCGATGCAAATGGGGACAAAGAGCTAAAGGCTGGGGTTACCATTCAGCTGGCAGAGCTGTCTTATGTGACCGCAGAAGGCGATACGCTGCGTGCCATTGCGCAGTCGTACGGCTGCAGTCTGCAGCTGCTGGCTAAAAAAGAAGAAAATCTGAAAATCCGGAATCTGTTTACATATGAAGACAGTCCGTGTCTGTCTGTGCCGCATCTGTGCGCCTATCGTGTCAGCGGTCTGCTGGATGAAGCAAAACGATCGCTGGCACTGCAGAAAGCCGGAGCGATGATTTCCCGCTATATGCTGCACGGACTCCGTCTGCCGGACGGTCCGTACAGACAGGGAGAACGGGGAGCGCAAAAAGAAGCCGGAATGTATGCGGTCATGGGACAGCAGGTCGTCGTTCCGGACAATATACAGGAAGGAGAGTTTTCGGTTACACTGGAAAAAGCGCATGCAGACTGGTTATCTTTCGGCGGCTGCGGACAGGAACTGCTAAGCTATGTTTTGGAGGGAGAGAACTATAAAAATCTGCGCAGGATACAGGATTATGTGAAATCGCATCGGTTTTCACAGCAGATACAATCCGTAAAGAGCAAAGAATCTGTGCTTGTACAGCCGCTGCAGTCCGGCGTCGGCGAGATGGCAGTCTGGAATGCGCAGGGAGAAGTTTTACTTTCTCATGGAAAAGGGGAAGGCAGATATTTACGGATCTGGGAGCTTTCCAAAGATGTGCGTGCGTTTACAGGGACAGACAGCCCGGTGGTTATGCCAGCGTTTTATCCTGTGAAAAGCCGTTTTGACGAAGCGGAGGGGAAAAGCGTGGAAACAGCGGTTCGCTGTTACGGATTTGGTACAAAAGTGAATCTGTCAGTCCGAAAGACAGAGGATCAGAATTGTTATGAAATCATCGGAGCGGATGCGGACGCTGCAGTCCTGCTGGAACGGATGATTACGCAGGAACAGGTGGGACAGATCGTAGTGCTGTACCAGAAAAAAAATGCGCAGGTCTGTGAAAGCGGCGGCAACGCTCCGATGCTTGGTATTACAAGGACGAATCTTTCCACGATCAGCAGACCGAACGCAATGGACGGGAAGAAAGACGGCGTAATATGGCACGAAACAGACGCCGATCATCTGCTAAACGGGAAACAGCAGCTGATACAGCTGTTGTGGGAGGCAGTTATAACTGGAAGAGGCGGTTTTTATCTGCATTATTATGATATGGAGCAGAAGCAGTCGCTGCCGGACGAGCTGTTCGATGAGAAAATGGAAGGACGAATCAGCATTCTTTTGCTTTCTGCCGGATCAAAAGAAAATTACGAACAGGTAATGCCGTATCAGAATGTGCTTGTAACGGATGTGCCTTTGCAGGATGAAAAGATTGTGTTAAAAGTATACGTACGAGAGCTTTTTCATACATGTCACGGGAAGGAGAGCCTGGAATCTCTGGCGGCGTCTTATCTTTGTGATATCGGGCGGACAATGGCGGATAACAGGGATGCGCATCCGGCTGCCGGTGTGGTTTTAAACATTCATAACGGACTTTACTGCACGCGCACGACGACGCCTGGAAGAGATCCCGCTGTGATTGCCCGTTGGTTTGGACTCAGCAAAGAGCAGCTTCTTATGGAAAATGCAGAGTGGAAAGACTGGTCCGGCCCGCTGCCGGATCACACGGCGCTGCGGCTGCCACGGATTTGCCTTACCATTTCGGAACAGGAGAAAAGAAGTATCGGACAGATTGCAGACGATTATGGGATCAGTATCGAACAGCTTGCGGACAGCAATCGTGACGTTATGGGATTGTTTGCGCCTGGTACGGATATTGTCGTAAAAACAGGGCCATTCCGGCGAAATGCGTTAAGACAGGCTGGCAGCGCGGGACTGACGCTGCAATGTAGCGTGCCGCAGCAGTTAAAGGAAGCTGCGCGGATCGATACCGAAGAAGCGTATGCAGAAAGTTTTCTGCGCAGACAGTTTCAGATTCTGGGGTATGCGATCGCCGAAAATGCTGAGTTTACCCGCAGTCCGCAGGGAATCCCAGCAGGGCCGACCGCAGGGAAATCACAGGCTGCAGGCTTAAAAACTGGCAGGCTGCGGTCGCCGGAGCCTGCACTTCCTGGAGAGTTCTGGCAGTACGATATCGAATTGTTTTATGGAAAATATGTAAAACAAGCAGACGGCGGTTGTTATCAGGGACTGCATCGTATGCTGCAGCTGGATCTGCAATGGCAGGATATATTTGGCAACTGTATCTGCAGCGATCTGGACGATGCGGGAAACGACAGGGGATGGAACAGACAGCCGCAGTTTACCGGATATACGGATTTGCTGTATGCGGTTTCCAGCTGGCCGTTTGTTGCGGTATCGTATGGCTTTGGAAATCATGCGTCGCTTTGCATCCGGTTTTCGTTTGACAAAGAAAGTCCGAAACAGGCAGGAGGTGAAAGCCGGGAAGTAAAAAATGCATGTGAGACATATAGACAGATCTGTGCGCAGCTGTCTGATCCAAACAAAGTGGTGATTGCTGTAACGAGTACGCTTCTGCCGGGAGAGGACAATTTGTTAAAAGCAGACCAGTGTGAAGAAATCAGGAGATGGACGGCGGATATTTTAAACTATCTGGAAGGGATATTGAAAGCAGAGGGCGGCAGTGAACCTGAAAATCTTCTGCAGTCAATCGAACTGGATACAGAGAAGTTAAATAATCAGGATATTTTCCCGCTGAAAGTCTTTATTTCCATATATCGTGATCTCGCTCTTGTGATGCCTGGAATGGGGCTGACACAGGACGTTTGGAAGGCGCAGACAGAGATTCTGCCGGATATCGCGGCGGGCAGCGGCGGGCAGCAGAGCTTTGCGCAGCAGCTTTATCGTTCGTTTTATGAACCGGCAGGTATTCATATGGAAGCGGCACATGGCCCGAATCGGAAGGAAGGAGCGTTTTCCAGTGACAGTCTCTGGGTGGTACGGTTTCAAACCGCACAGGCGTCAGGTATCCGTATCTGCGGGAACAGCGCGGCGCCGGTCTGTTACGCGCCTGCTCCGCTTGGTACCCGGCTGTTGTCACTGACGCATGTTCCGATCTATGATTACAGGAAAGAACAGGGGATCGATTTTTCAGTTCCTTCACGCTGGCTTGATTTTACAGATTTTGATCCGGATGAATGGCTCAAAACCGTATTGGAACAGCTGGATGAGAGATTATCCGCGGCATTTGGACTGGCAGTGCTGCTGATCGATCGAACGTATGGCACTGCGTATACAAAACAGCTTGCAGATGCGAAGCAGCAGCTGGCGCAGAGATTGAAAAACCTGGTTATTCCGGTATTTCAGGATGAAAATCCGGATCCGGTGTGGGTAGAATCCATAAGAGAGACCTGTTATCAGGAAATGCTTTACCAGATGAAACATTTGTATGATATCCGCGTACTGCTGCAGACGCCTCTTTCGGTCGATACCTCGCTCAGGGAAGACATACCGTCCCGAACGTTTGGCAGCTTTGGTACGAAAGAACAAACGTCAGGACTTACCTGCACGTCGCCAAAGCTGAATCTGGCACAAAGCAGCCCGACACATCCGGCGCTGCTAAATACGGTAATCACAGGAGGAGACGACAGCGTGTCTTTTTGTCACGTCGAACCGGCGTATGATATTCGCTGCCTGGAGCATCAGATCGCAGACGTAGCCGGTCTGGAGGGATATCAGAAATCTTCCTGGCTGCATTTTATGCGTCATCCGCAGGATGGGAACTGTCCGCTTCATATTGGGCTGCCGCAGACGGATCTGCCGTTTGTACTGCGCAGCTATCCGACGCTGCCGTCTCTGACCCGTCAGGAAGCAGCTGCAGTCGAACGTGTGTATACGGCGAATTTGTTTGAACAGACCTGTTTGTGGGACTATCGGTTCGTATATACTGGAAAACTGCAAATGCAGGATACGGTACATGCTGTCATTCGTTTTAACGAGGACGGAACGAGTCGCCGTGCCGCACGTTTGGAATTTTATGAAAGTCTGGCACAGTTTGTGATCGTATACCCGCAGATGGCAGATGTGCTGGAGGAGACCATTGCGTCCATACATGATATGGAGGCTGGCAAAGAAACGATGGAAACGGCACGAAAAGCCGTGCAGGGTTATGTGGAAATGATTCAAAGGCTTTCAAAAAGCTGGCAGGAAGACGTTCAGAAAACAAATGAAAACTGCGGCGTCAGCTCCGTACAGGAAATGCATGTCTGCATTTGTCAGCGGGATGTTTCCGGTATATATGAGATCGAATTTACGATGGAGGAAAGTCAGAAAGAGAAATGGCAGGAACAGATGTTGCTGTTGGCGGAAATAGACGGCTGGCAAACGGAAATACAACCAGAAAGAATGGCCTGTCGTTTTCGTCAGTCGCCAGACGTTTATCTGACCTCGCGGGAAGCAGTCCGAATACAGGAACGCAGAATCGTCCTGTCGCATCTGCATATTTCAGATTGTCAGAGTGCGCGCGCCGGCATATTTTTAAAGCGGAACGAAGATCTCGTGCCGGGCATTCGGACGGCGGATGCCTTTGTCTATCAGACGCAGGAAGTATGTTTTCATGATTGTGCGGTACCGCAGCTTCTTTGCGAACAGCCGGTTTTGATTGCCGAAATCGGAGGCGGCCGTCACAAAAAGACGTTAAAGGAGCATTTTTTAACATTGCTCGATCAGGTAAAACGGGAAGATGCCGGAATCAAACTGCGTCTGCTGATACAATACAGTTATGTGCCAAACGCTTCTTTGGGAGTACGTATTCGGCTTCCGGTCGCGCTTGTTATTTCCAGGGACGAGACAAACATTGCGCTCGCTGAAAAGGCGGCGCAAATATGCGGAAGTAAAATCAGTCAGAGCGCACCGCAGGGAAAGCAGGCGAGGCTGGAAATGGAATTAACACTGATTTCCCTGCTGACGCAGGAGCCGGTGGAAGTATTGCGTTTTACAGATGTGCGTCTGGATGTGGAGGATATTATATAACGTATGCGGCGATTTGTGGATATGCATGCAGCAGATAAAAGGAAATGCTGGCTATGGCATAGGGAGAGATGGATCCTCTCCTTATGCTGCCATATTTCCGAAGAAGAGCTCTGCGGTTGGGAAGGGGCGCCAGAGTCGTCGAAGGCTATGATCTGCCGTCCCCCATATTCCCTGGAAAGTTTTGGTTGTTTAAATTAGGTTGTTAACATTGGTATACAATCTGGCAAAATATCCTTTCCTGAATACGGGATTTGTGCTAAAATGAACGTATTCTTTGATGGATTGATATTTGTAAGATTGAAACATAACACAAAGCCACGAGGTGCCCATGATTTTATATAAATATATGTCGTTAGAGCGAAAAAACTTTTGGACAGATTATAAACTGCGTTTTACACAGCCAAGCGCATTTAACGATCCATTTGACTGTCTTCCTTCCTATTCGTTTATTCCGGAACGGCTAATGCCAGAACATTCTGGTTTTGGAGAACTGGCCGCATTGTTTTATGGTATCGAAAAAGATTCTTCTCAATTTAATGACGACACTGCAATTTTTTGCATGAGTCAGGTCTGGGATTCTATTTTGATGTGGGCTCATTATGCTGACAGCCATAAAGGATTTGTAGTCGGTTTTGATATGTCACATTCTTTTTTTGATTTCGAGAAACCTTTTGGTACAAGAAAAGTTAAATATTGTAAGAGCAGACCAAAAAGTACTGAAATCAATATAATGGATAGGATGTACTATAAATTGGATGTCTGGAGTTATGAACAGGAGTGGAGACTTTGCAAAGACATCTATAAAGCGGATGAAACAATAAATAACAATATCTATTTATTTCGCCTTCCCAAGGAGTCAGTCAAAAGTGTCTATTTCGGAATATGTATGCCTGAGAACGAAAAAATGGATATGTACCAGAAAGCATCACGGGAAGGTATTCAATGCTATCAGGTTATGCGTAATTATCAGACTTTTGACCTGCATGCGATGGAGTTCGAAGATTTTTTATCTCTCCAGTGCAGATATCATATAATACAGAGAGATCTCGAACAAGAGAATACACCTTCGAAACCTCCTTCCAAGACGCTAAGAACAGCAGATATCGTGACCAGAAGTCTTGAAAGATGTGCAGAAATCTTAAGCTCAATCATTGAGCAGACCTATCAGAAATCTGACAATAAAATTGATGAATCCAACATTAAAGAATACAGCGATGCGATCAAAGTCCATGTAAAAGCTCTTGAAGAGATCAATTGCCTGCCTGATGCTTTTCATTTATGTGACACTTCAATCTCACAGGAAGTATACGAAACCAGGATTAAACATATACAGAAAAATTTTGACAACTGCATTTATCATGTAATAGGGCTGATACAATACATGATGCAATCAGCTCAGGGACGGCTCCCTGACACAGAAGAATATTTATCAACTAAAATCAACGAAAAAATAGGCGGGGCTGTTAGTTCTTTTGCATCTTCAGTCAGTTGGGCAGCCAAAGTTTTAGAAGAACAAGAGTTTCGAAAGATAATAGCTAAAATTACATTCGAAGAAGATTTTCAAAAAATGCATGCCAATGACGAAGGATGGCAAAACGGACAAAAAATAGTGAAACGATGGTATGAAAAGAAGCAAAATGCGCTTGAAATCAGTAATATAACTGCTCTCGAACGATATAGAACCACAAGACTGAACTGGGTGCGGTTGAGAACCCCTCATTCCAATATTGGAACAGAAGAAATAGAATCCTATATAAAAAAATACTGCCAATATGAGCAAGGTACTCTCCCGATGCTAAAGAAGGATATCAAAGGGTATTCAGGAAACCTCCCCCAAAATACACGAAAGAAAATTCACGAGCTAATATTTTTCTTTGATGTAGTTCAGTCTAATGACGGTTTTTTGCTATCTGGCCACAGCAAGGACGAGGAGAAGCGACGACGGACACGCATATTGAATCGACTGATAAATGGCGGAATCGAAAAAGATGATGCCGAAAAATATATGGCGGACAGTTTTTTTCCATTGTAGGTTATTCTTACTGGCAAGAATACCTGTCCGGGCTTTGTGTACCTGATCATGCGCAGTAAATGCGCCGGCTGTATGAAAATGCAGCAGTTTCAGGTGTCCGGTCCATCGCGCAGCGATTTTTAATGGATGAATACGTAACAGTTTTATCGGTAATCGGAACGGTTGCGTCACAGCTGCAGAAATAAAAAAAAGGGGATTGAAAATTATGTCAATTGTGTTATACTAATACTACAGGGGCATTAGCGCAGTTGGGAGCGCGTAACATTCGCATTGTTAAGGCCACGGGTTCGATTCCCGTATGCTCCATTTTTATAAAAATATATTATAAAATCACACACGTGGGGAGTCCATATCAATGGGCTGAGAGTAAGCTGACGATGCTTAGACCCGGAACCTGATTTGGATCATGCCAACGTAGGGAAGTATTTGGAAGATTAGTTTGGAAAAAC
This sequence comes from uncultured Eubacterium sp., assembly GCA_910577225.1. GTDB lineage: Bacteria > Bacillota > Clostridia > Lachnospirales > Lachnospiraceae > Eubacterium_J. The sequence continues at coordinate 107,931 of CAJTMV010000002.1, read as the reverse complement.
TTTAGTTTTGAAAGACTTTCGTTTATTATGAGAAGACGTTGCCTAAGGATAATCAGGGCAGCGTCTTTTTTTACGAACAGGAGGCAAACGATGAATTGCAAAAAAGACGATCTGCTGTTATATGCAGTGACAGACCGAAGCTGGCTGCATGGCGCCGCTTTGTATGAACAGGTAAAACAGGCGCTTGCAGGCGGTGTGACAATGGTACAGCTGCGTGAAAAAAAGATTTCAGAGGAGCAGTTTCTGGAAGAGGCCGTAGCGATCAGGCGGCTGTGTACTGCGTATCAGGTACCGCTGATTATTAATGATAATGTATGGATTGCGTGTAAGTCAGATGCAGACGGTGTGCATATCGGACAGAAGGATATGGATATTGGTACGGCCAGGCGGATACTCGGGCCGCATAAAATCATTGGCGTTTCTGCCAGAACAACGGCACAGGCGATCAGCGCTTTTGAACAGGGCGCAGATTACCTTGGCACAGGAGCGGTATTCCCAACAGGCACCAAGCAGGATGCGCAGGTAATTACTTATGAGCAGCTGGCAGCGGTGTGCAGGGCAGTCCCGATTCCGGTGGCGGCTATTGGCGGGATTACGGAAAAGAATCTGGACAGGCTTGCGGGCAGCGGAATCAGCGGGATTGCAGTCGTAAGCGCGATATTTGCTCAAAAAGATATCAGACAGGCAGCAAAGCGGCTGAGAGACAGAGTATCTGACTTATGCGGAACAGGATGCGGCAACAGAAAGGAGTATGATGGGGATATTTTATGAACAGTTTTTAAAAAGGGAATCGCCTGCGGGCGTAATTTTCGATGTGGATGGAACGCTGCTGGATTCGATGCCGGTCTGGGCGCATAGTGGGGAGCGTTATTTATCGACTATCGGCATCGAGGCGCCGGAGACGCTGGGACGGGCTTTGTTTTCGATGACGATGCAGGACGGGGCCAGGTACATAAAAGAAACGTTTGCCCTGACGCAGACCGCGCAGGAGATCAAAGACGGAATTATCAGGGTTGTGGAGGAAGCGTATCAAAACGAGACGCTTTTAAAACCGGGAGCTCTTGCGTTTTTAAATATACTCAGGGAGGCAGGGATTCCAATGACGGTGATTACATCCAACGACCGGCCGCTGATTGCGGCGGCGTTTTGCCGGCTTGGTCTGGAACCGTATTTTAAAGAGATTTTAACGTGCGGGGAATTTGGTTCTGGAAAAGACCGTCCGGATATTTTCCTCGCGGCTGCCAGGCGTATGAACAGCCAGCCGGCAGACACATGGGTGGCGGAAGACGGTTTGTATGCGATGCGCACGGCGAAACAAGCGGGGTATCGGGTCATTGGCGTGGCCGATGCGTGCAGTAAACAGGATGAAGCGGAGATTCGCCGGATTGCGGATTACTTTATTACGGACTTTACGCATGAAATGAATGATTGAAAACATAAAAAGAAAAGAGGACGAACGAATGAGAGAATATGCGACACAGATGGAAGCGGCACGCAAAGGGATCCTGACCAGACAGCTGAAAAAAGCGGCTGAGAAAGAGCATATGACACCGGAAGAGCTCATGCCGCTTGTAGCAGAAGGAAAAGCTGTCATATGTGCAAACGTCAACCATACCTGTCTGGATCCGCAGGCGGTCGGCTCTATGCTGCGTACAAAGATTAATGTCAATCTGGGCGTATCGAGAGATTGTAAGGATTACGATATCGAAATGCGCAAAGTAAGAGAAGCGGTAAGCCTTGGAGCGCATGCGATTATGGACTTGTCTTCTCATGGAGATACGATACCGTTTCGAAGAAAGCTGACGGCAGAGTGTCCGGTAATGATTGGGACTGTGCCAGTGTACGATGCGGTGATTCACTATCAGAGGGACCTTCATACACTGACGGCGCGGGATTTTATCGATGTCGTACGACTGCATGCGCAGGACGGCGTGGATTTTGTTACGCTTCACTGCGGAATTACCCGTAAAACGATCGATCAGATCAGAAATCATAAACGAAAAATGAATATTGTTTCACGCGGAGGTTCGCTTGTGTTTGCGTGGATGTGCATGACTGGCAATGAAAATCCATTTTATGAATATTTTGACGAGATTCTGGACATCTGTCGGGAATATGACGTTACGATTTCACTGGGTGACGCGTGCAGACCGGGGTGTCTTGCGGATGCGTCGGATGTCTGCCAGATCGAAGAGCTGGTACGCCTTGGCGAGCTGACAAAACGGGCCTGGGATGCGGATGTGCAGGTGATGGTCGAAGGGCCGGGACATATGCCGATGGATCAGATAGCGGCAAATATGAAAATACAGCAGACGATCTGCGGCGGCGCGCCGTTTTATGTACTGGGACCTCTCGTTACGGATATAGCTCCGGGATATGACCATATTACATCTGCGATTGGCGGCGCGATTGCGGCAGCGGCAGGAGCAGCGTTTTTATGTTATGTAACTCCGGCGGAACATCTGGCGCTGCCAGACGTGGAAGATGTAAAACAGGGAATTATAGCTTCCAAAATAGCTGCGCACGCGGCCGATATCGCAAAGGGAGTCCGCGGCGCGAGAGAAATGGACGACCGGATGGCGGACGCGAGAAAAGCGCTGGACTGGGAGGCACAGTGGGCATGCGCCATCGATCCGCAGACCGCTCAGAACATGAGGGACGAACGAAAACCGGAGCATGACGATACCTGTTCGATGTGCGGAAAATTCTGCGCGGTACGCAGCATGAACAAGGCGCTGGCAGGAGAACATATTGATATTTTATAGAATTTAGAATAAAGAAAATCCCAAAAGTTTGCTTTCAGGCATTCTTTTGGGATTATTAAATTATGATGGTTTCAGCGGTTTTTGGATGGCAGCGCAGTTGTTTGTCAAAGGATCCCGGCTGTGATAATCGAACAGGACCGCGGTGGGTACCGGAAAGATCGATGTAAATACTTCGATATGCAGCTGTTTTGTCAGTTCCCGGTAGCTGCAGTCGGCATAATGTGCAAACAGATCATGTGAGACGGATTCTTCCATGAGCAGATTGCGTATATCGTCCTTCCAGCGGGTCAGGGAAAGGGCGAAAGTGGGACGATTTTTCATCGGTTCCCGCAGATACAGATCGTAAGTGAGAGATTCTTTCAGAGAACATAGCAGTTTCTCATCCAGGCGATCTGACAGGCGGGAGCAGCTAAATGAAAGCAGGATTTCATATTTTCGGACACGCGAGGACTGTATGTCCGACAGATGATGTGTCTCATACCAGCCGGCCAGGGACTCATACATGGCAAAAGGCGAATCAAAAAACGGCTGCAAAAAACGCAGCGTATGCGTGAACTGGCCGCTGTTGTAATAAATTTCCACGACCTTTTCGACCTGCTTTAACAGACAGATATCGTCGTAGGAAAGCCATCTGGTCGCCAGTACTTCGTAAGGAGGCTGACTGGTGTACAACAGGTCATATTCCGGAGCGCGCAATTCCATGGCGGAGCCTTTCAGCACTTTTAAAAAGCCCAGCTGGAGCTGATGCGGACGAAGGGCATATACGTCATGAAAAGAATTTTTAAACGTGGCGAGGTCTTCATAAGGAAGTCCTGCGATCAGATCCAGATGGATATGAATATTTTGAAAAGAGCGGATACGGGTTACGGCCGCCGCTATTTTTGAAAAATCTGTGTGCCGTTCAATCGCGGCGATTGTCTCAGGGCAGGTAGACTGTACGCCGATCTCCAGCTGTATAGCGCCCTGACGCATATTTTTTAGCAGTGCAAAATAATCTTCATCCAGCAAATCTGCCGCGATTTCAAAATGAAAGTTGGTAATGCCGTTATCATGTTCCGACAGGTATTGTAAAATCGGCAGCGCATGTTTTTTGCTGCAGTTAAACGTACGGTCGATAAATTTTACCTGAGGAACGTTTTTTCTTAAGAAAAAGTCCAGTTCTGGCAAGACGCGGCTGACAGAGCGAAATTCCATTGTTTTATCGATCGAAGACAGGCAGTAGCTGCAGGAAAACGGACAGCCGCGGCTGCTTTCATAGTAAATGATGCGGTGCGTAAAGTCTGTCAGGTCGTCGTACCAGAATGGAATTTCATCCAACGGCAGTCTGGGACTGTTCGAAGCGTCCAACACAGCAGGAAGCCGCGCGGCAGTGCCTTCGACGTATGCGGATACGAGACGGGAAAAAGCTCCCTCGCCCGGTCCTGCCAGAATGCCGCGCAGCCGCCATTCTTTTAGAACCTGTTCCGTATGGAAAGAAACTTCCGGTCCGCCGGCCCAGATATCCACATCGGGCAGAATTTTTAAAAGGTCGCCGATGATTTGCCCGATGATTGTGCGGTTCCATATGTAGCAGGAAAACGCGATGACATCCGGATGCGCTTTATAGATTTCGCGCACGATATGAGAAGGCTCCTGGTTGATGGTAAATTCTTTTATCACAACCAGCGAAGCATATTCTTTTGCACAGCATTTCAAGGAATGTACAGCGGGATTGGAGTGGATATATTTTGCGTTCACCGCAACGAGTAAAATGTTCATAAAAAAAGTCCTTTCGTAGTAGTCGTATGGTGTTATCATAAGCAATGCGGCATGAATTTGCAAGAGCCATCTGAGCGGCTGCTCATACAAAGACAGCTTATCGAAGTCTCCCGAATGAAAGGAGCGTATACAGAGCCTTTTACAGAATGGCGGGAAGATAACGCCAAAACAGTGAAAAGCAAAGATACAGTCTTTGCAATCCGAGTATGACAGTATCAGTAAAGAGCAGACCAGGACCGCCACAGAAATAGCCGATGCGGAAGTTATCAGCTACAGCAGAAAGAACCTTGCGAGGGAACCTCAGAAAGAGAGCCGACAGCATAACAGGCAACAGAACAGGATTAAGCGGAGGGAGGAAGAAATTTAATGTGAAATTTATTGAAAAGACAGGCGTTTTTTTGTATAATTGAAGTGTGGCAGGAGCAGCCTGTATCGTATCTTGTGCCACAGATTTTTAGAAATCGAGGTGATAAGGTGTCGGGCGATACAAAACAAACGATTGAGGTTAAGGCAAAACGTACCGCAAAGAACAGTGTGTTTTTAGACCTTTTTCAAGATAAAAAGAATTTATTGAAGCTGTATAAAACATTGCACCCAGAGGATACGGACGCAACAGAGGACACGCTTGATATTGTAACGATAGATAATGTTCTGACGGATAATTTATATAATGATTTGGGAATTATGGTGGGCAATAACAGATTACTTTTGTTGTTAGAAGCGCAATCCAGCTGGACGGTAAATATATTAATCAGAATACTGCTGTATTTGGCACAGAGTTACCATGAATATTTTGAAAGGACATCGCAAAGTCTATATAAGAGTACAAAGGTCAAAGTGCCCAAGCCAGAATTATATATCATCTACACAGGCAATAGGGGCAGAAAACCCGATACAATATCGCTGTCCAAAGAATTTTTTGACGGTGCAGATATAGATATTGAGGTAAAGGCAAAGGTCATCTGTGAGAGCGAAACAGAGGATATTATCAATCAGTATATTATTTTCTGTAAAGTTTTTGATGAACAAAGAAAACTGTATGGAATGACGGAGCAGACAGTTAGAGAAACAATCCGCATTTGCAAGGATAGGAACGTCTTAAAAGAATATCTGATGAACAGAGAAGTGGAGGTAGTGACAATTATGATGAGTTTATTTAATGATGAGCAGATAATGAAAACATATTGGAAAGATATGGAAAATACTCTTACTAATACTCTTACGAATACTCTTACTGATAAGATTACTCACGATAAAGACAGAGAAACAGCCGAAAAAATGATTAAAGACGGAGAACTTTCTCTTGAAAAAATTGCACGTTATGTACCGTCTTTATCAATGGACGAATTAAGGGAGCTTGAAGCCAGGATTATGCAGTTGGCGTAATCAGTCATATCGATCAAAATCAAATATAGTAACAGCGTAATGGCGCATGGAACAGTAAATTGTGAAAACCATGCGTCTTTTTTGCGCCCCAAAGGAGGAACATGGGCGACAATATTCAGACAAACGCCAAAAGGTGATATTGCTTTTTTCTGCAGGACACTCCATGTCAGCAGGCGCTGTGAGAGTATGTGGGCCAGAATAAAATCAGAATTACTGTATGAGCGTTATGACATAGAAGAAATGACCACGGATGAACGCAGGACTATTATCTGGAGGTATTTTATCGGTTACTGGAATAACCGGAGGATATGCTCTGCGAATGATGGGCATCCTCCAGTGGTCAGACGGCAACAATACTATGAATCCCTGAAAGAGGCAGTACAGAGTACAAAATCCCTGAGAAAAATGTGTCAGTAATCTTGACAAAATCAGCAGGACCCTTGTACACTGATGTTTATGTAATTAATGTAAACAGAATATGGAGGCAGTATGTATAAACATCACGAACAATCGATTGAGAATATGAAAGATTATTATAGGAAACATGGGGCGGTCGCTTTGATACTGGCAGGTTCTGTAGCAAAGGGAACGGAAAGGGCAGACTCTGATCTGGATGGCGTGGTTATTTTATCAGAAGAAGAATATGCCAAAAAGGAGAGGAACCGTACAACTACAGAAACAATAGACGGATTATGCACCTATGAAGGCGGGTATTTTGATATAAAGTATATGACAAAGCAATATCTGAAAGATTTGGCGCGCAAGGGCAGCGAACCTGCCAGAAATGGATTTGTGAAAGCAAAAATTTTATTTTGCAATGATTCTGAGATTGAAGAAATACTGCCGCTGATCCCGGTGTTTCAGAGAACGGAAAAAGAGGAAAAACTATTATCATTTTATTCAGATTTCTGGCTTAATTATCATTATTTCCTGAAATCATGCCAGATAGAAGGGTATATGAAAATGAATACGATAGCAGAAATCATTTACAGCATATATCGGATGATACTTCAGGAAAATGAGACGTTATTTGATTGTAACCGACGACTGGAACAACAGGCGGAATCTGTGTCGGAAGAAACTGCCGAACTGGTAAGATTGGGGAGAAAACTTGAAATCTCCCAGAGTATACAGGATGCAGACCGATTTGTGGAGCGGTTTATGGAGATTACAACTTATGAACCGCCTAAAGATTTGGCAGTAGTTTTATCAAGATATTCAAAAGATTTTCAGGAATGGTGGCGGGAACCGCGACCAAATATAAAGGAATGGTAATATAAGGTATAAAACGTATTCTGTGCCGGAACAAATATCTCCGGCATTCGAGCGTGTCTGAAAATGAATATACAGTCTGTAACATCAATCTAAGATGAAAAGAAGAAGGTATGATATGGAGAACAAAATAATTATAGCAGAAACAGAAAGATTAATTTTAAGAAGATATAAAAAGGAAGATTTGCAGGATTTATTTGAATATTTATCTGATAAGGAAGTTGTGAAATATGAACCATATAAACCGATGAACTTTGATGAAACAAAAGACAATCTGGAGTGGCGCATCGATACAGAGGAAATGATTGCCGTTGAATTAAAAAATTCCCACAAAATGATAGGAAATGTATATATGGGTAAGCGTGATTTTGAAGCACTGGAAAGCAGAGTGCGATCCCGATAACGGCAGTTCATGGAAATTACTGGAAACGTTAGGATTTCAGCGTGAAGCGCATTTAAGGAAAAATGTGTATTTCTGGAAAGATGAGACTGGGAAACCAATTTGGAAAGATACATATGTATATGCCAAATTAAATGATAACTATCAATAAATCTTTCGTTTGTCCTGGAAAAATCGTACGAGAGCAGAAAAAGATATGAGAACGGAACAGGAGTTTCCCTGGTTTTTATTACGACAGATCGCAAAGTCCGTATCTGACAGAAATGTAAGAATCATAAACAATGTCTTAATTTTCTTAAGATATGCTTAAGATATCCGAAAAGGACTTGAGCGATTGAAAAAGCCTTGCTATACTAATAACAGAGTGTGTGGTGGAACAAAGACAGGAGAGTGATATGACGAAAAAACAAATGATAGCCGGAATAATCCCGAAACAGCATCTGATACCGCTGCTGTTCTCGTTCACATTCAATATGGCGGTGTATGCAGGGGCAAGGGTTATTGCGGGGGAGTGGAGACATTATAATATTGAAAGTTCCCTGGATGGAAGGATTCCGTTGTGGACGCCGTCGGCGTTTATTTATCTGGGATGTTATTTGTTCTGGATTGTGAATTATATATGGATGGCCAGACAGGAAAAAAAAGAGATGTGCAGGTTTTTCGCTGCTGATCTTATATCCAGAGCGGTCTGCTTTGTGATTTACCTGGTATTTCCGACAACAAATACAAGGCCGGTGATACAACCGGACGGATTCTGGAATCAGGTGATGCTTTTTGTATATCAGATGGATGCGGCGGATAATTTGTTCCCATCGATTCATTGTCTGGTAAGCTGGTTTTGTTATATCGGGTTAAGAGGCAGAAAAGAAGTTCCGCGCTGGTACAGGGGAGTGTCCTGTCTGCTGGCGGTGCTTGTGTGCATTTCCACGCTGACGACAAAGCAGCATGTGATCATAGATGTGTTCGGCGGAGTATTGCTGGCTGAGGTCTGTTACCGGATAGCCAGATATCCGGTCGTTTTACAGAGTTATGAAAAAGTTCTGGACGTTATCAATGATAAGATTTTTACGAAAGGAAATACAGGATGCAGAGTAAAAAGAAGGCAATAGGAAACACGATTTTCCTGTTTGTTGTATTTGCACTTACCATCTATGGCGTATTTCACGGGGAAGATCTGGAGGCGATGGCGCAGGCCATCCGGCAGGCGGATATCCGCTGGCTGGTACCGGGAGTGTGTCTGGTGCTGTTTTTTATCTGGGGAGAATCGATCATTATCTGGTATATGATGCGTTCGTTTCGGATATATCTAAAGAAGCGAATTTGCTTTCTGTTTTCTTCAGTCGGATTTTTTTTCAGCTGTATTACGCCTTCTGCAACAGGCGGACAGCCGATGCAGATCTATTATATGAATAAAGAAAAGATACCGGTTCCGGTGGCGACAGTGATCTTAATGGTTGTTACGATTACATATAAGCTGGTGCTCGTTGTCATTGGAGTCGGGGTGTTACTATTTGGACAGGGATTTGTAAGTGAGTATCTCAAAGAGATTCTTCCGGTGTATTATCTGGGCGTGCTTTTAAACGTTTTCTGCGTCAGCTTTATGACGATGCTTGTCTTTCATCCGCTTTTGGCGGAACGAATCATTTTGACCGGAATGGACTGGCTGGAGCGGCTGCGTCTGATAAAAAAGAAGCAGAAACGCAGAAAAAAATTTCACGATTCCATGGAAGTATATCGTGAAACGGCTGCATATTTAAAGGAGCACAAAATGGTAATCGTCTGGGTCATACTGATTACGTTTGCGCAGCGTCTGGCTCTGTTTGCGGTGACGTGGATGGTGTATCTGGCGTTTCGTCTGAAAGGAACCGGAATGTGGGATGTCGTGCTGCTGCAGGCGGTGATATCCGTTTCGGTGGATATGCTGCCGCTTCCCGGCGGGATGGGGATTAGCGAGTCCTTATTTTTGAAAATATTTACGCCTGTATTTGCGTCTGTAACGCTGCCTGCAATGGTGCTTTCCCGCGGACTTGGATACTATAGTCAGCTGCTGATCAGCGCGGTTTTTACAATTGTGGCACAGTTCTATTATACGATGCGAAAGCAGCGTGTGTTACAGGGCTGCAAAAGATTAGAATAGGAGTTTATACATGCTGGGTGTTTGGGATTATACAGTGATACTTACTTATATCAGCTTTGCATCGGCTGGAATAGGAATATTTTGCGCGATATCGATGCATTTGCAATGGGCGATATTTTGTCTTGCGTGTTCCGGTCTGTGCGATATGTTCGATGGAAAGATAGCAAGAACGAAAAAAAACCGTACAGAAGATGAGAAGAAGTTTGGCATTCAGATCGATTCCCTGTGCGATATCGTCTGTTTTGGCATATTACCGATGGTGATTTGTTTTAAAAGCGGGATGAAGCATCCGTATAGTATCGTAATTCTGGTACTGTACGGACTCGCGGGACTGGTGCGGCTGGCGCATTTTAATGTGATGGAAGAAAAGCGGCAGAAACAGACGGATGAAGATAAAAAGTATTATCATGGACTGCCGATTACATCCATGGCCATCGCGCTGCCGCTGCTGTATGTATTATCGCCGCTGCTGCCGGGACGAAAAGTGTTTCTGGCGCTGATGCACGGCCTTGTTATGATCGTTGGCGCGCTGTTTATCGTAGATTTTAAACTGCGCAAGCCAACGGTAATGGAAATGATTTTGCTGGCAGGCGTTGTAGCGCTGGCAGTTATTATACTGATTTTTATCGGGCGCAGCTGGTGGGTATTTGTCCATCATGGAAGGTTTCCGATGTCTGTGTTTAAGTGAGGTGAAAGAAACGAATGCATTTGACTGCAGATCGAAAAGGTAAGATAGAAAAAGAGCATTCCCTGCAGGATCGTCTTTTGGAGGGATTATACAATCATAAAGCGGGGAGGATGCTTGTGAAGCCTTTGTGTATGCCGGCGGTATCCGCCTGTGCGGCACGATTTTTAGATGCAGGTATTTCCACGCTGTTTGTTCCATTGTTTATTCGCTGTCATTCGATACCGATGGAAGAATATGAGCTGACGGCATACCGCTCGTTTAATGATTTTTTTACGAGAAAGCTGGCAGAAGGAGCGCGCAGAGTCGAGCCGGCGCACGATGTGCTGATTAGTCCGTGCGACGGCAGACTCAGCGTTTATAAGATCGACGACGCGTGCGTATTTTCCGTAAAGCACACGCGGTATACGGTGAACAGTCTGTTAAAAAATAAAAAGCTGGCCGAACGGTTTGCCGGCGGGTATGTATGGGTGTTCCGGCTCTGTGTGGACGACTATCACAGATATGTTTATGTAGACGACGGGGCGGTATCCAGACATTACCATATCAAAGGGCTGCTGCATACGGTGAATCCGGCAGCGAACGATGCGCTGCCTGTTTATAAAGAAAATATGAGAGAATATTGTCTGTTAAAATCAGAGCACTTTGGGACGATACTGCAGATGGAAGTCGGAGCGATGTTTGTAGGAAGGATAGAGAACGGGCCGGCAGAGCGTACGGTAAGACGGGGAGAGGAAAAAGGGCGGTTTGCCTTCGGCGGCTCTACCGTGATCGTAATGACACAAAAAGGGCAGGCGCTGCCGGACGGAGATATTTTACGCTATTCCAAAAGCGGTGTGGAGACGAGAGTAAAGCTCGGAGAACAGGTAGGGATCCGGGCAAAACATCGATAAATCAGGAAAAGAAAAATAAAATGAAAAGTGTAAAGCGTTTCGGTTACGAAACTGGCTTTACACTTTTATTTTGCTCAATTTTTTGGTTGTTTTTAGTAAATGGTATGCTATAATAATATCTTAATGATAATATACAAATAAAAATATTGTAATTAGAAACAGGAGGCCTGCAGGAAGGTTATTATGAAAAAGCAGAAAAAAAAGAAAATCAGACGGTTTTATAAACAAAGTATCTGGCCGTCTATCGTATTGTTTCTTCTTTTTATAGCAAGCTGTGTGGGAATGGTACTGACTTTCGTAGCTTCGTTCCAGGGGTATCTGATGGATTCCAAAATTGCGGATATCCATGAAGACGCCAGAAATCTGGGACGAATGATCGATATGCATACGGATAATCATGCTGCGGTTTTTGACGCGGTAACATTTGTGAAAAAATATCTGGAAGAAGAAAATGATATTTGTATTACGGATGAGAACGATCGGGTATTAAAGTGCTTTGGCGCATCCGAGCCTGATTTTGAGCGGTTACAGGAGATAAAGATATTTGATTCTTACCGGATCATTCCGGATCTTGATCCAAAGCGGCCGCATGAAAAACGCATGTTACTGACCTCGTTTATGGATATCGCAAAGCTCAGCGTCGACGCACTGGCGGAAAGCGGCTATGAAACGGATAAATGGATGGACGAACCGCTGTTTCATGAATATTACTGGGTACAGATTCCGGCTGACGTCCAGGGATATCATTTGTACTATAAAGATTCTCTGATTATTCTTCAGAAAAACGTGTTTTTTATGAATCTTGCGATCCTGGCGGAGCTGCTGATGCTGTCGATACCGACGATTCTGCTGTTTGTAAACGTACTGTCTTCGATCCGCATGCAGAAGCGTATGATCAGTCTGCTGTATCAGGATTCGGTTACCGGCGGGAAAAACTGGTGTTATTTTTTGGAACAGAGCAGAAAGATTTTATGCCGGCTGCGCAATACGAACCATACCTATGCGGTCGTAAATCTGCATATGATCCGATATCAGGATTACTGTGCCTGCAACGGAGTCCGGGAAGGGGAAGCGCTGCTTAAAAAAATCAGCGGTTTTCTTCAGGTGAACATGGACAGGGGCGAGACATTTGCCAGATTTGCAAGGGCAGATTTTGGACTGCTGCTTCGATGCGCCGACGCGCAGCAGTGTCAGAAACGATTAAAGAAAATGCTTGTGGAACTGACCGGCGTAAAAAAGGATAAAATGATGTCTTTCAGCGCAGGTATTTATTTGCTGCGTCCGGCTGCAAACCGCAAATCGCTGCAGCGAAGACAGATCGATATCAATCAGACCTATCACTTCGCGAGCGCTGCCAGAGATTCGATGCGCGGCAAAGAGGGCGAATACATGAAAGTGTTCGATCAGCAGATTCTTCAGGAGCAGCTGTGGAAGCATAAGGTGGAGGAAAAGATGGAAGCGGCGCTTTTGAACGGAGAATTTCAGCTGTATCTGCAGCCCAAATATCATCCGGTTACGGAAAAGATTCTGGGCGCTGAGGCGCTTGTGCGCTGGATATCGGAGGAAGACGGCATGATACCGCCGAATCGGTTTATACCTGTGTTTGAAGAAAACGGTTTTATTACCCGTCTGGATGATTATATGATTTCAGAAGTGGCAAAGCTGCAGTCTGAGTGGAAAATAAACGGACAGAAACAGATTCCGGTTTCCGTTAATATATCAAGGGTGCATTTTGTAAAAGAAGACCTGGCAGAGCATATCTGCCATCTGGTGGACGGATATGGAGCCGATCATGCCCTGATCGAGCTGGAATTGACAGAAAGCGCGTTTTTTGGGAATAAAAAGCTGCTGCAGACAATTTTAAAGAAACTAAAAATGTGTGGATTCTGTCTCGCAATCGACGACTTTGGCGCAGGCTATTCTTCGCTGAATTCACTCAAGGATCTGCCGATCGACGTGCTAAAGCTGGATATGGATTTTTTCCGCGGGGAGGATACGCTGCAGCGCGGAGAGATTGTCGTCAAGGAAACGATTCGTCTGGCGAAGGCTCTGGATATGAAGATTGTAGCCGAAGGTATTGAGAAAAAAGAGCAGGTAGAATTTCTGGCCGAGCAGGGCTGCGATATGATACAGGGGTTTTATTTTGCAAAACCGATGCCTGCAGATCAGTTTAATCAAATCATGAAGCGGGAAACGCAGCATACATAAGGAGACCATTTATGCATACACTTTTTATTATGATTCAATATATCGGAATTATCATACTGATCATGGAAGTGTTTTACGTCCTTGGACGCAAGCCGTCCAGACAGCAGCAGTATCTGCTGTTTTTAATTTTATCGTTATGTATCAGCTTTGTCGGTTATTTACTGGAGCTGGAGGCAAAGACGCGCGATGAAGCGCTGATGGCGGTAAAGTTTTTCTATCTTGGAAATCCGTATATTGTACTCAGTCAGTTTTTATTTGTAATGCAGACATGTAAAATCATGGTTCCCAAACATCTGGAAAGAATGATGATCGGTCTGCATACGACGGTCGTATTTTTTGTGCTTTCCTGTGACAAACATACGTTGTTTTACCGTAGTATCGGATTTGAGGAGGAAGGATGGTTCCCGCATCTTGTATTAGAATACGGAATTGTTCACAGGCTGTATCGTACCATTGTGTTCGTTTATGTTACGGTGATGACGGGCGTTTGCATTTATTGTTACATAAAAGCCAAAAAAGACATGGAAAAAAGGCAGTTTGGATGCCTGATCCTGATTAATCTGATTGCTACAACGGGATACGGAATTTATCAAAGCGGTCTGGTCGGAGAATATGATATTATGCTGGTAACCTATCTGATCGATACGATTCTATTGTCCGTGCTGATTTTCCAGGGCGGTATTTTTGATACGCTGTCGCTTGCGAAGGAGCTGGCGATGGACGCGCTGGCGGAAGGCATCGTGGTCGTGGACATCGATGAAAAGATTATTTATTTTAACCATAAGGCGGAGCAGATCTATAAAGGTCTTTCGATTGGAAAAGCGGAAAAAATACTGGAGGATATGGACAGCTGCATTCTGGATAAAAAAATACTGGAAAGAGACAGAAATATTTATGCGGTCAGCAGCTATATGATTGAAAAGAAAAATGTCTATTATGGAAGAATGTATGTGCTGACCGATATTACTGACAGCTATCATTATACGGAGCGTGTGAAGGAACAGGCGGAGATCATGAAGGAACTAAAAGAAAAAGCGGAGTTTGCGAATCAGGCAAAGTCAGCTTTTGTATCAAATATGTCTCATGAGATACGTACGCCGATGAACGCCATTGTAGGACTGACGGAAGTACTGCTGCGCAAAGACCGGGATGCAGAAGACGAAAAATATCTTTTGAATATTCAAAGCTCCGGAAAAGCGTTGTTAAAGCTGATTAACGATCTGCTGGATTTTTCCAAGATCGAAGCCGGCAAGTTTGAAATTTCCGAAGATACGTTCGATATTGCACAGATGCTGAGCGATATTCAGATTATCGGGGCAACCAGAATCGGGGATAAAAAAGTTACGCTGGAGATGGATGTGGACGAACAGATACCGCGTCTGTTATACGGAGATGGGCTGCGCATCCGGCAGGTAATTATTAATATCATGAACAATGCGGTCAAATATACGGAGGAAGGTTCCGTAACGATTACGGTCAGACAGCAGAAGCGTGAGATGGAAAAAATACTGTTGTATGTGTCGGTCAAAGATACCGGACAGGGAATCCATGCAGAAGATCTGAAACGTCTGTTTGACGCGTTTACGCAGGTGGATATCAAGAAAAATCAGGGTAAGGAAGGAACCGGCCTGGGACTTGCCATATCCAGACAGCTGGTGGAGATGATGGGCGGCGAGCTCAGCGTCGAGAGCGAGTACGGGAAAGGCAGCGATTTTTCATTTACGCTGTGGGCTGGCGTTGAGAGCGAGGATACCGTAGGTAATTTTACAGAAATAAAGGAAGAAACGCAGGAAGAAGAGGAAGAGGAGAATGTCTTTACCTTTACGGCGCCGGAGGCGAAAATACTATTGGTAGATGACAATGAGATCAATCAGGAAGTGGCAAAAGCCATGATGGAGCCTTTTGAAATGCAGATCGATCTGGCCTCGGATGGGCAGCAGGCGCTGGATATGCTGCGCAGCGAGAAGTATGATCTGGTGTTTATGGATCACTTTATGCCGGTGATGGACGGAGTGGAGGCTACAAAAAGAATCCGCGGCTGGCAGGAAGAGCCGTTTTCGAATCTGCCGATCATTGCGCTGACCGCGGACGCCGTACAGGGCGTACGGGAAGAGTTTCTGGAGGCGGGGATGAATGACTTTGCTTCAAAGCCGATCGAAATGAAAGACGTGTCCCGCATTCTGAGGCGGTGGCTGCCGAAAGAAAAGCTGATAAAGAACTGATACAGCTGTGATGCGAAAACGAAGATATTAGGAAAAAGGAGAAAAATGAAATGAGAATTCGAAGAGCGCAGGAGAAAGATATGGACGGGATAAACAGGCTGCTGATGCAGGTATTGATGGTGCACCATAACGGCAGACCGGATTTATTCCAGGGAAACAACAAAAAGAAATATACCGACGAGCAGCTGCGGACAATCATTCACGATGAAACGACTCCCATTCTGACGGCGGTAGACGAACACGATCAGGTGCTTGGATATGCGTTTTGCATCTTTAAGCAGTATGTAAACGATAATATTCTGACAGATATTAAAACCTTATACATCGACGATCTGTGCGTGGACGAAACGCTCCGCGGACAGAATATCGGCAGACAGCTGTATGACGAGGCGCTTGCACTGGCAAGGCAGGCAGGATGCTACAATGTGACCTTAAATGTCTGGTCCTGCAATGAAGCTGCGATGCGGTTTTATGAAAAGTGCGGCCTAAAGCCGCAGAAGGTCGGAATGGAGCAGATTTTGTAACAGACAAAAAAGTTATCGGGAACGCTGATCAGATCCGATGGATCAGATCCCGATAACTGATAAAAAGCGGATGGTTTATTTTTTAAAAGCGGCCCTTTTACGCATAGTCGGATCCAGAATTCGTTTTCGGATGCGCAGGCTCTGAGGGGTGACCTCCAGCAGCTCGTCCGTGTCGATAAAATCAAGAGCCTGTTCCAGACTCAGGATTCTTGGCGGCGTCAGTGTCAGCGCCTCGTCTGCGCTGGAGGAACGGGTATTGGTCAGATGCTTTTTCTTACATACGTTTAATTCGATGTCTTCCGCTTTTGCACACTGGCCGACGACCATGCCGGAATAGACTTTTTCTCCGGCTCCGATAAACAGCTGTCCGCGTTCCTGGGCGCTGAACAGACCGTATGCGACGGATACGCCGGTTTCAAACGCGATCAGGGAACCCTGCTTACGGTATGAAATATCGCCGCGGTAAGCGTCATAGCCGTCAAAGATCGTATTGATAATGCCGTTTCCTTTGGTATCTGTCAGAAAATCACCGCGATATCCGATCAGACCGCGGGACGGAATCCGGAATTCGATACGGGTATAGCCGCCTGCAATGGAATGCATATTCAGCATTTCGCCTTTCCGCTGGCAGAGTTTGTCGATAACGGCGCCGGTAAATTCATCGGGAACGTCGACATAGGCAATTTCCATCGGTTCCATTTTTTTGCCGTTTTCATCTGTCTGATACAATACTTCGGCTTTGCTGACCGCAAATTCATAGCCTTCGCGGCGCATATTTTCGATCAGGACCGATAAGTGCAGCTCGCCGCGTCCGGATACTTTAAAAACGTCCGTATCGTCGGTTTCTTCCACACGCAGACTGATGTCGGTATTCAGCTCCCGCAGCAGCCGGTCGCGCAGATGTCTGGAAGTAATATATTTGCCTTCCTGTCCGGCAAGAGGGCTGTCATTTACGACAAAATTCATGGAGATGGTCGGTTCAGAGATCTTTTGAAACGGAATGGCTGACGGATCTTCCGGCGCACAGATCGTATCTCCGATATGAATATCAGCGATACCTGAGATTGCGACGATGGAACCGATTTCCGCTTTTTTGACATCGACTTTGTTCAGACCGTCAAATTCGTACAGCTTGCTGATTTTTACTTTTTTGCGTTTGTCCGGATCGTGGTGATTGACAACGACGGCGTCCTGGTTGATGGTCAGACATCCGTTGTCGACTTTGCCGATACCGATACGGCCGACATACTCATTGTAATCGATCGTACTGATTAATACCTGGGTATTGGCATCCGGGTCGCCGGTCGGAGCAGGAATATAATCGATAATCGTTTCGAACAGAGCCGTCATATCTTTGTGTTCGTCGTTTAAGTCGGAAACTGCATAACCGTCTCTGGCAGAAGCGTAAATAAACGGGCAGTCCAGCTGTTCGTCCGAGGCGTCCAGATCCATAAAAAGCTCCAGCACCTCGTCGATGACTTCGTCCGGACGGGCTTCCGGACGATCGATCTTGTTGATACATACGATCACTGGCAGGTCGAGCTCCAGAGCCTTCATCAGGACGAATTTTGTCTGCGGCATGGCGCCTTCGAAAGCGTCGACAACA
The DNA here is from genome assembly GCA_910577225.1 of uncultured Eubacterium sp. Classification (GTDB taxonomy): domain Bacteria; phylum Bacillota; class Clostridia; order Lachnospirales; family Lachnospiraceae; genus Eubacterium_J. Next base: position 90,075 of record CAJTMV010000002.1, on the reverse strand, counting down.
AGTACGACGCCATCGACCATTTTTAACACGCGCTCTACTTCGCCGCCAAAATCCGCGTGGCCAGGCGTGTCGATAATATTAATTTTTACATCTTTATAAAAAACTGCGGTATTTTTAGATAAAATAGTAATACCGCGCTCGCGTTCGATGTCGTTAGAGTCCATCACGCGTTCCTGTACCTCCTGATTGGCACGGAATACGCCGCTTTGCTTAAGCAGCTCGTCTACCAGCGTGGTTTTGCCGTGGTCAACATGGGCGATAATTGCAATATTACGAACATTATCTCTTGTAATCTTCATATAAAACCTTCTTTCCTAATTCGAAAAATTGTCTGCACATAATTTGCATTTTTTTGATGACGGTATGGTTTTTTTCGATTATAATATAGTTGGCATACGCAATACCGTCTCGCCCATTTTATCATATTTTAGGAGCAGTGCAAGAAATTTTTGTCAGGAAGAACTTATTTTAGGCGTTATGACAAAAAAATGTTCCGGAAAAAAGCAAAATATAGAAATGTTTTTCGATTTTTTTGGAACCGTCATGTTGTCGACATGAAATGAGATGTTTTTTAAAAGCGGCATGATAAATTCTGTCTTGTCAAAAAGAAGACCGCGCCAATGTTCTAAATGCGGCGACAGGAACATACATTAGCAGTAGTTAAATCGGTTCGGCATGCAGGACTGATATAGTACCGCCTGACAGTAAGAGGATTACATAACAAACCAGCTGTCACGTTTGAAAAGAGGAAGGAGAAAAATTCATGGCAGATAAAATATTTGAAAACAATCAGGTAACGATCGCGGGCAAAATCGTATCCGATTTTGAGTTCAGCCACGAGGTGTACGGGGAAGGCTTTTATATGGTCGACGTATCCGTAAACAGACTCAGTAATTTTGTGGATTACATTCCGGTTATGGTATCCGAGCGGCTGATCGACACATCGCAAAGCTACATAGGGCAGTATATCTATGTGACCGGCCAGTTCCGTTCGTATAACCGTCATGAGGAAAAAAAGAACCGGCTCGTATTGTCGGTATTTGCAAGGGAACTGGAGTTTATGGAGCAGGAAGAAGAGGATGTAAAGAGTAACCAGATCTTTTTGGACGGTTATATCTGTAAAGAGCCAATTTACCGGAAAACGCCGCTTGGACGCGAGATTGCGGATCTTTTAATCGCAGTCAACCGCTCGTATGGAAAGTCCGATTATATCCCATGCATCTGCTGGGGCAGAAACGCGCGTTTTGCATCTGGCTTTACAGTAGGCGCTCACGTACAGATCTGGGGCAGAATACAAAGCCGTGAATATGTGAAAAAATTAAGCGAACTGGAAACAGAAAAACGAATCGCGTATGAAGTATCCGTGAGCAAGATCGAGTACCTGGATGATAAAAATTATTAAAAATTAAATTTAGCAGTTTTGACGAAATTGACAAAAATCGATACAAAAATTTGCATTTTATATAAAAGTGTGGTATCTTAGAGGAATCTGAAGCAGATACGGGGGCGCATGGACGTTTCAAAGGAGGATATTATGAATTCAGGCATTCAGATTTATTATGGAGATGGCCGCGGGAAATCAACCGCCGCACTGGGATATGCACTGCAGGCAGCCATTGCGGGCAAAAATGTGTTTATGATCCACTTTTTAAAAGGAAAGATGGCGACAGAAACCGCATTTATGCAGCGGCTGGAGCCGGAGATCAAAATATTTCATTTCGAAAAATCTGAAGAACGATACGAAGAACTGTCCGAGCAGGAAAAAACGGAGGAAAACAGGAATATTAAAAATGGATTGAACTTTGCCAGAAAAGTTCTGTTAAATGATGAATGCAGTCTTTTGGTACTGGATGAATTGTTAGGAGTGATCGATAACGGCGTGGTAACGAAAGAGGATGTAAAAGCCCTGTTTGAGGCAAAGTCAGAAGAGGCGCAGATTATCGTCACAGGACGCAGACTCCCGGATTATATGCGGGAACTGGCGGATGAGATTTATCAGATACAGACGCAGAAAACACAGGATTCATAAACAGGAGTCGCTGACGTTGCGTAATGATACAAAATAAGAAAATCAGACTGCAGCAGGTTGACATTCCATGAGAACAGTGTTATAGTCAATCTAAGTAATCAGAAGTAAAGTACAATAAACTGAATAAAGTGGATAGAGGTTGCGTAATTCATCAGTAATGCATCCAATGCGGCAGGCGCAGATGCAGATGTATGAAAGGGAAGAACGCCGAAAGGGTTCGGGTCCTGTGCCCCGATTCTTGGGCCTGGAATGAATAATTCCATGACTGTCATCTGAATGAAAAGATGGGGTGCTATCAGATCGAATAGATTTTATCGATTTTAATGAACATCATTCAAATCGAAGTATATATGTAAAAGCCGGCTCATCAGAGCCGGCTTTTACAAACTGTGACAGGAACATCCGTGGTTATGGGATATACTGGCACACAGGTTCATAAACCGTTGTATCAATAGAAACAGGAGGAATGCATATGGCTATATTTCAAGGCGCAGGTGTCGCGATTGTAACACCTATGAAAGAGAATCTGGACGTAAATTATGACAAACTGGAAGAACTGGTGGACGATCAGATCAGGGGCGGAACGGACGCAATTATTATTACCGGAACGACCGGCGAATCTTCAACGATGACCGAAGAAGAGCATCTGGACGTGATCCGGGCCTGCGTACAGTTTACCAAACACAGAGTACCGGTCATTGCGGGTACCGGTTCAAACTGTACGAGAACCGCCGTTTATCTGTCTCAGGAAGCGGAAAAAGCAGGTGCAGACGGACTGCTGGTCGTTACGCCATACTACAATAAGGCGACGCAGCAGGGACTGATCGCGCATTATACGCAGATTGCAAACGCGGTCAAAACACCGATTATCATGTACAATGTACCAGCCAGGACCGGATGTAATCTGGAACCGGAGACGGTAGCATATCTGCATAAACATGTGGAAAATATCGTCGGACTCAAAGAAGCGACGGGCAACATCACGCAGGCTTCCAAAACGATGGATTTCACAGATGGAAAGCTGGATATGTATTCCGGTGAAGACGCAGTGATCCTGCCGCTTCTGGCAATCGGAGCGCTTGGCGTTATTTCCGTATGGTCCAACGTGGCGCCGAAGGATGTCCACGATCTGTGCCAGAGCTTTTTCGACGGAGACCTGGAAACTTCCCGCAGACTGCAGAGAAAGGGACTTTCCCTGATCAGCGCGCTGTTTTCCGAAGTCAGCCCGATTCCGGTAAAAAAAGCGATGAATCTGATGGGTATGGAAGTCGGACCGCTGCGCGCGCCGCTATGTGAAATGAGCGGCGAAGGCGCAAAGAAGCTGGCGCAGGTGATGAAAGATTATGGCATTTTATAATACAAAATAAATTACGAAAGCACAAATCAGAATAAAACGGTTCCTAAGGGGAATACTGTGATCAGCTGCCGTCCGGACTCCTTATTTTGGAACGATATTCTGGAAACGGTACATAGGATGGAGGAAAAAACAACATGGTAAAAGCAATCCTGCATGGATGCAACGGTAAAATGGGGCAGGTGATTCACGGCATCTGCGCCGAAGATAACGGCATCGAGATCGTAGCCGGTATCGATGTGTTTCATGGGATACAACATCCGTATCCGGTATTTCAAACGATTGCAGACTGCGAGACAGCTGCGGATGTAATTATTGATTTTTCCAATGCAGGCGCGATCGACGCGCTGTTAGATTATAGTATGAAAAAGAAACTGCCGGTGGTGCTCTGTACGACCGGATTGTCCGAAGCGCAGCTTGAAAAAGTGAAGCAGACTGCCGCGCAGACAGCGGTATTAAAATCTGCGAATATGTCGCTTGGGATTAATACGCTGATGGATCTTTTGAAAAAAGCGGTCAGCGTGCTTTCACCGGCAGGCTTTGATATCGAGATCGTGGAAAAACACCACAACCAGAAGCTGGACGCACCAAGCGGCACGGCGCTGGCGCTGGCGGATACGATGAACGAAACGCTGAAAAAGGAAACGGATATGTCTTACGACTATCGGTATGACCGCAGTACAGAGCGTAAAAAACGCGAGAAAAATGAAATTGGAATCGTATCTGTCCGCGGCGGAAATATTGTCGGGGAACATGAAGTCATTTTTGCGGGAACTGACGAAGTGATTACCTTAAAGCATACGGCACATTCCAAAGCTGTGTTTGCAAAAGGAGCGGTAGAAGCCGCAAAGTTCCTGGCAGGAAAAGCGGCCGGGATGTATGATATGTCGGACGTGATCGCGGCGTCCGGAGCGTAAGCGCCATAGGATGTCAGGCAAATTATAAAACAAGGGTTTTTGCACATGGAAGATGTGCAAAAACCCTTGTTGTTTACAGGGATCTGACTGCTGTTCGAATAGTTTTCCTGCTACAGCAGCTGTATTCCGTGTGCCGCGCAGGTATCTGCCATATCCGGTGTCCAGATCGAACACTGCACTTCTCCGATATGCGCTTTGCGCAGGAAAAACATACAGATGCGGGACTGTCCGATCCCGCCGCCGATCGTATATGGCAGCTCTTTGTCCAGAATGGCTTTTTGGAACGGCAGATTTGCCCGCTGCGGACAGCCGGCTTTTACCAGCTGTTCGGATAACGCTTTTTCGTCCACACGGATTCCCATGGAGGAAAGCTCGAGCGCGATATCCAATACCGGGTAGTAGACTAAAATATCTGCGTTCAGCGCCCAGTCGTCGTAATCCGGCGCCCGCCCGTCGTGTTTTTCGCCAGAGGCCAGTTTGTCTCCGATCTGCATCAGGCAGACCGCGCCTTTTTCTTTTGTAATACAGTATTCGCGTTCTTTCGGCGTTTTTCCGGGATACCGGTCTTCCAGCTCCTGGGTAGTCAGAAAATAAATATCGTGAGGCAGTAATTCATGAATATAGTCGTACTGCACAGCCATATATTTTTCTGTTTTCCGTAACGTTTTATAGACCATTTTCACTGTGTCTTTCAAATATTCCATCGTACGGTCTTCTTTTGCAATGATTTTTTCCCAATCCCACTGATCTACAAAAATGGAATGGATATTATCGGTTTCCTCATCGCGGCGGATGGCATTCATATCGGTATAAAGGCCTTCGCCGGCGCAAAAACCATATTTATGCAGCGCGAAGCGTTTCCATTTTGCAAGAGAATGTACGACTTCTGCATTCTGGCCGTTCATTTCCCTGATGTCAAAGGCAACCGGACGTTCCACACCGTTTAAGTTGTCGTTTAAGCCGCTTTCCGGTGTAACAAACAAAGGCGCGGATACGCGGGACAGATTCAGCGTTAACGACAGCAAATTCTGGAAAAAGTCTTTGACGGTTTTAATCGCAATCTGGGTGTCGTGCAGATTTAACGCGGACTGGTAGCTGTCCGGAAGGATCAGATGTTCCATAAGTAAGTTCCTCATTCTTTCATTTAGTCTGGTATCAGATATGATACCTGTTTTTCTAAAATATCTGATTTCAAATATCTGATTTCAAATATCTGATTTCAAATATCGGATTTTAAATATCTGATTTGAAAACGTCTGTTTTAAAATATCCGGCAAAAACGGCTGTCAGGGTGATTCCTGACAAATAAAGTCCCGAATATAAGGATATAATTTATCGCTGTGTATAATATAACTGCCATGATCTTCTCCCGGGACGATGGCAAGCAGCGCATGGGGGAGCTTTTCGGCAATCAGTCTGGTATGCGAGGTTTTGATAATATCATGCTCTCCTGCAAGCACCAGTACCGGTATGTGAATCTTTGTAAGAGCCGACGGGGGAATATCGGGTTCTTCCAGCATCAGAAGTTCTAACGGATTTCCGCTTTTTTTATAGTGCTGTTTTATTTTATGCAGAACCGTCCGCTTCATGCCATGAGGATGTAAATTTGCCCCGCTGATGATCAGCCGGCTGATCAGACCCGGATAACAGATGGCAAGCAGCAGGCCGATAATGCCGCCGTCGCTAAAGCCGTACAGAATCGGAGAGCGGATTTCAAGAGAAGTGATCAGTTGTTCGATATCCTCTGCCATTCCGGCGTAGCTGTATTCGTCTGTCGGATTGCTTGCCCCGTGTCCGCGGCTGTCAATGGCATACACGGTATGTGTCTGTGAAAGCAAAGGGATCAGAACGTCGAATATCGTATGATCCTCACCGTTCCCATGCAGCAAAAGTAAGGGCGGGCCTTCACCTGTTTTTTCATAAAATAATATCTGACGGTTGATATGAATATACATCGAAAGATCCTTTCTTATTAAATGATAACAGTAAAAAGGTCTGTACCGTAGCAATACGGACCGTATGGATAACTGTAATTAACTTTATCATAATGTTTATCTGATTTCAATCCGCAAAAGTAAAAATATTGGAACATGCAAAGCGGCGCTGCGGTCCCGGGTTACGGTTCTGGTATGGCAGCGGAAAGTTTCCAAAATATCACTTGAGGAACCGCACGGTTCTATGTTATCATAACAACAGCCAGTATAAAACGAAAGCATGTAAGAATATGGGAGTGAAAACGAATTTATGGAGAGGAATATCATTTTAATTGCAGACGATCAGGAAATCAACCGGGAAATATTAAAGGTGATTTTCGAAGAACAGTACGGGATATTAGAGGCAGCAGACGGCGTCCAGGCGATTGATCTGATCGAAGCACGTCACGAAGAAATTGTCCTCGTTTTTCTGGATCTGTTAATGCCGGGCAAATCCGGTCTGGACGTACTTGCTTACATGACAGACAGAGGATATATGGATGTCATTCCGGTGATTATGATTACAGGAGAAGCAACGGCGGATACGGACGAAAAAGCCTATGAGTACGGCGTTTCCGACATTATTTACAAACCGTTTGCGCCGCAGGTCGTTATGAGGCGTACGATGAATCTGATCGAGCTGTTTGCGCACAGAATCGATATCGAGCGGAAACTGGAAGTGCGTACGAAACAGCTGATGGAGAGCAAGAAAAAGTTGGAAAGGAGCAACGAGTTTTTAATTAATGCCCTCAGCTCGGTTGTGGAATACCGCAGTCTGGAATCGGGCGAGCATATTCAAAGAGTCAAATATCTGACCGGAATTATGTTAAAATATGTGCGCAAATATTATCCGAAATATCAGCTGACCAAAGATCAGGTAAGCCTGATTGTCAACGCTTCCGCGCTGCATGATCTTGGAAAGGTTGCGATTCCGGACAGTATTTTGCTAAAGCCGGGCAGACTGACGGACGAAGAGTTTGAAGAGATGAAAAAGCATACGACTTATGGCTGCGAGCTGTTAGAGCAGTTTAAGCAGGAGGAGACGGAGTTTTACCGGTTTTGTTATGATATCTGCCGCTATCATCATGAGCGTTTTGACGGCAGGGGGTATCCGGATCATCTGTCCGGAGACGATATCCCGATCTGGGCACAGGTCGTATCGATTGTAGATGTGTTCGACGCGCTTGTCAGCAAACGCGTTTATAAAGAGCCTTATGCGGAGGACGAGGCAATTCGTATGATTAACGAAGGCGAGTGCGGGGTTTTTTCGCCGGTCATGCTGGATTGTTTCAAACTGGCCAAATATGAACTGATGGAGGCGGCCGAAGAAAAACTTTCGTTTGCGGACGGTGAAATGGAAGAGAAGAAAGTAACTCTGGCAGCTACATAGACAACAGGGAAAGAGTGGATCGAAACAAAATTTTAAACAAAATCTTAATAAAAGAAAGTAAAAGTTCTGTTCCTGTTTATAATAGTTGGAATACTGATTTTTCAGACGTAAATTTGTTTTTTCTCTTGCATTAAAAAAATGTTTATGATAAGATAGATTCCGTCACATCCTCACAGATTCAAAAGCAGAGCGGTGTGTATCAGATATATCACGAAAATATATCAGGGATGAAATGCGAAGATGGAGACTCTTGTTTTCAGAGGCCGACAGGAATACAGCGTCACCGACTGAGAGCGCTGTTTGGAAGAGGAAATAAAGGGAACGCTCCGGAGCAGATCAGCTGAAACGCAGGGAATCCGGGCGGCGTAGGCTGGTACGTGGTGCGCGTTAAGCATAAAGAGTGGAGTGAACGGAAAAACCGATGATTGTAACAGGCAGACACAGGATACTGCGCGATGCCGCGTCATCTGAACGGTCACTCAAGGCGGGTGGTACCGCGGATTGGGCTTTGCCTTTTTCGCCCCGGAATACAAAATCAGTATTCCGGGGCTTTTTATATCCAGCAGAAATCAGCTCCGGAATCATAAAAAGGAGTGGATGATTATGAGTAACATTTACAGAGACGTAACGATGGATCAGATCAGCGAAGAGCAGATCGGCAGAGAGCTGAGGGTAGCCGGATGGGTGGAAAATATCCGTGATCATGGCGGCGTGTCGTTTCTCGACTTAAGGGATATGTACGTCGTGATGCAGATCGTTATCCGCGACAGCAGTCTGCTGCAGGGCATTCGAAAGGAACAGGCAGTTTCGGTCAAAGGTCTGATTGAAAAAAGAGACGAGGAAACCTACAACCCAAAGATTCCTACCGGAACGATTGAGCTGGAGGCGCATGAGATTCAGATACTCGGCAATGTCCTCAAGGCTCTTCCGTTTGAAATTCAGACCAGTCGGGAAGTACGCGAGGATGTTCGCTTCACATACCGATATCTGGATCTTAGAAACGCAAAAGTGCGGGATAACATCATATTCCGGTCGAAGGTGATCGCTTTTTTGCGGCAGAAGATGACGGAAATGGGATTTTTGGAGATTCAGACGCCGATTTTATGCGCGTCTTCACCTGAGGGGGCCAGAGATTATATTGTGCCGTCCCGAAAGTACAAAGGCCGGTTTTATGCGCTGCCGCAGGCGCCGCAGCAGTATAAGCAGCTGCTGATGGTATCCGGTTTTGACAAATATTTCCAGATCGCGCCGTGCTTTCGCGATGAGGATGCCAGGGCCGACCGTTCGCCTGGAGAGTTTTATCAGCTGGACTTTGAGATGAGTTTTGCAACGCAGGAAGATGTATTTGCAGTCGGTGAGGAAGTGCTTGGCACAGCTTTTGAAACGTTTGCACCGCAGGGAAGTCAGGTGACAAAGGCGCCGTATCCGGTTTACAGCTATGCGCAGGCAATGCTGGAGTTTGGCACGGATAAGCCGGATCTGCGCAACCCGCTGCGGATTATCGATATGACTGGCTTTTTCCAGAAATGTACGTTCCAGCCATTTTTAAAAAAGACTGTACGCGCCATCCGGGTACATGAGAAAATGTCCAAAGGGTTTCATGAAAAACTGTTAAAATATGCCCAGAGTATCGGCATGGGAGGTCTTGGATATCTGGAGGCGCTCAGTGACGGCAGTTTGAAAGGCCCGATCGATAAGTTTATTCCGGATGAATACAAGGAAGAATTTCGGAGGCTGGCAGAGCTGGAAACGGGGGATACGATTTTCTTTATGGCGGATACGGAGGCGCGTGCGGCTTATTATGCAGGTATGATACGTACAGAGCTTGGTCAAAAGCTGGATCTTTTGGAAAAAAACGCGTTTCGGTTTTGTTATGTGAATGATTTTCCGATGTACGAAAAAGATCCGCAGACGAAAAAACCGGCGTTTACGCACAATCCGTTTTCCATGCCGCAGGGCGGGCGAAAGGCGCTTGATACGATGGATCCGTATGACATACTGGCGTATCAGTATGACATTGTCTGCAACGGTGTGGAGCTCTCGTCGGGAGCGGTACGCAATCATGATCCGGATACGATGCGACGGGCGTTTGAGATCGCGGGGTATGATGAGGAGACCCTGCAGACAAAGTTTGGCGCTTTGTATCAGGCGTTTCAGTACGGCGCGCCGCCGCATGCGGGAATGGCTCCCGGAATCGATCGGATGCTGATGCTGCTGCGCGGGGAAGAGAACATTCGCGAAGTGATTGCCTATCCGATGAACGGAAACGCACAGGATCTGATGTGCGGCGCGCCAAATACCGTATCTGAACAGCAGCTTAGGGAAGCGCATATCAAAGTGCGGGAGTAACGGCAACGCGGCGTGATATACCGATCGGTATAGAAACATAGAAAGGAAACGTTTATGGCAAATAAGATTACAGATGAAACGTTAGAATATGTGGCAGCTCTTTCAAAACTGGAACTGTCACAGGAAGAAAAAGAAACTGCCAGAACCGATATGGAACGGATGCTTGCTTATATCGACCAGTTAAACGAACTGGATACTACACAGACAGAGCCGATGTCTCACGTTTTTCCAACGGTCAACGTATTTCGGGAAGATATCGTGACAAACGGGGACGGACATGAAGATACGCTTATGAACGCACCGGATCGAAACGAACGTTGTTTTCTGGTACCTAAGACGATTGTATAATTACAAAAGGAAACAGGAGGTTTTTATGAGTCTGACAAGTCTGACTGCGCTTGAGCTGGGAAAAAAAATCCGGGCCGGGCAGGTATCGGCGGAAGAAGCCGTCAAAGATGCGCTGCTGCAAATCCAGAAAAAAGAACCGGATATTCACAGCTTTGTAACGATCGATGAAGAAGGCGCGCTTCGTACGGCGCGGGAAATTCAGCAAAAAATCAGCGACGGAAGCTGTACGGGGCCTCTCGCGGGAGTGCCGGTGGCGATCAAAGACAATCTGTGTACCAAAGGACTGCTGACGACGTGCAGTTCGAAAATGCTGTCGGGATTTGTGCCGACGTATACGGCGGAGGCGGTAGAAAGGTTAAAACAGGCAGGCGCCGTTATTTTGGGCAAGACAAATATGGATGAATTTGCGATGGGCTCCACGACAGAAACATCGTTTTACGGACCGACGAAAAATCCATGGAATCGGAATCATGTACCGGGCGGCTCTTCAGGCGGTTCCTGCGCAGCCGTTGCCGCTGAACAGTGCACATATGCGCTCGGATCGGATACCGGCGGCTCGATTCGCCAGCCAGCTGCTTTTTGCGGCGTGACCGGTATCAAACCGACCTATGGGACGGTTTCCCGTTATGGCCTGATTGCCTATGGGTCTTCGCTGGATCAGATCGGGCCGATCGCAAAAGACGTATCCGACTGCGCCACGGTGCTGGAAATCATTGCAGGATGCGATCCGAAAGATTCCACGTCGCTGCAGGGAGGCAGGGAGCATCTGGACGTGACCTCTGCGCTGGTGGATGATGTAGCAGGGATGAAGATTGGCATTCCGGCAGACTATTTTGGCAAAGGTCTATCGCCGCAGGTCAGCGAGGCCGTTTTAAAAGCTGCAGATGTATTAAGAGAAAAAGGCGCGATTGTCGAAACGTTTGATTTAAGCCTTGTGGAATACGCTGTGCCGGCCTATTATGTCATTGCGTGCGCAGAAGCCAGCTCAAATCTGGAGCGTTTTGACGGTGTGAAGTACGGCTGGCGCGCCAGTCAGTACGAAGGGCTTTCGCAGATGTATAAAAAATCCCGTTCCGAAGGGTTTGGCCAGGAGGTCAGACGCCGGATTATGCTCGGTTCGTTCGTATTAAGCTCCGGCTATTATGACGCCTATTATCTGAAAGCATTGCGTACAAAAGCGCTGATCCGACAGGCATTTGACCGGGCGTTTGCAGCTTACGACATCCTGCTTGGCCCGGCAGCGCCTGCGACAGCGCCGCAGCTTGGAACCAGCTTAAAAGATCCGATACAGATGTACCTTGGCGATATTTATACGGTAGCGGTAAATCTGGCAGGACTTCCGGCAATTTCGGTTCCGGTCGGAACAGATTCGAATGGACTGCCGATCGGAATGCAGCTGATCGCAGACTGCTTTCAGGAGAAAAAGATGATCCGCGCAGCCTATGCTTATGAACAGACAAGAGCTTATGTACACTGCCCGTATGCAGGGGAGAAAGGAGCGGCAGAATGAAATCATACGAAACCGTCATCGGACTGGAAGTGCATGTGGAATTAGCGACGAAAACAAAAATATTCTGCGGCTGTTCGACCGCGTTTGGAGCCAAACCCAATACACATACCTGTCCGGTCTGTACCGGAATGCCAGGCTCGCTGCCGGTCTTAAACAGGCAGGTCGCAGAGTATGCGGTGGCAGTCGGCCTTGCAACGGAATGTGAGATTACGTCTTACAGTAAATTTGACCGCAAAAACTATTTTTATCCGGACAATCCGCAGAACTATCAGATTTCCCAGCTGTATCTGCCGATCTGCAGAAACGGCGGCGTGGAGATTTGTACGGAATCAGGTACGAAAACCATCGGAATCCATGAGATTCATATGGAAGAAGACGCCGGAAAGCTCGTTCACGACGAATGGAAAGATGTTTCCTACGTCGATTACAATCGTTCCGGCGTACCGTTGATCGAGATCGTATCCGAACCGGATATGCGCTCGGCGCAGGAAGTGATCGCTTATCTGGAAAAGCTGCGTATGATCATTCAGTATCTGGGAGCTTCGGACTGCAAGCTGCAGGAAGGTTCCATGCGCGCCGACGTCAATCTGTCCGTACGTCCGGCAGGGGCCGCAGAATACGGCACACGTACGGAAATGAAAAACTTAAATTCCTTTCGGGCGATTACAAGAGCGATTGAAAATGAAAAAAACCGCCAGATCGATCTGCTGGAAGCGGGAGAGCCCGTGATTCAGGAGACGAGACGCTGGGATGACGCGAAAGAATATTCTTATGCGATGCGTTCCAAAGAAGACGCGCAGGATTATCGCTATTTTCCGGAACCGGATCTTGTCCCGATCGTAATCAGTGACGAATGGCTGGAAGAAATCCGTTCCAGACAGCCAGAGCTTCGGGACGAAAGAAGACTGCGCTACAAGCAGCAGTACGGTCTGCCGGATTACGATGCAGATATGATTACCGGTTCCAAAAGAATGGCCGATATTTTTGAGGCAGCGTCCGATATTTGTAAGAAACCGAAAAAAGTGGCAAACTGGCTGATCGGAGAGACGATGCGCCTGCTAAAAGAAACCGGTCAGGAGCCGGATGAGCTGACACTGGAGCCGGAGAAGCTGGCAAAGCTGACGGAGCTTGCAGATTCTGGTACACTCACGAATACGGCCGCAAAGGAAGTCTTTGCAGAGATGTTTCAAAACGGAACAGATCCGGAGACTTATATGGAAGAAAAAGGATTAAAGACCGTTCGTGACGAAGGACAGCTGCGAAGCGTGATCGAGACGATCCTGAACGAGCATCCGCAGTCTGTGCAGGATTATCAAAACGGAAAACAAAAAGCGATCGGCTATCTGGTCGGGCAGACGATGAAAGCGACGCAGGGAAAAGCCAGTCCGGGACTCGTGAACCAGATCTTAAAAGAACTGCTTGCAAAGCATTAGAAAACTGCAGGGAATGATTTGTAATTGTGCATTGACACATTCTGCGAATTCTCCTATACTTAAAAGAAAAAGAACAAACGGTTCGATGAAAATCTACAGAAAAAAGGAGAATGCAGGCATGAAAAAATATGGATTTGGCGTGGACATCGGGGGCACGACGGTTAAGATGAGTCTGTTCGAAATGACAGGACATATGGTGGATAAATGGGAGATTCCGACAAATACGCAAGACCATGGAAGCTCCATTTTAAGCGACGTCGCTGCGGTCATCGAAGGCCGGCTCGTACAGGACGGGATATCCAAAGATGACGTGGAAGGCATCGGTATCGGCGTACCGGGGCCGGTAGTGCAGGATTCTGTCGTTACGGAATGCGTGAATCTGGGATGGGGACGCGTGGATGTTGCAAAAGAGCTTGCGGAAAAGACCGGATTAAAGGTCAGAGTCGGAAATGACGCAAATGTCGCTGCGCTTGGCGAGATGTGGCAGGGCGGCGGCAAAGGATACAAAAATGTCATTATGATTACACTCGGAACAGGAGTCGGCGGCGGCATTATTATTAATGGAAATGTAATTAACGGTTCCAATGGCGCCGGCGGCGAGATCGGACATGTGTTTGTGGATGAGACAGAGGAAGAAGTCTGTGGCTGCGGAAAACGCGGCTGTCTGGAGCAGTATGCGTCGGCAACCGGAATCGTTCGTCTGGCAAACCGTGCGCTGGCGGCGGATCAGCGGGAAAGCTCCATGCGGGACGTGCAGAAAATCTCTGCAAAGACCGTACTGGACGCTGCAAAGGCAGGGGATGAGGTCGCTGTGGAAGTAGTCGAAAAGATGGGCCGGGTGCTTGGAACCGCGCTTGCCAATGCAGCCTGTATCGTAGATCCGCAGGTATTTGTCATTGGCGGAGGCGTATCCAAAGCAGGTACAATTATTACGGAAGTAATCCGTAAACATTACATAGAGCGGGCATTTAATTCCTGCAGAAACGCAGACTTTGCACTGGCGCAGCTTGGCAACGACGCAGGTGTTTACGGCTGTGTTTATCTGTTATTAAACGGCAATTAATATGCCCCGGTATCACGAATCATATGTTAAAGCCGGTCAGGTTCGGAGGATAGTATGAAGCTGATTATTCAGATTCCCTGTTATAACGAGGCGCAGACGCTGGAAACAGCGCTCGATGCCCTGCCAAGACAGATCGACGGGATCGATACAATCGAATATCTGATTATCAATGACGGAAGCGTGGATGATACGGTAAATACCGCATGGAAGTGGGGCGTCGATTATGTGGTAAATTTTCGTTCCAACCGCGGGCTGGCCAAAGGCTTTATGGCCGGCCTGGACGCCTGTCTTCGCAACGGAGCAGATATTATCGTAAATACAGATGCAGACAATCAGTACGAGGGAGCGGATATCGAAAAACTGGTCCGTCCGATTCTCGAAGGAAAGTCCGATATTGTAATCGGAGCGCGTCCGATTGACGAAATCTCCGATTTTTCACCTCTGAAAAAAAAGCTGCAGCATCTGGGAAGCTATATTGTGCGTAAGGCGGGAAAAACAGATATTCCAGACGCGCCAAGCGGTTTCCGCGCTTACAGCAGGGAAGCGGCTATGCGCCTGAATGTGACAAACGAATATACTTATACGCTGGAAACGATTGTGCAGGCAGGCCGGACAAAAATGGCGATGGACTCCGTTCCGGTACGTACCAATCAGGAGATTCGCCCGTCCAGACTGATGAAAAGCATGATGGGGTATATTAAAAAATCGATATTCACCATCGGGCATGTGTTTATGATGTACAAACCGCTGCAGTTTTTTGTAACGATCGGAAGCATTATTTTTCTATGCGGAGCGGCAGTCGGCGGCCGGTTTTTGATTTTTTATTTTCATGGAGTCGGAAGCGGTCATATTCAGTCTCTGATTCTTTCGGCCGTGCTTCTTCTGCTTGGATTTCAGACGATTATTACAGGACTTTTGGCGGATGTGATTGCCTCCAATCGTAAGATTTTAGAAGACGTGCAGTATCATGTGCGCCGGATGGATTATGATGGAGTAAAGCTGGAAGAATAAATGGCTGTAAAACAAATCGATACCAATAACGATACACATCAGACTCTGCGCCTGGCACGTTTGGCTGCCAGGCGCAGAGTCGTCTGAAAAGACATGTCAGCGCCAGGATAGTTATTGGTTATGCATGCGTAACCGCAGTGTATTCGGATATTTCCCTGCTGATCGTACACAGATCGTCTGTCGAGAGCTGATGGATATCGGAGTGTCCGGTAATTCTTGCAAAAGTCCTTAATTCTGCCGCAGAGCAGTTCAGATAGTTTTCCACCCTTTTTGCAGCCGATTCGATATGGAGTCGTTCGCGCAAAACAGGATCCTGTGTGGCCATTCCGACCGGACACATGCCTGAGCCGCAGATGCGGTATTGCTGGCAGGCGGCCGCGACCATGGCTGCGGACGCGATAGCGACGGCGTCTGCGCCCATCGCGATCGCTTTGGCGAAATCGGATGAAACACGAAGACCGCCGGTAATTACGAGGTCGATATCTGATTTTACCTCATCCAGATATTTTCTTGCGCGGGAAAGCGCGTAAATGGCAGGCACACTTGCAGAGTCACGGACAATGGAAGGAGAAGCGCCGGTTGCTCCGCCTCTTGCGTCGATCGTAATAAAATCCGGTTCTGCAAATACACAGTATTCCAGATCTTTTTCAATTTTTCCGGCTGCGATCTTAATACCGATCGGCCGGCCGTCGCTGCGTTTTCGAAGATCGTCTACCAGAGCCTTTAAATCCTGTTTGGTGTTTATATCCGGAAATTTTGACGGACTGATGACGTCCTTTCCTACCGGTTTGTTGCGTACAGCGGCGATTTCCGGAGTGACCTTGCTGCCCGGAAGATGTCCGCCCATTCCAGGCTTGGTTCCCTGTCCGATTTTAATCTCGATGGCATCGGAGGTTTTTAGATTTTCTTCTGTCACACTGTACAAATTTGGCACATATTCAAAGATGTATTTATGAGCGGCCGCTTTTTCTTCAGGCAAAATCCCGCCTTCTCCGCTGCACATGGCAGTTCCCGCTGCTGCGCTTCCTTTGGAGAGCGCTATTTTTGTTTCTTTGGAGAGCGCGCCAAAGGACATATGTGAAATATAGACCGGCATTTCAAGAACCATCGGTTTTTTGGCGTGTTTACCGATTACGGTTGTTAGCGATACGTCGGCATGTTCGTCCAGCGGCGGCGGATTCAGCTGAGCGCCAAGGATCAGAATATCGTCCCAGCCCGGCATCGGCATCTGCGTCCCCATTGCCTCTATCGCAGAAGTTCCTTTTACTGCCATTTCCTGAATTTCTTTCATGTAACGGTAATTGCTGTCTGTTTTTCTTGTTTCTTTCGGATAGCTTAAATCCGCGGGCGGTTCAGACGTCTGCGCAGAAGCGGAGTTCTCTTCCTTGGATACAGGCTCCAGTTTTTCCGCCGGCTGTTTGCACAAAGGACATTCTGTCAGCTCAGAAACAGATTTCCCCTCGGCTGCTTCGTCAAATACGTAACCGCATACGCTGCATTTGTATACCATAGTTATACCTTCTTTCGTTATTTATAGGATAATATCATCATAATTGTTGTGCGAAGAAAAGTCAAATTGCAAAAATAAATATGCTCATATCCATATGGATGTTAGGTACAGTATAGTTTTAATCGTGTATGGTGTATATAGAGTAAGGGAAAAGCTGAAAATAGGAACGACATACACAGACAGAAAGAAAAATGTATATGACGTTAAATGTAAGAGAATTAGAAAAATCCTTAAGGCAGGGAGGCACAGGGAACCATACAGTCGTTCAGAGATCAGGAGCAGGGAATGCCGCCTGGGGAGGACTTCGCCGTCCATGCTGAAAGGGAAGAGGCCGGTCTCTGTAACATTTGCTTCTGGTGAGACCGTAGAAACACCCACATGGAAAAAAGCAGTCCAGACCATCCTGAAGCACTGCAACGGGCAGCCGGACATGCATGAAAGACTGATGCAGCTGAGAGGAAAGGTGTTCGGCAGGCAGCGGACGATATTGGGGAAGGATCCAGAAGGAATGGATGTGCCAATCCAGATCGATAAGGATCTATATTTTGAAGCCAAGTTTGATACGGAGGCATTACTGACAATGATAGAGAAAAAAGTGTTGGAGCCTGTGGGCTATGATTTTTCAGGGATACAGAGATTTTTTATGCTTGCTCCCGGAAAAGCGACAGGAGTTTTGGGGATTTCGGAAGGGAAAAAGTGAATACCAGGGGAGAAGAAGAATAACTTCTCGGAATCTCAATAAATGAGATACCAACAGAAATTTGACAACTGAATATCATGCATCATCTGCTTTACATCTATATTCCATAATCGTCTCCTCCAAATTTCTATTTGCAGTTCTGAGCAAAACACAGCTTCATGTCCTGCAAGCTAATTTCAGCCAGAATTAAAATTTTCTTTCCGATACGTCCGCTGTCATCTTCCTTCTGTTCATTTGCGTCCAAATCCACCTTGCAATACCTTGATGTCGCAGGCGGATAATATTTGAATACATCAAGCGGATTTTCACAGGCATGAAATTCCGCGTTTTCTTTCCGGTATTCTTTGCCGGCTTTTTGCGTTCAGCCGCTTTAAACAAACAGGTATTCCAGATAATCAAAAACCGTATGTATTCTGGGAGAGTTTTTAATAATTCCCAGATATACTGTCTCCTGAAATCCGCCCTTTTGGATCATAGGCGAAGCAGACAGATCCAGTCCCATCGGGTACGATTCCGTTTCGGCATGATAAACGGCAGAGCCGTCTAAAAGCAGATCTTCGGAATTATCTTCCAAAATCACAGTGTTTGTAACAAAATAAGGCGCAAGCTGCTGATGCAGGGCGGGAACTTCCTCTGCCAGTAGTTCATCCAGGTTAGAAAGATAGCCGTTCTGGGAAAAGGCATCAAAGGCTTCCTTATTCATAAGTGCCACATCCAGCTGCTCCGCGTCGATAGAGGCCAGAATCTTCAAGCGGGAGGCGTAGGTGTATTCGTGATAAATGTTATTTTCATCATCTGTCAGGTACAGGCCGGAATACAGCCGGAAAGTGTTTGCATTTGTGTTCAGATTCTGTGCGGTTAAAAAACGGCTGCTTAATTCTTCGGTTAGAGTTTCTCCGACGGCAACGTTAACCAGCGCGGCGTATAACACAGTGTCTTTGTGGGTGAAGCGGCCGTATACAGCGTATAGGGCAATATACAAAGCAATGGCTGCAGTCGCGAGGGGCAGTTTGTAATAGTCCCACAGATACTGCAGACAGAACCGCAGTTTTGCTTTTCCGTGCAGGCTTTGCATGTAAGGACGTGCTTCTGATGGATATTTTTTGTGTAATGTTTTCTTTTTTTCTGACTGTTTTTGAGCTGACAGCATAAGCACCTCCTTAGGAACTGTATGCAAACGCCACAGGTTATTTACATACAATTTCTTTTTTTATATGAAAATTGTGTGTGGAAACGGAACCGGGTGTTAAAGGTGCGGCATGTCCGCAGCCGTTTTCTGCGTACTGGCATCTTCTTTCTGCGACTGACACATCAGCAGGATATTGGAAAGCAGGTAAGAGCAGAGCAGTGCGCACAGTCCTTCACCGAATATGACAGCCGGGGTGAAGATATTGATTACCACAAAGAGCATGGCAAAATAGATGACAGCCATAAGTACCGTGCACAGTAAAAAGCGCATGCCGATGAAGAGGGAATTTTTAAACATGGCAAAAACGGTGTTGTCAAATCTTGCCAGCAGCGGAAAGATGTACATCAGGATGATAGCATAGGCGGCAAGGGCCACAAGGAATACAGCGGCTCCGATGGTCCAGAATATATTTTCAAACCGCATATGGTAAAAAACGTATCCGTCAAAAGCAAAGACGATGCCGGCTGCCAGAAGGATCAGCCATATTTTTGTGGCCTGTCTGAAATTTTCCTGAAAGGAATGGAAAAAAGCGGCAGTTATGTTCCCTTCTTCATTTTTGGCCATTTTCAGCGTGACATAGAACAGGGCTGTGGTGGAAGCGCCGATGGTAACGACCGGCAGGCAGCAGACGAACCACAGGATGTTTAAATAAACGCTGCTGGCAATCTTAGTGATAAAACGCATGACAGAACTGTCCGGATTAAAAAATTCACTCATAAGGTTCCTCCTTTTGATGGGAATATGTAAAATGAAATCTCTGCTTTATATTATATAATGCCATAAGGAAACCAATACCAGGGTCTTTCTACAGCGTTGCATAAATAGAATGCGGCAACCACATCTATTGTAGTCAAATACACATATGGCCGATCATGGACAGCCTGAATTATTACCTTCAACATAAATCGCCTGTCCATCTGCAAGTTTAATTTCCTCACTGTCTATTGGCAAATTTGTCAACTTATCACCATTCCAATGTGGTATTATTGGATTGGGAATTATATTTAATTATCTCCTTATATCTACAAATCCCAATTGATCATTTAGAATCATTTTCCAATGTATCCAAACGAGTTTCTGCATCATCAATCTCGTTCCTTATATCCTCAATCCTATTTCCCAAATCATCAACTCTATTTTCTGCATCTTCAATATCTGATATCACACTTCCAACAGGGCAGCTACTCAATGTGATATTGCAATTATCACCAAGTTTGATATCTCCCAAGGAACAACGAGTAAGTGTTATCTCTTTGTATTGGTCGATACATAAATGTTCAAATAGTTTTTCAAGTTTTTCTATTCGTTCCTCCAGACTTTTAATATATTCCTCTTTGCCAATATTCATAATATCTTTTCTCCTTTCTGTACTGATCAGCATTACAAATGGGATTCTCTATCAGTTTTGGTGGGAATATGTAAAATGTAAATCCTGCCTTTATTATAATGCATAAAATAAATTTGTCAAATGCAAAATATAAAAAATATAAAACAGGATAAAATCAAGATGGAATATTTCACAATTTTTTGTGCACTATTTTGTTTGAAAGTGCTAAATGCACAAAAATCGGGGTGTAAACGACAAAAAATAGATTGACGGTTTCGAAAAACTCTGCTATATTAACAATAACAAACCTGAGACGCAGTTTTACAAATACACAATTCTGATGTGATATATATATTTACAAAAGGAAGATGTGAGTCTGCAGAAAAGGTTTTAAAAAGAAAGGAGGAAAATATGAAAACAAATGGAACAGCTGTTTCTGCACAGAAACAGAACACAGGACAGGGCGGATTGCATGGTGTGCTCCTTTATGTTACACAGCACTGGCAGCTATATGTGATCTTCCTGCTGCCGGCATTGGCGCTTACTATCATTTTCAGGTATATCCCGATGGGCGGCATAGCAATTGCATTCCAGGATTATAATCCGTTCGCGGGTATTCTGGGAAGCGAGTGGGTGGGATTTAAGTATTTTCAGAGATTTTTATCCTCACCTGATTTTCTGACGTATCTGGCTAATACATTAAAGCTGAGTATTTACGGCCTTTTATGGGGATTTCCGGTGCCGATTCTGCTTGCGTTTCTGCTGAACCGGATTGAAAGCAAGGGGCTGAAGCAGAAGATCCAGCTTGTGCTTTACATGCCGAACTTTATCTCGGTAATTGTATTGTGCGGTATTGTAAGAATCCTCTTGTCCGTGACAGGTCCGGTGAACATACTGCTGGGAAGCCAGTTTAACTTTATGACGATGCCGGAAGCATTCCGTACTATTTACATTGCAAGCGGCATCTGGCAGGGGGCAGGCTGGGCATCCATTATGTACACAGCTTCGTTATCAAATGCCAGCCAGGAGCTGAAAGAGGCGGCTCTGATTGACGGCGCGAATATCCTGCAGCAGATCCAGGCAGTAGAATGGCCGGCGATCAAAGATATGGTAGTGATTCAGTTTATTCTGCAGGCAGGGAATATCATGAGCATCGGTTTTGAAAAAGCCTATGCGCTCCAGACCGACCTGAATATGGGCACATCAGAAATCATTGCTACATATGTGTATAAAAAAGGTCTTATAGACGGGGATTACAGTTTCTCTACGGCAGTAGGCCTGTTTAATACCGTGATTAACGTTATACTTCTGATTTCTGTTAACAAAATCGTCGAAAAGATGAATGACGGCAAGGGATTATAAGGAGGAGCAAAATGAAAAAGAAAAGCAGATTTGCCAGATATTCCATACAGGATAAGGCATTGCTCATAACCGGATACATACTGCTCGGCCTGTTTGTCGTTGCCATTATTATTCCTATGATTTATATCATCGTGGCATCTTTTATGGATCCGATTACGCTGCAGAATAAGGGAATTACGTTTGATTTTGAAAAATGGACGCTGACAGCGTACAATAGGGTTATGTCCAATGCGCAGATCTGGGTTGGGTTTAAGAATGCTGTGATATATTCAGTTGTATTTACTGTGGTATCTGTATTTATTACACTTCTGGCTGCATATCCGATGTCCAGGGCAGATTTTAAGGGAAAGGGTTTCTTTAATACCATCTTTGTAATCACAATGTTTTTTGGGGGGGGGTTAATTCCAACCTACTTATTAATAAGTAACCTGGGCCTTTTGGATAGCATGTGGGCGATTATCCTTCCCGGTGCGTTCAGCGTATGGAATATGATTATAGCGCGTACTTATTATCAGGGTATTCCGGGAGAACTGCAGGAAGCTGCGGAAGTAGACGGGGCGAATGAGATTACATACTATTTTAAGATTCTGCTTCCGGTATGTACGCCGGTCATTGCGGTGCTGGCATTGTGGCAGTTTGTTGCGATGTGGAACAGCTACTTTGATGCGATGATATATCTGAATGATTCGGCAAAACAGCCGTTACAGCTTGTGCTTCGTTCCATCCTCATTCAGAACCAGCCGGAAGCCGGCATGATCGCTGATATGCAGAGTACGGCAGAACGTGCACAGCTGGCAGAGCTTTTGAAATATGCGACAATCATTATTTCCAGCCTGCCGCTGTTAGTAATGTATCCGTTCTTCCAGAAATATTTCGATGCCGGCATTATGGCAGGTTCTGTAAAGGGCTAGAATTTATAATGGCAAAGCATGACGGACAGTTACCGGAATTGGAATGCCTGCATGCAGTCTGTAATCAGGAATATTCGATATGGAAAAAGAAAAGCACAGAAAAGGAAAGGGGACAACTATGAAGTATCATCAGATTATAAAACGTATGATGGCAGCGGCGCTGGCAGCAAGCATTGCAGTAACGGCTGCAGGATGCGGCGGCGGGAGTAAGGCGCCTAAGAGCGGGGAGGTGCAGGAAGTAGATACCGCGGATCTGGAATTTCCGCTGAAAGAAAAAGCTACGCTTACCGGTTTGATCAGTTATCCGGCAAATACGGAGTCTGAACCGAATAACAGGACGATTTTTAAGCGTCTGCAGGAAAAGACCAATGTAGAAGTCAGTTGGACGGCAATTCAGGGCGACCAGTGGGGAGACAAGATTAAGCTTGCTATGGCAAATAAGAATTCGTTGACAGATTTTGTCTTTACTGCAGGATTTGGCGACAGCGATCTGCTGAAATACGGCGAGCAGGGCGTGATTATTCCGCTGGAAGGCTATATCGACAAATATATGCCGAATTTAAAAGCAGTATTTGATAAATTTCCGGAATACAGAACTATGAGTACCGATACAAACGGGCATATCTGGGCGTTTCCATGGATTGAGCAGCTTGGATCCGGGAAGACGGCAATCCAGACAGTCGGTGCTATGAGTTTTATTAATAAAAAGTGGATGGATTTCCTCGGGCTGGAAATGCCGGAAACAGTAGATGAATTTGAACAGGTGCTGCTTGCATTCCGTGATAACGCTTCAAAGCTCCAGGCAGAGTTTAACATTGACGGAAGCATTATCCCGATGTCTTGTATTTTAAATGGCGGCGAGGACCCGGCGATTCTCATAAACGGCTTTGGCGAAGGCTACGGCGATGCTGACAGCGGCAGGCATATTGCGGTTACAGATGATTTGAAGGTAATCTGTTCTGCCACACAGCAGGGATTCAAAGACGGGATTGCATGGCTGCATAAGCTGTATGAGGAAGGACTGATTGATCCGGAAGCTTTTACTCAGGAATGGTCTACGTATGTATCGAAAGGGAAATCCGGCCGCTACGGCGTATGCTTTACCTGGGATGTCGGAAACATTGATAATATTACGGACTGGGTGCCGCTGCCGGCGCTTACGGCGGATACAAGAAATATTACGCCGGCGAACGGTTCTTTTACAAGCGGATATGACCGCGGCCGCTGTGTTGTCACTTCGATTGCTGAAAATCCGGCGCTGGTATGCGCATGGATCGATCAGATGTATGACCCGTTCCAGTCTCCGCAGAATAACTGGGGTACTTACGGCGAGGATGATGAGTTTGATATTTTCGTACTTGGTAAAAATGAAAATGGAGAAGATATGCTTCAGCATGCGCCGCTGGGCGATGCGTCTCCGGTAGAAGTACGTGAAGCGGAGAATGTAGCAGGCCCTCTGGCAGTTCTGGATGAATATTATGGTGTATACGTAACCTGTCCGGATGATGCTCAGTATCGTCTGGACTGGATTAAAGAACTGTATACACCGGATATGAACAGAAAATATGTATATCCAAACGTATTTATGAGCAGGGAAGATACCGAAAAGATTTCTAACCTGCAGGCTGATATTCAAAAGACAATCAATGCAAAGAAATCAGACTGGATTATGAACGGTTTTACAGATGCTGACTGGGATAAGTTTCTGAAAGATCTGGATGCTTATGGCCTGGAAGAATATCTGTCTATTTTCCAGAAATATCTGGATGCTTATTATGAAGAAAGCAGCGGGGATGAATCTTCGGATTCCGGTGCAGATGCAGAAGCCGGTACAGATGCAGAAACTGGTACTGGAACAGATGCAGAATAGTATCTGCAGCAAAACTGTGTAGTTATGAATTGTAATGAAATCAGGGCATAGGAACTGTCCCTGGAGCACTGCCGTATTAAGAAAAGGCGAAAGAAATCTTTCTTGATCTTAATGCGGCAGTTTTTTTAACTATGTAAAATTTCCTGCATTATTTGCAAGAGTATGACAGGACAGGATTTTAGGAGGAGATGAGTATGACAAGTCAGACATTGCGGGAAGCCCGTAAATATGAAGAGGCTTCAGAAAAACTGATAAAAGAGGAAGAAAAACCAGCGTTTCATCTGGCGGCAAGGACTGGATGGATGAATGATCCGAATGGATTTTCCTATTACAAAGGGGAATACCATATGTTTTACCAGTATTATCCATTCGATTCCCAGTGGGGGCCAATGCACTGGGGGCATGCCGTGAGCAGCGACCTTCTGCACTGGAAACATCTTCCGGCAGCGCTGGCTCCGGATGAGTTTTATGACAGAGACGGATGCTTTTCGGGGAGTGCGGTGGAACTTGACGACGGCAGGCAGCTTTTGATGTATACCGGTGTGGTAAGGGAACGCCAGAGAAACGGGGGCATCAGCGAAGTGCAGACACAGTGCATTGCGGTTGGTGACGGAATGGATTATGAAAAATATGAAAAAAATCCGGTTCTGGATGAGTCAGACCTGCCGGAAGGCTGCAGCCGGTTTGATTTCCGTGATCCGAAAATATGGCGCAGGGACGACGGCACTTACTGCTGTATCATTGGAAACCGTCCGGCGGATGGCAGCGGCCAGATTCTGCTGTTTACAAGCCCGAACGGATTTCACTGGGACTACAAAAAGGTATTGTGTGCAAATAATAATCGGTTCGGCCTGATGTGGGAATGCCCGGACTTTTTTAAGCTGGATGGAAAATGGGTGCTTTTATCCAGCCCGCAGGATATGATGCCTAAGGGATTTGAATACCACAACGGAAATGGTACGCTGTGCCTGATTGGTGATTATGATGAAAAGACAGACAGCTTTACGGAGGAATGCAACCAGTCTGTCGATTATGGAATTGATTTTTATGCGCCGCAGACAGTACTGACACCGGACGGGCGGCGTGTGATGATCGGCTGGATGCAGAACTGGGACACCTGCAGCCTGCGCATGTCAGAACATCCGCTGTGGTACGGGCAGATGAGCCTGCCAAGGGAACTGTCCATAAAAAATGGAAGGCTGTACCAGGAGCCGCTGCGGGAGCTTTTGAACATGCGTCAAAATAAGACGGTGCATGAAAATGTACCGGTGTCAGGCGTGGTCCGCTTAGACGGGGTAAAAGGCCGCAGGGCGGACATGGAACTTACGATCCGCCCGAAAGACATTGGAAAAATGTACCGGAAATTTGCGGTCCGTTTTGCCCAGAATGAGGAGTTTTATACATCGCTGAGTTTCCGGCCGGCGGAATCTATTTTAAAGATCGACCGGAAATTCTCCGGTTCCAGAAGAGCCATCATCCATCAGCGCAGAAGCCTGGTGAACAGCAAAAACGGGGAGCTGAAGATTCGCATGATCCTGGACCGTTTCAGCGTAGAAGTATTTGTCAATGACGGGGAACAGGTCATGACGGCAACAATGTATACGGAACAGGAAGCAGACGGGATTTCCTTTTTTGCGGATGGGGAAGTGGAGATTGATGTGGAAAAATATGATCTGGCCTGATGGTGCCAGATCTGGCCGGCAAGAAGGAAATTATTATGAAGAAGCTAAGTTCTGCGCCTACAATGAAAGATGTTGCGCGGGAAGCAGGCGGGATTTTTGAATGGCTGCCTGCTGCGGAACCTGCATTATGAAATGAAGGTTGTCAGGGAAGGGGAGTCTTACGACGGATTCCGGGAATTTCTCGCAAGGCAGATAAAAGACGGCAAAATGACACTGGATGGAATTTTCTGCATGACGGATGGGCTGGCATATTTTGTAATCCAGGAGCTGGAGGGCCTTGGGCTGAAAGTGCCGGAAGATGTGCAGGTGATTGGGTTTGACGGGATTCGTGTTTTTGGAGATAAAAATTATCTATGCTCCACGATCGTCCAGCCAGTACGGGAAATCGCGGAAATGTGCGTGGAACAGCTCCTTCGGGACGGCAGAATGGAGAAGCCGCCGCTTATATGCCTTCCGGTTACCTATGGTTATGGCGGGACTACACTTGCAGAGTCATGAGAGTTCCCGAATATGAATCGCATCCCGCAAACCGGGCACCGCAGTTCTTGCAATGCCCGGTTTGCGGGATGCGCCATCCGTGCTAATCTTCCGTTGACTCCCTGTAGATCAGGCTTGTTTCCGTATAGACCCTGCGGTAGTTCATAGAAGGGTCCTTGATTCTGGACAATAGTAAATGGACAGCTGAAAATCCCATAATCTGGCTGTGGATATGTATGGTAGTCAGAGTCGGTGAGGTGATCCTTGACTCCTGGGAATCATCAAAGCCGCACATCCATACATCTTTCGGAACGCAGATGCCAAGCTCTTTAAATGTGAGCAGCGCGTCTATGGCAACAAAGTCATTGGCGCAGATAAAGACATCCGGAAGAGAATCCAGGCTTTGTATACGTTCCCTGAGATATTTCCTGTATTCTTTTTGGGAAGGATATTCGCAGGTGCCTGCAGGGCCTGTGATGCAGTATTCTTCCGAACAGGAAAGTCCGCACAGATACATGGCATTCCGGTATCCTAAAAAGCGTTCAAAAAATGACTGGCAGTGCATGCAGTTTCCGATATAACCGATTCTTTTTTTGCCGCGTTTTGCCATTTCATGGACAAAGACATGGATATTGGACTGGTTATCCATACTGAGCACATCAGCCTTCAGCGGTTCTCCAAGACCGGATGCAGGAGAATCTACGAAAAGGAGAGGGGTGCCCAGTCCGCAGAGCATGGAACAGTATTTTTGGTCAAACATTTCCACACAGATGATGCCGGCAGTCTTTTCTATATTATAGGAATTTGGCAGCTGCAGATTTCGGATTTCATTTTCCCGGATGCGGTGCATGGTAAAGGTATAGCCGGAATCGGAAACCCCGCGCTGGAAATTATCAAGCATGGTGGATGCAAAATGTGAATTGCCGATAAAATTGGCAGTAAGCAGGGCAATTTCGTTTTTTTTCAATGGCAGTGTGCAGCCTGGATCTGCACCGGGTATTCCTATGCCTGGAATGTTTACATAAGAAAATTGTTTATAGCCCATTTCGATGGCTTTCTTTAAGACCTTTTCCCTCGTAGCGTCAGCAAGGATTCCGGTATTATTGATGGCTTTGGACACTGTATTCCGTGAAAGGCCAAGTGCATCTGCGATATCTTGTATGGTAATTCGTTCGGCCATGGTATCTCACTTTCTTTTTGTTCATTTTTTATGTGACAGTATATGTTACATTGTTTTTATTATAATGGACAAACTGCATACTGTCAAACCAAAGAAAAAGGCTTTTTGGTAAAATATATGGCCTGATAAAATTATAAATGTTAAAAAAATGAGCAAATATAAAAAATAGAGATAAAATTGTAAAAAAATAATAAATAAGAGATCGAGCAAATGTAAAATACATGTTATTGTAAGAATACAAGAATGCAGATAAATATACGGATTGGAAGGAGAAAAACTATGGAAAATTATGATGTAACAGCATTAGGAGAATTATGACGGAAAGGGCAGTAAGAATATAGACTTTTCCAAAAAGCTGCACCTGAAAGCAGATGTAAAGGCAGACGGCAGTTTTGTCTATACATTTGGCAATAAAGGCGGGAAAACACGTTCTATAAGCGGAAACATTCCGGACTGGCAGGGAGGATATATCGGTGTCCTGACCTGGAACAGCAAAGCCGTGTTTTCGAATATCACTTTTAAAAACCGTACAAGTGACAGTTCCAGCAAGATGAAAAAGCTGGCCGCAGGAACGTCTTTCCGGACAAACCTGACACAGAAAAGCTGTCAAGAGCGCAAAGAAAATCATAGATAAAGGCAAAGCAAAATACACAGATAAAACGTGGAATGTATTTAAGAAAGCGTATCACGCAGCTAAGAATGTACCGCGGGATGCAAAAACAGCTAAATTAATAAAACTGGCAGCGGATTTGGAACATGCGCGGGAGGCTTTGAAGAAAAAAATGCAGGCATGAACTGCTTAACCAGGAGTACCTCAATACCCTGGAAGATGAAAATGACAAAAAGGTATCCGCAAAATGGAAAAATCCTGACGGAGCAAAAAAATCTTTCGGCGTTAAATCAATAAAGGAAGGCAACGGGTGGTATTGTGAACTTCCCGAAGAAAAAGAAGCGAGCAGCTGTTACGGCTGCAGCATTGCAAATGTTTAGGACAAGGGTCGCATAAATATAAATCTTTGAAACTGTTTTTCAATTTTTTGCGCCCGAAAGTAATCACGCTGCGCTTGCAGTCCTGCAGTTTTTATAGTACAATTTCAGAATATAGATAAGCGGCATCCGCTTTGCAGCCGTATCAAATTCGCTGCCATCGCGCGGATGATCGACGATAGGAGTAAATCTTGAAAGAAAAAACAGCGGGAATTAAAAAATATATAAAAGCAGCCGGGAATGTGATCTGCGGATTATCCGTCTTGTTTTTGCTGGCGGCGCTTGTACGGACAGATTTGGATGTTTCACAGGTTTCAGACTGGCGTTTGTTTCTGCCGGTTTTTGCGGCAGGGGTTCTTTTAAAGACGGCAACGGTGTTTATGTCTGCGAGCGCATGGCGTCTGTGGCTGGAGTTTTTTTCGAAAAAGCGGTGTGACCGGAAAGAAGCGCTGCGCGTATACGCAAAAGCAAATATTGGAAAATACCTTCCGGGAAACGTCATGCATTATGTCGAGAGAAATTTGTTCGCCGCAAAGCTGGAACTGTCGCAGACACAGATCGCAGCGGCAAGTATTTGTGAAATTATAAGCCTTGTACTGGCGGCGTTTTTTATGGGAACGATCGTTGCGTTTTCCGGAATGCAAAAAGTACTGACCGCTCTATGCCGGCAGGTACCGTTTTTTCAGACGCTATGCGGATGGGGCCGGGAAACGGCGAACCGTAGCGGGATCGTATGGGCGGTATGGATACTGGCGGCAGCGGTTGTTGGTTTGGCTGTTCTGATTTGGAAAAAACGAGGCTGCGCCAGACGATGCAAAAAGTTGTCTTCC
Source organism: uncultured Eubacterium sp. (assembly GCA_910577225.1). GTDB lineage: Bacteria > Bacillota > Clostridia > Lachnospirales > Lachnospiraceae > Eubacterium_J. The sequence goes on along the minus strand of CAJTMV010000002.1, from coordinate 60,673 downwards.
AAAGAAGTATTCTTGTTTTTTCAGTCATTTTTGATCAGCTTTTTGATATATGCTGCAGTACTTGTGATTCTTGGACTGGTGCTCGTATTGTTTTACTGGTATCTGGGAGGACGGCCAGACGTTCGGCAGGCGGCTGTGATGACGGCGGCTTATATGATCGCATGGGTGAGCGGGTTTGTCATTCCGGGGGCGCCGGGAGGAATCGGCGTGCGGGAAATGGCGCTGACGCTGCTGCTGACGCCGGTGACTGGAAGGGACAGTATCGTCGTGTTAAGCGTTTTTCACCGGTTTGTGACGGTTGTCGGCGATTTTGCAGCATATCTGATTCGATATAAAATCTAAGAAGGAGAAACAATGATCGAAATAAAAACGAAAAGACTCACGTTACGGCCGCTTGGGATGCGGTATCTTCAAACGGCGCATGCGTATGCCTCAGATCTGGAAAATACAAAATATATGACACGTTTGCCAAATCAGTCGCTGGATGAAACAAAGGAGTTTTTAAGCAGTTCCGATCGTGAGTGGGAGAGCGAAAAGCCATCTTTTTATGAATTTGCGATTTTGTATCAGAACGGGCATATTGGCGCGGTCAGTCTGTATCTGAATGAAGACAGGTCGGCTGAGGCTGGGTGGATTCTCAATAAAAAATACTGGAAACAGGGATTTGCGTATGAGGCGGCGTCAGGACTGCTTGATTTTGCGGTTCGGGAATTACAGATCAGACATTTTATCGCGCATTGTGATTCGGAAAATGCCGCATCCTATAAAGTAATGGAGAGACTGGGCATGTCCAGGGTAAACGTTTCCGGCGGCAGAAAAAACAGGGCGTCTGACGAAGAGAGAATGGAATATCGATACGAACTGCATGTAAACCAGACGGCGCTGTCTTCGCAGTGACGCTCAGACAGCGCGTGACACCTTTGGATACGCGTTACGGGTCGATTCGAAACTTTGCGAAAAGCGTATGGTATTCGGGCTGTGTCTGGCCGGTGCGGCATCCAAACTGTTTGATGATACGATAAGTGCCGGGCTTTAAGGTTCCGTATGCAGAGCGAAAATCTGCTTTCCATGTAGCAGCAGTACGATCGCTTAGATATGCGACGTCATGAAAGGCAATGTTTGCTTTGGAAGGCACGGGATGCCATTCGCCTGTCCGGAAAGACTTTTTTTCTAAAAGAAAGTCGTCTCCCCAGAACACCTCCTGTCTGGATGTGTTTTTAATAACGAGTACGGCGGACTTTGCGCTGCTGCGTCTGACTCTGATCGATACGCCGTCCAGATCGTTTTCATGCCAGGCGAAAATATGCCAGGTGTCGTCGATGCATACTTCCATACGGTTGCGGTTTCCAATCTGCACATCGTAACCTTTTCCAAAATTAGACTGCAGTTCTTTTGTCGGAATCCGTCTGGAAGAGACGCTTGTGCGGATACGTCCGTCCATAACGCCGCATCGGCCTGCCGTGGAAATTTCGCCGGTATCCGTATACAGTCTGCCCTGAAATACAAACATACGTTTATATTCTTTGGAATCATCAGCTTTTGCATGCAAAACGACAGGACGACGGATGATGGCAGTGCGGTTGTCAGCCGGAGTCAGGCCGATGACCGTACAGGTAAGCAGTAGCAGGTATCGTTTGAAAAGTGTGTGTTTCATGGGCGCCTCCTTTTTTACAAAAATGATATGGTTATAGATACAGTGGCAGTTTTTCCGGATTTTGTTGCATACAAATTTGATATCGCAGGCAGATATGGATCCGGTGATACGAATCAATATTGGAGAGTGGAAAAATGAATCGACAGTCAGACAGCAAACATGAAGTAAAGATCGCGATTACAGCGGCAAGCTATAGTGGAAATAAGGGAGCGGCGGCTATGCTGCAAAGTTCGATCAGCCAGCTGAAAGAAAAGTATGGCAGCCGTCTTGGTATTTATCTGATGAGCGTTTATCCGGCGCAGGACCGTGTGCAGTGTCCGCATCGATTTGTGACGGTCGTTGCCACGCAGCCTTTTCCACTGATGTTTTTGGCGTTTCCATGCGCTGTTTTGTATAAAATGTGCGGATGGTGTCCGCCGTTTCAAAAGGTTTTGCTGCACAATAAAATATTACAAGCGTATCGGAATACCGATCTGGTGATCGATGAAGCGGGGATTGCTTTTTCAGACAGCCGCGGATGGATGATGAACACGTATGCGTTCGCATGCGCCGCGGTGCCGATGCTGATGGGCGTGCCGGTCGTAAAATATTCGCAGGCGCTGGGACCTTTTTGCAATGGATACAACCGGTTTCTGGCAAAGTGTGTGTTATCAAAAATGAAACTGATCGTTGCGCGCGGGCGGTTTACGTATGAGCATCTGCATGCCATCGGTATGCAGAAACAGGCGAGGTTATATGCGGACGGCGCGTTTACGATGCCGCCTGCGCCTTTACTGGAACAACGGGCGGAGGACGTCTGTAAAAAAGCGGGGCTTACGCGTCTGGCAGCGGTATCTGTAAGCTCTGTCGTCGCGCGAAGATGCCAGAAAGCGGGAATCGCATACAGTCGGATTATGGCGGAATTTATCGACTATTTGCTGGGACAGGGTTATGCGGTCTGGCTGTTTGCAAATGCGGCGCGTATGCATTCCAGACATCCGCGCAATAATGACCTGATGACAGGCGATGCGGTGATGCGGGAATATGAGAAACTCAAAAAGCGCGGAAAGCAAAAATACCCTGACGGCTTTGAGGCAAAGCTGGTCTGGGAACGCAGAGAGATGGATGCAGAGGAAATCCGCGCGTATATCAGACAGAGCGATTTTTTAATCGCGTCCCGTTTTCATGCAATGGTATTCGCGCTGACCGAACAGGTGCCGGTTCTGATGATCGGATGGAGTCATAAATATCAGGAAGTGATGGAGCAGTTTGGGCTGGGCTCCTATGCGGCCGATTATTCCAGCCTGAGTACGGAGCAGCTTAAGCGCAGCTTTGAGGAGTTTTTGGCGCATCAGCAGGAAATTCGGCGTAAAATCAAAGAAAAACTGCCTGCCGTACAAAAAAGCTCGGAGAAAAATATTCGCCATATTGTAAAAATTCTGGATCAGATCAAAGCAGATCAGGGCAAAGAAAAACAGAGAAAAACAGACCGGAGCAATGGAAATTCAGGAAGTTTGAAGCGCAAAAGATATATGAATCATGTCATCGATCTGGATGCGCCCCAGCGTTATATGGGAAACTATCTGTCCTGCCGGATGGGATATGCGGCAGACGCCGGTATTCGCCAGAATGCGGCTTCCGGAGGGATGGTGACGGCTTTGCTGTGCAGTCTTTTGAAAAATGGGGAGATCGACGGGGCATGGGTCGTGCGGACGGCGTTTACAAAGGACGGCAGGCTGACGTATCAGACAGGCATCGCGCAATCGGTACAGCAGATCTGCGAGGCTTCGTCCAGCGTCTATATGAGCATTCCGATGCTTGCGCATCTGGACGATCTGCGGGCGTTTGACGGCAGGCTGGCCGTCGTACTGACGCCGTGCATGATGCGGGCGTTTTGTCAGCTGCTGGAGCGGGAAGAAGAGCTGCGGAAAAAGATAGTGCTGAAAATCGGTCTTTTCTGCAGCGGAGCGCACGATGTAAAACTGACAGAGTGCGCGCTTGACAAACTAAAAATTTCCAGACAGGGTGCAAAGCGTCTGTATTATCGCAGGGGACACTGGCGCGGCAGATCCGGCGTCTTGTATGAAGACGGCAGCGAGAAAGAGTTTTCCTATACCAGATCGGTCTGTGCGTATAAAAACGCATACTTTTTTGTGCAGCGCGGCTGTCTGCAGTGCAAAGATCAGTTCGCAGCGTGTGCGGATATTAGTTTTGGCGATGTGTGGCTGCGGGAAGTGAAAAAAGATACCGTGAAGTATACCGGCTGCATCATCCGCAGCAAAAACGCATACCGGATGCTGCTGCGCGCGCAGGCACAGGGCGAGATTTACACACGCCCCCTGACCGCAGAGCAGGCGCTGCGAAGCCAGGCGCGTGCTTTAACGTTTAAATACCGGGGACAGCGGTGGAACCACAGACTGGCAGGCTGGCTGGCCGTGCAAAACAGAGAATTTTCGTCAAAGCACGAACAGCTGCTGCGTCATGTGCCGCTGAGAGTCATTTATTATTATATGTGCGCGATCCGGGTATTGCTCAGCTGGTAGCAGATTTGCGGTATTCGACGGGACTGACGCCCATTTTTTGCCGAAAGATTCTTGAAAAATACAAAGGATCGATATAGCTGACGGAATGGGCGATGGCTCGAACCGACAAAGAGGTCGTCTTTAGCAGAATACATGCCTGCCGCATCCGATAATCCAGCAGATAACTTTGCATGGATACGCCGGTAAACGATTTGAACAGCCGATGCAGATAGGAGCGGTTCAGACCCAGATGGTCTGCGATATCCGCAATGGTCACCTGGTCGCAGTAGTGATCTTCGATATATCGCAGCGCTTCTTCTGCAGCATTTTTCTTTTCCTCCAGCGGCGTATACTGTTCGTTTGGAAACCGGTCTGCCAGAAGAAACAGATATTCATATAAAATACTGTTCATTCGAAGATCACGGTTTTTGGAAAGCTGGTCTGCCTCCGCCATTTTTTCATGGCACCGCCGCAGCGCCTCATCCTGCCCGAAGGGAACGCACAGCAGCTTTGGCAGAGAGGTTCGGTCCAGATAGCCTTTGATTTTAATCCCCTGCATGCCAATCCAGGTATAGGTCCATGGCGTATGCAGATCTGCTTCATAATAAATCAGTTCTCCGGGACAGATTAAAAAAGCGTCTCCTTTTTTCAGCCGAAACAGTTTTCCTCTGGCCTTATAAATACCGGAACCGTTTAGTACATAGTGAATCAGATATCCATTGCGCAAAATCGGGCCATAGCTGTGTCCGGGCGCACAGTTCTCATAACCGCAGGTATAAATCATCGCGTCGATGTTTCGGTAAAAATCGTTAGAGAAGTTATAATCCAGCATAAAATCATTCCTTTCCGAGATATGGCAGCAAGTCATAAAGATCAATATGGAAGTCACAAATGTCCATATACATTTCATCATAACACGATATAATAGTAGATACAAGAGGCGGAAACACGTTAGCACCAGATACCAGAAGTATCAATAACAAAGTATTATAACAAACGAACTGTGGCCGCAGTGACTGGAAAGAAAGCCTCAAAATAAAGAAAATGGAGGAATGTGAAATGGATGCGAATAAAAGGCAGAGATATGAAAAAATATCCATAGAGCTTACCAGACTGGCTGGCGGCAGGGAAAATATTCAGGGAGTGGCGCATTGCGCGACCAGACTGCGTATTGTTTTAAAAGATAACGATCAGGCGGATTTAAAGGCGATGGAAAACGTCGATCTTGCAAAGGGCGTGTTTGTAGCCGGCGATCAGGTGCAGATTATTTTTGGCGCAGGACTCGTAAACGATGTGTACGAAGTGTTTGCGGAACACAACAATATGAAAAATATGAGCCTGAGCGATTTAAAAACGGTAGCAAGTAAAAAAATGAATCCGCTGCAGAGAATCATCAAGGCGTTATCGGACGTATTTGTGGACATTATGCCGGGGATTCTTGCGGCGGCACTGTTAACCGGACTGTCCGGTGTGCTTGGCAACTTTGAGATTGTCAGGGAAAATGATACGCTGTATGGCATCAATCGTCTGATTAATATTTCATCCGGAGCTATCTTCGGGTTCCTGCCTCTGGCAGTTGCCTATAGCGCGTGCAAACGGTTTGGCGGCAGGCCGATACTTGGTATCGTAATCGGCTGTATTATGCTGAGCAACAGTCTGGCCGATGCCTATGCCGCTGCACAGGGCACCGTGGAAGTTACGACGCTGCATATTTTCGGACTGGGTGTCGATCTGGTCGGGTTTCAGGGCGGCATTATCGTAGCGTTACTGATGGGCTTTGTTACAGCAAAGCTGGATCAGTTCTTTGAAAAAAAGGTGCCGGAAGTGATTCGTCTTTTGGTATCTCCGCTGCTGACGACGCTGACAGGCGCGCTGCTGTTATTCACACTGATCGGGCCTGCCGGACGCGGACTCTCTTCCGGAATCACGAACGCGCTCGTATGGATGACGCAAAACCTTGGCGTATTCGGCTACGCCGTATTCTCCGGTTTGCAGCAGCTTGTTGTAATTACTGGTCTGCACCATATTTTTGGAGCAATCGAAGCGCAGCTTCTGGCAGATACGGGCAGAAACTTTATTAATCCGCTGATGTCGGTTGCGATTATTGCACAGGGCGGCGCGGTACTGGCCTACATGGTAAGACACAGAAAAAATATGAAAGTCAGAGAGCTGTGTATCCCAAGTTTTATTTCCGTATTATTTGGAATTACAGAACCGGCGTTATTTGGTATTAACTTAAGATACCGTTTCCCGATTATCGGAGGATGTATCGGCGGAGCTTTTGGCGGCGTGGTTGTCTATCTGACAAATCTTGCGGCTGTCGGCTTTGGAACAACGGTTGTACCTGGAATCGCACTGGCGGATCCTGCGGGAAACGGATATGTCAATTATGTCATCGCACACGGCGTGGCGATTGCCGGCGGCTTTATTATGACGCTCATTCTTGGAAAGTTTATGGACCAGGCGACGGAGGAACCGTCCCAGAGTCAGGCGTCCGGTCAGGAGGCAGAAGCAGACGCCTCAATCGAAGACGCGGCTGTACAGGAAGCACAGCAGCCAGTGGAAATACCGCGGCAGGAATCGTTTTTCGGATATGCGCAGGGACAGATGATCCGTATGGAGGAAGTAAAAGATGAGACGTTTGCCAACAAAGTACTGGGAGACGGCGTCGCAGTGATTCCGGACACAGGGCATGTATACGCGCCGGCAGACGGAACCGTCCGAAACGTTTTTGACACCAGACACGCCATCTGCTTTGAGAGCGTCTGCGGTACAGAGATTTTGATACATATCGGAGTCGATACCGTCAATCTGCAGGGAAAATATTTTCACGCGCATGTCGGGGAAGGAGATGTCGTAAAACAGGGGCAGCTGCTGATCTCCTTCGACAAGGAACAGATTAAGAAGGCAGGATACGATACGGTAATTCCGATGATTTTCACAGATCTGCCAGAGGACCGCAGACTGGAAATCTCTGCACCGGGCGCCGTTGACACGAATCGTGTAGCCGCTGTGATTCATAAGCAGTAACAGCCAGATTCCGGGCCTGCGAGCGGCCGGCGTATTCACAAAGGATGAGAAAACGCCGGCTTTCAGGCTCCGGAGCTATTGGATATCCATGGGGAATTTCCTTCTGTAAAGGGATAGGGTAAATAGATATGAACAGGAAATTAATTTTTTTAGATATAGACGGCACATTGGTCCATGAAATGAAAGCGCCGTCTTTGCATGTCAAAAAAGCAGTAAGCGGCGCCCGCGCCAACGGTCATAAAGTATTTTTGTGCACAGGCCGGAATATGCCGATTATCGGACCGGATATTTTAGAACTGGGATTTGACGGCATTATTGCAAGCGCAGGCAGTCATGTACAGGTGGGAGAACACGTACTGTTTGACCGTCTGCTCGATGAAGCCGTCATACAGGAATGCCTTGCTGTTTTTCATGCGCACGGCATGTACTGCAGGATCGAGACGCCGCAGGGGATTTATACCGATCCGCAGATGGAAGATCTGTTAAAGAGCGCGTCGGCGGATCCTGCCAATTCGGAACTGATCCGTATGCAAAAAGAAATCGAAGCAGGCATTGCGATACAGACGTATGATCAGTATCCGCATAACGGCGCGTATAAAATCTGTTTTACAAGCAGAGATCTTGCATCGGTGGAAAAAACGAAAAAGTATCTGGGCGGCCGGTTTGTCTATGCCGTGCATGCTTACGCGGACAGCAGCACATGCTTTAACGGAGAGATTATTCCAAAAGGGATCGATAAGGGCAGAGGAATCCGCATAATCTGCGATTATTTTCATGCCAGCCTGGAAGATACGATTGCTTTTGGGGACAGTATGAACGACTATGAGATGATGCAGACGGCAGGTATTGGCGTCGCGATGGGAAATGCTTGCGAGGAGCTGAAAAAAACTGCGGATACGATCTGCGGAAACGTATGGGAAGACGGCATTTATTATGAATTTCGTAAAATGAATCTGGCGTGAGCCGGCAGGGAATTTTGCCGCTGTAATATTTTAGTAATATTTCTATAAAAAATATGGAAAAAGTATTGAATTTGCCCGAAGACTATGCTACAATAACAAAAGTTGTGAGTCGGTTTCTTTTCAGAAATCAGACAGGCAGAGTAATTACAAGATGGAGGTGTCAATTTTGGCTGCGATGAAGCTCATTTTGGAAGTTTTGTTTATTATAGTATGTATCGCGTTAACAGTTATTATTTTAATGCAGGAAGGAAAGTCGGCAGGACTGGGAGCGATTGCTGGTGCGGCAGATACTTACTGGGGCAAAAACAAAGGCCGTTCCATGGAAGGGATGCTTGTAAAGCTGACAAGAGTACTTGTTGTATTATTTATCGTTATTTCAGCTGTCCTGAATATTGGGAGCTTTAATTAGTGAACGAATGAAACTGTCGCGGATTGCGGCAGTTTTTTTGTCATTTGGAAAACAGGAAGGTTATTTTTTATCAGACGATAGCAGGGGAAATATATGGACAAAAAATTATTGGAAGACAGAAAGAAAATGATCTATGCCTTTATCTGCGACGAATTGTACGTCCCGATGAAGGCAAAAGAAATGGCGATGGTTCTGGGGGTGCCCAAAAGCCAGCGAAGCGAGCTGGCAGAAGTGCTGGATGCATTGATCGACGAATGCAAAATAGAGGTGTCCAAAAAGGGAAAATATGCCAAAGCGCAGGGCCATCTTTTGTACGGCGTCTTTCTGAGCAATGCCAGGGGATTTGGCTTTGTAACGGTCGAAGGAGAAGACGAAGACTATTTTATAGCGGGAGAAAACCGCGGCGGTGCGATTCATATGGATCAGGTACAGATCCAGCCGCTTCCCGGCGTAAACGGAAAGCGCAGGGAAGCGCAGGTGGTCCGGATTGTATCACATGGACTCAAAGAGCTGACAGGTACGTACGAAGCCAGCCAGACGTTTGGATTTGTCGTGCCGGACAATCAGAAATTCGGACAGGATATTTTTATTCCCAAAGAGCACTCCATGGGCGCGGTATCCGGACATAAGGTTGTCGTCAGTCTGACGCGGTACGGAGAAAAGGGCAAAAAGCCGGAAGGAAAAGTGATTGAGATTCTGGGTCATCAAAACGATCCGGGGGTCGATATTCTCTCGATTGTCAAAGACTTTAACCTGCCGACAGCATTTTCTGAAAAACTGCTGCGTCAGGCGGATCGTGTGGCAAAGGAAGTCAGCGAGGCAGACCGGCAGGGGCGCAGGGATCTCAGAGACTGGCAGATGGTAACGATCGACGGAGAAGACGCCAAAGATCTGGACGATGCCGTTTCCTGTGTGATGGAAGGAGAAAATTATCGTCTTGGCGTACACATTGCGGATGTGAGCAACTATGTACAGGAACATTCCGCCCTTGATGTGGAGGCGCAAAAGCGCGGGACAAGCGTCTATCTGACAGACCGTGTCATTCCGATGCTGCCGCATAAGCTGTCGAATGGCATCTGTTCTTTGAATGCAGGGGAAGACCGTCTGGCGTTAAGCTGTATCATGCTGATCGATCCAAACGGAAAAGTGATCGATCATGAGATCGCGGAAACCGTTATCCGTGTAGACCGCAGGATGAGCTATACGGCGGTTCAAAAGATTCTGGAAGAGCACGACGAAGCGCTTTGTCTGGAATATGAGCCGTTCGTGCCGATGTTTGAGCGGATGAAAGAGCTTGCGGCGCTGCTTCGCGGCAAACGGATCCGGCGCGGTTCGATCGATTTTGACTTTCCGGAGACGAAGATCATACTCGATGCACAGGGAAAACCGGTCGATATCAAACCATATGAACGTAATACGGCGACAAATCTGATCGAAGATTTTATGCTCATTGCCAATGAGACGGTAGCGGAGGACTTTTTCTGGCAGGAGGTGCCGTTTGTGTATCGTTCGCACCAGACGCCGGATCCGGAGCGAATGAAAAAGCTGGCGGCATTTATTTCGAATTTTGGACTTACGATTCACGGACTGCGGGAGGATATTCATCCAAAAGAGCTGCAGAAGCTGTTAGGAAACATCGCAGGTACGCCGCAGGAAGCGTTAATCAGCCGGCTGACGCTGCGCTCGATGAAGCGGGCCAGTTACACCGTAGACTGTCTGGGACATTTTGGACTCGCCACGCAGTATTACTGTCATTTTACATCTCCGATTCGCCGCTATCCGGATCTGCAGATTCACCGGATTATCAAAGACTGTCTGCGCGGGCGGATGAATGAAAAAAGACAGATGCATTATGAGGCCATACTGGGAGAAGTTGCAAAGCAGTCGAGCGAGATGGAACGGCGGGCAGACGAGGCAGAGCGTGAGACAGACAAGCTGAAAAAAGCGGAGTATATGAAAGAGCATATCGGCGAGACGTTTCAGGGAGTTATTTCCAGCATTACCTCGTGGGGCATGTATGTAGAGCTGCCGGATACGATCGAAGGAATGATTCATGTTACCGCGCTGACGGACGATTATTATCACTATGACGAAGCCGTATATGAAATGGTCGGCGAGACAGGCGGCAGACGGTTTAAGCTGGGACAGACGATAGAGGTGGTCTGTCTGTCTGTGGATATGTTTATGCGGACGATCGATTTTGCACCGGCAGAATTTGTAACAGAGTACAGGATGTAAGAAGGAGACAGACATGGTCAGGGAAAATTTTAAGCTGATTGCAAATAATAAAAAAGCCAGGCACGATTATTTTCTGGAAGAAAATTACGAATGCGGCATTTGTCTGCACGGCACGGAGGTAAAGTCGCTGCGTATGGGCAAATGCAGCATTAAAGAAGCGTTTGTGCATATCGAAAACGGGGAAGTCATTCTATACGGCATGCATATCAGCCCGTATGAAAAAGGAAATATTTTTAACACAGATCCGCTGCGTCCGAAAAAACTGCTGCTGCATAAGAGAGAAATATTAAAACTGCAGGGACGGATCAAAGAAAAAGGATATACGATCGTTCCGGTACAGGTGTATCTTAAGGGCAGTCTGGTAAAAGTGCAGATCTCGCTTGCCAAAGGAAAGAAGTTGTACGACAAGCGCCAGGATATTGCGAAAAAAGACGCAAGAAGAGAAGCCGAACGCGATTTTAAAGTGCGTAATTTATAGCGCAGGCAGACGGAACAGCGGACAGGGAGAGTATAAAATGCCAAAAAAGAAATATTATGCAGTAAAAAAAGGCGCGCAGACCGGAATTTTTGAAACCTGGGACGAATGCCGGCGCATGGTACACGGGGTTGCCGGCGCGGTATATAAAAGTTTCGCAACCAGACAGGAAGCCGAACAATATCTAAGCGGCGCAGCGCAAACGTCCCGGGCGCAGGCCGATACGGTGGCGGCAGAGAAATGTCTGCAGGCATATGTGGACGGCAGCTTTGATAAGAAAATCAAACGGTATTCGTTTGGCTGCGTCCTGCTGCTGCCAGACGGAGAGGTAGTCCGCGAATCGGGCAGCGGCAACGATCCGAAATCGTTAGAGCTGCGCAATGTCACAGGAGAAATGCTGGGGGCGATGTTTGCGGTAAAATGGGCGATGAAACATGGATATGAGGCGATAGAGATCTGCTATGATTACGCCGGTATCGAGCAGTGGGCGACACACGGCTGGCAGGCCAAAAACGATCTGACAAAACAGTACGCTGCCTATATGAACCGGTGCGGGGAACAGATTCGTATTTCATTTACAAAGATAGCGGCGCATACAGGCGATACGTACAACGAAGAGGCTGACCAGCTTGCGAAGGAGGCGCTGACGCAAAAAGACGGAATACCGCAGATCTGAGCGGTTTTTTGAGAAGGGGTGGATGCGATCTTTGGAAAACCATTCGTAACGATGGAAGACAGAAAAGAATTTCTGGATTTTTTGAGAGAACGAAAAAAGGATATGCGCTTCGATTCAGAGGCAAACTGGGAGAAGCGCAGAAATATACCGGCAGGATTCCGGCGGCAGGGATTAGTTATCACAAAAAAACAAAAGAACATTTTTGCAAAGTAGAACAATTGCTGTGATACGGCGGCTGGTCTGATCTTCGATCAGGAAAGGATAAATAAAATGAAGATTGTAATATTGATGGAAGATACGTGCGGGAACCCATCCTGCGCATATGAGCATGGGTTATCCGTCTATGTGGAAACGGACAGACACCGCCTGCTGGTCGATACGGGCGCGTCCGGCGCGTTTATGCAAAATGCAAAAGAGCTGGGAATCGATCTGACAGCTGTCGATACGGTCATTCTCAGTCACGGGCATTACGATCATGCGGGAGGAATCATGGATTTTCATGCGTGTAATCCGGACGCAGAGATTTATATGCAGCGGACGGCCTGCGGGGCATATTATCACAAAGACCGTTATATAGGCATCGATCGAAGCATTGCCGCGTACGACAGTGTGCGGATGCTGGACGGCGGGAAACGCATCGACGACGAGCTGTTTTTATTCGGCAATATTACAGGCAGAAAATATTTTGCCAAAAGCAATCTTGAATTGTCAAAACAAGTCGATGGCAAACAGATGCAGGATCAGTTCGAACACGAACAGTGTCTCGTAATTACACAGGGGGGAGAGCATACGCTGATTTCCGGCTGTGCGCATAATGGGATTTTAAACGTCTTAAGCAGGTATCGGGAGTATTATGAAAAGCCGCCGAAAATGGTAATCAGCGGTTTCCATATGATGAAAAAGGGAGCATACGAACCCGAGGAACAGCAGATCATCTGCGAGACGGCCAGACAGCTTTGTACAAAAGAGCTGGCAGATACGGTCTTTTATACCGGACACTGCACCGGAAGTCCGGCATTTGCCCTGATGAAGCCTTATCTGGGAGAACGTCTGATCCAGATACACAGCGGGATGCAGATCTGCTGACCAGGAAGTCAGAGATACCTGGTCGCAAAAACATTGAACACGGAGCGGATGCAAAGGCGATTGTGACAGGCGCTTATGCGGCTTTTGGAAAAAACGGCGGCAATCCTATGGAATTGTCAGCTACATAATGGAGGAAACGAAGATGGAAGAGATTACAAAAAAAATAGCGGATCGTTTTGGATGCAGTTACCGGGTATTTGAAAAAGGTTCGAATCCAAAACTGGCTGAAGAGGCCTGGCATGCAGCTTTTGAAGAAGCGAAGACGACCGGAGGGTTTTATCCGGCGCTCCTTTGTCTGGACGAATATGCGGTCGAATGGCTGATGGAAACAGGAGCGGATACAGACGACAGACAAAAGATCATAGACAGCTGTCAGGATAATGGTAAAAAACTGCTGGAAGAATGGTACGAATCGCATACAGAATATGTGGAAGAGGGAGAGGAGGAAGGTTTTATCGGCACAGAAACCGAAGGCGATATTTTACATGAGTTTACCGGTTATTGTTCGTTTCGGGACAGGACGCTGGAAGCGGATACGATTCTTTTTAAGATTCCGGTCAGACATCCATGGGAGATCATTGCGTACCTTCCGATGGGAGGCTGGAACGAATGTCCGGGGCCGGAGGAGATGATGTCGGTCTGTAAATACTGGTATGAAAAGTACGAGGCAGTACCAGCCGTCTTTACCCACGATGTAATGGAATTTTATGCGCCCAAAGGACTAAACGGCATGGATCCGATAGAAGCGGCCAAAGAGCACTATGCGTTTTGCAACGACCGTGTCGATCAGGGAACACGTACATACACAATCTCCGAGCTGGCAGCGGGTCTTGCGCAGTCAGATGTCTGGTATTTCTGGTGGGATTAAAGCAGGAAAAAACGACGGGACGCACGGCAGATACTTACGGATGCATCTGCCGCATGCGTTCTTTTTCATGCTGCAGGATCTTTTGCACAATGTCCTTTCCAAAAGCGTCCAGCATCTGATAATCGTTGAGAAAAGAAATCGCGTCCTCGATGGTATCCGTATCCGTCGTATTTTTTTCGGGATGTTCCAGCCCGGCTTCTGCTGCGGTATTTTGGGCATTGCCTTTGCTGCCCGAACGATATATCTGGCACAACGCTAAAAATACGTCGGCATTTGGCATACTAAGACCGCTTTCATATCCATAAATGGTTTTTGAAGCAATGTCGATATCGTAGCTTTTTAACAGCGTGACAGCCTGTTTTACCGATATATGCGATTCGTTTCGAAGTTGTTTTAAGATAGCGGCAATCGTATCATTCATAATGATTTTCTCCTTGCAGATGTATCTTATCCTACCATACCATGAATTTATACAATGTGTAAATGTTTGATTTGTATGATAGCTGTCTTTTTATAAATTTCTTTCATCTGGCGTGTTTTTCCGACAATACGTATTGCCTGGCATCAGGTTTGCATTGTTGCAATGACCAGAAGCAGACGTCGGGAGAATCTGTCTGAATAATTGTGCAATAAACGGGCAGGATAGACAGGGAAAGAAGCTGTCAGTCTGATTCTGGTTAGGATGCGGGTATAAGCTGCAGAGACAGGTAAAAATAATAATTTTCAGACTTCACAAAAAATTCACAAAAATTATTAGCACTCGAGCTTGACGAGTGCTAATAAAAGTGTTATAACATACTTGTAAGCAAAACAAAACAACAACCGGCAAAGACGCCGGCTAAAATAAGAAATGGAGGAATGACCTATGTTAATGCCTGGTATTTTTGGAGAAAATTTATTTGATGAGTTTTTTAATGATTTCACCCGCCCATCCAAATCGCTGGCGAGATATCATACGCCGACAAGCAATGTGATGCGTACAGATATCAAAGAGACGGCAAACGGCTTCGAACTGGATATCGATCTTCCGGGGTATAAGAAATCGGATGTGCAGGCAGAACTAAAAGAAGGCTATCTGACCATCAGCGCGTCGACGAACAGGGATAACAGTGAAAAAGATAAAGAAGGACAATATATCCGCCGGGAGAGATATTACGGTTCATGCAGCAGGAGCTTTTATGTGGGAGAAGCAGTGACGCAGGAGGATATTAAAGCAAGATTTGAAGACGGCATTTTGAAAGTATCTGTTCCGAAGAAGGAAGTAAAGCCAGAAGTGGAAGAAAGCAAATATATTGCAATCGAAGGATAATCACAGTTTTGGCAAGCGATGATAAAGACTGACAGATCATGAAAGAAAAGGCCTCGCAAACAGGGAAATATCAGGTTTGCGAGGCTTTTTGGGAGAATAAAAGCATGAACCAACCGGAAAATGAAATCTTAAATAAAAAACAGCCCGTCGACATGACAAAAGTGGCTGGCGCCATGGATATTTTGTTTATCTGTCTGGATACGCTGCGTTATGACGCAGCCTGTCAGGAGGAGGCGGCGGGAACGACGCCTGTTTTGAACCGTTACGGCAGCTGGGAAAAATGTCAGGCGCCGGGAAACTTTACATATCCATCTCATCATGCGATGTTTGCGGGATTTTTGCCATGCCGGTACGATCTGAAAAATCAGGCGGACAGAGAGCTGCTGTTTTATCCGAAAGCGATCGGTCTGCGCCGTAAAGTGCCGCAGGGCGCATATGCGTTTTCCGGAAGCACGATTATGGAAGGTCTTGAAAGAGACGGATATGATACATGGTGTATCGGCGGCGTGTCTTTTTTTGACAATCGTACCGATATCGGCAAAGTGTTTCCAGGTTATTTTCAGAAAAGCTACTGGAATCCGTCGTTTGGATGTCCGGTAAAAGAGAGTACGAAAAATCAGGTGGATTTTATTTTGAAAAAAATAGAAGCAGAGCGTGACAATCCGAAAAAAATTTTTATGTATGTGAATGTGGACGCCATTCATTATCCCAATTATTTTTATGTGGACGGCGCGCGGCATGACAGTCTGGACAGCCACGCGGCGGCACTGCGGTATGCAGACCGTCATCTGGGGCGCCTGTTCGATGGGTGGAAAAAGCTGCGGGGAGACACGTTTGTCATCTGCTGTTCAGATCATGGAACCTGCTATGGAGAGGATGGGTGCCAGTTTCACGGGATTCATCATCCGATGGTTGATATCGTTCCCTATAAACACTTTTTCCTTTAAAAGAAATGAAATTATAAGTGAAAGTGCATAATTAAATAATAGAAAAATGATCAAAATTGTGCTTTTTTACCAGATTCTTTTGCTTGTTTGTTGACTTTGCTTTGAAATCGTGTATAATGAAACTATTGATAGTATAAAAAATTAGAAGGTGGGGTTATTACGATGAACAAAGGAGTTGAAAGAGCACGGGGAAGAAAAGGCTTTCGAAGTCTGACAGCTATGTTAATTTCCATTATATTCGTTATGGTATCGATACCTACGATCGGACTGGCGCTGCTGGGGATTCATTATCTCAGAGAATCGATGAATGAAACGGATGATTTGTATGAACAGACGATGACAGACGGGTATCAGATGGAGATTAAGTCGCAGGTGCAGGGAGCGATGTCTGTTGTACAAAGTTATTATGACAGGAGTCAGAGCGGGGAGATGTCTGAGCAGGAGGCGCAGAAGCTGGCTGCGGACGCAGTGCGTGCCATGAGGTATCGGGACGACGCATCCGGATATATCTGGATAGACGGAGAAGATTATACGCTGGTGATGCACCCGATTCTGACCGATCAGGAAGGAACGGACAGACGGGACCTGACGGACCAAAACGGTGTAAAAGTGACGCAGAGCGTGGTGTCTGCAGCGCAGTCCGGAGGCGAATATCTGGAATTTTATTTTACAAAGTCCGACGGGAAAACAGTTGCGCCAAAGATCGCTTATGCCGAGATGTTTGAACCATGGGGATGGGCGGTTGCCACAGGCAATTATGTCGACGATATGAACGCGATGATCGACGGCATGAAAGACCGGATTCAGGAGCAGTTTTCCAAAATGCTTATGATATACGGCGTATCGGCTGTCGTTATGCTGGCTGCGGCTCTGGTTATCGCATCGCTGGGAGGCATCCGGATTACAAAAGGTATTAAGCTGGTAGAGACGAATCTTCGTCAGGCGGCGATGGGCGATCTGAGCTTTACCGTTAGTCCGGCATTGTTAGATCGTGCCAACGAGATCGGTGAAATGGCGCGTTCGCTGGAGAACGTACGCCAGTCGCTGGCAGGTATGCTGGGCAGCGTGATACATACCGGAGAAGCGCTGAATGAGAGCAGCGAAAGATTTAGTGAAAAATTCGGACATATCTCAGAAAGTATTCAGAATACAAACCAGGCGATCGACGATCTGGCGCAGGGAGCAACGAGTCAGGCAAATGAGACGGAGACGGTAAATGATAAGATCAAAGAACTCGGACGCGTTATCGAGGTAGAAAAAAGCGGCGTGAATCGACTGGAAGAAACAGTATCAGCGATGGCCGGACATACGGCTATTGCTTCTGACAGTATCAGCGAGCTGGACCGGATTACGAAGCTGACGATCGATACGATTACGATTGTGTCAGAACAGACGAATAAAAATAACGATTCGGCTGCCAATATTAATAAAGCGGTAGAAATTATCAAAGGTCTGGCGGCCCAGACGAATCTGCTGTCGTTAAATGCCAGTATAGAGGCAGCCAGAGCGGGAGAAGCCGGCAGAGGGTTTGCGGTTGTAGCGGAGGAGATACGAAATCTTTCCGAAGAATCTTCTGGTAACGCGCAGGAGATCGAGGAGATTGTCAAGGAACTGATTGGCAATGTGGAAGTATCCGTCAGCAAGATGCAGGAAGTTACGACAAACGTACAAAAACAGCAGGCTTGTCTGAATGAAACGAGAGAAGCATTTGGACATTTAAATACAGAAGTAACACAGGTAGAAGAAGTCACCAAAGAAATCGGCAAGCAGACGGAGATTTTAAATTCGCTGAAGAAGATTGTGACAGATTCGATTACCAATCTGGCCAGCGTTGTGGAAGAAAACGCAGCGTCTACAGAAGAGACAAGCGCCAGCATGACGCTTTTGTCTCAGACGATCAGCGAATGTACGGAAGATACGCAGGGACTGGTGGCGCTGAGTCATCGTCAGAACGAAGAAGCGGGCAGGTTCCGGCTGAAAACAGACGAATAGCAGAGGTTGCAAAGAAGGAAGAAAGACATGAATCCATATGTGCAGTATATGTATAGTTATCCGCATAAGACGGCTTACCGTCCGTTAGAGGATGTGTATCTGAAAGAGTATATACATTTTCTCAAAGGCAGTGAAAACAGCCTGTACATACATATTCCTTTTTGTCAGGCAAAATGCGGTTACTGCAATCTGTTTTCCGTAACGGGACAGGATGCACAGGATATGGACCGTTATCTGGATGCGGTAAAAAGGCAGGGGATTCAGTATCAACAGCTGCTGGATTCCGTGCAGGCCGAATTTTGCGAGCTGGTGATCGGCGGGGGAACGCCGCTGTCGTTACTTCCCGGGCAGCTGGAGCGGATGTTTGGTATGGCTGCCGATTTGTTTGCTTTTACCAAAGATCGGCAGATTGTGGCGGAGACGGCGCCGAACCAGACAGATGCGCCAAGGCTTCAGGCGCTAAAGCAGGCAGGCGTTACGAGAGTGAGTATGGGGATACAGAGTTTTCACGATCGGGAATTAGCGGTACTTGGAAGAAGGCATTGTGCGCAAAAAGCCAGAGAAGCGTTACATCTTTTAAAATCGTCTGACTTTGCCTGCGTCAATACGGATTTTATTTATGGGATCCCGGGACAGACGGTAAACAGTCTGCTGGAGTCGCTCAAAGAAGCGCTGACGTTTGAACCGGATGAGATTTTTTTATACCCGCTGTATGTAAAACATGGCGTGGGTATGCAGTATCAGGGAATCCGTCCGGATGCGGAGCAGACGTACCTGCAGTATCAGGCGGCCGGCAGCTTTTTAAAAAGCGAGGGATACCGACAGGATTCCATGCGCAGGTTTGTACGCCGGAAAGAAGAAAAAACCTATGTCGAATGTGGGTTTGGCACATCTCTTGCGTTGGGCTGCGGCGGCAGGAGTTATTTGGGAAATCTGCATTTTTGCAGTCCTTATGCAGTGACCAGGCAGGAGTGTCTGACAAGGCTGCATGAATATGAGAACACGACAGATTTTACCAGAATTTCTCATGGCATACTTCTCTCACAGGAAGAACTGCGGCGGCGTTACCTGATCAGACATCTGTTTCTGATGCCGGGACTCTCGTTGGAAGGGTATCAGAAAGCGTTTGGAAGTTCTGTTATCGCGGATTTTCCGATACTGCAGGACTGGACAGACAGCGGATATATTACTTTGCAAAAGAAGCGCTCTGCAGAGTATCTGACACTGACAGAAGCCGGATTAGGGTATTCTGATCATCTTGGACCGCAGCTGATCTCTGCCAGTGTGCAGACAGCGATGGAAGAATGGGAGGAGTTATATGATCGTTTACCGCGGCAGTCTGAAAAGCTGTAATTACCACTGCTCTTATTGTCCTTTCTCCAAACGTCGCAGTACGAAAAAGGAGCTGGAAAAGGATAAAGAGCAGTGGCTTTTTTTTGTACAAAATTATGAAGCGGCCGTTCGGACAGAAGGAAAACATGCGCTGCTGCTGGCGCCGTATGGAGAAGCGCTGATTCATCCATGGTATTGGGAAGGACTGGGGAGGCTCAGTGCGCTTTCCAGGGTCGATGCAGTCGGGGCACAGACCAATCTTGGATTTCAGACAACAGAGTCCCTGGCGATTTTTCTGCAAAATGGGGGCGTGCTGTCCAGACTGCGGTTATGGGCGACGTTTCATCCGCAGATGACGACACGGAAACAGTTTGTCGCAAAATGCAGACAGCTTGTAACGAAAGGGGTTCGTATGAGTGTCGGAGCAGTCGGAGATCCGGATGCGGTCTGTCAGCTGCAGCTGCTTCGGGAAGAACTGCCCGAACAGATTTATCTGTGGATCAATCGGATGGATGGACTGACCCGCCCGTACACTGCAGAGGAAATCCGGACATTTTCCCAAATCGATCCGTATTTTTACCGGGAGCTTGAGGAGCATCCTGCGGACGTGTCACAGTGCCTGGAGAGGGTATTTGCAGAAGCCGATGGAAAGCTGCGAAGATGCAGTATCAGCAGTGTCGTCAAAAAGAAAGAAGACGGATCCTGCGCCAGAAAACGATGTTCCTGTTACCTTGCTTATGGAGGCAGGGAGAATCTCGTTAATCAGATGCTGTTTGGCCCATGGCCATTGTTTCGTATTCCGAGACGTCCCAAAGCTGTTTTTCTGGATATTCAGGGAACGCTTGTAACGGGCGGCAGGCGCTCGTTGGACAGCAGCGATCATTTGGTCTGTCCGGATGTTGCGAAGGACGTGCAGGCAGCGCTGGAGGTATTGTCTCAAAGAGAAGGCGCGGCTTTGTTTTTCGCCACGACGCTGCCATACGAAGACGCCAGGAAGCGGTGTCACGATGTCTGGCATTTATTTTCCGGCGGCGTGTTTTCCGGCGGAGCGCATATCGTATTGCATCCGGCAGAAGAAGAGACAGAAAAAGAATTTTTTTATTTGTTAAATGAAGAAACGGTCTCGTATCTGAAGCCTTTGGAAAAAAAGTTTCATTTTCGATTGCTTGTTTACCGAAACAAAGAAGGGCACAGCTATAAACTAACATTGCTGCGTGCGCGTCACAGTCACTGGAGCAGAAATGAGGCGGAACGCGTGATGCAGCATCTGCCAAAGGAGCTGCAAATCGGAGTGCGGTTTCTGATCGAAGACAGCTGTTTGCAGATCGCTTCGGTTCATGCGAAAAAAGCGAACGGGGTTCGTATGATTTGCGAGTGGCGGAATCTCTCGCTGAAAGAGATTTTTGCAGCAGGCGATTCGCCGGAAGATGCACAAATGGCAGCCTTGTGTTCGGATTCCTGAAGTAGATTTATCAGATTTTACAAAAAAAGAATAAAAAATTAGTAGGAAATGCCAATTTACAAAATGCCCGCATAAGTGTATGATGTTTTCGAAAAGTGAAATCGATAACAAATATCGTAAGGAGGGTTTTTCATGCAACAGGTAAGTGTTAAATTTGATAATGTGCAGCAGGTACAGCAGTTTGTAAACATTATTGAACAATTTGAAGCACATTTTGATCTTGGTTGCGGGCAGCGGGTTGTTAATGCAAAATCCATACTTGGAGTATTTGCGTTGGATCTTACAGAACCGTTATCGCTATGCTATTCTTCAAAAGACGCGATTCTTATTGAAAAAATAAAGCCGTTTCTTTATCGGGGCGGAGAACAGGAGATAGAACTGGGGATAGCGAATTAGGTATGCCGAATCAGAATCAGGTAAGGAATCAGATAGGAAATCAGATAAGAAGTCAGAAAGAAATTAGACGAAATCAGATAGGAAATCAGAAAATCAGATAAGAAATCAGATAAGAAAAAATACAGGTTATGAAAAAGGATTCTGAAAAGGAATCAAAAATTTTTAATATAAACTGAAATCGATTTCAGTTTATGACCGGAAATGGCGTAGGAAATATCCCAGGATCCTATGGAGTTATTACTTTTGTTAACCTTTTCTGTTATGATCTTAACTTTTGCTCTGGAAAAAAATGTCGGTATGTGTTATGATAATGTTAATGATTTTTGTAGATACAAGGAGCGATGCAAATGAATATAGCAGAAATTGCGAAACTGGCAGGCGTGTCCAGTGCAGCTGTTTCACGTTATTTTAATAACGGACATATTTCAGATGAAAAGAAAGAAGCGATTCGCAAGGTTGTGGAAGAGACAGGATACAGACCATCCGTACAGGCGCAGACGTTGCGAACCAAAAAGACAAAAATGATTGGAGTAATTGTGCCGAAAGTAGCGTCAGCATCAATAGGCAGGATTGTAGAAGGCATTCTGTCGGTATTAAATGGGAGCGAATATCAGACGGTGCTGGCGGTAACGCAGAATAATCCGCAGAAAGAATCGGAATATCTGCTTGCGTTTAATAATAAGCAGGTAGACGGTGTGATTTTGTCTGCAACTGTATTTACAGCAGAGCATAAACGTATTTTGAAAAATATGCTTGTGCCGGTGGTAATTGTCGGACAGCGGTTAACCGGATATCATTGTGTATTTCATGACGATTATCATGCTGCCTATGATCTGACAAAGCTGTTGCTGGAAAAGGGAAGAAAACATCTGGGATATATCGGCGCCCTGCAGCAGGATCAGGCGGTAGGTGCGGAACGCTATCGCGGATTTTGCAATGCGGTGTGCGATATGGGGTATGACAGTCTGGCGGAAAATGCGGTAACGGCTGATTTTAATATTGCGTCCGGATATGAGAAAACAAAGGAACTGTTAGAGCGCTGTCAGGGTCTGGACGGACTGGTATGTGCGACGGATACCATGGCTGCAGGTGCGATGCAGTATCTTGGCGAACAGGGGATAGAGGTACCAAAGCAGATCGTGGTAGCCGGACAGGGCGATTCGGATATGGCAAGGGTAACGGCGCCGCCTTTGATTACGGTCCATTATTCCTACGAAAGGAGCGGCGAAATTGCGGTACGGATGCTTCTGGAAATGCTGGAAAAGGGAGAAGCCGCAATGAAAGAGGTAAAGCTCGGATATTATATCGTAGAGGCCTGTTAAAATGCGAAATCCCGCCTGTCTTTGATGGTAAAAAGACAGGCGGGATTTTTTTACATGTAGGAACGAAGATTAGTCTACATAACAGACATAATTTTCTTTGCGAGGCGCCGCGGCATTTTTCTCTCCTTCAGGATAACCAAGGATCAGGTGTCCGATACCTTCGTAATTGCCCGCAATGCCAAGGGAGCTTAGAATCTCTTTGCCCTCGTCTGATTCGAACGCTTCTTTGGCACGGTGTATCCAGCAGCTGCCGATGCCCAGCTCTTCCGCCGCAAGCATCATATTTCCGATTACAAGGCTGCCGTCATAAAGAAACGTAGGCATGTCTTTATCTGCAAGTACGACAAGAACGACTGGCGCTCCATAAAATGGATCGTCACCTTCTTTTCCAAGAATCCTTGCGTTCATGGCAGAGAGCTTATCGCGCATTTCTTTATTTGTAACCGCGAGAATGACAGGAGACTGATGGTTCATGCCGGTTGCCGCATAAGTACCGGCTGTTACAATGCGTTCGATGATTTCTTTTGGCAGCATGTCCGGCTGATAGCTGCGGACGCTTCTTCTGGAATAAATTGCGCGCTGCACTGCTCCGATTTCCAATACTTCTTTTCCATTTTCTTCCGGCTGGCAGGCAATATCTGTGATACCGGTTACTTCCGGCGATTCCTGGGCAGACAGTTTGATCCATATTTCAACCAGTCCGTTATCGTTCATCTGATTGTTGCGTCGGATATGCAGATGGTTGCCCTCTGCGATGGCTTCCACATCTCCGGGAACTTCCACAATAGAAACGTCCTGAGAAAAATAAATTCCGAAAGACTGACCGTAGGACTGATGTCCAAAATGTTCCAGACGGCATACAAATTTGTAGCTGCCGTTGTCGTCAGCGCCGTCTGAACGAACGGATACGTTTAAGCATTCTTCATCGCTATTAAAATTAAAATCTGACATAGGTTCCTCCTGATTTCTGGTGTCCGCCAGGAAATCGCACTCCCGGGGACCCGATGATGACTGTTTTATAATGACATACTTTATTTTAGCATATTTTGATGAAATTTCCTACTTTATTTGAAAAAAATAAATAAATGCTTTTAAGATGCATCAGGAACCGCTGGAAAGTGAAAAAAGAAAAATTTTAGAGAAAGTATAGATGAAAAATAGCACATATGCTATACTATTTAACAGATCAGTCTTCCCTAACGGTTACGTTTTGTAATAAAAAAAGGGGCAGAGACAGGCAGGAGAGGAATGAGGAAATGAGAAAGGAAGAAAAAATCTCAAAAAAAAGCAGCCGCAGATATGCGCGGCGCGTTTTATGCATGGCAGCAGCCGGTACAATATTGTTTGCGGCGTGCGGGAAAGAAAAAGGCCAGCAGGTATCAGAAGAACAGACGCAGGAAGAACCGGCGGAGCGGGAGAGCGTGCATCTGACTGTCTGGGGCGCAGAGGAAGACGCGTCGCTGCTGGCAGAGATAACGGATAGTTTTCGGGAAGAATATCAGAGTCAGGCCGATATCCAGATTACATATAGTCCGCAGGGTGAGTCAGATTGTAAAAATGCCCTGCTGGGAGGTCTGGAAGAAGGTGCGGATGTGTTTACGTTTGCGGATGATCAGCTGCCGGCACTGGCAGCGGCAGGAGCGCTGGAGCCGGTCGAACAGGCAGATGTACTGCGCACGGAGCATCTGTCAAAAGCGGTAGAGGCCGCGTCTGTCGGGTCAGAGATGTATGCGTATCCTCTGACGGCTGATAATGGATATTTTTTATATTATAACAAGGAGTTTTTTAGCGAGGATGACATTTTGTCTCTGGAAAAGATGCTTCACATCGCTGCGGACAACGGAAAATATCTGGCGATGGACTGGTCGTCTGCCTGGTATGTATATGCTTTTTTCGGAAATACCGGAATGGAAGCGGGACTGAATGAAGACGGACTGACGAATTATTGTACGTGGAATCAAACGGAAGGAGAGGTCAGAGGTATCGATGTGGCGCAGTCTATGCTGCAGATAGCGGAAAATCCCGGATTTTCGAACAGGACCGATACCGAATTTCTGCAGGGCGTGCAGGATGGCTCTGTGATTGCGGGCATCAGCGGAGTATGGAACGCGGTTGCGATACAGGAAATATGGGGAACGAATATGGGCGCTGCAAAGCTGCCGTCTTACACATGTGCAGGCAGACAGATACAGATGGCTTCTTTTTCCGGGTGCAAGCTGATTGGCGTAAACGCGTATTCGAAATATCCCGAATGGGCCGCAAAACTGGCCGAATGGATCGTGAGCGAAAAAAATCAGCAGCTGCGGTTTGAACTGCGCGGTCAGGGACCGTCCAACAAAAATGCCGCGGAGTCTGAGCAGGTACAGCAGTCTTTGGCAATCGCCGCACTGCTGGAACAGTCCGAATATTCTCATTTACAGAGAGTCAGCGGGAAGTTCTGGGAACCTGTGGAAACATTTGCCGGAAATATGGCGGCAGGAAATGCGACTGGAGAAGATTTGCAAAAACAGCTGGATCAGATGGTGGAAAAAGTCACCGCAAGATAAGCGTTAAAAACAGATGGAGGATATGGTTATTATGAACAGCGGTCTCAGTATTCAAAAACGTCTGATTTTACCAATACTTTTGCTTGGTATTGTGGCGTTTGTCTCAAATATTTTGTCTGTATATAATATTACACGGGTGAATTCCAATGCGGCGGAGATTGTAGATGATCAGATGGCCGGAGCAGCGAAGCTGACCGAAATCCGCTGCTCTATGCTGAATATACATAAACTGGCATTGTCTCATATTGTTGCGTCTGATTATGATACGATGATTTCGATCGTTTCACAGATCAAAGAAGAGGAAGCGGGTCTGGACGATCAGCTGAAATTATATGAGGATTGTGTTACAGAAGAAGAACAGCATATTTATAAAGAACTGATGGAAAATTACAGCGAATTTAAACATGCGCTTGTCCGGCTGGTATGCGCCAGTGCAGACAGCAGGACGCAGGAGGCTTACGCATGCGCAAATGAGGAAGTAGCTGTATATGGCGCCGATGCTGAAAGTAATATGGCGCAGCTTTTGGATGCGATTGAGATTCGAACGACAGGAGCCAGACGAAATCTTACGAACGTTTATTTTTCTTCTATTATTATCAGCGGCATTACGGTTGTAACAGGTCTGCTTCTTGTGATAGCGGCGATCAGTATCATTTTAAAATATGTCGTAAAGCCGATTAAAAATATGATGCAGACATTGCAGGGAAGCTCGGAACGTATTAATTCAGTCGTCGGAGAGGTGCTCGGCAAGACAAAAACCTCCAGTAAAAGTACAAAAGACCTGCATACGCTGATGGAGGCTCTGTCTGCGGCGATACGCAAAGTAGCGCAAAACGCCTCCAGCATCAGTGCAAATGCAACTGACGTGAACGAAGATGTAAACGATATGGTAAAAGAATGCGGCGAGATTACGTCTTACGCTTCGGCAATGAAAGTACGGGCGGGAAAGATGGAGCAGACGGCACAGACAAATACCGAAGTGATCGGTGCAAAAGCAGCGCATATTCTTGTGGAACTAAATGAAGCGATTGAAAACAGCAAAAGCGTCGATCAGGTCAATTCGCTTACAAAAGAAATTTTATCTATTTCAGTTTCGACAAATCTGATTGCTCTGAATGCGTCAGTGGAAGCATCCCGTGCTGGCGAGACGGGGAAAGGATTTGCGGTTGTGGCGGGGGAGATCCGCGCGCTTGCGGATTCCTGCGCAAAGACGGCGACACGTATTCAGGAGGTGAATCAGGTCGTTACGAGCGCAGTGTATCATTTATCTCAAAATGCGCAGGAACTGATCAATTATATGAACGAAACAATACTGACGGAATTTCAAACGTTTGTGACTGCCGGGCAGCAGTATAAGGACGACGCCTTTTATGTAGAACGGGAAATGGAAGAATTCCATAACAAAGCGCTCCATCTGCGCAATTCGATGTCAGAGATCGTTACATCTATTAAGAGTATTACAAGCGCGATCGACGAAGGAGCCGGAGATATTAGCGGCGTTGCGGGGAGCGCCAGAAATCTGGTCGGGAATATGGCGGATATCACAAGCAGGATGGATATCAATAAGGAAATTGTGGAACAGTTAAGAGAGCAGACGGAAATATTTGCAAATCTGTAGTAAAGACAGTGCGGACGGAAATATTTGTAAAACTGCAGCAAAGACAGAATCGTTTGTAAATCTGCAGTAATAATAGAAAGGAGAGACTGTTTGAATCAAAAGTTAAAAGAAAAAATAATGGAGTCGCTTTCTGCGGTATTGCCAATTACAGGTATTGTGCTGTTTATCAGTATCTTTCTGGTGCCGCTGGAACTGGGGACGATGTTTATGTTTCTGACAGGAGCCATTATGCTTGTGGCGGGAATGGGATTTTTTCAGCTGGGCGCGGAGATGTCCATGACGCCGCTTGGGGAAGGGATCGGCGTGCAGATTTCAAAAACGCGGATGATTGTGCTGATTGCAGCGATTGGGTTTGCCATGGGCGTCATTATTACTGTCTCAGAACCCGACCTTCAGGTGCTGGCCCAGCAGGTTCCTTCCATTCCAAATATGACGCTGATACTGACGGTAGCGGTAGGCGTCGGGATATTTCTCGCTATAGCGATTGTAAGAATTTTGTTTCAGATCGATCTTTCTACGATATTAATTGTATTTTATATTGCATTGACAGGAATGGCATTTTTTGTACCGAAAGAATTTATGGCGGTTGCCTTTGACTCGGGCGGCGTTACGACCGGACCGATGACGGTACCGTTTATTATGGCCATGGGTGTCGGTCTTGCTTCTGTCAGAGGCGATAAGAACGCGTCGAGCGATAGCTTCGGTCTGGTTGCGCTGTCCAGTATCGGACCGGTGCTGGCGGTCATGATTCTGGGGTGCTTTTTTCATCCGACGCAGGCGGCATATACGACCAGTACAGTTGCGGATGTTGTAACGACAAGAGATCTGCTTTGGGAATTTTTAATCAGTATGCCTCCGTATGTAAAAGAAGTAATGGTATCGCTGCTTCCGGTTGCCGCGGTATTTGTCTTGTTCCAGCTGTTTAGTCATCGCTATCAGCATAGGCAGGTAAAGCGAATTTTGATTGGATTTGCCTATACGTACATAGGTCTGGTACTGTTTTTATGCGGGGTAAACGTAGGATTCGCACCGGTTGGTTCTTTTCTTGGAAACGAGATTGGTGCGGCAGGATTAAGATGGCTGCTCGTACCGATCGGGATGCTGATCGGCTACTATATCGTAAAAGCGGAGCCGGCAATCCAGGTATTAAATCATCAGGTGGAAGGCGTGACGAACGGTGCGGTATCGGCCAGAGCGATGAACCGGTGCCTGTCTGTCGGCGTGTCGGTCAGTGTGGGACTGGCAATGCTGCGTGTGCTGACCGGACTGCCGATTTACTGGATTGTCATACCGGGCTATCTGATTGCGCTGATACTTTCGCGGTTTGTTCCGAAAATGTTTGTCGGTATTGCGTTTGACTCTGGCGGCGTGGCCAGTGGCCCTATGACAACAACGTTTTTGATTCCGCTTAGTATCGGCGCCTGTGAAGCCGTCGATGGGAATATTATGACAGATGCATTCGGCGTGGTAGCGCTGGTAGCGCTGACACCGCTGATTGCGGTACAGATTATGGGAATACAGTATCAGATGGTAAGGAAACAGCCGGATCAGAGTACGGCAGATATGCATACAGAAAGACCTGTATTTGCAGAGGATGATATTTTTGATTTTGAGGACGACGATATCTTTGACTTTGAGGAGGACGATGAAGGTGACGACCAATAATCAGAAACCGGTTTTTCAGATGTTATTTCTGATTGCCACACCAAAGCTGGTGCATAAGGCAGAAGCGCTATACAAAGAAGGGATGGTGCCGGTACAGTATGTGGTTCATGCGCAGGGGACTGCTTCGAGCGAAATTATGGATATGCTTGGACTTGGCGGAGTAGAAAAGGATCTGATGCTTAGTATGCTGCCAAAGGAACTGGCTGATAAAATGTTAAAGAAGCTGCGCAACACACTGCATCTTGGGATGCCGAATACAGGAATTGCGTTTACGGTTACGATGTCCAGCTGCAGCGGCCATATGCTGCGTCTGATGGAAAGTATACAGCCAAAGGATGAGGAAAGATCAGGAAGGGATGAATGGAAAGATATGGATAATCAGTATCGTGCAATTATGGCAATTGTAAATCAGGGATTTAGCGAAGAGGTCATGAATGCGGCAAGGCCGATGGGGGCAACCGGCGGTACGGTATTCCATAGCCGGCGTATCGGCAGCGAAGAAGCGATGAAATTCTGGAATATCAGTATCCAGCAGGAGCGTGAGGTAGTACTGATTCTTGCAAAAAAGGAAAACAAAAAATCGATCATGCAGGCGATCAATAAGGAATGCGGGATGCAGAGCAGGGCGAACGGAATCGTATTATCGCTTCCGGTGGACGAGCTGATCGGTATGAACGAAGCATAAAACAGAAAAAATATGAAATACCCCCTGACAGGCAAATGAAGCGGATGCTGTCAGGGGGTATTATAGTTCGCAATAAGATAACGAAACAAATATCACGTCAGGATGATACAAAAAGTATGCTTTTATATGCTTTCCTGTAAATATCCGTCTGCTTCGTCGGCAGACAGGTGAAAGTGTTTGATAAGCGCCTGTTTGATCTGTACATCGTCGATGCCGAAATCATGAAAACATCTGACGGCACTGGAGATTTTAGCTTGTGTAACTGACTGCGTCACAGATTCGGTGACTGACTGCGTTACAGATTCGGTGACTGACTGTGTTACAGATTCAGTGACTGACTGTGTCACAGATTCGGCTACGGACGCTTTGATTTTATTGATTTCTGGTTCCATAATTTCCAGTAGTGCCTGACACATATGACCATCTCCTCTCAGTTTTTTGACAAGCGTCTGATTGGCTCTGACGCTGATTTCCAGTACAGAGTCAGCCAGTTCTTTGTCAGAAGTTAATTTTAATGCGTCGATTTTACGAAGAAGCTGTTCCATATCTGCCTGATTCATTTTTGCAGACAGAGCGGTCAGCCAGGTATATCCGCTTTTATCCAGCTCGTCAGAAACAATGATCTGTGTAGGCTTTGTCTCACGAATAATAGACAGCGCCGGAATGCCATTGTATTTTAATATCATTCATAAGTCTCCCTTCTGTTACATTTATTATAACATGGTAAGACATTACGTATCAATCTGTTTGTAACAGAATAAATTTCGTAAAACCGTTTATATGGCCATTTTAGGGCATTGGACTATCTGAGCGGATATTTTTGTCCAATTTGCTATAGCATAGGAATGCACATTATGGTAAAGTATAAAGACATATGAGAAATTCATTTAAGGAGTAATGTCAATGAACGAGAAAAAATATGAATATGATACCATAATACGGGAAGCCGAAAAAAAAGGCGGAGCCTATGTAGCCTTTCCATACGATGTGCGGCAGGAATTTCAGGCAGGACGTGCAAAGGTACATGTAGAATTTGACGGCGAGCCATATGACGGGAGTGTGGTGAATATGGGAGTAAAAAACGACGACGGCTCCATCTGTTATATCATAGGGATTCGTAAAGATATCCGCCAGAAAATTGGAAAACAGCCAGGAGATGAGGTTCATGTGATCGTAAGGCCATTATAAAACGACACACGAGAGCGTTTCTCAGCCAGATTGTACGTCTGACAGAAAGGAACCGGCGGGGAAATGTATATTTTCCCGCCGGTTCCTTTCTGTCAGACGTACAATCCCTTGGGATTGTCCTGACTTTCGTTGGTTCTAACGAATCCGTACCCCGTCTTTTATTACCATCGATACCGCAAGCTCTTCATCCAGCAATACAACGTCTGCAATCTTTCCTGTTTCAATCGATCCTCTCTGATCATAAACGCCCAGGCACTTCGCCGGATTTACGCTGGCACAGGCAACGGCTGTTTCCAGAGGAATATGCATCTGCGTAACGGCTGTGCGCATGCATTCCATCAAAGTGGAAGCAGATCCTGCCAGCGCACCGTTCGAAGCCAGGGTGACCTTCCGGTCCGTGACGTTTACATCCAGTCCGCCCAGTGTGTAACTTCCGTTCGGCATACCTGCAGCACGCATACTGTCACTGATAAAAACGATCCGGTCAGCGCCAAGCATCTGGAACGTCGCACGGACAACTGCAGGATGAATGTGTATGCCGTCACAGATTAATTCTGCATATACGTGCGGACTGTCGCAGACAGCGCCGATGACGCCCGGTTCTCTGTGCGTAAAAGGCGGCATGGCGTTATATAAATGAACGGCATGATCGGCGCCGGCCTGAAAAGCTGCGAGAGCCGTATCGTAATCCGCGTTTGTATGCGCCAGGGAAATGTGGACCTTATCTTTCATAGTTGTAATAAACTCTGAAAAATCGGCATTGTCTTCCGGAGCGATGCCGATAAACTTTACGAGTCCGCCGGATGCTTCGATAAATTTTTCCGCCGTTGCCATATCGCATGGGACAATGTGTTTGGGATCCTGCGCGCCTTTTTTGACTTTACTGATAAAAGGACCTTCCATATTGATGCCGATCAGATCGGCGCCGTTGTTGTCAGACTGCCGATATGCGTGGGCGGTTTGCAGGATGTGCAAAAGCTCCTGCTCCGGCAGCGTCATTGTAGCCGGGCAGATTCCGGTAATGCCGCAGGACGCTTCATGTGCCGCGATTCCTTCCAGCGCTTCTTTTGTACCGTCGCAAAAATCATGTCCTTTGCAGCCATGAAAGTGCAGATCGATCAGACCGGGAATGGCATAGCATCCATTGCCGTCGATGACTTCCCGGTCGTCTGCCTGATCGGAAAAGACGCCGTCTTTTATGTGTATGACGCCTTCCTGAAACACCTTGTCTTTCGTATAGACTTTTACATTTTTAATGACCATAGTTGTTCTCCTTTTCATTGTTTTGTCCAGCCATCCGCAAGTGCCTTGAGCGTATTGTTATGCAGACTGTCTTTCGTCAGTTTGTCCAGGCCGCTGTAACAGGAATAAATAATATCCAGTATGAGCAGGACCGGGAACTGCGGAGATATGACATGTCCCTGATTCAGATGCTGGAGGGATGGAATCTGTACGACTTCAGTACAGAACTCATAAAATGTATCGTCATTTCTGGCTGTAATCAACACTGTTTTTGCTCCGCGCTTATGCGATTCCTGCAGCAGATACAAAACATCCTGTGTTTCTGCGCTAATGCTGATGCCAAAGATTAGGCTTTCATGGTTTTGAAAGATGGCACGCATTCGGATCAGGTCGTTATCGCACAGCGAATTAATATCGACGCCGATGCGCATAAATCGCATTTCCATTTCTGCAGCCGCGTGCCCGGAGCTTCCGCGTCCACATGCCAGAACCCGCCTGGAAGTTCCGATATAACGTGCGATGCGGGAAATCTGTTCTTCGTCTACCAGCTGATAGGTCTTGTTCAAAAGTTCCTGGTAAGAGTTTAAGATCATTCGTGTATTTCCGGTTATGGAATCTCTTTCTGCCATAAGAGTCATTTCGTACTGGTACATAAACTCTCTGTATCCGCGGTATCCGCATTTTTGCGCAAATCTGGATAATGAAGCCTCTGATACGTAGAGCCGGTCGGAGATGGCTTTGGAAGAAAAATCTACTTTTGCCTGATTATTAATGAAAAAGTCGGCGATATTTTTTTCTACTGCCGTGAATTTTTCATAGTTTTGCTTAATGACAGGAACGACTGATTTAATATAATATTCCATAAGATCAACCTCAGTTTTATTTTCTGTTCGTTTCAGGAAGATTTAAAAAGCTGGATGATCATCTGCTTACAGATGACGACAATTTTTGAAATGGTAAAACGCGCCAAGCATACCGGCGTCGTTGCGGTGTCTGGCAAATGTGATCGTTACTCTGGAGGCAATGCTGTCAATCAGATAGTTGTTTACGGCGTTTTGAATCTTTTCTTTTAAATAATCTTCCTGCGCCATAATGCCGCCGCCAAGTACAACCGTTTCGGGATTCAGCACATAGCAGAGATTGGCGATGCCAAGTCCAAGCACATCGACCATCTCGTCGATGGACTGGATACAGACAGAATTTCCCAGTCGGGCTTCGCTGAATATACGAAAGCCGTTCCAGTTTTCAACGGGTTCCTGTTTACGGCTGGCGGTTCTTTTTACCAGACTGCTGGCAGAGCCAAGAGTCTGAAAATCACTGTCTCGCATATGCAGATATCCGACTTCACAGGCGCTGTAAGATACGCCGTGAAATACGTGACCGCCTGTCACGAGGCATCCGCCGATGCCCGTACCGACAGTCAGCATCAGCATCGGATCGCATTCTTTTCCGGCGCCGGTCAGATATTCGGCGAGTCCGGCACAGTTTACATCATTTTCTACCTCGCAGGGTACGCCGAATCGTTTTTCCATCGGTTCTTTAAAACAAACGCCTGTATAATTCGGGATTAAAGGCGCCGCGTGCTGAATCATTCCCTTTTTGGTATTTACGATGCCGGCGGTTGATATGCAGATGCCGGCAATTTCATGGTCCTGATCAAATCGATCGGTGATCGTTATCGCTTTTTCCAAAATAGAAGGTCCGCCTTTTTCTGCCTGCGTCGGCGTTTCGCTGCGGCTGATAATCATACCGTCTGCACCGATCAGACCGTATTTGATGGCAGTTCCTCCAATATCGATGCTAACATATTTTTTCATGCTGTTACCTGATTTTTCTTCTTTCTGTTCATTTCGTGGTTAAGATGCTGTTTATTGTCTGATACGTCTGGCTTTCGGGTAACGAAATTCAGTCTGTCGGAGGTTCCAAAATCACGCTCTGCGCCTTTCGGCCGATGGAAGCGATTCCGTCAGGTGCAGAGTGATTTGGAAATCCGGAAATGCAATTTCAGGATGATGAAATCTGTATTTTAAAAATTGCTTTCTTTATGGATTCGGGAGCTGTCACCTGTATGGCAGTACGATGTCCGTCATTTGGAAAGCAGATGAGAAAATCGTTGTCCCGCAGTATGACAGAACTGTTTTTTTCTCCTTCCAGAGGCAGGAAGTCATCGTTTTCCCGGTAATCTTTTTGTTCCAGATTTGCAATAAAATTCAGATCGATCTGTTCGGTTCCGTGCAGCATCAGATGCAGATCCAGATACTGTCTGTGCGCTTCCCAGAAGCGTTCGTTCTCCGTAGTGGTAGTATACCCCACAATATTTACAAACAAACGTTTTCCAGCGATTTCATGGCATCCGTTTTCATATGCTGACAGATCATGCGTTTTGGCATAGTCAAAACATTCCATGACAGCTTTGTCCAAAAACGAATATTCGTCCAGATGTTTTATATTTCCAAATATCATAAAAACCTCCCCAGTTTAATTGTAAATGGTTGTATTTGCCGCAGGAACGGAATCGTCTCCTGACATTTTTCTGCTAATGATGCTGGCCGGAATGCCAACAGCCAAAGATACAACGATTGAAATAATTGAATAGGACCAGATGGATACCGCGCCCGCAGGAGCAAAGTATTTAATACCGACCATCACGACGGAAGCTGCAATAAACGCAAGCGTTGCGCCAAAGGCGTTGGCAACTTTTGTAAAGGCTCCGAGAATAAATGTTCCAATCAGGATACCTAATACAAGTCCCATAAATCCGTTAAACCATTCGTAGGCAGATTTGATACCGCCGTTTGCCAAAACCACAGAAACCAGGATTGCGAAAATACCAACTAACAGCGATACATACTGTCCGATCTTTGTCTGTTTTTCAAGACTTAATTCTTTTTTGCTGACCCTTGCCTGAATATCCAGCGTCCAGCTTGCTGCGACAGAGTTTAAGCCGGTGGATAACGTGGACTGTGAAGCTGCGTAAATGGCTGCTAACAGCAGTCCGGTCACGCCGACAGGAAGCTCAAACGCGATATAAGATGCAAAGATCTGATCCTGCGCGGCTGCCGGTGGGAGTTCATTCTGCTGATAAAATACATACAGTCCGGTTCCGATCAGATAAAATACAGTTGCGATAAAGATCGATAACGCACCGTTGGTCAGCATCATTTTGTTTAATTTTTTCGTATCTGTCGTGGTAGTAAAACGCTGTACAATATCCTGGCTGGACACATAAGAACCCATGGTATTAAAACCTGCGCCCACGATCAGAAGAAATACGCTGTCTTTTAACAGGTTAGGACTAAACACCGGCTGATCTGGCGCTAGGAATTTTCCGTCATTGCGAAAAGCGTCAAAAATGGCTCCGAAACCGCCGTCTGTATGCGCGACTAAAAACAGCAGGGCAATCGTAACTCCGACTAACAGGACAGAACCCTGGATAAAATCAGTCCATAATACGGATTTCAGTCCTCCGGTATAGGAATAAATAATTGCGATGACACCCATAATGATGATCAGCAGATTGACATTGATTCCGGTCAGATTGGACAGTACCATACATGGCAGATACATAATGATGGACATACGTCCGATCTGATAAATGATAAACATGACAGCGCCCAGCACCCGAAGCCCGCGGCTTTCAAAACGCAGCTCCAGATAATGATAAGCTGTGTCGATATCCAGCTTGCTGTAAATAGGCAGGAAAAACCGGATCGTAAACGGAATGGCAAGAATCATTCCAAGCTGTGCAAACCACATAATCCATGTTCCGGCATAGG
This sequence comes from uncultured Eubacterium sp., assembly GCA_910577225.1. Classification (GTDB taxonomy): domain Bacteria; phylum Bacillota; class Clostridia; order Lachnospirales; family Lachnospiraceae; genus Eubacterium_J. The sequence goes on along the minus strand of CAJTMV010000002.1, from coordinate 25,294 downwards.
AATTGCCAGCCAGCGATAAAAAGGAAATCGGACTTAATAAAGTAGCGAAGATGGATACAGACGTTACCCACCATGGGATGGTACCGTCACCCTTGAAATATTCTTTGCCTTTCATATCTTTTTTGGCAAAAAGAAGTCCCGCAAACAGCACTGCGGCAAGATAAACTATTAAAATAATAAGATCTATTGTTGTAAAACCCTGCATACGTTATCCTCCTGTATCACAGAGGAAGTTTCTGATGCGGATGACAGCCGCATCAAAATTCCTCTCGTTGTGTTGCATGTAAAACATCCGATAGGTTTCGTAAAAGCAGATCAGACGTTTGGTATCGATCGATGACTACTGTTTTTTGTATCAAAGATTACAGATAGTTTTCCTTTGCGGTGCGGATCATGGAAGCAGCCTGTTCCACAATTGCGTGATCCTCATCGGTCAGCGCCGGCAGAGGCTTTCTGACGCCGCCTAATTCCAGACCTTCGTTGATCTTAAGGATGGCTTTGATCACGCCATACATATTTCCGTGTGCAGAGCACATTTTATAAATAATTTCGTTTACTGCATACTGGATTTCCCGCGCTTTGTCGATCTGGCCGGCTTTTACATGTTCGTCCATTTTTAAAAACAGCTCTGGCATAGCGCCGTAAGTACCGCCGATCGCTCCCTGGGCGCCAATGACTCTTCCGCTGATAAACTGCTCGTCCGGTCCGTTAAATACGATACAGGAATCTCCGCCGGCCTGTAAAAACATCTGTATATCCTGTACCGGCATCGAAGAATTTTTTACGCCGATGACACGCGGATTTTCACGCATTTTGGCAAAAAGGCTCATCGTCAGGGCAACGCCTGCAAGCTGCGGAATGTTGTAAATGATAAAATCCGTATCTGGTGCGCCAAGGCTGATATCGTTCCAGTAATCTGCGATCGCGTGTTCCGGCAGATGGAAATAAATCGGAGGGATTGCGGCGATTGCGTCGACATGAACGCTCTGGGCGTGCTTTGCCAGCTCGACGCTGTCTGCGGTATTGTTGCAGGCTACATGGGCGATAACCGTCAGTTTTCCTTCCGCGGCTTCCATAACATTTTCAAGTACCAGCTTTTTATCTTCGACACTCTGGTAAATACATTCGCCAGAGGAACCATTCACATATACCCCTTTCACACCTTTTTCGATGTAATATTTTGTCAGTGCCCGTACCCCCTGCGGACTGATCTGACCTTCCTTATCATAACATGCGTAAAATGCAGGAATAATGCCTTTGTATTTTTCTAAATCTCTCATTTGTTCTTCTCCTTTTTGAAATCTGTCGTTTTATGGTTCCAGTACTCTTGCGAATGCGCGTGTAATCAGCTGCGGTCTTGTAATAATCGAACCGACAACCACGCAAAATGCCCCCAGTTCAATCACTCGTTTTGCTTTTGCCGGAGTGTCGATATTTCCCTCGGCTATGACAGGATGCTCCGATTTGCTGATAATCTGACGTAAAATCGCAAAATCGTCTTCTTCAATGCGAAGTCCTTCGCTTTGCGGCGTATAGCCGACCATGGTTGTTCCGATAAAATCAAATCCAAGACTGTCTGCGTAAAGAGCCTCTTCTACCGTAGAGCAGTCCGCCATCCATAACTGATCCGGATATGTTTCTTTCAGACGATGGAAAAAATCATGCAGTTCGAGTCCGTTTGGACGAAGACGACCGGTAGCGTCCAACGCAATGATTTCAGGATGTACTTCCATCAGCTCTTCGACTTCTTTCATCGTTGGCGTGATATAGACGCTGCTGTCTTCATAGTCGCGTTTTACGATGCCGATGATCGGAAGATCCGTCTGAGACTGAATTTCCCTGATATCTTCCCTGGTGTTGGCACGGATTCCGCTGGCGCCGCCCTGCTTTGCCGCCAGTGCCATACGGCCCATGATGAAAGAAGAGTGAAGCGGTTCGTCAGGCAGAGCCTGACAGGATACGATCAGCTTTCCTTTCAGGTTTGAAATTTTTTGATTCATTGTAATCACCTCCCTGTTATGTTTCCAGTATAGCGGTTCGTTCTGGAATTTCAAGCGGTTTGAAAGGTTCTGAAAGTACTTGTGGAGTTTTTTCATCTGTTGAATACTTTGCTGAAATTTTAGATTCGCTTTTGTGATATTTGCACAATGTTTTTGGTGGTTCTTTCGAAAAATTCTATTGAAATTCCGATGAAAATACGTATACTTAAAATAGGGGGTTGTACAAATCTACAACCAAGGAACTACGGAATACATTGTAGTATGGATGCAGTTTGGACAGAAGCGTTTTTACAAGGCAGCCTCTTTCTGAGATTACTATTATAATAAGAAGAAAAGGAGAATTGGTATGAACATTTACAAAACAAAGGATTATGATGAAATGAGCCGCAGGGCGGCGGCTGTTATTGCCGCGCAGGTAATATTAAAGCCGGACTGCGTACTCGGACTTGCGACAGGATCTTCGCCGGTGGGACTGTATCAGAATCTGATCACGCAGTACGAGAAAGGAGAACTGGATTTTTCCAAAGTTACCTCGGTAAACCTGGACGAATATCAGGGACTTGGACCGGATCATCCGCAGAGCTACCGCAAATTTATGAACGCCAATCTGTTTGATCATATTAATATAGATCTGTCGCGTACCTTTGTACCGGATGGTCTGGAAGCAGACAGCGAAAAGGCCTGCACGGAATACGATCAGATAATCGAACAGACCGGCGGTGTGGATCTGCAGCTGCTGGGACTTGGAAATAACGGACATATCGGCTTTAACGAGCCGGACGAGGCGTTTGCTTGCGGCACACATTGCGTCGAGCTTACACAGAGTACGATCGAAGCAAACAAGCGCTTTTTTGCAAGTGAAGACGAAGTGCCGCGTTATGCTTATACAATGGGTATCCGGGGCATTATGCTGGCAAAGAAGATTCTTTTGATTGTAAGCGGCAGCGCAAAAGCGCAGGCTTTGAAAGACGCGTTATATGGTCCGGTTACGCCGAAAGTACCTGCATCCGTACTGCAGCTGCATCCGGACGTGGTAGTAGTGGCGGATGAAGAGGCGATGAAGCTGTTGTAAAAGCGCCGGCTGACATATTTCTACAAATTGTGCAAAAGATGCCGAAAAAAATGCGGTATATTCCGAAGCTCTTTTAAAAATAATTCGATTTTGCTAATATAAGTGCATGTGGCAGCCGTCCTGGGCGATTGTTCCTTCCGGTTTACTCAGCCCGCTTTGTACCGGAAGGGGCAGTACCGCCGTTTGCAGTATGCGGCTGTTAAATAAGCACCTTATGCGAGCAGATGAATTGCACACGTGTCTTTGCAGTTAGTCAATGCAGCCACTACTTACTACTACTACGTTCAGCCCCCATCTTACCCTGTGTATATTTGTCGGTTGTTCCTAAGGCGCTTATTTAACAGTCGTAAAACGGGCCTGAAGCGTGGATAGGGCAGTGCCGGCTGCTGCAGATAAAATGACAAAAGGAACAGGATCTGAAAAACCGCTTTGATAAAAAGCGGTTTTTTTGCGGTTGTGGATGACCTGGACGGTCTGTATGTGAGAGAGAGACAATTACCACTTGACAAATGATATTATATATCATATAGTATTAAATAACAACTAATATCAAACAATAAATAATATAATGAATCAAGGAGTGATGGCATGGTTTTTAATACAGGCGCTGCACTTTTAGATGCTATCGTACTGGCAGTCGTATCCAAAGACGAAGAAGGCACTTACGGATACAAGATTACGCAGGATGTGCGAAGAACTATCGAAGTGTCAGAATCCACACTTTATCCGGTGCTGCGCCGTTTGCAGAAAGACGATTGTCTGCAGGTATACGATCGGGAATGCGGCGGCAGAAACCGCAGATATTATAAGCTGACATCGGCAGGTGAGGCGCAGCTTCGTCTGTATAGTGACGAGTGGAAGAGTTATTCAAAAAAAATCAGTGCATTGTTTTCGGGAGAGGAGTTAGCATGAACAAAGATCTATTTTTAGCACAGTTAGAACGTCTGTTATATGAGATTCCCAGGGAAGAACGGGATGAGGCGATGGATTATTACCGAAGTTATTTTGAAGATGCCGGAGCGGAAAACGAAGCGGTTGTATTAGAAGAGCTTGAGTCTCCGCAAAAAATTGCAGACAGTATTATAGAAGCGTTAAATAGTACCGGAGACATGAAGGGAGCTTTAAAAAATCCGCCGCAGGTACGGGAAGGGCAGACACAGTCCGGGAAATACGGATATCAGAAAAGCGGGTCCGGTCACGGATATAAAAGTATTTTTTCTGGCAGCGATTTTCAGAAAAAATCAGAACAGGCATCTTCTTCGAGGGCAAATGCGCGCTCCGAAAGTAATTCCTGGCAGAAAAACACATCAGGGGCAGATTACAAACGGTATGATCAGTATGGAAGCAAAGGCAGGCCGGGTGATGGGAATACAGACAGGCGATCAAAGATAATTTTACTGATTATACTGGCAATATTAACATCTCCGATCTGGGGAACCGCCTTGTCCGGAGTGCTTGGAGTGGCAGGCGTGCTGATTGCAGTCGTGGCAGTGCTTGGAGTCTGTTCGGTCGGCGGTGTGATTGGCGGTATTGTATGTACGGTAGTAGCGATTACAGAGTTTTGTACGATGTCGCTTGTGAAAGGTCTGTCAATTCTTGGAGTCGGCATGCTTTTGATCGCTGGAAGCGGTATCAGCTTTGTTCTTGTACTGCTTGTCTGCGGCAGGTTTCTGCCGTGGGCGTTCCGTCAGATCATACAGCTGTTTCAAAGAGTATTGCAATGGGGAAGGAGCGCGGCATGAACAGATTAATTCGAATGATATTGTATATCGCTGCCGGCTGTGTCGGCATCGGCTTTGCGGCACTGATCTTAAGCGTGGTATTAAGCGGCGGTCACTTGGACTGGGAAGACGGTATGTTAGGCCGGGCAAAGGAAAAGGCACAGGATCTGGCCGTCCGGGCGAAAAGGGAGATTCCTGAGCAGAGGATGGATGATGAATATGAATATTCACAAGACGATATGGATGCCTTTGATTCAGACAGCGATGATGCTATGGGACTGCTTGCGATCGACGGATCTGCGATTCAGGATTTGTCTATCGATCTGCAGCATGGTTATTTATGTATCGAAGAATCTGACGACAGCCGGATACAGGTTATGGCGGCAGGGCAGACAGAGAACATACTGGCAAACTGTGAATCAGGCGCGATCACGATCAAAGATAACCGAAAGGGAAAGAGCAGACGCAAGGATGCAATGGTATATGTGAGCATTCCGGAACAGTTTCAGTTTCAAAATGTAACGATCCGTATCAAAGCCGGAGAGATAGAGACGGACTGTGGTTTTGGGGCCGATCAGATGACCGTCAGTGCAGAGGCTGGACGGATCGCGCTGGATACGATTACGGCAGATACGTTTACCGGAGCCGTCGGCGCAGGTGAAATGGACATCGAGAACAGCATACTGCATACCGTTCGGCTGGACTGCGGAGTCGGAAGGATAGATATCGAAGCCGATATCAGCGGAGACGCACAGATCGACTGTGGCATGGGAGAGATCAGCATGGAACTTGCAAAAGGCGCTGACAGCGTAAATTATAAGCTGGAATGCGGAGTAGGAAGTATTGAGATCGGAGATAATAGTTATACCGGACTGTCCAGAGCAAAACGAATCGAAAATGGAGGAACGGCAGAGTTTGCACTAAACTGTGGAATGGGTGTCATCTCTATTGACTAAATCAATTATTTAACAAACGGAGGAAGAAAAATGGAAACAAAAAGACTTGTAAAATCAGCTCAGAATCGGATTATTTGCGGCGTGTGCGGCGGTATCGCACAGTATTTTAATATCGATGCGACGGTCATCCGGTTTGTATGGGTATTATTCTGTCTGGCTGGAGCCAGCGGGGTACTGGCATATATTATTGCGGCAGTCATTATGCCGCCTGAATATTAACAGCGACTCAGAAATTGCATGTCAGCTATTGCTTTTAGAAAACAAAATGCTATAATGGTAAAAGTAACTTTGAACGAACGACGAAAGAGACAACAATTATGTACCTGATAGCGCTTTGTGACGACGAGAAAAAAGAACTGGATAAGGCGGAGAATATGCTGACGACCTATCAGAAGGAGCATCCGGGGTGTGTCTTTTCTATTAAAAGGTTTGGCAGTGCGCAGGAGCTGCTGCAAACGGTCAGAGAAGAAGATTACGCGCCGGATCTGCTGCTGCTGGATATCTATATGCCGCAGAAGACAGGAATGCTGGCGGCGCAGGAGCTGCGGAATATGGGCAGCGAGGGGAGAATTATTTTTCTGACTTCATCTGTGGATCATGCGCTGGAGGCATTTGGCGTAGACGCTTCCCAGTATCTGGTAAAACCGGTGACGCAAAAACAGCTGTTTTTGGTTCTGGATAAATTTTTAGATGAAATTACGGAAAAGCAGAAAAAATATCTGCTGCTTCGGATCGATGGCAAAATATGCCGGATTGCGTTAGAACAGATCCTCTCCTGCGAGGCACAGGGAAAGCGGCAGTGCCTGTATCTGGCGGATGGCTCGCAGGCGATTGTGCGTATGACGATTGCGGAACTGCACAGGATGCTGGAGCCATATGAGGAGTTTGTAAAAGTAGGAGCTTCTTATATCGTAAATCTTTCTCATATCGACAGCATCAATTCTCACGAAATCTGTCTGGACAACGGCAGAAATATTTTTTTGCCAAGAGGCGCCTACCAGCCTTTGCGGGAGAAATATTTCCTGTATTATTGTGGGGGGGGGCAGATAGAGACGGGAGCGCACGGACAGACGCTTTAGCATATGGACCGGACCGGCTGATGCAATAGTTTTTGGAAAATAAAAAGAGTGCAGGGAAATATCCGGACTCTTTTTTTGCGTAAAAAAGTTTTCAGAAGCTGACCGTAAATTGTTGCTGTTCACACCAGGACTTTGCACTCGCTGCAAAGTCCGTAAGAATGCGTAAAATATGCCGGGAGGAAATCAGATCCGGACAGAAATATTTGGAAAAACACTTGAAAGAATCATCGGTTGCGATTAAAATAGATGCACACGATACAACCACAAGACAAAAGCAAAGGAGAAAGGTATGAGAGAACAGAAAAATATTCATGAAATGACACGCAGGGAGTATTGCAGCTATGTACAGCGTACTTACAGCAACGATCCGAAGTGGGTACGCACCAGACTGATTTCGAAATGGGATCAGAATCATGAAAAAAAGCAAAGTGAGGGAATGATGCAGTGAGCAGATCGGCACAGGTAAAACGGGATACGAAAGAAACGCAGATTACTGTCTGCCTGGACCTGGATGGAACAGGCAAAAGCAGTCTGGATACCGGAATCGGTTTTTTTGATCATATGCTGGACGGATTTGCCCGACATGGACTGTTCGATCTTACGGCAGTCTGCCGCGGGGATACGCATGTGGATAGTCATCATAGTATCGAAGATACCGGTATTGTGCTGGGCAGCGCCATTTCACAGGCTGTGGGGGATAAAAAAGGTATTCGCCGGTATGGTTCTGTGATTCTTCCGATGGACGAGGCGCTCGTACTGTGCGCGCTGGATTTGTCCGGCAGGCCGTATTTTGTATATGACGCGCAGTTTCACGCAGACCGGTGCGGCGGGATGGATACGCAGATGGCAAAAGAGTTTTTTTATGCCGTCAGCTATACGGCGGGTATGAATCTGCATATCAAAGTCCTGTATGGAGATAATGATCATCATATGATGGAAGCGATGTTTAAAGCCTTCGGAAAAGCGCTGGATCAGGCAGTGAGTCTGGATGAACGCATTAGCGACGTACTTTCGACGAAAGGAGTGTTGTAGAGATGAATCCCTGGATGTGGATTCATCTTTTTTGCAATTATACAATATCTTGTAGATTAAATGATAATATTTTATAAAAAATACATAGATATAGTATTTGGCATTGACAATGAACCTGTGTTTGGATACAATATCATTCAGAAGCATGTGAATCTTTTGGTGCAGGAAAGTAACGGAAAAGGAATCGTTACGGTTACCAGGAAAATGGGTCTGAGAATGAAATAAGGAGCAGGGTAAAATGAAAATTATTAAACGAAGTGGTTCAGAGATGACATTTGACATCGATAAAATCAGCCAGGCAGTAAGCAGGGCCAACTTAAGCGTACCAGAAAGTGCACGGCTGAATGAGCTGCAGGTTGCTTTGATTTCGGACAATGTGAGAAAAATCTGTGAACGGATGGAGCGTGCGCTGAACGTAGAGGAGATTCAGGATCTTGTAGAAAATGAGATTATGAACCAGCGTGCATTTGACGTTGCCAGAAATTATATTACTTACCGCTATAAACGTGCGCTCGTGCGTAAGTCTAACTCTACGGATGAACAGATTCTTAGCCTGATTGAATGTAACAATGAGGAAGTAAAGCAGGAAAATTCCAACAAAAATCCGACCGTTAACAGTGTGCAGAGAGATTATATGGCCGGCGAGGTCAGCAAGGATATTACCAGACGATTTTTGTTGCCGCAGGATATTGTAAATGCACATGAAGAAGGAATCATTCATTTTCATGACGCGGATTATTTTGCCCAGCATATGCACAACTGCTGCCTGGTCAACCTGGAAGACATGCTGCAGAACGGTACGGTTATCAGCGAGACTCTGATCGAACCGCCAAAGAGCTTTGCGACGGCCTGCAATATTGCGACGCAGAGCATCGCGCAGATTGCGAGCGCCCAGTATGGCGGCCAGAGCATATCTCTGTCCCATCTGGCGCCGTTTGTACAGGTCAGCCGGGAAAAATTCCGCAGAAGGGTTCGGGAGGAGTTTGCGTCCGAAGATCTGGAGCTGGATGAGATCAAGATTAATGAAATCGCGGAAAAAAGAGTACGTGACGAGATCCGGCAGGGAGTGCAGATGATCCAGTATCAGGTGATTTCCCTGATGACGACAAACGGACAGGCGCCGTTTGTAACGGTATTTATGTATCTGGACGAAGTGGAAGAAGGCCAGACAAGGGACGACCTTGCGATTTGTATCGAGGAGATGCTGCACCAGCGTATGAAAGGCGTAATGAACGAACAGGGTATTTATATTACGCCTGCGTTTCCAAAGCTGATTTATGTATTGGAGGAAGACAATATTCATGAAGACAGCAAATATTACTATCTGACAAAAATCGCCGCGCAGTGTACGGCAAAACGCATGGTGCCGGATTATATTTCAGAAAAGATGATGAAAAAGCTAAAGCAGGGCAACTGCTATACATGTATGGGCTGCCGTTCTTTTCTTACCGTATATAAAGATGAACAGGATAAATTTAAATTTTACGGAAGGTTTAACCAGGGCGTTGTTACGCTGAATCTGGTAGATATTGCCTGTTCGTCCGGCGGGGATACAGACCGGTTTTGGAAGATTTTTGACGAGCGTCTGGCATTATGCAAGCGTGCGCTGATGTGCCGTCACAATCGTCTGAAAGGAACGCCTTCCGACGTGGCGCCGATCTTATGGCAGCATGGGGCGCTTTCCAGACTGAAAAAAGGCGAGACGATCGATCGGTTATTATATGGAGGATATTCCACGATATCGCTTGGTTATGCAGGATTATATGAATGCACCAGATATATGACAGGCAGGTCACATACAGACGCAGAGGCAAAGCCGTTTGCACTCGCGGTCATGCAGCATATGAACGACGCCTGCGCAAAGTGGAAGGAAGAAGAAAACATCGATTTTTCCGTTTACGGAACGCCGTTAGAATCGACGACGTATAAGTTTGCAAAATGTCTGCAGAAGCGTTTTGACAAAATTCCGGGTGTGACGGATAAAAATTATATTACGAACAGTTATCATGTGCACGTGACAGAGCAGATCGACGCGTTTACCAAGCTGAAATTTGAAGCGGAATTTCAGATGCTGTCTCCGGGAGGGGCGATCAGCTATGTGGAAGTACCGGATATGAAGACCAATCTGGAGGCTGTGCTCTCGGTCATGCGTTATATTTATGATAATATCATGTATGCGGAGCTGAATACCAAGAGCGATTACTGTCAGGAATGCGGCTATGACGGAGAGATCGATATTATTAACGATGGTCACGGCAAGCTGATCTGGAAGTGCCCAAACTGCGGCAGTACCGATCAGAATAAAATGAATGTGGCGAGGAGGACATGCGGCTATATTGGAACGCAGTTCTGGAATCAGGGGAGAACACAGGAGATCAGGGAACGGGTACTGCATTTGTAATGCAGCGGAAAACAGATACAACGATAACAGATGCATCATAAGAAAAAGGGTATCGGAAATTCATATTTCCGATACCCTTTTTTGATCGTATTTTGCATTTATTTCTTTTTGGACGCAGCTTCATAATCGATGGCTTCACTGCCGTCATGAGAAAGTGCAGTCAGCGTGTAACGGATAACCGTTCCCTTTTTCAAATAGCACCAGGGATAACCGTCTACCGCTTCACATGTATAGATGCCTGTAAACGCAGGCGCTGCATCCGGTTCCTGTAAAAGCTGTGTGCCGCGCAGCTGGTATTGCACGCCGTTTTCTGCATAAAAGGCGTAAGCAGAGTGAAGATAATTCGCTGTATTTTCATCCGTTGTGCGAAACGTTTCTTCTTTGATCTGATATTCCGCCGCCAGCTTTTCGGACAGTATCTGTGTCCCCTGCATCGAAGCGAATACGTATAGCGCGGCGCTTAGCAGGACGCCGGGCAGAATAACGGAAAATATGATCAGACCATTTTCCTTTCCTGCCAGAAATTTTCTAAAAAACAGGATGATAACAAGTAAAAGTGTAACAGCTGCGATGCATGTAATCCATAAATAAACGCTCATAAAGCAGAAACTCCTTCGGTATAAAGTTCAAGGCTGGTTAACCCTGAGAAACATTATAATATATTTTTGGACAGTTGAAAAGAGAAAATTTATGAAAATTGCGTTGTGATCGAATCCAAATTGCAACCGCAGCAGTTACAACGAAAATTTCGATTGTTTTTGGATTTGTTATTGACAAAAAGTTATCATATATGATAACTTTTTAGAGTGGATGTTGAAAAAGAAGAGAAAATGTAAAAAAAGATCAAACGATCAGAAGGATCAAAAGAATGGGAGAGGAGAAGCTGGAACCGCGGCTTGAGGTGATCAGCCAGATTAAGCAGGTTCGAAAAGAGCAGCATATCACGCAGGAAACGCTCGCAGAGCGCGCTGGTACGAAGAAATCCAATATATCCAGACTGGAGAGCGGAAAATACAATCCAAGTCTTGACTTTCTCATACGTGTAGCGGCATGTCTGGGAAAGCGGATACATATTCGTATGGAATAGAATTTGTCATTTACAGCTGGCGTGATTTGTGGTACGGTTGCAGTAAAGAGATGGGGAGACACCGTTTTTTGATCTGCAGCGGCAGGACTGATAGCTGTCGTCCACAGGCCGCCGGGTGCACGGGGCTTCTGTGGATGCAGATATCAGACCAAAAAGAATACGACAATAGATATAACCAATGGATATAACAATGGATACAAAAAACATATGGATACAAAAAGAGCAGAAACGTTACAAAATATACGGCACATCAGGATGATCAGTGACCATACGACAGGAGAGGAAGATGGAATTTTCAGTATTAGACAAACAAACGTTACAATGCGTTATGACAGAAGAAGAAATTGCGGATTATGGGATGGATAAACGTTCGATTTATCAAAACGATGCGCGTGCGGTGGATTTTTTCAGACAGATTATGCAAAGAGCCCAGCAGGAAACCGGATTCGTCAGACAGGGAGAAAGCATCGCGGTACACGCGGCGTTTTTATCAGACGAATCGCTGGAAATTACCTTTTCATCGGGTCTGGGCGGCTCAGATCAGACAGATCAAAGCCTGTCGGCGCTGTCGCAGTCTGAGTCTGAGATAGAAGAACAGGAACGAAAAAAAGAACTGGAGCGTAAAAACGAAGAGGCGGCTCAGATCGCCAGACAAATGGAAACGGCAATACTCAAATCCAGACATCTGATACATGTGACAGAATTTTGCGGCAAAGCGCCGGCAGGCTTAAAGGCTTCTTTGTATGAGTACCGCGGGGTATATTTTTTGCTGGCGGATGTCAGGGAGTACGGGGTACGGGATACAGCGAGACTTTTTCAGCTGGCAGACGAATATATGGAGAGTATTTGTTATACAAAAAGCATCGCTGCGTATATCCGGGAACATGGCAGATGTATGATCAGAGAAAACGCGGTGGAGATATTGGGGAAGATCAGTCGTAACGGTTAGGAGTTACTGCGCTCTGGCGCGCAGCAAATCCTGATGGCCGGATACGCAACAGTTCCATGGATTATCCGAACAGTTACGGTAATCAGAGAGAGAACGCGAAAAAGTTAAAAAAGGAATTTACAAATGTTTCTTTCAATGGTATAATAAAACAGTTATTTGGGAACGCCCGTTAAGAGCCCGAGTACATGAAAATGTACCGGGTTTTTTTGTAATTTAACGGGAACATGTGTTTGAACGATGGGGGAAATATGGTTCAGCTATCAGGAGTAAGAAAGGATAATATTACACATCTGCCGATTCTGGAAGATTTTCAGAAACATTTTTTTATTACTGCAGGAAGGCTCAGATATCCGGTAGTAGTAGGGATAAATATTAAAAATTTTAAGTATTTTAATCAGACCTGCGGATTTGAGAACGGCAATCTGCTGTTGGAGCGGATGGCGGATCATTTTTGCTTTACAAATCCGGACTGCAGGCTTGCCTCAAGAATTTATGGCGATCATATGATTGTGCTGGCAGAGGCTTACACACCGGATGAGATTGTCATACAGGAAGAGTTTTTGATTATGTGCCGGGACTTTTCCAAAATTATGAATCGGGAATTTCCGCAGATACATATTTATATGAACTGCGGCGCCTGTTTTATAAGCAAACAGGACAGACAGATCGACCGGATCATCGATCGTGTGCGCTATGCGCAGAAAGAAAACAAAGATGATTATAAAAGCAACGTGACGTTTTATACCAAAGAGCTGGAGCAAAAGATCTTATGCGAATCCAGGATCATTCCGATGTTTGAACAGGCTTTGGAGGATAACCGTATCTTACTGTATCTGCAGCCGAAGTTTTCGATCGATGAGCAGAAGCTGGCAGGCGCGGAGGCACTGGCAAGAATACGGGATACTGACGGAGATATCTTAACGCCTGGATATTTTGTACCGCTGCTGGAAAAGTCAGGCATGATTATGGAACTGGACCGCAGAATCATTCATCTGCTGGCCGATACGATGAAAGAATGGATGGCACAGGGGATCGAATTATTTGCGGTTTCAGTTAATTTATCCCGTCTGGATTTTACAAAAGAAGGGTTTTTAGACGAGGTCATCGCTTATATCGACCGGGCAGGCGTTCCCAGGCGGTTTATTGAATTTGAGCTGACAGAGACGGTATTTTGTGAAAATCTGGATGTGATCATCAGACAGATCGAAAGGCTGCGGACGCTTGGATTTCGAATTAGTATGGATGATTTTGGCTCCGGATACAATTCTTTGGACGTGATCGGAATGGTTCCGGCGGACGTTATTAAATTTGACCGCAGCTTTGTATTGCATAGCCTAAAGTCCAAAACCGGACAGGAAGTAATGCGCAGTCTGATGGAAATGTTTCAGCGGATCGATTTTGAAGTGCTGTGCGAGGGAATCGAAACAAAAGACGAAGAAGAGCTGGTATACGCCTGCGGCTGTAACCAGATTCAGGGATATCTGCATGACAAGCCTATGGATGCGCCTGCGTTTACAGAAAAATATCTGCGGTCCGCGCAGTGATAAAAAACAGAATTCAGACAGATCGATGTATGGAAGACCTTCTTTTGGGAAATAGTAAATCATGTATGATGGAACGAAAAGGAGGTCTTTATGTCAGCAAGATTAAAAATTATAGACGTATGTGCCAGAGAAATTATGGATTCCCGTGGAAATCCGACGGTGGAAGCCGAGGTAACGGTGGAACACAGTGAAACAAAAGAAACCTTCCGCGCCAGAGCGGACGTACCTTCCGGCGCGAGTACCGGACAGTTTGAGGCGGTGGAGCTGCGCGACGGCGAAAAAGCCTATCATGGGAAAGGCGTGTGTCGGGCGGTAGCGAATGTCAACGGAAAAATTGCACAGCTGCTGTCCGGGAAAGACGCTATGCTGCAGAACCAGATCGATGAGAGCATGATAGAACTGGACGGTACGAAAAATAAATCTTCTCTTGGCGCCAATGCGGTGCTCGGCGTATCCCTGGCATGTGCCAGAGCGTCTGCACACGCGCTCAGACTCCCATTATACCGGTATCTGGGAGGCTGCGGAAAAGGAACGATACCGATACCGATGATGAATATTTTAAATGGCGGCGCTCATAGTAAAAACTGCATCGATTTTCAGGAATTTATGATTATGCCGGTCGGGGCAGACGGTATCCGCCAGGGACTGCAGTGGTGCGCCGAGGTGTATCAGGAATTGAAAAAACTGCTCGATCAGGACGGCCATAGTACGGGCGTCGGAGACGAGGGCGGCTTTGCGCCGGATTTGAAAGATACGTTTGAAGTACTGGACTATCTGATAAAAGCGGTCAGAAATGCAGGGTTCGAACCGGGCAGGGACATTTCCTTTGCCATGGACGCAGCAGCAAGCGAATTGTTCCAGGAAGACGCTGCCATGTATTATTTTCCGGGAGAGACAAAATCGCTGATACGCAAAAATGCAAAAATGATCGAGCAGAATAATACGCAGGAAACAGAGTGCAACTGCGAAGGCACAACGGTAGTCACCGAGGAGGTCAAAGATGGATGTATCTGCGAGCCGGACTGCAACTGTCTGACGCCGGACACCGACGGGCAGATGATTATGCGCTCGACCGATGAAATGATCGATTATTATGAAAAGCTGGTCGATAAATATCCGATTATTTCGATCGAAGATCCGCTCGATGAGGAAGACTGGGACGGCTGGAAAAAAATAACCGAACGGCTGGGAAAGAGGATTATGCTGGTCGGAGACGATCTGTTTGTTACAAATGTAACCAGGCTGACGCGGGGCATTCACAATGGATGCGCCAACGCGATCTTAATCAAGCCGAATCAGATCGGCAGTCTGACAGAGACGATGCTTGCCATCCGTACGGCAAAGGAAAACGGCTATCGGACCATTATGTCGCATCGTTCCGGCGAGACGGAAGATACGTTTATCGCAGATCTGGCAGTCGGGATGCACACTGGGTATATCAAGACCGGAGCGCCGTGCCGGAGTGAACGCGTAGCGAAATATAACCGGCTGCTGCGAATTGAGGAAGAGCTGGAAGGACAAAGAAACAGATCATAACGCGAAAAACAGGCATCCGGTATGTACCAGATGCCTGTTTTGCATGTGCCTGCAGCCGACGTGTCAGAAGCATTGCATGTGCCTGCAGCCGACGTGTCAGAAGCATTGCATGTGCCTGCAGCCGACGTGTCAGAAGCATTGCATGTGCCTACAGCCGGCGTGTCAGAATATCGCTGTTTTTTAAAAATTCTTCGATCGTAAAAAATCCCAGCCGGTGAATCAGATCGATGACATACGGATTTTCCGCAGGCGTTTTGTACAGCGCCTGATCGGCATAGGCATTGACAAGCTCGGTTCCCTGTTCTTTTGTAATGACTCTTTTGGGGCCGCCGACGCAGCCGCCCTCACAGGCCATACCTTCAAAGAAATTACCAGAAGCCTTTCCGTCCAGGATGCTTTCGAGCAGTTTCTTACAGTTGGCAACGCCATTGGCGCAGACCGGCTCTACCTGACAGTCGGAATCGATCTTTTCCACGCAGTCCATGACCGCCTGACTTACGCCTCCGGTGCGGGCGTAAAGACGTCCGGCGCTGGCCGAATGCTCTTTGGTTTCGGCGTCCATTTTGGAAAAATCGACCTGAAAGGTTTCGAACAGGTAGTTAAGCTCTTCAAACGTTAACACACAGTCTACGGCGCCGGCCAGATCCGGTTCTTTTGCTTCTGCTTTTTTTGCAAGACAGGGACCGACAAATATCGTACGGCAGCCTTTGTGCAGCTGTTTGGCAATACGCGCACAGGCGATCATCGGAGAAACGGATGCGGGCAGATGTTCTACAATTTTGCCAAAATCATTTCGAATCATCCGGATCCAGACCGGACAGCAGCAGCTCGTCAGCTGAAAGGCGCCCGGACGTTTCATATTTTTATGAAATTCCAAAGATTCTTTGAGTGTCAGTATATCGGCAAAAGCCGCGACCTCGATCATACCGGAGAATCCGATTTGCTTTAAAGCGCTGCGGATGCGGGAAGGCGTGGCGTCTTCGCCAAATTGTCCGATAAAAGCAGGCGCCATCAGCGCATAGACCGGATGACTGCCTTCCTTGAGCATTTCCAGCGCTTTGACCGAGTCCTGGCTGAACGTCAGGTTTTGGTTCTGACACGCTTCGATACATTTGGCGCATCCGGTACATTTGGAAGCGTCAAAGGCGACCTGTCCGTCTTTGATTTCCAGTGCGGCAAACGTGCAGGCCGCGGCACATTTGCCATCTTCACAGTCACAGGATCCTGTTTTCCAGATGAGCGGATGATCGTCCGGGTGAAGCAGGCAGTCCAGCTGATGCTGCTCCTGGCTGGACAGATCTGCCGGAAGAGGGGTATCGTCTTTTTTTGCTTTTAATACGTTGCGGTGTAATTCACTAAAAGTCATAATTGAAAGGCTCCTTTATAAAAATGATGATCCGGATAACAGCAGGGATCGATGTGTCTGTATGCAGTTTGTGTATGAAGTGGAATTCTTATACGGAGCTGCCGGTAAAAATTCGGTTGCTGTTCACAGATAAACCTGCAAACAGTAACAAAATTTGCTGCAGCGGCGCTTCAGACGTCGCATGATTTTCTTGACATATGAAGTCCGCTATACTAAAATTACGTTGCTGGCAGAAATCCCCAAAAATCTGCCTGAACCATTTATCATAAGAAAGATTCTGAATGAACCGGAGGAACAAATCATGTCAGATTTACGTCAGGAAATAGAAAAAAGAAGAACATTTGCAATCATATCCCATCCGGATGCCGGAAAGACGACATTAACGGAAAAATTTCTGCTCTACGGCGGGGCAATTAACCTGGCAGGCTCGGTAAAAGGCAAGGCAACTGCGAGACATGCCGTTTCCGACTGGATGGAGATTGAAAAGCAAAGAGGTATTTCAGTTACCTCGTCTGTGCTGCAGTTTCATTACGATCATTATTGTGTCAATATTCTGGATACGCCAGGGCATCAGGATTTCTCAGAGGATACGTATCGTACGCTGATGGCGGCGGATTCTGCCGTTATGGTTATCGACGGCTCCAAAGGTGTGGAGGCGCAGACAAGAAAGCTGTTTAAAGTATGTGTGATGCGTCATATTCCGATTTTTACCTTTATTAACAAAATGGACCGCGATGCAAACGATACGTTTGAGCTGCTGGATGAGATTGAAAAAGAACTCGGTATTTCCACCTGTCCGATCAACTGGCCGATCGGCTCCGGAAAGGAGTTTCAGGGCGTCTATGATCGCAATACCAAAAAGGTCATGCTCTTTTCCGATACGTTAAAAGGAACAAAGGAAGGTACAGAGCGTGAAATCGCAGTGGACGATCCTTTACTGGAACAGGAAATCGGCCGGGATGCCCAAAATCAGCTGCTGGAGGAGATCGAACTGCTGGACGGCGCGAGCGCGGAATTTGACCAGCAGCTTGTTACCAAGGGCGAGCTGTCTCCGGTATTTTTTGGTTCCGCGCTTACGAATTTTGGTGTGGAGACTTTTTTGCAGCATTTTCTGCATATGACCTATGAGCCTCTGCCAAGAACCGCGGATACGGGTGCGATTAGTCCGTTTTCGGAAGATTTTTCGGCGTTTGTATTTAAAATACAGGCAAATATGAATAAAAACCATCGTGACCGTATTGCGTTTATGCGTATCTGTTCCGGCAAATTTACAGCTGGTATGGAAGTACGGCATATTCAGGGCGGGCGGGAAGTAAAGCTGTCCCAGCCGCAGCAGCTGATGGCGCAGGAGCGCAGGATGATAGAAGAAGCGTATGCCGGAGATATTATCGGGGTGTTCGATCCGGGTATTTTTTCCATTGGAGATACGCTTACAACCGCAAAGGAAACCTTTACATTCGAAGGAATTCCAACGTTTGCCCCGGAACACTTTGCACGCGTACGTCAGGTCGATACCATGAAGCGCAAACAGTTCGTCAAGGGCGTTACGCAGATTGCGCAGGAAGGAGCGATTCAGATTTTCCAGGAATACAAAGGCGGTATGGAAGAAATTATCGTCGGCGTCGTCGGCGTACTGCAGTTTGACGTACTAAAATTCCGACTCGAAAATGAATACAATGTGGAGATTCGCATGGAAAATCTGCCGTATGAGCATATTCGGTGGATTGAAAATAAAGAGCTGGATCTGGATCGCCTGACCGGAACATCAGATATGAAAAAAGTAGTGGATATGAAGGGAAGACCGCTGCTTTTATTCGTCAACGAGTGGAGCGTGGGTATGACGCTGGACCGCAATGATGGACTGATACTTTCGGAGTTTGGGAGGGCTACTGTATAAAGGGTGGCATGAGTTTGTTGTGTGTTACCAGTTTGGGTGGCTGCCCGCTCCAGGGCCCCTTTGGGCTGTCATGCACACGTCCGCGTAGCCGCTCAAAGGACTACACATAGTCAGACTGATTGCCAGTTTATTGCCCCGAACCTGCAGTTAAGCGTGCCGCACTTCTGTTAACGAAATGACATTACCCGTGAATCACAACATTTGCACAAAAAATAATTTATTTTTTAGAATTGGAGATTGACATTTCCAGCCATCCATGCTATCATAATCCACATAGAGCAGGATGGTGATTGTAGCGAGCAAGCCAGACCTATATACAAGAATAGATTTGATGACGACGGTCAGATTTATTTTTGCATATAGGTCATTTTATTTTTATGGATTTTTCTATCTGACAAAAAGAACGAAAAGCAGATATTGCATCGATACCTAACAGGAGGAGATAGTATATGCAGATTTATAAAATTCTCAACAACAATGCGGCGGTGGTCCGTGACGAACAGGGACTGGAAAAAATTGTGATGGGAAAAGGTATCTGCTTTCAGAAAAAGACAGGTACGCAGATCGACCCTGCCGTGATTGACAAGACATTTTTCCTGTCCACAGAAGATGCCAGCAACAAGTTTCAGGTACTGGTGCAGGACATTCCGATGGAGCATATTACGATTGGCGAAGAGATTATTGCAGAGGCAAAGAGCCGTCTTGGAAAACGTCTGAACGATATGATTTATATTTCTCTGATCGATCATGTGCATACGTCGATTGTACGTTTTTTAGAGGGAATTACTGTAAAAAACGTGTTGTTGTGGGATATTAAGAGATTTTACAAAGAAGAATATGAGATCGGTCTGTGGGCGCTTGCGCAGATGAACAGTCAGTTAAAGGTACAGCTTCCGGAGGACGAGGCGGGTTTTATCGCGCTGCACCTTGCCAACGCGCAGATGGATGATACCGTGATGCATAATATGTATGAGATTACAAAAATTATGCAGGAGATTTTGAATATTGTAAAATATTTTTTTCATATCGAATTTCAGGAAGATAATGTGTACTACTATCGTTTTATTACACATCTGAAATTTTTTGCAAAGCGTCTCGTCGACCATAACAATTATCAGGATGATGAAAACGACGATCTGCTGGAAGTGATTCGGCAAAAATATGAGAAATCTTACCAGTGCGTCGAAAAGATTACGCAGTTTATCAGTAAAAAATACGGGTATGTGATGTCCAGAGAAGAGCAGCTGTATCTGACCATACATATTGCACGCGCGATACATAAGACGAACAGCTGAAAAAATCGTATGTCAGGGTGGTGACATTCAGTTGGCCAAACCTTCATAAATAGAGAGTTATTTAAAGTTTTATCTGTCAACGATGTTTCTATTATTATGGAGGAAAACAAAATGGGAAAGTATGAAGAGCTGGCAAGAGAAATTGTCAAAAACGTAGGAGGGAAAGAAAACGTCAGCAGTCTGACGCACTGTATCACAAGGCTTCGCTTTAAGCTAAAGGATGAAGGCAGGGCCAGGGACGACGTACTCAAAAAGATGGAAGGCGTCGTTACGGTGATGAAAAGCGGAGGGCAGTATCAGGTAGTCATTGGCAACCATGTGCCGGAAGTTTATGCGGATGTAATCGCGCTGACTGGTATGGAAGAAGGCAGTATGGACAAAGGGGAAGACGCGCCTTCCGGCAGCCTGTTTAACCGCGCGATCGACGCGATATCAGGGATTTTTCAGCCGATTCTCGGTATTATGGCGGCCTGCGGTATGGTTAAGGGGCTAAACGCCCTGTTTGTGGCAATCGGTCTGTATGCGGATACCGGCGGCGGTTATCTGATACTGAATGCGGTAGGCGACGGTCTGTTTCACTTTATGCCGCTGTTTTTAGGATATACGGCGGCTAAGAAGTTTCAGTTAAAGCCGATGATCGGTCTTGTGATCGGCGCGATTATGTGCTATCCGTCGGTACAAAACAGCGCGCTGTCTGCCGGCGGGGAAGCGTTGTATACCTTGTTTCAGGGAACTATGTTTGAGTCCGAGGTTTATACGACGTTTTTTGGCATACCGATGATTGCCATGGACTATACGGGAACCGTAATTCCGGTAATTTTTGTCGTTTACTTTGCGTCGAAATGTGAGAAGTTTTTCAGTAAATTTGTACCAGATCTTGTAAAGTTTTTCTTTGTTCCGATGCTGACGCTTGTGGTTGCGATTCCGGCTGGATTTTTGCTGATCGGGCCGATCGCTACGTTTGGTTCTGCGGTGATAGCGGAAACGGTTATTTCGGTGCGGAATTTCAGTCCGCTTCTGGCAGGAGCGATTGTAGGGGCGACCTGGCAGATACTTGTGATTTTTGGGCTGCACTGGGGATTTATTCCGGTATATATTAACAATATTATGACGAATGGTTATGATAATGTGATGATGCCGTTTTTTGCATGCACGTTTGCGACTTCGGCGGTTGTACTTGGGATTTTTTGGAAAACAAAAGATAAAAAGCTGAAAGAAATGGCGCTGCCGAATTTTATTTCCGGTATTTTTGGAGTGACGGAGCCTGCCATTTATGGGATTTTGCTGCCTCTGAAAAAGCCTTTTATCATCAGCTGTATTGCGGGCTGCATCGGCGGCGGTTTTTATGGAGCGTTTAATTTCCGCAAGTTTATGATGGGCGGAATGGGTATTTTTGAATTTCCTGCCATGATCGAACCGGACGGAAGTTTGGGAAATCTGGTTGTGGCCATTACAGGAGTCGTTATTACAATGATTCTTGCATTTGCAATGACAATGTTATTTTATAAGGAAGACGCGCCTGTGCAGCTGGCGGAAGAATCGGACCGTGCGGCGGCAGACGGCAGTATGGCGGTACAGACACAGGACAAGGTACAAAGTGCCGGAGAGGATAAGCTGATTAGCCGTCTGGAAATTGCCAGTCCGCTCAAAGGAAAGGTGATCTGTCAGGCAGATATGAAAGACGAAGCGTTTGGTTCCGGGGCGCTCGGCAAAGGCGTGGCGATACTGCCGGCAGAAGGAAACGTATATGCGCCGGCAGACGGTGTGATCTCTGCGTTTTTTCCAACGCTTCACGCGATCGGTATTACGACGGATATGGGTGCGGAGCTGCTGATTCACGTTGGTCTGGATACGGTACAGTTAAACGGCGAAGGATTCAAAGCGCATGTGGCTGAGGGCGATCGTGTAGCAAAGGGGCAGCTGCTGCTCGAATTTGATCAGGCTTTGATAGAGAGCAGAGGCTACTGTATGGAAACGCCGGTACTGGTAACGAACGCGGATGATTATCTGGACGTGGTAGAGACTGCGGCAAAGCAGGTCGGTCATGGAGACGAATTGTTTACAATATTGAATTAAGGAGGCGGATACGATGGGATTTCCAAAAAATTTTATGTGGGGAGGAGCCACAGCGGCCAATCAGTGTGAGGGCGGTTTTCATGAGGGAGGCAGAGGCCTGGCCAATGTGGATGTCTGTCCGTCAGGCGCGGATCGCGGCGCGGTAATTACCGGTCATAAAAAAATGCTTGCCATGGATGCGCAGCATCAGTATCCTGCTGTGGAAGCGGTAGATATGTACCATCATTTTCGTGAAGATATCCGTCTGTTTGCAGAGATGGGATTTCAGGTTTATCGTCTGAGCATCGCATGGACACGTATCTTTCCAAACGGAGACGAAGAGCAGCCGAATGAAGAAGGCATTCGTTTTTATCAGGAGATCTTTAATGAATGTAAAAAATACGGGATAAAGCCGCTTGTCACAATCTGCCATTTTGACTGTCCAATCGGACTGATTCAAAAGTGCGGCGGCTGGAGAAGCAGAGACATGATTACGTATTATCTGCGTCTGTGTAAAGTGCTGTTTACCCGTTTTCGGGAGGATGTTACCTACTGGCTGACGTTTAATGAGATTAATATGATTTTGCACGCGCCGTTTCTTGGAGCAGGAATTTGCTTTGAAGAAGGAGAAAACGAGATGCAGGTGAAGTATCAGGCGGCGCATCATGAGCTGGTTGCCAGCGCGCTGGCAGTAAAGCTGGCGCATGAGCTGAATCCGTCCAGCCGGATTGGCTGTATGTTTGCCGCCGGAAGCGCGTATCCGTATTCCTGCAGACCTTTGGATGTCTGGGAAGCGCTTCGGACATCACAGGAAAATTACTTTTTTGCAGATGTGCAGGCACGCGGGTATTATCCGTCTTATGCGAAAACGCGTCTGAGGGCACAGGGCATTTATCCTTTGATGGAGGAAGGGGATACGCAGATTCTGCAGAAATATCCGGTAGATTTTATTGCTTTTTCTTATTATAACAGCAGATGTATCGCAGCATCGGACTGTATACGGGAAGAGGCCGAAGGAAATCTGTTCCGGTCGGTGAAAAATCCTTATCTTAAATATAGCGACTGGGGCTGGCCAATCGATCCGATGGGACTTCGGATTACGTTAAATGAAGTCTATGACCGCTATCAAAAGCCGCTGTTTATTGTGGAAAACGGTCTGGGCGCGCTGGATGAACCGGATGATCAGGGTCTGATTGTTGACGATTACCGAATCGATTATTTAAGGGAACATATCCGTGCCATGAAAGCGGCAGTGGAAGAAGACGGCGTAGACCTGATGGGATACACTTCGTGGGGATGTCTGGATCTGGTAAGCGCGTCTTCGGGCGAGATGAAAAAACGTTATGGATTTATTTATGTAGATAAGCAGGACGACGGCAGCGGTACGTTTGCCCGGTCCAGAAAAAAGTCATTTGAATGGTATCGGAAGGTGATTGCGTCCAATGGTGAGATTTTAGAATCGGACGGCGACTGAATTCTGATGCTGACGCAGCGCTCTGCAGGAGGTTTTTTGAGAGATCGGATCGATCGATTCTGCAGGGCGCTGTCTGGTTTTGTGCGGTTTTTATGTTCGGTTTGTATGGTTTTTAAACCACAAAATTTTCTTTATGGCCGGTTCATATGATTTTTAAACTACAAAATCTTCGATATGATCGGTCAGCTGCTTTTCGTTGTAAAGAATAGTGGTGGCTTTGTGAAGCCGGTAGTTTTTCGGACTCATTCCAAATTTCTTTTTAAACGCTTTGGAAAAATTCAGCTGATCTTCGTAACCGATGGAGCTGGAAATTTCCTTGATCGCGTCAGGCGTGCTGACCAGAAGATTGGCAGCCTTGTGCATCCGAAAATCGATCAGAAATTTTTGAATGGACATACCCAGTTCTTTTTGAAACGCACAGTTTAAGTAAGCCCGGCTGATTCCGAGATGCCCGGCAATATCGGAGACGTTAATCCCGTCCTGATAGTAATATTTGATATGTTCGATGGCAAGTTCCACATAGACTTTCGTACTGTAATTGTTGCTTTCTGAAATACGTTTTTGGCTTAGCTTCTGATGATTTTCTACCAGTCTGGAAAAGAGCATTAGCATCCACGCTTCTCTGCGCAGATCATTCACAAAAGTAAGAGCTTTGCAGTCCAAAATATTATGTATACAGTCCATAACGATTTCGGACTCAGGCGGAGATGGAAGAATGTAAGTGTTCGCGTAAAAACCGCACTGCTTCATAATCGTGTCAGCCCGGATACCGTTAAAGCCAATCCATGCATACTGCCAGGGATCGATCGCATCCGAACCATATGTGACGGATTCTCCCGGACGAATTAAAAACATCTGACCAGCCGATAACGGATAAATGTTCCCGTTTTTTATAGAATAAAAGCCCTTGCCTGAAAAAATAAAATGAAGAATATATTCGTCCCGCGCACCGGAACAGATATGAGAAGGTTCGCAGTCTTCCTTTCCG
Organism: uncultured Eubacterium sp.; assembly: GCA_910577225.1. Lineage (GTDB taxonomy): Bacteria > Bacillota > Clostridia > Lachnospirales > Lachnospiraceae > Eubacterium_J. Next base: position 842 of record CAJTMV010000002.1, on the reverse strand, counting down.
GCGTGAATCAAACTGATATCTAAAGATGTTTCTCTTAAATGCTCCAGACAGCGGAAGTTAACACTATCAGTATATTTTACATTACGCATAGTCGTTTTCTCCTTTATTTTATAATTTTTAGTTATGATTCTGAAAGATGTAAATATAAAATAAATAAAAACCTGTAAAATAGAACTATAAATAAGTAAATAAGAACATTATGAAAAATAACCCGGCAGAACATTTTAGTTTTGGTCTGATTTATGGAATTGTGAATCTTTACATTATGTAATAATTTGTTAATATCTGCATGATTTTGCGGGAACCATTCAGGCATTTTCGATTATACCATATAATTTTTCATTTTTCTATAACGAAAATAACATAAATACGTTAGATTATTCCATTTATGTAATATGCACAATAAAGTACAATATCATCGATGAAAAAGTTATGAAATGTGTATGCAGATGCGCGCGAACTGTATAAGGTTATGTGAAAATATCCTGTAGAAACCGCCTGGACAGAGCGGATTTTATCAGATTTTTTGCATAGACTTTGCACATAACAAGGGAAAGAATGAGAAAGGAGTAAAAGAAATGAAAAAGAAAATGGTTAGTCTTTTTCTGGCATGTCTGATGCCGGTTCCACTGCTGTTATCCGGGTGCGGGGACAGCGGGCACGACGGGAAGACCGTGATCGAGCTGGTGCAGTACAAGCCGGAAGCAGTGGATATCTTTGAGCAGGTGGCTGAGAAGTTCAACAGCACACATGACGATATCTATCTCAAAATCGATTCGCCGAACGATGCGATGACCATCTTAAAAACAAGATTTGTAAGGGAGGACTATCCGGACATCATC
>CAJTMV010000001.1 GCA_910577225.1 uncultured Eubacterium sp. | reverse complement strand
AATACTATCTATACTGGTTGGTGTTATTCAGTGTTGTTTCGTTTCAAAAATACGGTTTTGTGACCTGCATTCGTGTAATTGCTATTTTAACGCTTATTCGCCAGCTTTGCAAGCCCAAATTACACGAATCGAAAATCAAATTACACGAATTTCGGGCGAATAAGCAAACTTTTTTCGGTCACAAATTGGAGGTTTTCATATGCCAGAGTTCAAATTACAAGCCCCCTACAAGCCCACAGGCGACCAGCCGCAGGCCATCGCCGAGCTGGTCAAAGGCTTCAAGGAGGGCAACCAATTCCAGACTTTACTAGGGGTTACGGGTTCCGGCAAGACATTTACGATGGCGAATGTCATTCAGGAATTGCAGAAGCCGACGCTGGTTATCGCCCACAACAAGACGCTTGCGGCGCAGCTATACGGAGAATTCAAGGAGATGTTCCCTGAGAATGCAGTGGAGTATTTTGTGTCCTATTACGACTACTACCAGCCAGAAGCCTACGTCCCTTCCTCAGACACCTACATCGCAAAAGATTCCTCTGTAAATGAAGAGATCGACAAGCTCCGGCTGTCTGCGACAGCGGCGCTTTCCGAGCGCAGAGATGTGATCGTAATCTCGAGTGTTTCCTGTATTTATGGTCTGGGAAGTCCGGAGGACTTTTTGGGAATGATGGTATCTTTGCGTCCGGGGATGATCAGGGATCGGGATGATGTGATCAGGGACCTGATCGACATTCAGTATACGCGCAATGAGATGGATTTTCATCGCGGGACGTTTCGCGTACGGGGCGATGTGCTGGAGATTATTCCAGCCAGCAGTGCGGATCGGGCCGTTCGGGTAGAGTTTTTTGGAGACGAGATCGACCGTATTACGGAGATCGACGTACTGACCGGAGGAGTAAAGGCTTCTCTGGAGCATGTCGGCATTTTTCCGGCTTCGCATTATGTGGTTCCGCAGGAGAAGATCAACAAAGCATGTGTGGAGATTGAAAAAGAACTGGAAGAGCGGGTTCGTTATTTTAAAGGAGAAGACAAGCTGCTGGAGGCGCAGCGGATTGCGGAACGTACAAATTTTGATATAGAGATGCTGCGGGAGACAGGTTTTTGCAGCGGGATTGAAAATTACTCCAGACATCTGGCCGGACTTGCGCCGGGGGCCACGCCGCTGACGCTGATGGAATATTTTAAAGATGATTTTTTAATTATTATAGATGAATCGCATATTACGGTACCGCAGATACGGGGAATGTACGCAGGGGATCAGTCCAGAAAAACAACGCTGGTAGATTATGGATTCCGGCTGCCTTCGGCAAAGGATAACCGGCCTTTGAATTTTGAGGAATTTGAGTCAAAGATCGATCAGATGCTGTTTGTGTCTGCAACGCCGAATGTGTATGAAAAAGAACATGAGCTGCTGCGGGTGGAACAGATTATCCGGCCGACCGGCCTGCTGGACCCGGATATCGATGTGCGTCCGGTGGAGGGACAGATAGACGATCTGATTTCGGAAGTGAATAAGGAAACGGCGAAGAAGAACAAAGTACTGATCACGACACTGACAAAGCGGATGGCGGAAGATCTGACGTCGTATATGCAGGAAGTCGGCATTCGTGTCAAATATCTGCACTCGGATATCGATACGCTGGAACGGGCGGAAATTATCCGTGATCTGCGGCTCGATGTGTTCGATGTACTGGTAGGGATCAACCTGTTAAGAGAAGGACTGGATATACCGGAGATTACGCTGGTTGCGATTCTGGACGCGGATAAGGAAGGGTTTCTGCGTTCGGAGACTTCACTGATTCAGACGGTAGGAAGGGCGGCCCGTAACAGCGAAGGGCATGTCATTATGTATGCCGATAAAATAACGGATTCGATGCACGCCGCGATAGAAGAAACGTCGCGCCGCCGGAAATTGCAGCAGGAGTATAACGAAGCGCATGGGATTACGCCGAAGACGATTCAAAAGGCGGTACGCGATCTGATCAGCATTTCGAAGAAAGTAGCGTCAGCCGATCTGAACTTTGCAAAAGATCCGGAATCGATGAATCGGAAGGAATTGGAAAAACTGATTGCTCAGGTGAAAAAGAAGATGGAAAGCGCTGCGGCCGATCTGAACTTTGAAGCGGCTGCCGAACTGCGTGATCAGATGATGCATTTAAAAGAAATGCTGCGGGACAGCATGTGAGGATGAGAACAGAATCATGAGCAAAGAAAGAAAATATATCAAAATACGTGGTGCAAACGAACACAATTTAAAAAATATCGATCTGGATATTCCAAGAGACGAGTTTGTCGTACTGACCGGTTTGAGCGGTTCCGGTAAATCTTCGCTTGCATTTGATACGATTTATGCGGAAGGGCAGCGTCGTTATATGGAATCACTGTCTTCTTATGCGAGGCAGTTTTTGGGACAGGCGGAAAAACCGAATGTGGAAAAAATAGAAGGACTGTCGCCGGCAATATCCATCGATCAGAAATCGACCAATCGTAATCCGCGGTCTACCGTTGGTACGGTAACGGAAATTTATGACTATTTTCGTCTGTTATATGCGCGGATAGGAACACCGCACTGTCCCAAATGCGGGAAAGAGATTAAAAAACAGACGGTAGACCAGATGACCGACCTGATTATGGATCTGCCGGAGCGTACGAAAATACAGCTGCTGGCGCCCGTTGTGCGCGGACGAAAGGGTACGCATCAAAAGCTGCTGGAACAGGCAAAGCGCAGCGGATATGTTCGTGTCATTGCGGATGGCAATATGTATGAACTGACAGAGGAAATTCCGCTGGAAAAAAATAAAAAGCACAATATAGAAATTATAGTAGACCGGTTGATCGTAAAGGAAGGTATTGAAAAAAGACTGACAGATTCGATCGAAAGCGTGCTGGAGCTTTCGGACGGACTTGTCATGGTCGAAGTACAAAAGCCGCGGCAGGAAGGGGCGGAGGAGACGCCTTCTCAGATTATGCAGTTTTCAGACAGTTTTGCATGTCCGGACTGTGGGATTAGTGTCGATGAGATCGAGCCAAGAAGTTTTTCTTTTAATAATCCGTTCGGGGCATGTCCGGATTGTTTCGGACTTGGCTATAAGATGGAGTTCGATGAAGAACTGATGATACCGGACCCGTCGCTGAGTATTGCGCAGGGCGCGATTCAGGTTACGGGCTGGCAGTCGTGTACGGAGCCTTCCAGTTATACGTACGCTACGTTAACGGCGCTGGCAGAGACTTATGGATTTGATCTGAACACGCCGTATGAGCAGCTGCCAGACGAGGTACGGGACATGCTGATTAACGGGGCAGACCGGGAAGTCAGGGTGCATTATCGCGGACAGCGGGGGGAAGGAGTCTACGACGTCTTATTTGAAGGGCTGGTAAAAAATGTCGGGCGCAGATACCGCGAGACAGGTTCGGATACGATGAAGCAGCAGTATGAAGAGTTTATGCGGGTAACGCCCTGCAAAACATGCGGGGGACAGCGACTGAAAAAAGAAGCGCTTGCCGTTACGATTCAGGATAAAAATATTTATGAGGTAACGAATCTTTCCATTCGTAATCTGCAGCAGTTTATGAAAGATCTGAAGCTGACCAGACAGCAGGAAATGATCGGCGCACAGATTATAAGGGAAATTCGTGCCAGAGTCGGCTTTTTGGTGGAAGTCGGTCTGGATTATCTGTCCTTGGGGCGGGCGACCGGCACACTGTCCGGCGGCGAGGCGCAGCGGATTCGTCTCGCTACGCAGATCGGCTCCGGACTGGTAGGAGTCGCTTATATTCTGGACGAGCCGAGTATCGGTCTGCATCAGAGGGATAACGACAAGCTGCTTGCCGCGTTAAATAATCTGAAAGACCTGGGCAATACGTTAATCGTTGTGGAGCATGATGAAGATACGATGCGGGCCGCGGATTTTATTGTGGATATCGGCCCAGGCGCAGGCGAGCATGGCGGCGAGGTAATTGTAACCGGCACGGCGGAAGAGATTATGCGTCATCCGGATTCGATTACCGGCGCTTATTTAAGCGGACGTATTCGCATACCGGTTCCGGAGGAACGAAAACAGCCGACAGGCTGGCTGACGGTCAAAGGGGCAAAAGAAAATAACCTGAAAAATATCAGTGTGGATATTCCGTTAGGTATTCTGACCTGTATTACCGGCGTGTCCGGTTCCGGAAAAAGTTCGCTGACGAATGAGATTTTATACAAGGCGATGGCAAAAAAATTAAACCGCGCCAAATGTATTCCGGGACGGCATGATAAGATTGTCGGTCTGGAGCAGCTGGATAAAGTGATCGATATCGATCAGTCGCCGATTGGACGTACGCCCCGTTCCAACCCGGCGACGTATACCGGCGTTTTTGATCTGATTCGGGATTTGTTTGCGGCTACGCCGGATGCGAAGGCAAAAGGCTATAAAAAGGGACGGTTTAGTTTTAACGTCAAAGGCGGGCGCTGCGAGGCATGTTCCGGCGACGGCATTTTAAAAATTGAAATGCACTTTCTGCCGGACGTCTATGTGCCTTGCGAAGTCTGCCAGGGCAAACGGTACAATCGTGAGACGCTGGAGGTGAAATATAAGGGGAAAAGCATTTACGATGTATTAAATATGACAGTGGAAGAAGCGCTGGGATTTTTTGAAAATATACCTTCGATCGAGCGGAAAATTCAGACATTATATGACGTGGGGTTATCTTATATAAGACTCGGGCAGCCGTCGACCGAGCTGTCCGGCGGGGAGGCGCAGCGAATCAAGCTGGCGACCGAATTAAGCCGCCGCAGTACCGGAAAGACGGTATATATCCTGGATGAACCAACGACCGGACTGCATTTTGCGGATGTTCATAAGCTGGTAGAGATCCTGCATCGTCTGTCAGAAGGAGGCAATACGGTAATCGTCATCGAGCATAATCTGGACGTGATAAAAACAGCGGATTATATTATCGATATGGGGCCGGAGGGAGGCGATGGCGGCGGATGCGTCATAGCAAAGGGCACTCCGGAAGAAGTGGCGCAAATACCGGAATCTTATACGGGGCAGTATGTAAAAAGGTATCTGGACGTATAAATTCCTAAATCATCCATTGATTTTTATTCTTTCATTATCTATAATAAGAGTAGTCATGTACAGCAGGCGGGTGGTAATTTGGACCACATCGTGCATTTTTTTAAAAAAGTGGATAAAATTGCACAAAAACAGTGCGAATTTTCGCGGATTATCTAAGAAAATGTGAAAAATAAAAAAGTGCTAGGAAAAATGGAATTTATTGTATATAATAAGAATTAATATGGCAAAATAGATGATAGCACATAATATGCCGGTATCCGTTTCCATGACCAGACAGAAAGATTCAGATGGAGCGTGCGGCAGGATGGAGCCTGAACAGACAATACAGGTATGCGCAGTTTACAGCGCATGCGATAAAAAGACGAGATGAAAGGGGATATCTGTACATGATGGGAGCAGATATTGGAATTGATTTAGGAACAGCCAGTATTCTGGTTTATATTAAAGGAAAAGGCGTCGTATTAAAAGAGCCTTCTGTCGTCGCGTTTGACCGCGATACAAATAAGATCAAAGCAATTGGAGAAGAAGCGAGACTGATGCTGGGACGCACGCCGGGGAATATTGTTGCGGTACGTCCGCTGCGCCAGGGCGTTATTTCGGATTATACGGTTACTGAAAAAATGATTAAGTATTTTATTCAGAAGGCGCTTGGCAAAAAAAGTTTTCGTAAGCCGCGTATCAGCGTCTGCGTACCGAGCGGCGTTACCGAGGTAGAAAAAAAGGCGGTCGAAGACGCGACTTATCAGGCGGGCGCCAGAGAGGTGATGATTATCGAAGAGCCGATTGCGGCAGCGATCGGCGCGGGCATCGATATCTGGAGGCCGTGCGGCAATATGATCGTAGATATCGGAGGAGGTACCGCGGATATCGCCGTGATCTCTCTGGGAGGCTCTGTTGTCAGCACTTCGATTAAGATTGCCGGAGATGATTTTGACGAGGCAATCGTACGGTATATGAGAAAGAAACACAATCTTCTGATCGGGGAACGTACCGCAGAAGATATCAAGATCAAGATCGGCACCTGTTATCCGCTCGCGCAGCCGGAAACGATCGACGTCCGCGGGCGAAATCTTGTGACCGGATTACCGAAAACGGTTACCGTATCTTCCGAAGAGACAGAAGAGGCGCTGCGGGAAGCGACGCTGCAGATTGTAGAAGCCGTTCACAGCGTGCTGGAAAAAACGCCGCCGGAGCTGGCGGCAGACGTGGCGGATCGCGGAATCGTGCTGACCGGCGGCGGCGCGCTGCTGCGTGGTCTGGAGGAGCTGATCGAGGAAAAGACAGGCATTAATACAATGACTGCAGAGGAACCGATGACCTGCGTTGCGGTAGGAACCGGAAAATTTGTAGAGTTTTTAGCCGGAAAACGCGACGATGATTAGTATCTGACACAAATCCGGTATCAGAAACGCACCTGTGGAATATCATAAATATACAAACCGGTAAAGGCAGGCAGATAAAGGAAAGGAAGTAAGCACATGGTAAAGGGATTATATACGGCATGGACGGGAATGGTTAACGAAATGAACCGTCTGGACGTCATAACGAACAACCTTGCAAACGCAGACACGAACGGATACAAAAAGGAAGGCGCGACAGCCGAATCATTTGAAGCGAAGCTGGCTTTGCGTATTAAAGATTCTTCCGTACCGAACTGGCGGGCAAGGTCGCTTGGCGATATTAATATGGGTGTAAAAATCGGAGAGACCTATACCGACTATACGCAGGGGAGTTTTAAGGTGACAGACAATAAATATGACTGTGCGATAGACGGGAATGGTTTTTTTGCGATTTCCTTTACCGATAAAGCGGGAAATACTTCTGTCAAATATACGCGGGACGGCGCGTTTACAATTAGTACGGATGGGTTTTTGCGTACAAAAGACGGCGATTACGTATTGAACCAGAACGGTGCGTTAAACGGCGATCCGGCGGCAAATAATTATATTCAGCTGGATCCGAACCAGGATTTCAGAATAGACAAATCCGGATTTATCTATCAGAACGATCAGTTGGTTGGCCAGCTTGGACTTGTAGATTTTGAAGATTACAATTTCCTGTCCAAATATGGAGAAAACATGTATGACCTCGTCGACGGCGGGCAGGCAATGGCGGCAGCCGGCAGTATTGAACAGGGAAATATTGAAGCGTCCAACGTTAAGGTTGTGGATGAGATGGTGACGATGATTACAATTGCCAGAGCATACGAATCCAATCAGAAAATGATACAGACATTTGATACGATGCTGGATAAAGCCGTGAATCAGATCGGAAAGGTATAAGAAACTGTCAGATGTACGGTTATGAAAACGGGAAATCCAGCCGATAATATATTCATATGGGCGATTGTGCGGATCGTTCAGACTGTAACATATCGTGCAGTGAGGACCACGGAAGGCAAAGCAGGGCATGGAGTGCCGTGGAAGGAGTATAAGCAATTATGATGAGAGCATTATGGAGCGCAGCATCTGGTATGCGTGCTCAGCAGGCAAATGTGGATGCCATATCCCACAATCTGGCAAATGTGAATACCGTTGGCTACAAGACAGAAAAGCCGGAATTTAAGACATTGTTATATCAAACGATCCAGACCGAGACAACATCAGCGAATGGAGCGCAGAAACCGATCTCTGCACAGGTGGGACTCGGAACAAGAGTGGCGTCGATCACATCCCATTTTGGCGACGGACAGCTGCAGGATGTGGAAAGCAACAGCGCGTTAGCGATCGAAGGCAGCGGACTGTTTGCAGTGAATGGAATGGATGATCAGGTATATTATACAAGAAACGGCGACTTTTACTGGAGCCAGGGAGCAAACGGCCTGACACTGTGCACTTCGGAAGGATATCAGGTGATGGATTCGAATAACAATGAGATTATTCTTCCGGACGAAGTAGACGCAAGCCGTGTTGTGATATCGACAGACGGAGTCATTGGCTATATGGACGTACAGAATCAGTATGTACCGCTGAATCAGACGGTCGGGTTGTTCCAGTTCAATAACGATGCGGGACTTGAGAAAGTTTCCGGTACATATTATGTGGAAACAGCCGCTTCAGGAGCGCCGATGAACGAAGCGGTAACGCCTGGTTTAAGACGGAGCCGTGTTCACCAGGGATTTTTGGAAGGTTCGAACGTACAGGTTGCGGATGAAATGGTAAACATGATCGTTGCGCAGAGGGCATATGAGCTGAATTCCCGTGCGATCACGACATCGGACACCATGTTAGAGCAGGCCAATAATCTGAAACGATAGGAGGTTCGCATTATGAGCATTGCAGTAAACGGACTGAATTCTTATGTAGATCCTTCTATGGTAAGCGCAGCTTCCGGTACAAATTTATCCGGCAGGCTGGATCAGATGGACGGCGCTTCTTCCGCAGACGAGTTAAAAGAGGTTTGCCGCGAATTCGAGTCTTATTTTATGGAACAGGTTTATAAGGAAATGTTCAAAACAATCGGCAGTGAGGAACAGGGAGATTCTTCTTTATCATCGCTGGTAGATTATTTCAAGGACGGGGTGATCCAGACGGTTGCTTCGCAGACAACGGAACAATCCGGCGGGCCGCTGGCACAGCAGCTGTATGAGCAGATGAAGCGTAATTATGGCATTACGGATGAAGCATAAAATCAGGTGAAACAGAAAATAAAAGCGCATTACGGCTGATCGACAAAAGGAACGTAACGAATCCGAAAGAACCGCCGTAAAAGGTTACTGTGAGAATCGCAGACAAACAGTAACGAAAAAGCAGATGCAGGATGTTGCTGGATAAAAAGAGACGGACATCCTGCATTTTGCATGTCTGAATGGTACAGAGAATGTCGCAGGTGCGCTGACAGGAGATGTAGATTTGGAAAAGGTTACGGGATATATTGATAATTTTATATTTCAAAATCAGGAAAACGGGTATTGCGTACTGACGCTTGCAACGGAAGACGGGGAACAGACCTGTGTGGGAATCCTGCAGGGCGTTTTTGAGGGCATGCATGTGGAATTTTCGGGCGGTTTTACAGAACACCCGTCTTACGGCAGACAGTTTAAAGTGGAATCCTACGAAGAAAAAGAACCAGAGGACGAATTCGCGATTGAACGGTATCTGGGCTCCGGCGCTGTCAAAGGCGTTGGAGCGGCGCTTGCAGCACGTATTGTACGCAGGTTTGGTGCGGAGACGTTTCGGATTATTGAGGAAGAACCGGAACGACTGGCGGAGATTCGCGGCATCAGCGAGCGGAAAGCGCAGGAAATTGCCGCGCAGGTAGAGGAAAAAAAGGAAATGCGCCAGGCCATGATCTTTTTGCAGCAGTATGGAATTTCGCTGGCCCTGGCCGTAAAAGTCTATCAGGCGTATGGCGCGGCAGTATATACGATTATTCGGGAAAATCCGTACCGGCTGGCAGACGATATTCAGGGCGTTGGGTTTAAGATAGCGGACGAGATCGCGGCCCGTGCCGGGATCTGCGCAGATTCGGATTTTCGCATTCGCAGCGGTATTTTGTATGCACTGCAGCAGGCAGGAGGAGAGGGGCATACGTATCTGCCTCGGGAGGAACTGATTGTCCGGGTGTCCGAACTGCTTGGCGTGGATGTAAATCTGATCGAAAAGCATTTTATGGATCTGGCTGTCAGCCGCAGAATTGTAATAAAACAGCTCGAAGAGGATATACAGGTGTATGCGTCTTCTTATTATAATATGGAACATAACGTCGCGGCACTCCTGCAGCAGCTGAATGTCTGTCAGAATGTGCTGCAGTTTCATCTGGAGGAACGGATTGCAGCGATCGAAAAACATGCGAACGTAGTGCTGGATGAGCTGCAGCGTAAGGCGGTCTGTGAAGCGGCTGGAAACGGCCTGATGATCATTACCGGCGGACCCGGGACCGGAAAGACGACAACGATTAATTCTGTAATCCGGCTGTATGAAATGGAAGGACTGGATTTTATGCTGGCGGCGCCGACCGGCCGCGCTGCGAAGCGGATGAGCGAAACGACCGGTTATGAAGCGCGTACCATTCACCGCATGCTGGAGCTCAACGGCGGGGTGGAAGGAAATGCAGGATTTGAACGTAACGAGTCGAATCCGCTCGAGACAGACGCAGTCATTATCGATGAGATGTCCATGGTTGATATTACATTGATGAACGCGCTGCTAAAAGCGATCGCGCCTTCCACCAGACTGATACTTGTCGGAGATATTAATCAGCTGCCAAGCGTCGGCCCGGGCAGCGTATTAAAAGATATGATCGATTCCGGCGCATATCCGGTCGTGCGTCTGACGAAAATATTCCGGCAGGCAAGTCAGAGCGATATTATTGTAAACGCGCATAAAATTAACCGCGGCGAACCGGTAAAGCTGGATAACCAGAGTCAGGATTTCTTCTTTTTAAAAAGATATGACGCGGATAAAATAATTAACGTCGTGCTCCAGCTTGTGATACAAAAAATGCCGAAATATGTCGACGCGCACATGTATGACATACAGGTATTGACACCGATGCGGAAAGGACTGCTCGGCGTCGACCGGTTAAATACGGTGCTGCAGCAGTATCTGAATCCCCCGTCGCAGTCCAAGGCAGAAAAAGAACGCGGTGAAATGATCTTTCGGGAAGGCGATAAGGTCATGCAGATCAAAAATAATTATCAGATCGAGTGGGAGATCAAAAACCGCTATGGCATTGCAGTGGAACGTGGAATGGGGATATTTAACGGAGATATGGGCGTGATCCGCAGTATTCGGGAAATCACAGAACTGATGACCGTAGAATTTGACGAAGGACGTATGGTGGAATATCCGTTTAAACTGCTGGAAGAACTGGAGCTGGCCTATGCGGTTACGATCCACAAATCCCAGGGCAGCGAATATCCGGCGGTCGTTCTTCCGCTTTTGAGCGGACCGAAAATGCTGATGAACCGGAATTTGCTTTATACGGCGGTGACAAGAGCAAAAAAATGCGTGACGATTGTCGGCGATGAACGGACATTTGCGGATATGGCAGCGAATATCAGCGAACAAAAACGATACAGCGGCCTGAAAGACCGGATCCGGGAGTTGGAAGAAAGTATGAAAGAAGGCATGCAGCTTTGATAAAAGTGATGAAAGCCGTTTTTCAAAAAATACTTGTGCTGCTTTATCCCAATCGCTGTCCGGTATGCGACCGTATTGTGCAGGATACGCTCATTTGTCCGGCATGCGCAGGCGGATTGCGCTATATTTCCCAGCCGTTTTGCTATCGATGCGGGAAACCGGTGGCGCATGCCGCGCAGGAATACTGCCCAGACTGCGCCGGAAAAAAGCATGAATTTGAGCAGGGCCGCGCAGTGTTTCTGTATCAGGGTCCGATGCGCGGCATTTTATATCGTTATAAATATGGCAATCGCAGAGATTATACAGAATTTCTGGCACGTGAGGCCGCGTCTCGTTATGGGGAATGGGTCCGCCGGCTGCACGTCGATGTTGTAATACCAATACCGCTGTCGAAAAAAAGACTGCGCAGACGCGGCTATAATCAGGCAGATCTGTTTGCGCGAAGGTTCAGCGAACTGTGCGGACTGAAATATGATGCCGGTCTGCTCGTCCGCATTCGCAATACGGTACCGCAAAAACAGCTTTCTGTACAGGAAAGAAAAAATAATCTTAAAAATGCTTTTAAAATGAGCAGAAATGTAGTAAACTTAAAAAGAATCCTGCTGATCGATGATATTTATACGACGGGCAGTACAATAGACGCTGCCGCGCTTGCTCTTAAGCAGGCCGGTGTCAGGGACGTGTTTTCTTTATGTATCAGCATTGGGCAGGGCCAGCAGGATAATCATAAATTTAATTTATCAGGGAGCGGATAGCTTCGATGTCGGCGATCCGTTTCGATATAGAGGCAAAGGGGGCTTATTATGGATGTAAGGACATGTAAGAGCTGTAAACGTATTTTCAACTATCTGTCAGGGCCGGTGATCTGCCCGTCATGTGTGGAAAAGCTGGAAGAAAAGTTCAAGGAAGTTAAAGAATATATCCGTGCAAATCCGCAGGCGTCGCTGCACGATGTGTCAGAAGCAAACGAAGTGTCAGTCAAGCAGTTAAAGAACTGGGTACGCGAGGAGCGGTTAAAATTTTCAGACGATTCGCAGGTGGGTATTGAATGCATGAACTGCGGCGCAATGATTAAGTTTGGCAAATATTGCGACGCATGCAAAGGAAAGATGATTAACACACTCAATCACGCAGTGGAACCAGAACCGGTAAAAAAAGAAGCGCCGAAAAAATCAGACGGCAATCGGATGAGATTTCTGGATACTTAAAAAAAGAGACGGATGATACGAAAGAGAATGCGGCATGCATTCTCTTTTTGTATGTACGGGGACGAATTTATGCATTTTTACGGGTTTTGCAGTAAATGTAAAACCCAGGTGTGAATAGTAACAATTTTAGTAACAGTTCAGTCAGGTCTGCGCATTTACTGCGCTGACCGTATGAAAGAGTAGTGGCTGCAGGTATTCAGCCCATCGCGAAGCGATTTCAAATGGCTGAATACGTAACAGTTCCATGGGTTATCTGAACTGTTACCAATTTTACACTTTTTTAACTTCTGCTTACACAAAAAATCTTTTCATATCCGTACGGCTGTGTTATAATAAGAACGATATTGTGGTAAAACAGGCATATTTTGGAGGTTATATGATAGATCAGGAACGTGTCCGTGAAATGACGAAGCTGGCGGCTTATGAGCAGAGAGAAGGGAAAAAGTATCGCCAGGTCATTCGGTATTATCGTAGTGATTTTGCTGCAAGACATCTGTTAAGAGCTTTTCTATGCGGCACAGTCGTATACGGAATCTTTCTGCTGATGTGGGGCGTGTGTCACCTGGAAGAGCTGATGGAGCAGCTGGACAGTATGGATCTGATAGCGTTTGGTACGGCAGTGCTTGTAAGATATCTGTTTTTTCTGGCAGCCTATCTGATTGCGGTCGATGTCTATGCGAACGTATTTTATGCGGCGGGTAAAAAGAGTATGAAAAGGCACTATCGGCGGCTGAAACATCTGGGAAAGTTATATGATGAACAGGAAAACCGTACCGCGCCAATGCGGCATTAGGAGGAAAGCATGACAGTTTTATTGGAATTCAGAGAAGGAATCCGCAGCTTTTATGGAAAATATGAGGTATATCTGCTGCCAGTAATTAAATTCCTGCTCGCATCTTCAGTTTTTTTGCTGATCAACCATAAGATCGGATATATGGAAAGGCTGGATCATCTGCCGTTTCTGCTGATATTATCGCTTGCATGTTCGATACTGCCTGTGGCGGTTATGGTTCTGGCGGCAGGAGCGTTAGTTTCACTGCACTGCTATGCCTTATCGATGCCGGCAGGCGTTATCATGCTGGTGCTGTTTGTCGTTATGTATCTGCTTTATTTTCGCTTTGCTCCGGGATGTGCGTATAACGTGCTGCTGACGCCCATTGCATGCGTTCTGGGTATTCCGTATGTAATGCCTGCGGCGAATGGATTATTACAGCAGCCAGTGGCTGTGATCCCGACCATTTGCGGAGTCGTTACGTATTATTTTCTGGAAGGGATTACCGCGAATGAGACGAGTCTGGGTACCAATGGAGAAGAAGAGGAGCTGATTGGCAGATTTCAGGAAATTATCAGGCAGTTTGTCGGGAATCGTGAAATGTATCTGATGATTGCGGTTTTTATCATCGTGACGCTTGTGGTGTATCTGCTGCGCAGATTGTCGGCAGATTATGCATGGACGATCGCGATTGTAGTGGGGATGCTGATGCAGTATCTGGGATTTTTTGCAGGTTATCTGCAGATCGGGCAAAGCAGCAGGACGATGCAGCTGACAGTCGGATGTATTGTCAGCGCGGTATTCTTACTGGTGATACAGTTTTTTTTCTTTAATCTGGATTACACGAGAACAGAACGCGTACAGTTTGAAGACGATGAATATTATTATTATGTCAAAGCAGTGCCGAAGCGCTATGTATCTGCCAAAGCGAAAACAGTAAAAAAAATCAGCGATAATGCGAGAAACCGAAGGGCAGAGCGGGAAGCGGTTACGCGTAAAGAACTGTTGGAAGATATGGATATCGATATGGATGACGAGTAGCCGCAGTCAGAAAAGGGCGGCTGTGGGAATATGGCATCCGGATCGTTTGCATTAAGAGGGAAGGAAGTGAAGTTGTGCAGGCGTTTATCAGTACATTACAGGGATTTGCAGAAAAGTATATGCACGGGATCACACAGACGCCGAAAATCAGAGCTACAGATATAGTTGAGATTTTCATTATTACCTTTTTGCTTTATCATGTGCTCGTATGGATCAAAGGGACGCGTGCGTGGATGCTGTTCAAGGGGATTGTAGTTATTTTACTGTTTATTCTTGTGGCGGCTGTGTTCCAGATGAATACGATTCTATGGCTGGCAGGCAGGACTGTGAACGTTGCGCTGACTGCGCTTGTAGTGATTTTTCAGCCGGAGCTGCGCAAAGCGCTGGATCAGCTGGGGCGCAAAAAATTTGTGACCGCGCTGTTTGATTTTGGCTTATCACAGGATACCGGCAGATTCAGCGATCGGACGATCAATGAACTGGTCAAAGCTGTGTTTGAAATGGGCAAGGTAAAGACCGGCGCGTTAATTGTCGTGGAACAGGATATCGTATTGACCGAATATGAACGTACCGGCATAGAACTGGACTCTCTGCTTACGAGTCAGCTTTTAATAAATATTTTTGAGAAAAATACGCCGCTGCATGACGGGGCGATCATCGTTCGCGGAGACCGGGTAGTGGCGGCAACGTGTTACCTGCCGCTGTCTGACAGTATGTCGATCAGTAAGGAACTGGGAACCAGACATCGGGCAGCGATTGGTATTAGTGAAGTCAGCGATTCTTTGACGATCATTGTATCAGAAGAAACCGGAGCCATATCGGTAGCGAAAACCGGGCGTATTTACCGGAATCTGGATCAGGACGGACTTCGGGAGCATCTTAAAATTATACAAAATGCAGAGTCGGAAAAATCCCGTCTGCAGTCGCTGCAAAGGAGGCTGAGAAATGCTAAGAAACGTCGTAAAAATACTGACTAGAAATCTGGGCCTTAAGCTGCTGGCGCTTGTATTTGCGGTTACGATGTGGATGGTGGTTGTCAATCTGGATGATCCAACTATCAGCAGACCTTTTACAATAGCAGTTACGCTGGAAAATGAAGATGTGATTACCGCGGCAAATAAATATTTTGAAATAGAGCCGGATTCTGCAAACGTAACGTTTAACGTATTTGGAAAACGCAGCATTGTGAATGAAATAAGCAGTTCGGACTTCAAGGCAGTTGCGGATATGAGCCGGCTGATACAGGGAGAAAACGAAAATATTGTTCCGGTGGAAATTATAGCGCTGCGGTATGCCAGTAAGCTGACAATTTCAAAACGTACAAGACAGCTGAAAGTACTGCTGGAAGACCTGATGCGTCAGGCCTTTGTAATACTGCCGGTTGCGCAGGGAGAGCCAGCGGAAGGATATGCGCTTGGTTCCACGGTCGTAGAACCAAACCGTCTGTGGGTGTCCGGACCAAAAGAAGTAGTGTCCACGATCGATACGGTCAAAGCATCCATCGACGTTACCAATATGAGCACTGATATTTCGGACAGCGTCGTTCCTGTTCTGCTGGATGAAAACGGAGAAAACGTAGATACGACAAGACTGACGCTGAGTCTGGATATTGTCACAGTGAAAGCTGGTATCGTTTCTCAGAAGACGGTGCCGATTAAAGTGAATTACAGTGGAAAACCGAAAGAAGGATACGAAGTGATCTCTGCGGTTGCAGTACCGAAAGAAGTGACGATCAAAGGCAGATCGGATATTTTAAATGCGATTAGCGCGATTACGATTCCGGAAGAAGTCATTAATGTGGAAGGCGCAGATGAGAAGTTTGAGCAGAAAGTGGACTTAAATCAATATCTGCCTGGCGGCGTTTCTTTGAATAATTCAGTCGAAGCGTCGGTTACGGTGAAGATCGATATCGAGCAGCTGGAGCGCAGAGTGTTTACGGTTCCAACCAGAAATATCGGGGTGAACGATCTGCGGGAAGGCTACAGGATTGAGTTTAACGAAAGAAATGTAGATATAGAAGTCTATGGGTTACAGGAGGATCTGAACCGGCTGACGGTAAGCGCATTGCGGCCGGTACTGGATGTCGGCGGACTTGCGGCCGGCAGACATGTCAGACAGTTAAAGATTACGCTGGATGAAAACAAATATGTCGTTGGCGAGACAGCGGTATCTTTTACGATTTCCTCAGAAGAGAATGACAGTCATCCGGACGATAACGAGTCTGACCCGGATGAAGCTACAGGTACAGACGACAATACGATCGCTGATCCGGACGACGGACAGGAAGAAGATCAGGACCAGGATACTGCAGCAGATCCGAGAGAGGGTCAGACATCTGAGGCAGATTCGATAGCAGATTTGGAGGACGAATAAAATGGGCAGAATGTTTGGAACAGATGGTGTCAGAGGAGTTGCAGGAGCAGAGCTTACAATCGAGCTGGCGACCCAGCTGGGGCAGGCCGGAGCTTATGTACTGACACGGAAAAAGGAACACCAGCCAACGCTGATTGTCGGCTGTGATACACGTATCTCCGGCGGGATGCTGGCAAGTGCGCTGATGGCGGGTATTTGTTCCGTCGGCGCCAATGCAATTTTCGTAGGCGTGCTTCCGACGCCGGCGGTTGCGTATCTGACGAGAAGGCACAAAGTAGATGCCGGAGTAGTCATTTCCGCATCTCATAATCCAATGGAATTTAACGGCATTAAATTTTTTAACGGGGATGGGTATAAGCTGTCTGACGAACTGGAGGATGAAATCGAAGCGCTGATCAAAAATCATATGAAAGACGTTACGTTTCCGATTGGATCCGGCGTAGGCAGAATCGATTATCGGTTTGATATTCGCGACGAGTATGTAGAGTTTGTAAAAAAATGTGTGCCGGTAAATCTGCACGGACTGAAAATCGTTGCCGATTGTGCCGAAGGAGCTTCTTATTATACATCTGTCAAAGCGCTGCGGGATCTTGGGGCAGATCTGATTCCGATTCATACGAATCCGGATGGAACGAATATCAATGCGAACTGCGGTTCCACGCATATGGACGAATTAAAAGCAAGAGTCGTTTATGAAAAAGCGGATATCGGACTCGCATTTGACGGGGACGCAGACAGGCTTCTGGCAGTAGACGAACGCGGATGCCTGGTAGACGGCGATCAGCTGATGGCAATCTGCGGGAATTATATGAAACAGAAAGGCACTTTGAAAAAGAACACGATCGTCGTAACCGTGATGAGCAATCTGGGATTTACGATTATGGGGCAGGAAAACGGCATTCAGGTTGAAAAAACAAAAGTAGGAGATCGTTATGTCCTGGAAAATATGAAAGAAAACGGGTATAATATCGGAGGAGAACAGTCGGGTCATATTATTTTTCTGGACGACAATACGACAGGAGACGGTCTGGTAAGCGCGCTGCACGTACTGCAGGTAATGACGGATACAAAGAAAAAACTGTCCGAGCTTGCGTCAGTGATGGAAATCTATCCGCAGGCGCTTGTAAATGCAAAGGTTCCAAATCATAAAAAAGAGCATTATATGGAATACGCAGAGATCGAAGAAGCGATCAAAGAACTGGAACGTAAATTTAACGGAGAAGGAAGAGTGCTCATCCGGCCATCCGGAACAGAGCCGCTGGTCCGAGTTATGATCGAAGGAAAAGATCAAAAGGAGATCGATAAAGAAGCCAGAAAGCTGGCGGAACTAATTACAAAAATTATGTTATAGGGGTAAAAAAGATGGTAAGTCAAAAGGTAAAAATAAAAAATCCTACGGGCCTGCATTTACGCCCGGCAGGAGTTTTATGTAAAAATGCGATCGAGTATGGCTCCGTCATTACATTTAAATACGGCGGTGAAAATATCGCAAACGCAAAAAGCGTATTAAGCGTACTGGGGGCCTGTATTAAGAGCGGGGATGAAATCGAACTGATCTGCGAAGGTGAGGACGAGGAAAAAGCTCTGAAAGAAATGATCGAACTGATCGAGTCAGGATTAGGCGAATAATAAAAATCGAAGGCAGAATTAGGAGAGTCACCATGAAAAAACTGTTGATAACCGGATGTAACGGACAGCTCGGACGGGCTTTGAACAAAGAATACGCAGGAGAACAGGTACAGATTGTCAATACGGACGTACCGGAACTGGATATTACAGATTTGGATGCAGTCATGCAGCGCGTACGGGAAGTAAAACCGGACGTTATTATGAACTGCGGGGCTATGACGGCAGTCGATTTATGTGAGTCAGAATATGAAAAGGCTTTTCGGATTAATGCGCTGGGGCCGAGAAATTTAAGTATTGCAGCCCGGGAAACAGGCGCGAAACTATTTCAGATATCAACAGATTATGTATTTTCCGGAGATGCGGACCAGCCTTATACGGAAACAGACGCAACGGATCCGCAGAGTGTGTATGGATCTACCAAGCTGGCAGGAGAGCAGTTTGCGCGGGATTTTGCAGGGCGCTTTTTTATCATCCGTACGGCCTGGCTCTACGGCGAGGGTAAAAACTTTGCCGCTACGATGCTGCGGCTGTCGCAGTCAAACGACAGTGTGCGCGTAGTCAGCGATCAGATTGGAACGCCTACAAGCGCGGCGCAGCTGGCGCAGATGATTCATATACTGGAGCCGACAGAAAATTATGGGATTTTTCACGGCACATGTGAGGGAGCGTGCAGCTGGGCGGATTTTGCGGCAGAGATTTTCCGCCAGGCCGGAAAACATACGAACGTGGAATATATTACAACCGAAGAATTTCAGGCGGCTGCAAAGCGTCCGGCGTATTCGGTACTGGATAATCAGATGCTGCGGCTGACGACAGATTTCAGGATGATGCAATGGCAGGATGCATTAAGCGTATATTTAAAGGAAATACTATAACAGACATTCTGTTGCAACAGACAGTAGAAGGAGATGTGAGAGATGGCAAGAACTTACCTGGTTACAGGCGGAGCCGGATTTATCGGGTCGAATTATATACATTATATGTTTCGCAAATATGGGGACGAGATTCGTATCATTAATGTAGATGCGCTGACGTATGCGGGGAATCTGGCAAATTTAAAAGACCTGGAAGGAATGGATAATTATATATTTGTAAAAGCGGATATCTGCGACAAAGATGCCATACGGGCGATTTTCGCAGATTACGAGATCGATCGTGTCGTGCATTTCGCGGCAGAATCGCATGTGGACCGCAGCATACGTAATCCGGAAGTATTTGTGCAGACAAACGTTATGGGTACGACGGTAATGCTAAACTGCGCAAAAGAGGCATGGGAACTGCCGGATGGAACATTCAGGGAAGGAAAGAAGTTCCTTCATGTTTCTACGGACGAAGTGTATGGTTCTCTGGAAGAAGACGGCGGTTATTTTTACGAAACAACGCCTTACGCGCCGCACAGTCCGTATAGCGCGAGCAAAGCAGCTTCAGATTTTTTGGTAAAATCATACGTTGATACGTACCATTTTCCAGCGAATATTACAAACTGTTCCAACAATTACGGCCCGTATCAGTTTCCGGAGAAATTAATTCCGCTGATTATCAATAATGCGCTGCAGGGGAAACAGCTGCCTGTTTACGGAGATGGCAAAAATGTACGTGACTGGCTGTATGTGGACGACCATGCAAAAGCGATCGATCTGGTGCAGGAGAACGGAAGACCCGGCGAGACGTATAATATCGGCGGCCACAATGAAAAACAGAATCTTGAAATTATTCATATTATAATAGAAACGCTCCTGGAAATGCTTCCGCAGGACGATGCACGCAGAAAACTGGTGAGCAAAGACCTCATTACTTTTGTGGAAGACAGAAAAGGACATGACCGTCGATACGCCATCGCGCCGGATAAAATCCGGGCTGAAATCGGCTGGGAACCGGAGACAATGTTTAAAGATGGCATACGAAAGACCATTGCCTGGTATTTTGAGCATGAGTCATGGATGAAAGAAGTAACAAGCGGCGATTACCAAAAATATTATGAAGAAATGTATCAGAAAAACT
Organism: uncultured Eubacterium sp.; assembly: GCA_910577225.1. Taxonomy (GTDB): domain Bacteria; phylum Bacillota; class Clostridia; order Lachnospirales; family Lachnospiraceae; genus Eubacterium_J. Next base: position 312,802 of record CAJTMV010000001.1, on the reverse strand, counting down.
AAGAGCGTGGCCTATGAGTGGAAGTAAATTTGTCGTACAGGAGGGACATTTTCATATTGCGGATAAAAACAGATATGTTCTGACTGGATGGTTTGAAGAAAAGCCAAAACAAAGACAGTTTTCCGTATGTCTGGACAACGAGAAACTGGAGATACAGGTTCGCTGTCTGAAAGATGATTCTGTGCGGCAGAAATATGCAAAATACGATCTGAAAGTATCAGAAGAATATGTAATTATTGCAAAGCTGCCACGCAATCTGGCGAAATATCGCAGATTGTGTCTGTATCTGGCGGACGGCAGTCCCGTTTATGAACGACGTGTCTCACAGCTGAGCAAATTACAGGGAAAACTGAATTACAGGATCACAAGCATTCAGTCTACCGGAGCCAGCTGCGTGATTAACGGATGGGCAGCTTCAGAAAAACCGATTAAGATCAATGTATTCGATCAGGCGGAAGAACTGGTGAAATGCGAGGTCAGTCATTTTCCAAAGCCGGATGCAGCTATGGAGTTTCGTGAGTCGGAGGAACTGTATGACTGCGGATTCAGCGTTACGGTTCCGGTAAACGGCAGAAAAAAAATGATTCTGCAGATTACAGACGGCGAGCATTCTGTCAAAAGAGCGTTTCGCGCGGTTGACAGGAATCGTCTGACGCTGTATATAAAAAAGGCGGATTATTATCTGAAACGCAACGGATGGAAAAAGACATGCAAACGGGCGGTGAATGAACTGTACGAACTGGCAGGGGATACCGGAAATTATACGAAATGGCGTACAAAAAATCTGCCGTCGCAAAAAGAACTGGAACGTCAGCGGCAGGATGCCGGTACCTTCCGGCCGCTGATTTATGTAATTACTCCGTATAAAGACAGCGCTCATTTTATGGAGACCGTTCGTTCTGTCACAGATCAGACGTATAATCAATGGAAATGGGTGCTTGTATGTACGCCGGCGGAAAAGCCGAAGCTGGCGCGTCAGCTGCATGCATGCGTTCCGAAAGGACGGATCCGTTTGCTTGTTTCGGATGAAACGGCGGATATTCAGCGGAAAATAACGCTGGCGGTCGACGAGATGCTGGCCGGGATGCAGAAACATACATGGATGACGTTCTTATCGTCATCCGATACGTTAGAGCCGGACGCATTCTATCGCTGTGTAAAAATGATGGAAAAAGAGCCCGATATGGATATGTGCTACACCGATGAAGATCAGATCTCCGACGATGGAAAGGTATACAGCGAACCGGCGTTTAAGTCAGATTTTAACATCGATCTGCTGCGTGCCGTAAATTATATCGGACATCTGCTGCTGATTCGGCAGGATGTCGTACAAAAAGCCGGACGCTGGAATCCGGCGTATCAGTCGGACGCTTCCTATGATTATGCGCTGCGCGCAGCGGAAACGGCGTCCCATATCGGACATCTGCCGCGTGTGGCCTGTCACGTGAGGGAGAAAGCGGGCCGGACATCCGATGCAGGCGTGCGGATATTAAACGCGCATTATGCACGTATCGGATTGCCGGCGGATGCAAAGCCTGCAGGCATACCCGGAATTTATCGTACCGCTTATCATTGGAAGGAACAGCCGCTCGTATCGATTAATATACCAAATAAAGATCATATCGATGATCTGGATACATGTGTGCGGTCGGTATTGTCCAAATGCACATATCCAAATTATGAAATCGTTATAATAGAAAATAACAGCGTCCAGGAGAGTACGTTTGCCTATTATGAAAAGCTGCAGGCGCAGGATGACAGAATACGTGTGATTTACTGGAAAGAAGCGTTCAATTATTCCAAAATCACGAATTTTGGAGTATCACAGTCAGATGGAGAATACATTCTTCTGCTGAACAATGATACGGAAGTGATATCGCCTGACTTTATGGAAGAAATGCTCGGCTATTGTATGCGGGACGATGTGGGAATCTGTGGAGCCAGACTGTTTTACTTTGACGATACCATTCAGCACGCAGGTGTAATCGTGGGACTGGGCGGCATTTGCGGAGAAGGATTTCAGGGATTTGAAAAAGAAAATGGAGGATATCAGAACCGGATTTTTTGTCCGCAGGATTACAGTGCGGTGACGGCGGCCTGTCTGATGACGAAAAAAAGTGTGTTTGAACAGGTCGGAGGCATGGATGCGGATTTTCAGATTGCGTATAACGATATCGACTATTGCCTGAAAGTCCGGCGCAGCGGAAAGCTGGTCGTGTACAATCCGTTTGCGATGCTGCACCATTATGAATACAAGTCCAGAGGAACCGAAAACACAGCTGAAAAACTGGCCCGATATAACCGGGAAGTGGATTTGTTTACATCCAGGTGGGCGGATATCATCAGTGCAGGCGACCCATATTACAATCCGAATCTGACAAGGAGATATCAGGACTTTTCGCTGAGAAGAATCGAATTATTAAAATAAAACAGGAAATGAATAAAAAGGAGAACGCAGGTATGAAAGGAATCATACTGGCCGGTGGTTCCGGCACAAGATTATACCCGTTAACAAAATCAATATCAAAGCAGATTATGCCGATCTATGACAAGCCGATGATCTATTATCCGCTGTCGACGCTGATGCTGGCCGGAATCCGGGACATTCTGATCATATCTACGCCAAGAGATCTTCCGGTTTTTGAAGACTTATTTGGCGACGGCAGTCAGCTGGGGCTGTCGATGAGCTACGCGGTGCAGGAAACGCCGCGCGGACTGGCGGACGCTTTTCTGATCGGAGAGTCGTTTATCGGTCAGGACACGGTCTCGCTTGTACTGGGAGACAATATATTTTACGGACAGAGCTTTTCCCGCGTGCTGGAGCGTGCAGCCAGCCTTTCGGACGGAGCGGTTATTTTTGGATACTATGTCAGGGATCCAAGAGAATATGGAGTGGTAGAGTTTGACGAGCAGGGAACCGCCCTTACGATCGAAGAAAAGCCAAAACATCCGAAATCCAACTATGCGGTTCCGGGTTTGTATTTTTATGACAATCAGGTGGTAGAAATTGCTAAAAATGTCGAACCTTCTGCCAGAGGCGAGATAGAGATTACTTCGGTCAATGATGCGTATTTAAAACGCGGAAAGCTCAAAGTAGAGACACTTGGCCGCGGCTTTGCCTGGCTGGATACCGGAACGCACGACTCACTGCTGGACGCGGCGGATTTTGTGGCAGCGGTGCAGAAACGTCAGGGACTCTATGTTTCCTGTATTGAGGAAATCGCATATAAAAGAGGCTTTATCAGCCAGGAACAGCTGATATCGCTGGCGCAGCCGCTGATAAAGACAAATTATGGGAAATATCTGATGGATGTCGCGCAGGGATTGTAACAGGAAAGGAAACTTAAGATGGGCAAGATAAAGGTAACGACGTGTGAGATTGAGGGTCTGTATGAAATAGAACCGACCGTATTTGGAGATGCGCGCGGCTATTTTATGGAGACATATAATTATCAGGATTTTAAAGAAGCGGGTATCGGTGTGCAGTTTGTACAGGATAATCAGTCTGCATCCAAAAAAGGAGTACTGCGCGGCCTGCATTTTCAGATTCAGTATCCGCAGGACAAGCTGGTCAGAGTTATTCGGGGAGAGGTGTTCGATGTAGCGGTAGATCTGCGGAAAGATTCCCGGACTTATGGAAAATGGCATGGCGTGCGGCTGTCCGAAGAGAATAAAAAGCAGTTTTTTATCCCAAAAGGCTTTGCGCACGGATTTTTAGTGTTATCGGATTACGCGGAGTTTACGTATAAATGTACAGATTTTTATCATCCGGACGATGAAGGCGGTCTGATTTACAATGATCCGCAAATCGGCGTCGACTGGCCGATTCCGGAAGGAACAGAGCTGATCATGGCTGATAAGGACAGGAAGTGGGGAGGAATCCGGGAATATACGGAGAAGAACCGGTAAACGGAAGGTATGATGCAGAAAAAAAAGATTGGAAACGTGCCGCTGTATTATCCGGATGGCGCCGAAACGAGCGAGGCGGCGCTGGAGGAAGAAGACAGACAGCTGCTCGAAATTGTGCAGACCTGTAAGGAGCAGGAGTACCATGACGAGATTACGTCCCGCAAAAACTGGACGATTATGTATCAGCTGGCAGAATCAAGAGCGAATATTATCGAATGGCTGCAGCTGCCGCCGCAGGCAAAGGTGCTGGAGCTTGGCGCCGGCTGCGGGACGATTACTTCCGCGCTGCTGAAAAAAGGCGCCGCCGTAACCTGTCTCGAAGAAAAATACGCTTATTGCAGCATAAACGCACAGCGTCACAGAGAGGCAACGGAGCAGTCGCTTACGATCTATGCAGCCTCACTGGAACAGTGCGAAGCAGAGCTGGACAGCGATTACGACGTCGTTACGGCAATCGGTCTGCCGCTTACAGAGGACAGGACAGGGCAGCTGCTGCGTCGCATATACGCGCATCTAAAGCCGCAGGGTGTGCTGATTCTTACAATAAAAAATAAGTTTGGCCTCAAATACTGGGCGGGGAATAAAGAACCCTATACGCACCGATATTTTGCAGGACTCGAAAACGACGGCATCCGACTGTATTCCCCGGGCAGGATGCGCAGACTGTTAACCGAGACCGGGTTTGGATATCAGCAAACCTACTATCCATATCCGGACGAACGATTTGCACTAAACATTTATTCCGATCGGTATCTTCCTAAAAAAGGAGATATGAATTATAATATTGCAAATTATGAGGACGACCGTATCCTTCTGTTCGATGAGCAGAAGGTATTTGACAGCATTATCGAAGAAGGTCAGTTTCCGTTTTTTGCAAACGCATGTTTGTTTCTGGCAGGAAAGGGACAGACACAGAAAGAGCAGAAAGACGTCTATATTAGATATGCCACCGACCGCAGCAGAGCGTTTGCGGTCTGTACGCAGATGACAGACCGGTATGTGCAAAAGCGGGCGCTCTATACAGAAGGAGCGGCGCATATCGCGCATATGAAAGAAGCCTGTGAGCAGCTTGGCAGACAATACGCAGCGATACCGAAGCTGCAGTTTAACCGCTGTGAATCCGGTACGGATGCAGATGGAAACGTGTACGCGCGGTTCGAACGGCTGGACGCACAGGCATTGTCCGAACAGGTAGAACAGGCAGTTTTGGCAGACGATATGCAGGACGTGTTTCAAATACTGCAAACACTCATACAGATCATCCGAAATGGCGGCAATCATGTCCCGTTTGAGATGACAGATGGATTTCGGAACGTCTTCGGCACACTGTCAGACGCAGATGCGCTGCAGCAGACGGTATGCAGCAGCGTATCGGATATCGATCTGATTCTTCCGAATATACTTGTGGATAAAGACGGCGTCTGGCATGTCATCGATTATGAATGGACGTTTTTCTTTCCAGTTCCGCAAAATTTTATTATTTACCGGACGCTGTTTTTTCTGAATCATGAAAATCCGCAGAAGGAAGAGCTGTCCATGCAGCGTTTACTCGCGGCGGCAGATATTCCGCAGGAAGAGGCGGCCGTATATGCGCAGATGGAACCGGCTTTTCAGCAGTATGTGACCGGAGAGTGCGTACCGTACCGCGAGATGGTGAATCTGCTGGAACGCAGATTTTTCAATATGGTACAGCTAAAAGAGGATTATGACCGGCTGGCAGCGCAGAATGAATTACTTAAAGGGAAAGGCATCTGGAAGGCAGCCAGAAAAATAAAGAAGAAACTGACAGGGAATTAAATCTATGAAATGGACAAATTCAAAAGAGCAATACAAACGTTTCATCATGCTGCTTGGGACCATACTGATCGTTGCGGTGCATACGGCAATGTTTGCCTGTCTGTGGTATAACTATTATGCGAACAGAAATTTAACGGACATGCGCAAATATTTTAAATATTTTTACTTCTACCGAAGAGGGCATTGGACGATTATCGTTTTGTATGCGCTGGTGCTCATATTATTTATGAAAGTGCTGGGCGGATTTCGCGTCGGTTATTTGCGGAATCTGGACGTACTGTATTCGCAGATCCTGTCCGTATGCGCGACGAACGCCGTAGAATATCTGCAGCTGGCGCTGATTGCAAAGCGATGGAAATTTCTCTGGTTTTCGTCTCCGATGCTGGGACTTTCGGTGCTGCAGATTGTAGTCGGCGTGATCTGGATTATCGCGATGCGCACCATTTACGCCAGGCTGTATCCGCCGCACGAGATGCTGCTTATTTACGGAGATATCAGTCCCAAAGCGCTGATTCGAAAGCTCCAGTCGCGGGGAGACAAGTATCGGGTAAAAGAAACGATCCATTTAAAAGCGGGAATGGACGAGATTTTAAGCCGGATTGCATCTTATGAGTCTGTAATTATCGGAGATATTCCGTCCCATGAGCGCAATCAGTTTTTGAAGTTTTGTTTTCAGAACAATATTCGCTGCTATTCCGTACCAAAGATTTCTGATATTATGATTATCAGCGCGTCGGAGATCGATCTGTTTGACTCCCCGCTGTTATTGTTCCGGAATCAGGGTATGACATTCGGACAGAGCTTTTGCAAACGCGCGATGGATATTGCGATCGGACTGGTCGGATGTATTGCAGCGTCTCCGGTGATGCTTCTGATCGCGGCCGCAATCAAACTGTATGACGGCGGACCGGTGCTGTATTCGCAGGAGCGGATTACGAAAGACGGCAGACCGTTTCAGATCTATAAGTTTCGCAGTATGATTGTAGAGTCGGAAAAACGCGGCGCAAGACTGGCCAGCGAGCACGACGACAGAATTACGCCGGTAGGCAAAGTGATCCGCAGGCTGCATGTGGACGAGCTGCCGCAGCTGTTTAACGTACTGATCGGAGATATGTCGTTTGTAGGGCCGAGACCGGAGCGGGAAGAGATTACAAAAGAATATGAACGCAGTATCCCACAGTTTCGTTTTCGTCTGAAAGTAAAAGCAGGACTGACCGGTTATGCACAGGTATACGGGCAGTATAACACAGTACCATATGATAAATTAAAGCTGGATCTGACTTATATTGAGAATTATTCGCTCTGGCTGGATATGAAGCTGATCCTGCTGACCGTTAAGATTTTGTTTCAAAAAGAAAAGTCTGAAGGCGTGGATGACAGCCAGAAGACAGCGCTAAAGGATGTGTAAAAAATGACAAAAAAAGCAGCGGGACCGGAGACGCCGGTAATATCGGTAATTATGCCGGCCTGGCAGGCGGAGCGTTATATCGGACAGGCAATCGCATCGGTACTGCGCCAGACCTGTACGCAGACATGGGAACTTCTTGTAATAGACGACGGTTCGACAGATCGTACGTCTGAAATAGTCAGAAAATATGAAAAGCATCCGCAAATCCGTCTTGTACGCCGCAAGTCAAATCACGGAGTCGCAGCGGCCCGCAACCTTGGGATTCGTCTGGCACGGGGAGAATATGTCGCCTTTCTGGACGCGGACGACTGGTGGGACGCAGACAAACTAAAACTGCAGATGGAATGTATCGATCGGACGAAAGCGGTATTATGCTGTACAGGCAGAGAGCTGGTACAGCCGGATGGGACAAAGACCGGCCGTGTGATCGGTGTGCCGGAGCGGATTACGTATCCGATACTGATGCGGACAAATGTGATTCCCTGCGGTTCCGTAGTACTTCGTAAGGAGATCGCGCAGGAATTTGGGTTTGTCTGCGATCGGTTTCATGAAGATTATATTTTGTGGCTGCGGGTATTGAAAAAATATAAGATCGCGGCGGGTGTCAATGTGCCTGCGCTCAAATGCAGACTGAGCGAAGGCGGAAAGTCCAGAAACAAATGGAAATCTGCGCAAATGCAGTATGGGTCCTATCGCTATCTGGGATATGGACGACTGCAGGCGTTTTATTATATGATCTTTTATACATTATATGGATTACGCAAGTATCTGGGAGCAAATGCCCGGAAGGAGAAATGAAATTGAATCGATTTATCAGTGACGTAAAAAAATACCGAAAATATACGATCTATGCGGCAAAATCCGAATTAAAATCCGAGGTTGCCAATTCTCATTTAAGCTGGATGTGGTGGATACTGGATCCGATGCTGTTTATGATCGTCTATTCGTTTGTGGCAGTCATTGTCTTTCAGAAAGGAGAGCCTTATCTGCCGGTATTTATATTTATCGGTTATAACAGCTGGAACTTTTTTTCGGCCTGTCTGCGGCAGAGCGTAAAACTGGTAGCCGCAAATAAGCCGATCGTATCAAAAGTGTATATACCCAAATTTATACTGATATTCGTAAAAATATGTTCCAATGGGTTTAAGATGACGATTGCGTTTTCACTCGTGGTCATTATGATGATCGGCTATCAGGTGCCGATAGACTGGAAAGTGATTCTTATGGCGCCGCTGTTTGTCGTACTGCTGATCGTAACGTTTGCGTTTAGCAGCGTATTGCTGCATTTCGGGGTATATGTGGAAGATCTGGCAAATGTCGTAGCGGTGGTGTTAAAGCTGCTGTTTTATCTGACCGGTATCTTTTATTCGATCCGCAACCGGGTACCGTACCCATACAGCAGTCTGCTGCTGAAATGCAATCCGATGGCTCTGCTCGTCGATTCCATGCGCCGGGTGCTCATTTACCAGACGATGCCGGAATGGGGCGCGGTTACGGCATGGCTGCTGATTGGAATCGTAATGTCTGTCATCGGCGTACGCAACATATACCGGCATGAAAACAGCTATGTCAAAGTGATGTAGTATGGCAACAGGGACACGTATTTACTGTCAGGTAGTTTGAGAAAGTAGATGGATGTAAATGGATACAGCAAGGGAACATGAAAAAGAATATGCAATAGAAGTATCAGATTTAAAAATACGTTATAAGTGCCTGAACCGGATATCCATAAAAAACAGCCTGTTTAGTCTGAAAAAATCAGAAGTAGACGTATTTGAGGCGGTCAGAGGGATTTCTTTTCAGGTGCCAAAAGGGGAAATCATGGGCATTGTCGGCAAAAACGGCAGCGGAAAATCTACGATGCTGCGTGCGATTGCCGGAATTTTTGCCGCGGACGAGGGGACGATCGATCTGCATGGACATACCGTATCGCTGCTGTCAATCGGAGTAGGGTTCCAAAAGAAGCTGACAGGCAGGGAAAATATATTTTTAAGCGGTATGCTGTTAGGATTTAGCGAAGAACAGATTTTAGCAAAATTAGATGAAATTATCGAATTTTCGGAGCTTGACAGCTTTATTGACAAACCGGTCCGTACGTATTCCAGCGGGATGTATTCCAAACTGGCATTTTCCATCACGGCAATTCTGGAAACGGAGATTATGCTGATCGATGAAGTGCTGAGTGTCGGCGACGTACGGTTTAAGAAAAAAAGCTATGCAAAAATGAAAGAACTCATTACAAATGAAGATCGCACGGTTATCATTGTGTCGCACAGTACAGAAACGCTGGAGAAACTGTGCGATACGATTCTCTGGCTGCATGAAGGAAAGATCAAAATGCAGGGAAGCACAGGGGAGGTGTTGCCGCTGTACAATGATTATATGTCGTAATTTTAAAATAGAGGAAACTGTTGCAATGGGAGGGCGTCATGCAGGTATTTTTAAGCGTTTGTATCTTACTGCTGAGTATACTGGCATATGATCTGATGGGAAGAGCGTTTTGTATCAAATGCCGTTATTCTCCGGTTCTGCCGGAACGAATCTGTATTGGGTTTTTTCTGTATTTCGCAGCGTTTCAGATCGTAGCGCTGATTATGATTTTTACAAGGCAGAAGCTGCATGTGCTTGGCGCGGTCTGGCTGGTATTACTGCTGTTACTGTCTGCCGCGTCGGCTGCCATCGCAGCGGGACATAAAAAGCGGGAGCGCGTACAGCGCAAATGTGCGCCCACGGTGATCAGCGTCCGTCCGTCCGGCGCGGCGCGCGCACTGTTTTTACTTATGACAGCGGCGGTGATTTGCGAATGCCTGACCGGATTGCTGATGCAGCGCAATATTGGCTGGGATTTTGCTTATTATATCGGAAATATGACGACGTCTGTGGCTACAGATACGATGTATGTCTATGACGGCAGCAGCGGACTGATGCGCAGCCGCCTGGAACTGCGGTACGCGTTATCTTCGTTTTATATGAATACGGCGTGGATCAGCCAGATCACTGGAATTTCCGCGCTCGTACTGCAAAAATATGTGACAGGCGTATTGTGTATCCTGCTGACGAATGCCGTGGTATATAGCTTTGCAATGGAAGTCTTTCAGAGAGATAAAAAGAAATCGGCAGTACTTGTTACGATTACGATTATCCTTACGATTTTCTGGGACGTATACGATACGACCGCACAGTTTCTGCTGCTTCGTAATTATGAGGCGAAGGCTTACTGTGCGAACGTCGTGTTGCCGATGATCTGTTATCTGCTTTACCGGATATGGAAAAACAGCGAGGATCACAGGAACTGGATGGAACTATTCCTGGTAGCGTTTGCAAGCGTGGCAGTTTCCATGTCTTCCGTTGTGCTTGTCCCGGCGATGATCGGGCTGATGCTTTTGGCGCATCTGATCATCGAACGGCGGTGGGACGGCGTGCTGGTGCTGCGCGGTATTTGCTGTATGATGCCAAATGTATGCTATTTGGTGGTATATTTTGCTTCCACCAGAGGCTGGCTCATTGTGGAGGTATAAAATGGCAGATGTATTCAGACAGTATCACGGCGATTCGCTGTATCTGGCAGCATTTGCAGTCAGTCTGGCGTTTCTATGGTGGAGAGATCACAAAACACGGTCTGGGACAGTCGGAAAAAAAGCCGCGGCGGCAGTTGTTTTATCGATTGTGTTTGTATTTAACGAATTTGCCTATCGCATTGTGGGCAGACTAACAGATGCCACGACTTATTATCGTTTTTTCTGGATGCTGCCGGTGTTGTTTGTGATCGCATATGTGTTTACGAAAGTATTTACCGAAGGAAAAAAGAGGGACAGGATACTGGCAGCGGGAATACTGGCAGGCTGTCTTGTCGTTGGGACCAATTTGTTTTTCCTGAACAGGGAGCATGTGAACCGGCCGAAAAATATATATGGGCTGGCTCCGGATACAATTACAATTACAGAAGAGATCATGGCAGACTGGGAGGCAGGCCGGGGCAAAGAAAACGAATCGCCGGTAGCTGCGTTTGATATGTATCTGGAATACCAGGTACGTACGTATGAACCGCGTATCGTATGGGGGATTTCCCGTAAAGCCTATCTGTATCAGGCAGAACACGGCTATGATCATAAAAAATATGTCCGCCAGCAGCATATGATTGCGGCGGTAAACGAAGGAATCAAAAAGGACAGCCGCACGCTTCGGCGCAGCCTGGATAAAAGCGGGGTGGATTATCTGGTAATCCGTACGGCATTTGATATGGACAGTTATCTGTCAGAGATTTCGGTCCTGCCGATCGCGCAGAGTGAGAATTATACTTTATATAAAGTCAGTTCATAAGAAATAAAAAGATAGAGAGGATATGTGTGGATGATCAAAGTATATATTTGTCCAAAATGCGGCTGGATGCGGACAGTATCCCGCAGGAAAAATGTGGAGTGTTACAAATGCGGGGAACAGGAAATGTTTCAGGTCAAACTTACATATGATAAATACAGTGAAATGACATTGAAAGAGCGGGAGGATTATGCAGACAGCTGGCTGTACATCCACCTGAGAAATTTAAAGGAGCAGCATGTATAGAAAAGATAACGTCGGCTGGGCCAAACATCTGGATTTTACGATTCTGGACATTCTGCTGCTGCAGCTGGCATTTATTACAGGATATATTATGCGTCACGGCTGGATGAATCCGTATGCCAGCGAACCATATCTGCGGCTTGCCGTCATACTGGTTTTGCTGAATCTGTGCGTCGTGTTTTTCAAGGAATCGTATCACGATATTATCAAGCGCGACGCATTTACAGAACTCGAAGAGGTAGCGGCGACATGTACGATTATATTTGTCGGCATGCTGGTATATCTGTATGCGGCGAAAATGTCAGCGGTGTATTCCAGAGAAAGTCTGTTTACCTTCTGGGTGATGTCGATCATTTATGAATATGTGGTACACTGTATTTATAAGCAGCTGTTACGTAATTATATAAAGAAAAAGCGAAGCAAAGCGGTTATGATCATTCTGACGATAGACCGTTATGCGCATGAATGTGTGCGGGATTTTGAGCATGACAGGTATCGGGACTTTGAAGTCAGCGGTATTGTCGTAGTAGATCGGCCGCGCAAGGGAGAGACGATCCGGGGAGTGCCGGTAGTAGCAAACGCAGATGATTTTTACGAATATGTCAGGACGCATGTGGTAGACGAGGTATTTATTAATGGCAATACCAGAGATTCCAGCGAAGCGCTTGCCAATCAGCTGATCGAATATGGGATTACCGTTCATTTTAACCTGATTCCGCAGACCGCGCTGATGCCGAATAAAGTGCTTGAAAAATGCGGCAATTATATGGTGCTGACGACAAGTATGCATATTGCCTCGCCGCCGGAAATGTTTTTCAAACGTGTCATGGATATTGCAGGCAGTCTGGTGGGACTGGCGTTTACAGCCGTTGCTTTTCTGATTTTTGCTCCGATGATTAAGATGCAGTCTCCCGGTCCGGTGTTGTTTTCGCAGGAACGGGTAGGAAAAAACGGTCGTATTTTTCGTATTTATAAATTCCGCTCGATGTATGTGGATGCGGAATCGCACAAAGAGGAGCTGATGGACAGCAACGAGATGGAAGGTCTGATGTTTAAAATGACAGATGATCCCAGAATATTTCCAATTGGACATTTTATTCGAAAATATTCGATCGACGAGCTGCCGCAGTTTTGGAATGTGCTGAAAGGGGAAATGAGTCTTGTCGGTACCCGTCCGCCGACGATCGACGAAGTGGAGCATTATCAGCTTCATCACAGAGGACGGCTTGGAATCAAGCCGGGACTGACCGGTATGTGGCAGGTCAGCGGGCGCAATGATATTACAGATTTTGAAGAAGTAGTGGCTCTTGATACGCGTTATATTTCTGAGTGGTCGTTAAGTCTGGATATTAAAATCTTATTTCGGACGATCCAGGTTGTGCTGTCCGGAGACGGTTCCAAATAATGGGGAAATGAAACCGGCAGCTGTTAAGGAAAACAGGAATGGGAAAATAAGAACGGAAACAAAAACAGGAAGCAAAGAGCAGAAAGGAAGGCGCCGCACAATGAAACGGGTGTCAGTAGCAATGGCTGTATACAATGGAGAAACGTATCTCAGGGAACAGCTGGAATCCATCCTTGAGCAGCTGGGCAGTAAGGACGAGATTGTCATCTCTGACGATGGGTCGGCAGATCATACGATTGAGATGATCCGGTCATACGCATCGAAAGATCCGCGTATTCGCCTGGTTGCGGGACCCGGACGTGGGACGAAGCAAAATATTGCCAATGCGCTTATGCAGACAGAGGGAGCGTATCTTTTTCTGGCAGATCAGGATGACGTATGGAAGCCGGAGAAAGTAAAACGTGTTCTGGAAGTGTTTCGGGAAAAGAAATGCCATATGGTCGTGCATGACTGCGTAGTGGTAAACGCGGATCGCAGTCAGGTCATTTATCCGTCATTTTTTGAATATCGCGGGTATGGGGCAGGTATGTGGCGTAATGTCTGGAAAAATAAATACATCGGCTGCTGTATGGCGATCCGCAGAGAGCTGCTGCCTTATGTTTTGCCGATACCGGACGATATCCAGATGCATGACCAGTGGATCGGGATTTTAAATGATAAACACAGGGGAGGATGCGAGTTTTTAAAACAACCGCTGTTAGAGTATCGAAGACACGATCATACGGTTTCTGACTTTGGCAGAAATACGATTCCGGTTATGATAAAAAACCGCATCCGGCTGATGTACCGCATGATCGGGAGATAATATAAACTACGAATGCAGAAAGGGAAAGGAAATGAGCGCGTCAAAAAGGAGAAAGAAAAAGCACAGAATCGTCATTTTTACTGTAGAAATCCTGCTATTGCTGATCGTACTGGGATGTCTGTTCGTCTGGTCCAAGCTGCAAAAGCTGGATCGCCAGCCGGATATGATCGGAACAGAAGATATTATAAATGAAGATATGGATCAGTCCGTACAGGAAGTGTTAAAAGGATATACGAATATTGCGCTGTTTGGTCTGGACAACCGTTCGAACGGCAGTTTTGCAGCCGGCAACAGCGATGTGATTATGATTGCCAGCATCAATAATGATACGAAGGAAGTAAGACTGGTATCCGTATTCCGGGATACGTTTTTAAATGTCAGCGACGACGGCACGAATAATTTCAGAAAAGCAAATTACGCATATAATAAAGGCGGCGCAGAAGAAGCGGTCCGTATGCTGAACCGGAATCTGGATCTGGATATTCAGGATTATGTGGTTGTGGATTTTCAGGCTGTGACCGAAGCGATCGATCTGCTGGGCGGCGTGGAAGTCGAGATCGACGCGGCCGAAGCGAAATGGATGGATTTTTATATTAACGAAACCGCTCAGGTAACCGGGCATGAGGCACATTCCATTACGCAGCCGGGCGTATACACGCTGGACGGCGTACAGGCGACTTCTTACTGCCGTATCCGATATACCGCAGGAGATGATTTTAAACGTGCGCAGAGACAGCGTGAGATCATTTCAAAGATGGTGGAAAAAGCAAAAAAGGCCGATCTTTTGACGATTAATAAGATCATCGATTCGGTACTGGATGATATCAGCACGAATTTTACGGCGGCAGAAATGGTATCGATGGCGGCGCAGCTGATGAGCTATGAGCTGGCGGATACCACCGGATTTCCATTCCGCCTGACTACGGCGACGCTTGGCAAAAAAGGCTCGGTCGTCGTTCCATGCGACCTGCTGGGAAATGTAACCGATCTGCATAAATATTTATTTAACGAGTACAATTATACACCGTCCAACACGGTTACCAGCTTTAGTCAGGCGATTATTACAGAAACAGGAAAAGGGCCGGACGACGCGGAAGGAACGGGTGTGGACGCGGACAATTATACGAACCGGAGTCAGCCGTCCGGTACCGATTCAGACACGTCTGTATCAGATACCATAGCGGAGTAACAGCGGTGACAGATAAGGGGGTATACCAGATTGGGCAGCAATAAGAAAAAGAAACGGAAAAAACGTAAGATCATCATATTTGTGGTTGAGCTGATTCTGCTGCTTGTATTATTGGCGGCATTGTTTCTCTGGTCGAAATATCAGCGAATCGAACATGTTGACAATATCGAAGCGGAAGATGTCGTAAATAACGATCTGGAACAGAATACAAAAGAAACGTTAAAAGGATATACCAATATTGCCGTATTCGGGCTGGATAATGAAAAAAGCGGCGTGTTCACTTCCGGCAACAGCGATATGATTATGATTGTCAGTATTAATAATGATACAAAAGAAGTCAGAGTCGTATCGGTATACCGGGATACGTACTTAAACGTCGGAACAAATGAAGACCGTTATTTCTGGAAAGCGAATTACGCATACAATCACGGAGGTCCGGAACAGGCGGTCCGTATGCTTAATCAGAATCTGGATCTGGATATCGCAGACTATGTGACCGTGGATTTTTATGCAGTCTGCAAAGTCATCGATCTGCTTGGCGGACTGGAGATTAACGTGGAAGAAGGCGCAATGATGGACGAGATTAATATCTACATTGCGGAAACTGCCGCTTATACCGGATTAGAGCCGCATATGATCGATCATCCGGGCCTGCAGACGTTAGACGGCGTACAGGCGACCGCATACTGTCGGATTCGTCACGATTCCAGTGATTTTCGCCGCGCCCAGAGACAGCGCGAGGTACTGGCCAAGATGGTGGAAAAGACAAAGTCGTCCAATATTCTGACGATTAACAAAATTATCAATGCCGTTTTGGACGATATCAGTACAGACCTTTCAGAAATGCAGATGATCTCCATGGCGTCGCAGATGCTGAACTACGAACTGGCCGGTACAACAGGCTTTCCGTTTGAACTGTATGGATTTGACCTGACCAGAAAATATATTGTGGCTCCATGTGATCTGGAAAAAAATGTTCGCGAACTGCACGCATATCTGTTTGGAGAATATAACTATGTACCTTCCCCAACGGTGCAGGATCTCAGCAGAGCAATTGTGGAGGATACCGGAAAGGGCGTAGGAGATGAACAGGTGACCGGCGTGTCCGAAGATCAGTATACGACAGGAGGCAGCAGTCAGGGACAGACGGATGCGCAGACAGCTGCAGAATAATCGGATTTACCTTAGGGGATATCGGATGTGACATCTGGTATCCTCTCTTTTTTTGGTTATTGGCTGCGCGGACGACGCTGCGGGCGGCAGATGGGAGTGCCTGCGGGAGACATATCCTGAGCGGCCGGCTTACAAGTCCTTCCCGCTGTCATGGACACGTCCGCGCAGCCAATAAAGTACAACACAGAAAATAAGGCAGTTGATGATAATATTTGAAATTGTTTCCCGATTATGGTATGATGGAAACAAAAGTACAGATTATAGATACAAAAATTATGAATGATGGTGATAAAGGATGACCACAGAGCAGACAGAGACTGAAAAAAAACAATATGGCTGTGCGGATTGGATGGATGTTCCGCGCAAAAACGGCTGTCACGTACAGCATGTATTTATCATAGGATGTAAAGGGATTCCTGCGCAATATGGCGGTTTTGAGACGTTTGTTGACAAACTGACAGAGTATCAGACGGATAAATGCATTCGTTATCATGTCGCGTGTGCGGCAGAGCCGCAGGCGTATGAGCGGACACATGCCCGTTTTCGCTGTCATCATGCGGAATGCGTCAGGTTTCCCTGGCGGCGGCTGGGGTCGGCGCGGGCGATTGCGTATGATATCGATGCATTACGGTATTTTTTGCATGAGGTGAAAAAAAAGCAGATTCCGCATCCGATATTTTATGTTCTGGCCTGTCGGATCGGTCCGGTAATCGGTTATTTCCATCAGCGCATTCGGGAGCTGGGCGGGCAGCTGTTTGTCAATCCGGACGGGCATGAGTTTTTGCGGGCAAAATGGAGTCCGGCGGTACGCCGCTATTGGAAATATTCCGAACGGCTGATGGTAAAGCATGCAGATCTGCTGATCTGTGACAGTCAGAATATCCAGACGTATATCCGGGAGGAATATCGGCGGTATCATCCGAAGACGGTGTTTATTGCATATGGTGCGCAAACGGAGCCTTCGGCGCTGTCAGACGATGATGCGAAGCTGGCAGAGTGGTATCGGATGCACGATTTACGCGAGCATGGGTATTATCTTGTGGTTGGCCGGTTTGTGCCGGAAAATAATTACGAAACGATGCTGCGTGAATTTATGAAATCGGATACGTCCCGTGCATTCGCGCTCATTACGGATGTAAGCGAAGCGTTTCTGGAAGAGTTAAAGCAGCGTACCGGGTTTGATAAGGATCCCCGCATCCGGTTTACCGGTACGGTTTATGATAAGGAACTGCTGAAAAAGATACGTGAAAACGCATTTGGATACTTTCACGGACATGAAGTAGGAGGCACAAATCCGAGTCTGCTGGAAGCGCTTGCGTCTACCAGCCTGAATCTGCTGCTCGATGTGGGATTTAACAGAGAAGTAGCGCTTGATACGGCTTTTTACTGGGAGAAACAGGAAGGAAGTCTGGCGGCGCTGATCGCACGTGCGGAACAGATGTCCGCAGATGAAATCCAGGCGCTTGGAAGGCGTGCGAAACAGCGGATTGATCGATACTATAGTTGGGAATATATTACGGACAGATACGAAAAGATTTTTGTCAAAAGGAGTTAAACATGTGTGGAATCGTAGGATATATCGGAAAAAAACAGGCTGCGCCGATTCTTTTGGACGGACTTTCCAGGCTGGAATACAGAGGGTATGACTCTGCGGGAATGGCGGTCTATGATGGAAAGAAGATTCGGGTGCAGAAGGCGGCCGGACGTCTGAAAGTACTCGATGAACAGACGCATGGAGGCAGTGCCATGCCGGGAACGATTGGAATCGGACATACGAGATGGGCGACGCATGGCGCACCAAGCGATCATAACGCGCATCCGCACTATAATCAGGATGAGACAATTGCAGTCGTGCATAATGGAATTATTGAGAACTATTTAAAGCTGAAAAAGAAACTGCAGAAGAAAGGATATGAGTTTCGTTCCGAGACAGATACTGAAGTTATCGCGATGCTGTTAGGATATTATTATAACGGAGATCCGCTGGAGGCGATTACGAAAGTTATGCATCGGGTAGAGGGGTCATATGCGCTCGGAATTATTTTTGCAGACCATCCGGAGCTTGTCTATTCCGTACGCAAAGACAGTCCGCTGATCGTTGGTCAGAATGCGGACGGCAGTCTGATCGCCTCGGATGTGCCGGCGGTATTAAAATATACCAGAGAAGTTTATTTTATTCAAAATGAAGAGATCGCGGTACTTTCCAAAGACACGATTCACTTTTACAATGTGGACGGAGAAGAAATTGAAAAAGAACCGAAGAAAATTGAATGGGATATCAACGCGGCGGAAAAAGGCGGTTATGAGCATTTTATGCTCAAAGAAATGTATGAACAGCCAAAAACTGTAAGCGATACGCTGAATCCGCGGATCAAAGACGGCGGTATCGTGATCGACGAGCTGGGTATGAGCGATGATGAAATCCGTGCGCTGCGTAAGATTCATATCGTAGCCTGCGGCTCTGCGTATCATACTGGTATTACCGGAAAGTATGTATTCGAAGGTCTTTCCCGTATTCCGGTTGAAGTGGATCTGGCAAGCGAGTTTCGTTACAGAGATCCGATTATTGAGGAACATACGCTGATGATTATTATTAGTCAGTCTGGGGAAACGGCCGATTCTCTTGCGGCTCTGCGGGAGGCAAAAAAACGCGGTGCGCTGACGCTTGGGATTGTAAACGTGGTAGGCAGTTCGATCGCCCGTGAGGCAGACCGCGTCATGTATACCTGGGCCGGTCCGGAGATCGCGGTAGCGACAACGAAAGCATATACGGCACAGCTGATTGCCGAATATCTGCTGGCGATAAAGTTTGCCCAGGTGCGGGGGCAGCTAAGCGACGATGCATGCGCTTCCATGATTAAGGACCTGAAAGCGATTCCTGCACAGATACAGATGCTGTTAGCCAATAAAGAACATATCCAGCGTTTTGCAAACCGTTATCTTGCAGCCAGGGATGTATTTTTTATCGGAAGAGGTATCGACCATGCCATTTCGCTCGAAGGCTCGTTAAAACTCAAAGAGATCTCCTATATTCATTCAGAAGCGTATGCAGCCGGAGAATTAAAGCACGGTACGATATCGCTGATAGAGGAAGGAACGCTTGTGACGGCAGTCGTTACACAGGAGGCTTTATATAAAAAGGCGTTAAGCAATATTGTAGAAGTGCGTACACGCGGGGCATTTGTAATGGCCGTTACGAACGAAGACAATACTGAGATCGAAAAATCCGCGGACTATGTGATCTATATTCCAAAGACCAACCGGTTTTTTACAAATTCACTGGCGATTATTCCGCTGCAATTGTTTAGTTATTACGTATCTGTCGGAAAAGGCCTCGATGTCGATAAACCGAGAAATCTTGCAAAATCTGTGACCGTGGAATAAAGCGCCCGTTTATCAGCTGCAGCGTCTGGCAGATTGGGAGTATCCTGTCAGACGCTGCACAGACCGACAGGCCATACAGAAAAGTAATTTTGCAGGCAAAAGGAGGGAGTACTTTATGAAAAGCATGAAACGTCTGCTGTCAGTTGTCTTATCGATAGCAGTACTGCCAGCGTTATCCGTAATACAGGTTCAGGCGGACACATCGGCACTGGCTTCCAGTTATAATACAAACGTTAATTATATTGCCTATGCTACCGATGTGGAGGATCAGGCGCAAAGCAATTACTGCTGGGCGTATATGGCGGACGCCGTGTTAGAGTCGTATTTATTAAAAAATGGAATGGTTTCGCAAATCGATCTGAGCGAATGGGATATGATCCATCAGCTTGGCAGCGGAGCGCATGCGTTTTCAGATATGTATACAGGCGGCAGCTACCGGCAGGCGGTCGCTTACTGGACAAGAGGCAGTCTGTACGGACCACGCATGGAGGCAGATTCTGCGCTGACAGATTACTATGTCAGCGAAACGGCAGAACTGGGCAGATATCAGAGAGATGTGCCGCAGAGCAAACAAAATTACATACAAAACATTAAAAATCTTGTCGTTACCTATGGAGCGGCAGGTGTCAGCGTCTGGTTTTCCGCGCAGGAACGGGCGATGACAACGAAAGACGGGGCGTATTATTATCCGCAGGAGGCAAGTCCGGGCGTCAATCATGGTGTGACAGTCGTAGGATGGGATGATAACTTTGCTCCGCAGTGGTTTTACAATGGACTGACAACGCCGCATCAGCCGCAGAATAAAGGAGCGTTTCTCGTCAAAAATAGCTGGGGCAGATACGATGCGGCCAGCATTGGAGGGAATACCGGATATTACTGGATTTCCTATGACAATTATTTTCAGGACGCGTTTGCGGTTACGCAGGTTGCTTCACGTTCAAATCTGTGTCATTATATTTATGAGACGGATTACCGCGGATTGTATGACTTTGGCCCGGGGAGCAGCTTTGGACAGACCTATCAGCTGCATAACGGCCCGCAGTGGCTGACCGGAATCTCTACTTATGTCCGCGCGGGAGCGAATTATCGGTTTTATCTGAACAATCAGGAACTGACGCAGTGCGGGGGCACGATGGCGCAGACCGGTTATCATACGTTTCAGCTGACTACGCCGGTTCTTGTAAACGGTACGATGGAGCTGCGTGCAGAAGTAAGCAGCAGCGAAGATGCCATACCGCTGGCATGTTCTGCGAAAAGCTACGAACCGGACGGCGGCAACGTGTGTCTGAAGGCGTTTACCAAATCACAGTGGGGAAACTCTTCTTCCTATCCGGGCTGGAATCCGGGCACTGGTACGTCGTCTTCGATTACCGGAGTGACGATTACGCCGCAGGAATGCACGGTTATGCAGGGGACGAGTCGTCTTTTTCAGGCAAAAGTACTCGGCAGCGGAGCGTTTTCCCAGCGTATTAACTGGCAGATCAGCGGCGTCAGTTCGCCGAATACGAGAATCAGCGAGAACGGTATACTGTATGTAGGCGCGGATGAAGGCTCTTCGGTGTTGTATGTGTACGCAAATTCAGAAGCAGATCCGACACACAGCGCGGCTGCCAGGGTGGAGGTACAAAGATCGCCGTCTGGTTCTGCTTCAACGCCGAATAACGGAACCAGCAACGGAACCAATATTAATGGAACGCCGAATAACGGGGCAGACAGGCCAAACGGTACGATCATTACCGGAACTCCGGTAGAAAATGAACCAGACAGCTCAGATCCGGCTTCGGCAAATATAAACGGCAGCGCAGGACAACAGCCGGATGAGATATATACGTCCGTACGGGTAGGAACCGTGGACAAAGGCGTGTATTCGATCTGGGAAGACGGTTCGGCAGAATATACAAAATGCACGGCTTTTGGACGTACGAGCGTCAATATTCCGGCGGAAGTAAAAATAAACGGAAAGACGTATGGAGTGACCGTTCTCGATCAGGGATGCATGCGCGGATTAAAGAAAGTCAAAACGGTTACCATTGGGAAAAACGTCATGCAGATAGAAGAAGATGCTTTTTATGGATGCAAACAGCTCAAAAAGATAAAAATCAAATCGGAACTGCTGGAATATATCGGAGAAGATGCGTTTCGGGGAATTGCGGCAAACGCGGTGATCTATGTGCCGCGCAGCTGTCTGGAAGAGTACCGGCAGATGATACGGGAGTCTGGTAACTCAAAAGTACGCGTCAAAGCATACAATTAGCAGGTCGGCGGATCATACTTTGTACTGCAGAGTCAGAGTATGATCCGCTTTTTATTTGAGAAACGTCCGGGCGGCGGAAAGTAAAAGAATGTCTACACAAAAAAGACACATAAATTCACGATTTTATACATTTTTAATCACAAAACATACACAATTTCGGGTTAAACTGCTACTTGTAAACAACGAACAGCAAACCGGATCCGATCTTCGGAGAAGGCGCAAATAAATAAGCAGACAGACGAAAGGAGTCACAGATTATGGAAAACAATTATAACAATAAGGAAAATCATACAGAAAACTATCCAAATGAAGCAGGCGCTGCACCGAATACGCAAAATACAGCGGAAAACACAGGCAGACAGCAGGAAAACAGTTCGACTTACAGCTACAGCTATCTGAATCAGGAGCAAAAAAATCCAAATAACGTATGGCGTGCCGATGAAAATACGGCAGGCGCTTATCAGACCGGCAATGCGTATACAAATACAAACGGGCAGGATGGCCGAAATGTATACGGCAGTTCGCAGTCGTCAGCCGGCAGCGCATACGGAACGACACAGACCGGGACCGGAAACGCATACAGCGCCAGCCAGGCGGGAGCCTCAAATACCTATGGCAGCGCGCAGACCGGAGCGGACAGCGCTTATCAAAATGCCCAGTATACAACAGGGAACGGTACGCAGCCAGGGGGCGACAACAATTACAGCAATATTTATGGGAATACGGACAGTCAGGCAGGCTGGAATACCTACAGCGATGCGAAAGCACAGAAAAAAGAAGAGCGCGCCAAAAGACGTGCGGCAAAAAAAGCAGAGAACAGCGCAGGCGGGAATTTCGGAATCAAACTTGCAAAATGCGCGTCGATTGCACTGGTGTTTGGTCTCGTAGCGGGAACAGCGTTTGAGGGATCCAGCTATCTGGCAGGCAGTCTGTTTGGAACAAATGAAAAAGAAGCAAACGTTTCCGTCGATGACAGAAAAGAGCAGGAGACGATGCAGATCGAAGACAGTAATTCGAAAACGACGCCGATTACGGCAGTTCCGACAGCGTCAGAAGAAGGAGTATCAGCGATCGTGGAAGAATGTATGCCTTCGATTGTGGCAATTACAAATCTGAGCCAGAAACAGCTGCAAAACTGGTTTGGACAGATACAAAGTTATGAAGTGCCAAGCGCCGGCAGCGGCATTATTATCGATGAGGATGACGACAGTCTGTATATTGCGACGAATAACCACGTGATAGAAGGCGCGACGACGCTTACGATCCGCTTCTGCGATGATGCGACTGCCGCGGCAGAGATCAAAGGCACAGACGCCAGTACAGATCTGGCAGTCGTTCAGGTGAAAAAAGCGGATATTCAGGCGGATACGTTACAGGCAATCAAAGTGGCGACACTGGGAGACTCTGACCAGATCAAGGTAGGCTCACGGGCAATTGCCATCGGGAATGCGCTCGGCTATGGACAGTCGGTAACCGGCGGCTATATCAGCGCACTGGAACGTGAAGTAACGACACAGGACGAGAAAACCGGAAAGAGCTATACCAACAAACTGCTTCAGACAGACGCTGCGATCAATCCTGGCAATAGCGGCGGCGCGCTGTTAAATAACCGTGGGGAAGTCATTGGAATCAATTCTTCCAAATACAGCGATACGGACGTAGAAGGAATTGGATTCGCGATCCCGATCAACGATGCAAAGCTGATTTTTGAAGATCTGATTACCAAAAAACAGGTATCCGGAGAAAATGCTGCATATCTGGGCGTACAGGTAGAAGATGTTACGGCGGTCATTTCCGAATCTTATAATATGCCGCTCGGCGTATTTGTCAAAGAGGTGTACCGTGGGACGGCAGCAGATCAGTATGGCATAAAGGCAGGCGATATAATTACAAAGATCGATGGAAGAGAAACGCAGTCCAGCGAAGCGTTATTAAGAAGACTCAGCTATTATGAGGCAGGCACACAGGTGGAAATCGTCGTAGAGCGGCCGTCTCAGAACGGATACGAAGAAGTCGTATTATCAGTTGTACTCGGCAGACAAGAGTCCTGACAACGGGAAAGCAGCCACGACCTGAAACTGTCAGCAAATGATTTGCTGACAGTTTTTTGGCAATGGATGATCAATTACGGATTCGGTACGGGTCACACAGTCTTTGGTAAAAGAAGATCGATATCCCTGTACCGATACACCATCCGACTGGCCAGGCATACCAGATACCGACCGCCGCATGCAGCAGGCCGGACAATACAAACGCAAGTACGACCCGCAGTACGAGATCAGAAAAAGTAGCCGCCATAAACTGCTTCATCGCCTGGGCTCCGCGAAGGACGCCGTCGGCAATGAGCTTGACAGATACGACAAAGTAAAATGGAGCTAAAATCTGTAAAAACTGACGGCCGGTCTGTAACGCCTGTTCGGAGGAATGATCCATAAACAGGAAAAGCAGATCGTATCCAAAACAGACATATAGCAGACAGAGCGGGATACATAACATCCATACCAGATTTCTTCCGGCACGAAAGCCTTCTTTTACACGCGTGTATTTTTTCGCTCCGATATTTTGGGCCGTAAAATTGGACATGCCGTTTCCAATCGTGGTAAACGAAGTGATTACCAGATTATTCAGCTTTACCGCAGCGGAGTAACCGGCGGCGACGCTGACGCCAAATCCGTTAATACATCCCTGAATCATTATATTTCCGACTGAAATGAACGATTGCTGTAAAATTCCCGGAACAGCGATAAATGCCAGCTTTTTTAACAGGAACCAGGAAAACAGACGGACGTCCGGACCTGCGGGAAATACAGACAGCCGTTTGAAAATAAGCAGTACGGAACAGATGCAGCTTACTCCCTGGCAGAGAAAAGTCGCCCATGCGGTACCAGCGATTCCCATACCGAATGTCTTTACGAATAAAATATCAGCCAGAATATTCGCAGTGGAAGAACATGCCAGGAATAAAAAAGGCGTTTTGGAATCTCCCAGAGCTGTAAATATGCCGGTAGCGATATTGTAGAAAAACAAAAAAGGCAGGCCGAGAACATAAATATTCAGATATAAAGCAGAATCATAAAAAATTTCTTCCTGCGTCTTCATCAGTCTTAGCATCCCATCACATGATAAAAACCCGAAGGTCATTAAAGCGGCGCATAGTATGGCGCTGGCAGTCAGAGCTGTATATATGGCCGTTTTCATATTTCCATAGTCTTTCGCGCCGAAAAACTGCGAGACGATAATAGAGCATCCGGTATTGCAGCCAAACGCAAAAGCGATGAAAATCAGCGTAATATTGTAACTGTTGCCGACGGCGGCGAGCGCGTTTTCACCGATAAATTTACCTGCGACAAATGAATCTGCGATGTTATAAAGCTGCTGGAACAAAATACTTGCGAACATGGGAAGACAATATGTCCATAACGCTTTCTGCGGGTTGCCGATTGTCAGATCTTTATTCATTACGATATCCTCCAGATTGTGAATTGATTGATTACCAATAAAGTATTATAATACCTGTTAAGGGATATTAAAAATACATAGATTGTATAGGAGATATAAAAAAATTATATGAGTATCAATTATGAGTATTATAAGAGCTTCTATTATGCAGCAAAGTATAAAAACATGACGCGCGCAGCGGCAGCGCTGGGCAGCAGTCAGCCAAATATAACAAGAGTACTCAAACTTCTGGAGGCGGAGTTAAACTGTAAGCTGTTTGTACGTGAGTCAAGAGGGATTGCGCTGACAAAAGAAGGAGAGCGTTTATATGCGCATGTGGAGGCGGCTGTACTGCATCTGGAACGCGCGCAGGAAGAGCTGTCCGTAAAGCTGACAGACAGTATGGGAACGATTGAGATTGGAGCTACGGAAACGGCGCTGCATTTGTATTTGCTGGATGCGCTGCACCGGTTTAAAGAAGAGCATCCGAAAGTCAGGATTCGTATACAAAATGATACCACGCCTGAGATTTTAAAAAAGCTGGCCGGCGGCAGACTGGATTTTGCTGTGCTGACCACGCCATTTGAATTACTGAAATCGTTTACAAGCTGTAAGTTATTTTCCTTTCAGGAAATACTGGCGGCGGGGATTCAGTATCGGGAGCTGGGGGACGGAAAGTGGGAAATCTTTCAGCTGAGAGAATATCCGTGGGTAGGACTTGGAGAAGGGACGGCGACGTATGAGTTTTACAGGGAATTTTTCCGGCAGCGCTGCGAAGAGCTGCAGCTGGATGTGGAAGCGGCAACGTCAGATCTGCTGATTCCTCTGATACAAAATAATTTTGGAATCGGATTTCTTCCGGAAATGCTGGCGCGTCCTTTGCTGCAGAAAGAAACGCTCGTGCGGGTACCGCTCAAAGGCAGACCGCCGGAGCGCAGTGTCTGTCTGGTCTGTGACAGGGGCAGAGGGAAAAGTATGATTTCTCTGGAACTGCAAAAGTATCTGAAGGCGGATGCAGCCAGTGTAACAGCGGGGAATTTGAACTGAGCGGGAATAGTTTCCTATCTGCAGCTTTTTTTGTTTTCAATTATCCGTATTCATGCTATACTAAAAAGGATGGACGGACGATCTGACAAAGGAGAAAAAGATGATATATACCTGCAAATATGAGTCGCCAATCGGCAGTCTTACAGCAGCCAGCAACGGTTTGGCGCTGACGGGTCTGTGGTTTGACGGACAAAAATATTTCGGCAGTACGCTGACAGAAGAATGCGAAGAACGGGACCTGCCTGTATTCGCAAAGACAAAGGACTGGCTGGATTTGTATTTTTATGGGGAAAAACCGGACTTTATGCCGCCGATCGCCGTTTGCGGGTCGGATTTCAGAAGAGCGGTATGGAATCTGTTAAGACAGATTCCATATGGACAGACGACGACGTATGGAGAAATTGCCAGACAGATGGCCGCGCAGATGGGAACCGCACGTATGTCCGCGCAGGCCGTCGGAGCAGCCGTCGGACGCAATCCGGTTTCCATACTCATTCCATGTCACAGAGTTCTTGGATCAGACGGCAGCCTGACCGGATACGCGGGAGGAGTCGAAAAAAAGGCCGCTTTGCTGGCACTGGAAAACGTGGAGTTGCCGATTTCTTCGGCCTATGATAAAATATGACAGAGCTGGGAATCGGTGATTTGCAGTAAAATCAGGAAAACAAGCAGATAGGAGCAGAGCATATGGCATTTGCACATTTACATGTTCATACCGAATACAGTCTGTTAGACGGTTCCAATAAGATTCAGGAATACGTATCCTGCGTCAAAGAACTTGGCATGACTGCGGCGGCAATTACAGACCATGGAGCGATGTACGGCGTGATAGAGTTTTATAAAGCGGCCAGAGAAGCGGGGATCAATCCGATCCTGGGCTGCGAGGTATATGTGGCGCCAAATTCCCGTTTTGACAGAGAACATGTCAGCGGCGAAGACCGCTATTATCATCTGGTATTGCTGGCAGAAAATCAGGAAGGCTACGGCAATCTGATGAAGATTGTTTCCAAAGGCTTTGTAGACGGTTTCTATTATCGTCCGCGCGTGGATATGGAAGTGCTGGAACGGTTTCATAAGGGAATCATAGCGACAAGCGCCTGTATTGCCGGAGAGGTGCAGCGTGAGCTGCTGCGCGGCAACTATGAAAAGGCAAAGGAAATCGCGCGCAGGTATGAAGCCTGTTTTGGAAAAGGTAATTTTTTCCTGGAATTGCAGGATCACGGACTGCCGCAGCAGAAAATGGTAAATCCGCAGCTGATCCGAATGAGTGAAGAGACAGGTATCGGACTTGTTGCGACAAACGATGTGCATTATACGTATGCAAAAGATGCTGAGGCGCACGATATCCTGCTGTGTATTCAGACGGGAAAGAAGCTGCAGGACGAAGACCGGCTGCGCTACGAGGGCGGACAGTATTATGTAAAATCAGAACAGGAGATGCGGCAGCTGTTTCCGTATGCGCTGCAGGCAGTAGAAAATACGCAGAAGATCGCAGACCGCTGTCATGTGGAGATAGAATTTGGCAATACGAAGGTGCCAAAGTACGATGTGCCGGACGGCTACACTGCGTGGGAATATCTGAACAGGCTGTGTTTTGACGGACTCACGCAAAGGTATCCGGGTCGGGAAGAGGAGTTAACGCCGCGCCTTACTTATGAGCTGGACGTGATTCAGAAAATGGGATATGTGGACTATTTTCTGATCGTATGGGACTATATTTATTTTGCAAAAGAACACGGCATCAGCGTGGGACCGGGACGCGGGAGCGCGGCGGGGTCGCTGGTGGCCTATACGACCGGTATTACGAACATCGATCCGATTAAGTATAACCTGATTTTTGAGCGCTTTTTAAATCCGGAGCGTGTATCCATGCCCGATATCGATGTGGACTTTTGCTTTGAGAGACGCCAGGAAGTGATCGATTATGTAGTGGAAAAGTATGGAAAAGAATGTGTTACGCAGATCGTAACATTTGGTACGCTGGCCGCCAGGGGCGTGATCCGGGACGTAGGGCGGGTAATGGATATTCCGTATGCGTTTGTAGATTCGATAGCGAAAAATGTTCCGTCCGAACTGGGTATTACGATAAAAAAAGCGCTGCAGATGAATCCGGACCTGCGTAAGATGTATGAAGAAGACGAAACGGTAACAAAACTGATCGATATGGCGATGCGTCTGGAAGGACTGCCGAGACATACGTCCACGCATGCGGCAGGCGTGGTGATCAGTCAGCAGCCGATGGACGAGTATGTACCTCTTTCCAGAGGCACCGACGGCATGATCACTACACAGTTTACGATGACTACACTGGAAGAGCTCGGTCTGCTAAAAATGGACTTTCTTGGACTGCGCACGCTGACGGTTATCGACAGCGCGGCACGTCTGGCGGAAAAAAGCAATGGAATTGCCATCGATATGGATCATATTGACTTTGAAGATCAAAAAGTTCTGGAATCTTTGGGAACGGGACGCACCGACGGCGTGTTTCAGCTGGAAAGCTCCGGTATGAAAAATTTCGTGAAAGAATTAAAACCGCAGAGTCTGGAAGACGTGATTGCCGGTATTGCGCTGTATCGTCCGGGTCCTATGGATTTTATTCCAGCATATGTGCGTGGAAAAAATATGCATGGAGAGATACAATATGACTGTCCGCAGCTGGAGCCGATTTTGTCAACCACGTACGGATGTATCGTTTACCAGGAACAGGTGATGCAGATTGTGCGCGACCTGGCCGGGTATACATGGGGACGCAGCGATATTGTACGCCGCGCGATGTCCAAGAAAAAAAGTAAGATCATGGAAGAAGAACGCAAAAACTTTGTCTATGGCAATAAAGAACAGGGCGTCAGCGGCTGTGTGGCAAACGGGATCAGCGAACAGGTGGCAAATAAGATCTATGACGAAATGATCGATTTTGCCAAATATGCGTTTAACAAATCGCATGCGGCAGCCTATGCAGTCATTTCGTATCAGACTGCTTACTTAAAATATTATTATCCGGTAGAGTTTATGGCGGCGCTGATGACCTCTGTAATGGCCAATATTAACAAAGTGTCAGAATATATCCAGACCTGCCGCAATATGGGGATCGATATTTTATCGCCGGACGTCAATGAGGGAGAAAGCGAATTTTCCGTATCCGACGGGAATATTCGTTATGGACTGTCCGCCATTAAGAGCGTGGGGCGTCCGGTCATTACCGCCCTGCTCAAAGAGCGTCGGGAGCATGGACAATATAAAAATCTTGAAGACTTTATTACCAGATTAAGCGATAAGGAACTGAATAAGCGTGCGGTTGAAAATTTTGTCAAGGCAGGAGCGCTGGACGGACTGGCTGGGAACCGCCGTCAGAAAATGCTCGTTTTTCCGCAAATTATGGACAGTATCTCACATGAGAAGAAAAACAGTATGAGCGGACAGATGACATTGTTTGATATCGTATCCGAGGAAGATAAAAAAGATTATGAGATTCGGATGCCTGACGTAGACGAATTTGATAAAGAAATGCTGCTGGGATTTGAAAAAGAAGTGCTTGGCGTGTATATCACCGGACATCCGCTGGAAGAATACGAAGAAAAGTGGAAAAAACATATTACGGCAAAAACGACAGATTTTCTGTTTGACGACGAGACAGGAACGGCAAAGGTATATGATAATCAAAAGGCGACCGTAGGCGGGATGCTGGTGCAGCGTACGATCAAATATACCAAAAACAATAAGACGATGGCATTTCTGACGCTGGAAGATCTGGTAGGCGTTCTGGAAATTATCGTATTTCCGAGAGATTATGAAAAATATAAAAAATACTTTGAAAACGAGGCGAGAATATTTGTCGAGGGACGCGTGACGATAGAGGAGGAAAAAAACGGCAAGCTGATTTTGGAAAGAGTTTACGCGTTTGACGAAACGCCAAAGGAACTGTGGCTGCAGTTTCCGGATATGGAGAGCTTTACGGCGCAGGAGTCCCGCGTACTGGAAGAGCTGCGTGCGTCGGACGGACAGGACGAGGTTGTCGTTTATATTAAAGATCGTAAAGTTATGAAACGGCTTGGGCCGCGCTGGAGAGTGGCGGCCACCCTGTCATTTGCACACGCGCTTTCCGCTGTGTTTGGACAAAATAATGTGAAAGTTGTGGAAAAGAAGGTTGCAAACAGCAGTAAAAGATATTAGAATAGGATAGAGATGGAAAATCGACGGGGCGTTTTTCAAAGGCGGTGCAGCGAACTGGCAGCCAGAGGCTGAACGGGAAGTTTACAGAAAATACAGAATCAATTATAGGAGGATAGTAAGAATGGCTAACGAGATTAATACGATTGGTGTACTGACAAGCGGCGGCGACGCGCCTGGCATGAATGCTGCGATCCGCGCAGTAGTTCGGGAAGCAATCGCAAACGGAAAAAGAGTCATGGGTATCAAGAGAGGATACGCAGGTCTTCTTCAGGAAGAGATTTATGAAATGCACACAACAGATGTTTCCGATATTATTCAGCGTGGCGGAACAATCTTACAGACAGCTCGCTGTAAAGAATTTACAACGGCTGAAGGACAGAAAAAAGGCGCGGAGCTCTGCAGACAGCATGGCATAGACGGGATGATCGTGATTGGCGGCGACGGTTCTTTCCGCGGCGCGCAGAAACTGGCGGCATATGGAATCAATACTGTGGGAGTACCGGGAACGATCGATCTGGATATCGCGTGTACGGATTATACGATTGGCTTTGATACAGCGGTAAATACGGCAATGGATGCGATCGATAAGGTACGCGACACATCTACTTCACATGAGCGTTGTTCGATTATTGAAGTAATGGGACGCGGCGCGGGCTTTATCGCACTGTGGTGCGGTATCGCAAACGGAGCGGAGAACGTACTGCTTCCGGAAAAATATGATTATAATGAGCAGGCTCTTGTAAATAATATTATCGACAATCGAAAAAAAGGTAAAAAACACCATATTATTATTAATGCGGAAGGTATCGGGCATTCTGCCAGCATGGCAAAACGTATTGAGGCAGCTACCGGCGTAGAGACCCGCGCGACGATTTTAGGATACATGCAGCGAGGCGGCCGTCCGACGGCAAGAGATCGTATGATGGCATCTATGATGGGATCTTATGCAGTGGATTTATTATGCGAGGGCAAGAGCAATCGCGTGGTAGGTACAAAAGACGGGAAGCTGATGGATATGGATATCGACGAGGCGCTTCAGATGGGTAAATCGATCGATGACTACGAGTATCAGATCAGCTGTAATTTGTCAAAATAATCATGTGCAACGATAACAAACATTTCAGAGGCAGGCTGGTGTACTTATGCGTCAGCCTGCCTCTGACGTAAAACAGATCGTAAATTTGCGGGAATATAGGACAAAATCATACAATATGTATAAGGAGTACGATGATTACCAGTACGGCAAACAAACAGGTAAAAAATATCATACAGCTTACGAAAAAGACAAAAGAACGACAGACGCAGCGCGTATTTTTGGCGGAAGGCATCCGTATTTTTGAAGAAATACCAAAAGACTGGCTGCAAAGTATTTATGTATCGGATTCTTTTTTGCAGAAAAAAGAATGCCCGGATAAAATAAATGGAATGGAATATGAAACGGTATCGGATGAAGTGTTTCAGCGGATGGCGGATACAAAAACGCCGCAGGGCATTTTATGCGTTGTGAAGCAGCCGCAGTATGAGCTGGAAGAACTGCTTCGCGGCGACAGGACCAGTCTGCTGATACTGGAAGGCATACAGGATCCGGGTAACGTGGGGACGATTTTTCGTACTGCCGAGGGTGCGGGAGTGACAGGGATTATTATGAGCGGATGCGCAGATCTGTTCGCGCCGAAAACGGTACGTTCTACCATGGGAAGTATTTGCCGCGTGCCGTTTGTCGTCGTACAGAACCTTCGGGAGACGCTCGATGTGTTAAAAGAAAAGAACGTTATACTGTATGCGGCGCATCTGCAGGGAAAAAAATATTATGATGAGGCTGATTACCGGAAAGCGACTGCGTTTTTGATCGGCAGCGAAGGGAATGGTCTGACAGAGGAAACCGCAAAGCAGGCAGACGTCTGTTTGAAAATTCCGATGAACGGAAAACTGGAATCGCTGAATGCAGCGATGGCGGCTGGCATTTTAGCGTATGAGGTGAATCGGCAGAGAAGAGGAACAGAAAGATTATAAATCGAAGGAGACAGATCATTGCGAATATGGTTCAGGGAATGGAGCGACAATCATATGCTACGGGATCTTGTAGTTTGTGATGAAGAGGAAGATACGAGAACACATAAGATTTTTCGGGCGCTGGAACAGGCATGCTATGAATTGGATTTGAGCAAACCGATCTGGCTGGACGCCAATATTACAGAGTTTAAAAGACATGCAAAAACACGTTTTACCAAAGATAATTTTGTAGATTCCATTGATTTTGATTATCTGGAGATGTATGTGATAGAGGAATGAAAACATTATAAAAATTTAATTTCTTTTTTTCAATAAAATGTTAACCTATTTGATAAAATATGATATAATATCCATATAAAGAGTTAGCCGTGCAACAGTAACGATAGAAAACAATTTTGCAATCGTTCCGTGTGGAATGTAATGCCCATAACCACGAATGGGCAGATGCAGATTTTATGCGCATAGGAGATGGAAACTGGCAGAAGCAGTATGATCTGTCGCGGATAAGGTATTTCCCTGCATGTAGGAGGTTTTTTTATGGATGCACCAGAAAGGCTGAGTGAGGATGTCGAGAGTTGGGAGACGATGATGTTTTTGTATCACTCGGCAATCAAAGAAGTGGGGACGAAGCTGGAGATTTTAAACGATGAGTTTCAGTATGTTCATCAGTATAATCCGATTGAATATATCAAATCAAGAGTGAAAACCCCGGAAAGTATCTGCAAGAAACTAAAGCGTTATGGAAAAGAAGTATCGATCGAAAATATGGTCAGTTATGTCAATGATATCGCAGGAATTCGTATTGTCTGTTCGTTTACGTCGGATATCTATCGGGTGGCGGATATGATTGGCAGACAAAACGATCTGACGGTTGTTTCAGTAAAAGACTATATCAGACATCCAAAAGACAGCGGTTACAAAAGTTACCATATGCTTGTCACAGTACCGGTGTTTTTATCAGACCGTGTTGTAAATACAAGAACGGAAATACAGATTCGCACGATGGCTATGGATTTCTGGGCGAGTCTGGAGCATAAAATATATTACAAGTTTGAAGGAAACGCGCCGGAATATATCAGCAGGGATTTGCGGGAATGTTCCGATATCGTGTCGCAGCTGGATGCGAAGATGCTTTCATTGAATAATGCAATATTGGTAGCGAAAGAAAAACAGGCAAAGATTCATAGCGTTTAGGCAGGTTCTTAAGACAGCAGAGGATTGCAGATTCTCTGCTGTTTTTATACGGATAAAAAGTCGGAAAACAAAAGAAAAGCCGTAAACCCTTGTGTCAACAAAGACCTACGACAATTCACAGAGCGATAGACGGGGCTCGAACCCGCGGTCTCGACCTTGGCAAGGTCGCGCGTTACCAACTACGCCACTATCGCATGTTGTACTGCTTTTGTTGTACTGCTTTTGTTTCTCCCGAGCACATTAGATACTATAACGGATTGTGACGAATATGTCAAGAGGTATTTTGAAAAAATTTTATTTTTTTGTCGGGACACTTATTTTATGTATTTTAGGCTGTATGTTTGTCTGTCGTATATCGGATTTAAAGCAATGCTCCTGGGAACCGCGATACAGTGCTGGCAGCGATGAAAAAAATCACCGCGATTCAGAGCGTTTTTTTGTGTGTATTGCACAAAAGATACTTTCGCAGTCAAACAAAAGAATGTCACTGGACGTAATTGCTTTATTGGAGAAGAAATTTCCAAACTACCGGAAACGGTTGATTTTGCTAGGATGTGAGGGTGTCGGAGCGGAATATTACAGAAACGTCGGTAGTGCTGTACATTTGTAAGTTCCGACAAAAGAATTTGAAGAAATAAAAAAACATTCGAAATATCAATAAAAATCTCTTGTTTTCTGTTTTTTTTTCAGCTATACTAAGAGACACGTAATCGGTTATATTTTTAAACTTTGTTTACGCTCATATGCGTTTTAAAATTATAGCCGCGAATAAATATTGATAGCAACCCGCAGGTGTAGTAAACTACATTATGCTTTAAGTTGAGAAAGGATGGACTATGAGAGCAAAGGAAATTACAGAATGTGAAAAAGTTGTAATGAAATGTGTATGGGACAGTCCGCATGAATTATCCATGCAGGAAATCACGGAAATGGTAAATACCCAGCACGGAAAAAACTGGAAGACACAGACCGTATCAACATTCCTTGCGAGACTTGTGAAAAAAGACTACCTCAAAATGTACCGGAAGGGAAGATGTTTTTATTATCAGCCGTTAGTTGACAAAGAAGAGTACAAAGACGACGTATTAAGAGATTACGTTGAGTTTTGGAATGAAGGCAGTATGTGCGCTTTTGTATGCGGATTGTTCGGCAAAGAAGATATGCTGAGCGAAGAAGATCGAAAAGAACTCAAGAGAATCATCGATGAGCTTGTTTAATCAGCTGCTGATGAAATATCCGGCATAAAAATACAAGGCCCATGAAAATAAAAATCAGTTCCGTCTCCGTTATTGAAAGGAAAACAAGCGAGTGGCGCTGTTGTCTCAACTATGCAAAAGAAAAAGATTGACAGGAGAGGGGTTCCGGGTGAAAGTACATGCGGTCTGAGGTCGCGGAGACAGGAATGAATATTCCGGCTGATTTGATGCGCGGTACTTTTCGACAGGTTATTATGAACTATGAAATTAAATAAAAAGCATCAGACTCTTGCGCAGCAAAAATGTAAGCCATACTATGAGTCAGACGATTATAAAGTTTTGATTTTTAAATTTGGCAGCCGCAGAGTCCCGATTTTTTACGTTCCGTTATATGGCAGCGAACATAAAAAGAGATAACCTGAAACAGTGGCTTGTCAATGAAAGTACAGGCATGAATAAAAACAAAACAATGTTGAAATCAGTGAATAACGTGAAACAGAATGATAAACAGCCGTATCGCATACTTCTGATCAGAAGTTTTGCAGGATACGGCTGTTTTTCTTTTGAATATCGCCCCGCATCGCTGCAAAGTCCTGGTTTGAACAGTAACAATCCGCAGTGTTCTCCATGCAGAATCGAGAATACATTATTGCATCTCATAGAAAAATAGATTATAATACGGTCAGGACACAGATTAAATAGAAATACATTCATAGTACAGATTGGAAAAACAAATGAATGAATCAGGTATGAAAATAATTCTAAAAATGCAAAAGGCTGTCGACTGGTTTACCAAAAACCGCAATATGCTTTTTTTAGCAGTCTGTCTTACCATTCATGGGATTTATACGCTTATTTTCCATTTTATCGACGTCTGGCAACTGTCGGCGCTGAACATGTTCAGCAGCGCATTTTATTTTAATCTGTTATTTATAAAAAAAGATACGTCAGAGCATAGTATGGTATTGACTTATTTTGAAATTATGCTCTTTTCTGTTTTAAGCGAAATTGCGCTTGGTCCGGATTATGGTTTTTTTCTGTATATTGTCGGAATGTCGGCAGCTGTATTTTATCTGGCGCCTTCGTATGGGAATAAGCGATTTGTTTACCAGATCATTGGTATTGTTACAACGCTTGCGCTGGAGGGTTTCGTATGTATTCTGGATATTCGTTTTCCGGGTATTCAGCAGGTAATGACACCGTATCAGACATCGTTTTATCTGGTCAATATCGGCATTACGGGAA
Source organism: uncultured Eubacterium sp. (assembly GCA_910577225.1). Lineage (GTDB taxonomy): Bacteria > Bacillota > Clostridia > Lachnospirales > Lachnospiraceae > Eubacterium_J. The sequence continues at coordinate 276,615 of CAJTMV010000001.1, read as the reverse complement.
CCATTGTACTGGCAGCGACATTTTTTTATTCCAAAGAGACGGAGAAAGTGTGGAAATCGCTGGAATACAGCAATAATCATGACGCGCTGACGAGGCTGTACAATCGTCGGTTTCTGGAACGATATATCGAGGAAATCCCATACGGAAAGCGTACCGATTTTGTGATCGCAATGGTCGATATTGATTTTTTTAAAAAAGTAAATGATACATATGGTCACGAGGCGGGGGATAAGGTATTAATGAAAGTAGCGTCCTGTCTGCAGGATACGGCTGGAAAAGATAATCTGGCTGTTCGCTGGGGAGGAGAAGAATTCATTCTATATTTTCCGGATCATACACAGGAACTGGTGTATGCCAAGATGGAAGAACTGCGGCGGGAAGTGGAGTCTCTGGTGATTCAGGCTGCAGGATGCCCGATTCAGATTACGATTACGTCCGGGATTGCATGCGGACTGGCAGATAGTAATTATGAAAAGGTGATACGAAGCGCGGACGAAAAACTGTATCTTGGAAAGCAGCGCGGCAGAAACCGCGTGGTTGTTTAAAAAGCAGATTTTTGGAAAAAAGTGTAATATAAGAGCGGGGTAGTAAAGATTATGGGTAAATTATTGGATAAAAGAATAAAAAGATTTTTCACAGTCAGCGTCATCAGCGTTTTAATTGTTTGTTTTGGAGTGTTTACCGGAGCAATTTTGTATATGCAGAAACAGACGGAAGATTCTGTGGAAGATATTAGCGGGATTTATATGGAAGAAGTCAGCTTTCAGATACAGCAGAAATTTTCTTCCATTACAGATTTGCGCCTGGAACAGGTGAACGGAGTGATCAAACGTACAGCTCCGCAAAACGTTACTTATGATCAGCTGATCAAAGAGCTGAAATTCAGCACGCAGGTGAGAGAATTTTCCTATATGGGACTGTATTCATCTGATGGCGAAGAGGAGCGGATCGTTGGAGAGCGTCTGTATATTTCCGACTATGATAATCTGGCTAAAAGCATTCGTAAAAACGGGAGCGGGATTGGCGTTGCGGAAGATAAAGACGGCAATAAATATCTGCTGCTGGCAAAGGCTGCAGAATATTCGTTAAAAGACGGAAGCGCCAGTATGGCTTTGATCGGCGGTGTGCCAATGGATTATTTAAAAGAAGCGCTTTTCCTGGATGAAAAAAATGCAAGGGTCTATTCGCATGTCATAGCCAGGGACGGTTCCTTTGTAATACGAAGTAACGACGCGTATCGGGATAACTATTTTAACCGTGTGAGAGCGATATTTGAGGAAATGGACGGTAAGACGGCCGATGATTATATTGATGAAATGAAGGAGGCCATGCATGCGGACAGGAGGTACTACACCGTTGTATCGATAGGAGGAGAGCATCGGTTTTTGTGCTGTACGCCGATTTCGGAAAATGTAGACTGGTATCTGGTTGCGGTGATGCCGAGCGGAGTGTTAAACGACCGGCTGAGTAATCTGGATTCGGTACGGATTATGATTATGATCAGTTCGGCAATGATCATTTTGTTTACAATGCTTATCATTTTTATTATGTATTACCGGCTGTCCAGGCAGCAGATGAAAGAACTGGATAAGAAGGAGCGTGCAGCGGTACGGGCCAATATGGCAAAGAGCGAATTTTTATCGAGCATGAGTCATGATATCCGTACTCCGATGAACGCAATTATCGGTATGACGGAAATCGCGCTGCGCAATATACACAATGACATGCGTGTGGAGGAGTGCCTGAACAAGGTGCGTTTGTCCAGCAAGCATCTGCTGGGCCTGATTAACGACGTGCTGGATATGTCCAAGATCGAAAGCGGAAAGATGACGTTAAATATGGGCCAGATGTCGCTTCGGGAGGCGATGGACGATATTGTGAATATTATGCAGCCTCAGATAAAAGAACACAATCAGTTTTTTGATATTTTTATTCGGGATATTCAGGCGGAAAATGTCTGCTGTGATGCCGTACGGCTGAATCAGGTGCTGCTGAACCTTTTGTCAAACGCCGTAAAGTTTACGCCGGAGCAGGGCAGGATCGATGTGCATCTGTGGCAGGAAGCGTCTGAAAAAGGCGAGAATTACGTATGTACGCATTTTATGGTGGAAGATACGGGCATCGGTATGTCCGAAGAGTTCCAGAAGAAGATTTTTGATACGTTTGCACGAGAAGAGGAAAATGAAAAAGTGCAGAAAATTGTTGGAACGGGACTTGGCACATCGATTACGAAGAGCATTGTCACGTTAATGGGAGGAGAGATTGAAGTACGCAGTAAACAGGGAGAGGGAAGCTGTTTTCATGTCATTGTGGATTTCCTGAAAGCAGATCAGTCTGAAGAGGATATGCAGCTGCCGGATTGGAACGTGCTCGTCGTAGATGATAACGAGATGCTTTGTATGAGCGCGGTTGCAAATCTGGAATCGCTTGGCGTACGTGCAGACTGGACGCTGGACGGTATGCAGGCGGTAGAACTGATCGAAGAGCGGCATAACAGAAAAGAAGATTACCATTTTGTGCTTATAGACTGGAAGATGCCGAAGATGGACGGCATGCAGACCATTCGGGAGATACACAAAAGAGTGGGCAGAGACGTACCGATTTTTCTGATTTCAGCATACGACTGGAGCGAGCTGGAAGGAGAAATTATGGATGCCGATATAGAAGGATTTATATCCAAGCCATTGTTCCGATCCACGTTGTTCGCCCGTTTAAAACAATATGTGGACGGCGAAAAGATGGGGGTGTCAGATCAGGATGAGGAACCTGATTTTACCGGAAAGCATATTCTTCTGGCGGAGGATATCGATATTAACTGGGAGATTGCAAACGAGATCTTTTCGGCGGTCGGTTTGCAGCTGGAATGGGCGGTAAACGGGCAGGACTGCGTGGATAAGTTTGTACAGTCAGAAGTCGGATTTTATGACGCGGTGCTGATGGATGTGCGTATGCCTGTGATGAACGGTTATGATGCCACAAGGACGATCCGCGCGCTGGACCGGCCGGACAGAGATCTTCCGATTATAGCGATGACAGCGGACGCTTTTGCAGACGACGCGCAGCGGTGCTTTGAAAGCGGAATGAACGATCACCTGACGAAACCGCTCGATATTCGGGAGTGTATGCGTACGTTTCAGAAATATTTAAAATAAATCGAAAAATCCCGCGGCAATTTTGCCGGGGATTTTTTCATGATTTATGTATATTTCGATTATAAAGTCGCTCGTTTTTGCATATTTATGATTGCATTTTTTTCAGTTTTTAGGTATAATGGCAACGATATTGGTGCGGACAGACCGCAAAAGGAGGATAAAATGAAAAAATTAATAGCAGCATTAGTAACATGTACATTAACTGCGGCAATGCTGATGGGATGCGGCAGCGCGGCAGATGATGGCAATGCGTCGACCGGTACGGATGTAAATGCGCAGATTACAAAGGCAGATGACGCAGAGCAGAAAGACGACGCATCCGGGGATACAAAAGCGGATGACAGCGCGTCTGCAGCAGATACAAAAGCAGACGACGGGACAGATGCAGCTGCCACTCAATTACAGACTGTAAAAGAAGGCGTGCTGACAATGGCTACGAACGCTACGTTTCCGCCGTATGAGTATTATGAAGGCAGCGAGATCGTCGGTATCGATGTAGAGATCGCCGAAGCGATCGCGGACAAGCTGGGTCTGGAATTAAAAATCGAAGATATGGAATTTAATTCCATTATTATCGCGGTAACACAGGGCAAGGCAGATATTGGTCTGGCTGGTATGACTGTGACAGACGAGCGGAAAGAAGCAGTGAATTTTTCTGATTCTTATGCAACTGGCATTCAGGCAGTCATTGTTCCGGAAGATTCGGATATTCAGAGCATCGAGGATCTGACTGGCAAAAAGATCGGCGTACAGCTGTCAACCACAGGCGATATCTATGCAAAAGAAGATTTCGGTGAGGAAAATGTAGAGGCTTATAACAAAGGCGCAGATGCGGTTATGGCATTAAAACAGGGGAAAGTTGACGCGGTAATTATCGATAATCAGCCGGCGCTTTCTTTTGTAAAGAGTACGGATGGACTGAAACTGCTGGAAACAGAATACGCAGTGGAAGATTATGCCGCAGCGATTGCAAAAGGCAATGATGCGCTTGTAAAAGCAGTAAACGACGCGCTTGTCAGTCTGAAAGAAGATGGAACGATTCAGTCAATTATTGATAAATATATTGTATCAGAATAATCGATTGGAAACAGAGGGCATATTTACCGCCCTCTTTTTCTGGTTTTATTCAGGCATATACATATTAGAAAAGAGGAGTAAAGAGCCGGATGGAATATTTAAAAGAAATCATTGACAGATTTTTTATTACGGACGACCGCTGGCGCTACTTTACCGACGGTCTGCTTATTACGCTGCAGGTTACGGCAGGAGCGCTTTTGCTCGGACTGGTGATCGGCATCGTCGTGTCGATTATCCGTTCGTCCCACGATCAGATCAAACAGGAAGAGCTGAATATGCCGGCCAGAATTGTGTTCTGGCTGCTGAATACAATTGCAAGGCTGTATCTGACAGTTATTCGCGGGACGCCTACACTCGTACAGCTGCTGTTATTTTATTTTTTCTTTTTGCAAAATCTGGACAGCAAGGTAATGGCGGCAATCATCGCGTTCGGCATTAATTCGGGCGCATATCTGGCCGAGATCTTCCGCTCCGGAATTATGTCGATCGACCAGGGACAGATGGAAGCCGGACGTTCTCTCGGTCTTAGCTATACGGTGACCATGCGCAGGATTATTCTGCCTCAGGCGTTTAAAAATGCGCTGCCGGCATTAATTAACGAGATTATTACGCTGTTAAAGGAAACGTCCATCAGTGGAACCATCGGACTGAACGATCTGACAAGAGGAGCGGAAATTGTCGGAGGCGTTACTTATGATCAGCTGGTACCTCTGCTGGCTGCAGCTGCCGTTTATCTGGCAGTCGTAATGTTCTTTACCTGGATTATGGGAATTGTAGAAAGGAGACTGAGGGAAAGTGATCGCCGTTAAACACCTTACAAAAAAATTTGGAACGCATCTGGTACTGAATGATATTACAGAAAATATAGAGGCCGGGGAAAAGATTGCAATTATCGGGCCTTCCGGTTCCGGAAAATCCACCTTTCTGCGCTGTCTGAATCTGCTGGAGCAGCCGACGAGCGGACAGATTATATTTGACGGGACAGATATTATGGGGAAAGGCGTGGATATTAATAAGATTCGTCAGCAGATGGGTATGGTGTTTCAGCACTTTAATCTGTTTCCGCATCTGTCCATTATGGATAATATTACGCTGGCGCCGATACAGCTAAAACTGATGGGAGCAGAGCAGGCACGTGACGAAGCGCTTCGTCTGCTTAAAATTGTCAATCTGTCGGAAAAAGCAGACGCATATCCGGGACAGCTGTCTGGCGGACAAAAGCAGCGTATTGCAATTGTGCGTTCGCTTGCGCTTAAGCCAAAGATGATGCTGTTCGACGAGCCGACTTCCGCTCTGGATCCGGAAATGGTAGGAGAAGTGCTGGAAGTAATGAAGGGACTGGCGGACGACGGTATGACGATGGCGGTTGTGACGCATGAGATGGGATTTGCAAGAGAAGTGGCAACCCGCATATTTTTTGTGGATCAGGGTCAGATCCTGGAGCAGGGAACGCCTGAACAGGTATTTGATCATCCGAAGCATGCGAGAACGCAGGAGTTTTTATCCAAAGTATTATAAATGCAGATCCGCCTTCATGAAATTCTAATCAAAAAGTGATACGGTTCTTTTCTATACAGGATCAGAATCCGGCGGACGCGGCGTCAGGAGAAAAATTGCCTGCCGAATGTCAGAATTCTCTTATGAAAATATAAGAAATGGACGAAATATATACTAAAGGCTATCTCTACGGTTATTATAAATAGCAGACAGGAGGAAATGGATATGAGTCTGACAGTTTCGAATTATATGAAGCAATATTATAAGGGAAATGTATTTGGTGCGACGGAAAATGGAAGATACGGACAAAAGTCCCGCAATCTGCTTCCGGCGGATCTCAGGGCGGTTCAGCGTGCAGTCAGAGATCTGGGCGATTATGATTATGATACAGGCGAAGGCGGGGAACTGATGAATAAGGTACAGGCGTTTGTCAGTACGTATAACAATTATATCGATTCGGCAAAAGGGCTGGATGACAGCGAGGTCAGCCGTCATCTTTCCAAAATGAAAAAAATGACAAAGGAATATGCTCTGGAGCTGGAAGAGATCGGTATTAAAATCCAGAGCAGCGGACAGCTGAAAGTGGATAAAAAGGCGCTGCAGGATACGAGCAGATACAGCGTCAGCCAGCTGTTTTCCAAAGATGCCGATTATGGAAAGATGACTGAAAAGCAGATGAAACAGACGTATCGCCTGTTTTACAGAAAGAATCTGAATCTTCCGGGTCCGAACGAACGGGCAAAACAATCGTCGGCAGGTCAGTCGTCCGCGGGTACGGCTGCCGCTTTGGCACAGCAGCCGGTCGTTCGTTTTACAGGAAATCATATCGACTGTCTGTTGTAATTGCTGCCGCAGGGTTTTGATCCATATTTTACCTGTTGTTTCCATACGTTTTTGGTTGAAGAATATGGGAAGATAGTATATAATTGTTATAGTTCAGACAAAATCTGTAAACAGTTGCAGATTTTGCGGATCGGAAAGCTGAAATTTCCAAATCCGAAACAGAAAATGCGATAAGCAGAATACAGGGGGACTGAAATGAACAAAAGGATATGGGCAGCTGCGCTTGCAGCGGCGGTAACGCTTACCTCGGCTGTTACAATACCATATGAAGAGGCGCGGTTCGTAATGGCTGCGCAGAATTCGAAAAGCGGCAGTGAGGTGGAAGATACTTCAACAGATGGCAGGACGACAGCGGGCGGCTTTACATTTCGTATCACAGGTAAGGAAGCTACGATTACCGGATATGGCGGAAGTATGAAAGAGCTGGCGATACCGACCAAAATTATTGTAACGCGTCCGACTGGCGGCGATACATCCGGCGGAAACGGTTCGGCAAAGCCGGACGAAAATTCGACGGAATATGCGGTTACGGCAATTGCGGACAGTGCATTTAGCGGAAATCTCGGTATTGAAAAGTTAATTATGTCAGGCGGTACAAATAAAGACGGAAAAATATTTGGTATACGTACGATCGGAGACAGAGCGTTTTTCGCCTGCCACGATCTGACGACAGTAGAAATTGCGTCGACTACGACGTCTATCGGCAAATACGCGTTTACGGACTGTGTGGCGTTAAACAGTATCAAGGTCGGAGACGGGAACCAGAGATATAAAGTGATCGATAATGCGCTGTATTATTATACCGCTGGGGCGGGAACCGGATTGTATACGCTTGTGCAGTATCCGCTTGCAAATACCGCGGCGGAATACAAGGTGCCGGATGCGGTTTCTTTTACGCTGACGGAAATTGCAGACGGAGCGTTCTGGGGAGCGCCGACACTGGAGACGATTACGATTCCGGAAACGGTAAAGAAAATCGGAGACAGCGCGTTTGCGGAATGTAAAAAGCTGAAAAAAATCTTACTGCCGGTCGGACTGACATCGCTTGGCACAGAAGCGTTTAAAGGAGACAGCGCGCTGGCGGAAGTGACAGTTCCGGAAGGAGTAACGACGATTCAGCCGGGGACGTTTCAGGGATGCGAGTCGCTGGCGGCCGTTCATATGTCAGACGCAATGAAAATTATTGGAAACCGGGCGTTCCAGGGCTGTAAGTCTCTGACCGATTTTGTCGTGCCGGGAAATGTGACGACGCTTGGAGATCAGGCGTTTGCCAATTGCGAGCAGCTGCATGAGATTACGATTCCGATGCGTACGACTTCGATTGGAAGCGGCGTATTTACTGGAACAAAAGTCACCGTATTGTGTCACAACGGTTCTCAGGCAGCCGTTTATGCGGCGTCAAACGGTCTGACTGCAGAACGTACGTATACGGTGAGCTTCTATACCAATTCTTCCTACTCGAATCTGATTTCCGCGCAGGAAGTCGTGGAAGGAAAAGACGCGGTACCGCCGAATGTAGAAGGCAGAGACGGCTACCGGATGAGCTGGAGCGGCAGTTATACAGCGATTAAGCAGGATACGCGCGTATACCAGGTATGGAACAAACAGTTCGATGTGACATTTGTAGACGGTTATAACGGCATTACAGAAGTGGTAAAAGTGGACGACGGAGAGATCGTAGTACCTCCTGCATGGAAGATGTCCGGGTTTACGTTATCCTGGGATAAAGACCTGACGGATTATGTGACGGAGAATATGACGGTACATGCAGTCTGGCGCAGCAACATTACCGGAGGCACGCTTGGCGATCAGGCGGTAAAGCCGGCGGCAAAAGGTACCGATGTGGTTAAGGGGAACAATCTCTATAAAGTAAGTTCTTCCAATCCTGCGAATCCGACGGTCAAATTTATCGGTCTGGCAAATGCGAACGTCAGCAGTGTCGTGATTCCGGAGACAGTATCCGCGGGCGGCGTACAATATCGTGTGACGCTGATCTCTTCCAACGCGCTGAACGGAAATAAAAGCGTTTCCAGCGTGATCATCAGCAAAAATATGAAGAGCATCAGTGCAAAAGCGTTCTATAATTGTAAAAAATTAAAAAAGATTAAGCTAAAGAGCAAAAATATTATTAAGATGAATAACAAGGCATTTGCCAAGATTCATTCAAAAGCAAAGTTCTATACTTACAATTCAAAAATAGATAAATACAAATCGATGCTGAAAAACGCCGGCGTGAAAAAGCCGAACGTAAAGCGTCTGTAAAGACTGGAGGAGAGTAAGATGGAAAATTTGAAAAAAATGAAACGCTGGCATGCCGGGCTGTTACTGGCAGCGACGTTTCTGATCTGTCTGACAATGCGGGCAGGTCAGGCGAAGGCGGCCAATATTCCGGAAGGCAGTTATACGCCTGAAGACAGTTATCTTACGTATACGTTTACCGGAAGCAACGACGATCTGGGCAACGGGTTTATTGCGAATGTGGAAAGCTACCGGTCCGCGGCAATTAAAGACGGAGAGCTGCGGATCCCGTCTACCATCCCGTATAAGAAGAACAAAGACGATCCGGACGATACGATTATCAACGTCAGAGTGGCAGGTATTCTGCGGGGCGTATTTAACGGCAGCACCTCGCTGACAAGTCTTATACTGCCGGATACCATTACGTATATCGGACAGGAGGCATTTTGCAATTGTACGAACCTGGCGTCGATTCAGACGGTTTCAGACAAAGAAGGATCTGATGTATTTAGCCCATCTACCGGATATCTGGCCGTAGAAGAAATCGAGCATCGTGCATTTTATGGATGCAGCTCTCTGACAGGTATTACGCTCGGAGAAAAAATACAGGGAATGGGCGGCGTACAGACGATCCAGAACGAAGCGTTTATGAACTGCAGCAACTTAAACAGCGTGGAAATCGGACCGACCGTGACATGGGTGGAAGGCGGAGCCTTTGCAAACTGCGGTTCACTGGACGGTCTTGGCAGCGGCTTAAAGATTCGTGACAACGCCTTATTTTTTGTACACAACGGAATGCTGTTTTACAGGGAAAGCAATCGGAGCAACGTATTGCTGGTATGTCCGGCCGGCACCCAGTCCGGGATACTGACGGATTTTCCGGATTTTGTAACCCAGATTCGGAATCAGGCGTTTTACGGCTGCGCAGGACTTTCATCCATTACGATTCCGGATACGGTACGTACGATTGGCGACAAGGCGTTTTATGACTGTATCGGCCTTGGCAATGTCACAATACCGAATTCGGTAACGAGTATCGGCGCCGAAGTATTTCGTAACTGCAGCAGCGGTCTGTGCATTATCTGTTCCGGAGGCAGTACAGCGGAACGATATGCGATTACAAATAATATTACGCGAAGTGTGGAATGTATCGTTAAGTTTTATAATACCGAAACAAGACAGACGATAGAAAAAAAAGTAATGAGCGGCGAAACGGTGGATCCTCCGGTCGGCTGGGAACGCGCCGGATATGTACTGCGCTGGACGGACGATTTTAATTCCGGAACCGTAATTACTTCGAACCGCACGATTAATACCGTATGGAAAAAATTGTATACGGTTACGTTCCGCGATCCGTCTGAAAATAAAGAATCTGTCGTACAGGGCGTGGAAGAAGGAACGGAAGCGGCTGCGCCGAACTGGCGGAAAAAAGGCTACAAGCTGACCTGGTCTACGGAAAATTATAAGCGGGTAAATTCCGATCTTACGGTAGATGCGGTATGGCTGGTGTCGATGACCGAAGATGTGGACACTCCGACAGAAACGAATTACAAAAAGGGCGATCAGATTACGATTGGAAATATTGTTTATAAAATATCCAGTATTACGGATAAAAGGGTTCGTGTCATGAGTCTGGTGGACAAATCGGTTACGAATCTGACCGTTCCAAATACCGTTTCTTTTGACGGACGCACCTATGACGTGACGTGTATCAGTGCCAATGCGTTTCGCGGCAACCGGTATTTGAAAAAGATTACGCTTGGAACAAAACTTCGTTCGATTGAACATTACGCATTTTATAATTGTTCCAAACTGGAAAAGGTCGTCATCAATTCCAAAAACCTGGTAAATATCAGTAACTACGCATTCAAAAAGACAAAGACATCGTTAAAGGTATACGTTCCGACAAGAGGGCTGATTGCTTCCTATCGTTCGCTGCTTTTGGATGGCGGTATGAGCAGCAAAGCAAAGGTTGTAAAAAAACCCTGAATGAAATAAAAAGCATCGGAGGATGACAAAATGGGCATTATCATATTTCTCGGACTGATCCTGCTGCTGGTGATTATCACAGTAGTGATTACGGTATCGGCTTCTGTAGCCGGTACGGTGGCAGCGGTAGTGGATGACGAGTCATTGGAAGATTAGAAACGATCGGCAGAAATCAGGTTAAGGGCAGATAAGATTTACTTATCTGCTCTTAACAGGTTTCATTCGAAATACATAAATCTGAAATAATGGGGCAGAGGAAATGAAAGAAAAAAAGAAAATACGGCGTCTTGGTAATAAAATCAATCTTATTGTAGGATGCCTGCTTATACTTAGCATTGCTGTGGTAGTCAGTATCTGTGTTTCCATGTTTTATAATCTGACCATGGATATGCTGCGAAAAGAATGCATAAACGGTACGAATATGCTGGCTTATGAACTGGATGAATATGTAGGACCGGAAGACAAGACGATTGTGCTGGATGAGCTGAAGGAAGAAATGGGCTGTGAGTTTACGATTTTTCACGGGGATGAACGTGCATACACAACTATTCAGCAGAACGGAGAACGTGCCGTAGGAACAAAACTGTCTGAAGATATTGCGAAGGTCGTACTGGAACAGGGGCAGACATATGTGGGCATTGCATCTGTGTTTGGCGTAAAGCATCTTTGTTCTTATGTACCGACGAAAGATGAAAACGGTCAGATCGACGGACTTATTTTTGCGGGAATTTCGACACAAAACGCATTTGAACAGCTCAATAATACGGTCAAGGCGTCGGTTGTGTCAGGACTTATTATGCTGGCAGTTAGTATCGTTCTGTTGTCCATATTTGTTCACCGAATTGTAACGCGTCCGCTTTCCAGGCTTACCGGACTGGCACATACGATGGAACAGGGCAAACTTGGACTTGCAGAAAATGAAGAGCTGACCGCGGGCATTCGTTCCCATGATGAAATCGGACTGCTGGCGGAAATTTTTGAAAATACGATTCGTCGTCTGAAAGGGTATATCGGAGAGATCTCCACGATACTGGAATCCATTTCGGACGGAAATCTGACGACAGGAACGACGCAGGATTATGTAGGCGATTTTACTTCTATTCAAAATTCCTTAAACGGGATTTTAGACAGGCTGAACAGTACCATGTCACAAATCGTAGAAAGCTCGGAGCATGTCTCCAGCGGTTCCAGAAATATGGCGGAAGGAGCTCAGGCACTGAGTCAGGGAGCGCTGGAACAGACAGGCGCCGTTGAGGAACTCCAGGAAACGGTTCGTAATATTTCCAGACAGGTAGAAGAAACGGCAGCCAGTACGCAGCAGGCCAGACAAAAGGTCGATCATGTCGGCGGGCAGCTGTATGAAAGCAATCAGAAAATGCAGGAAATGATACATGCCATGCAGGAGATTAGCGATAGTTCCAACGAAATCGGCAAGATTATTAAGACGATCGAGACGATTGCTTCCCAGACGAATATACTTGCTCTGAATGCGGCGGTAGAAGCGGCCAGAGCCGGAGAATCCGGCAAAGGCTTTGCGGTTGTGGCAGAAGAAGTGCGCGAACTGGCAGGACAGAGTGCAGAAGCGTCAAGAACGACTTCTGAACTGATCGAACGATCGATTACAGCTGTTGAGCACGGATCACGGATTGCCAGTGAGACAGCCAGTCAGCTGGAAACGGCAGTATCGGGTGTCAGCGATATCGTGACAACGACAAATGCGATTGCAGAGGCTTCCCGTACGCAGGCAGATCATATTGCGCAGGTGCAGGATCGTATTAGCCAGATTTCACAGGTTGTACAGACAAATTCTGCAACCGCTGAGGAAAGTGCGGCAACGAGCGAGCAGTTAAGTTCGCAGTCAAGGCTTTTGAAAAATCTGATAAGTATGTTTCGGGTAAGAACATAGATCATAAAAAGGTGCATCAAAGGAAATCCTTCTGATGCACCTTTTAGAGTCTGGTCTGATATCTGTTTATAAATAAGGCATCCCAAGTTTTTTAAACAAAATCTGTATCGATGTTGAGTCCAGAACGAGAATCAGTCCGCTGTTCATTTCTGTATCCCCGATGTGCAGTTTTTCGTCGATATACAAGACCGGCTCATCGTAGCTGCGGGATAATTTTTCTGCCGGAATGGAGACAAGCGAAGAGACGTTGTCGCAATAGCTGTCTGGCGGCTGAATATTGATATATAGCTGCGTCATTGCCGCAATAGAGTTTACATATGCGGCAGTCGTAATATTACTCATTTCACGGACAACGGAAATATCCATATCGTCGATCTTGGTCAGATCCGCGATATCTTTTGGATAAAATGTGTTAATTAGTTTTTTTGCAAAATCCAGATGAACGACTTCCAGCATACAGCCGCGGATATCGCCTTCCAGTGCGACTGTCATACCGAGCGCTTTCGTGTCTTTTCCACCCAGATAATCGGCTACTTTTGCATAGCTGATCAGGCTGATAACCGGAACTTCGATATCTACAACCGTATTCAGCAGGGATGCAAGTGCGGTAGCTGCGTGACCGGAACCGATGTTGCCGATTTCTCTTAGTACATCCAGATGCATGGAACTGAACTCGTCGATTTTTGTATAAGCCATAACTTCCTCCTCTTGTCTGCGGCGACAGCCGCTGTTTTTGTCAGCAGGTTTCCGGAGCCGGATAGTCGATGCCAAAAGTTTCTACTGTAACTTTTTTCATTCGCTGCGTTTCCATCGGGCGGTCGTTGGAGTCTGTAGGAACGGACGCAATTTTATCAATAATGTCCAGACCTTCTGTAATCTTTCCAAACGCTGCATAACTACCGTCTAAGTGCGGTGAATTTTTATGCATAATAAAGAACTGGGAACCGGCAGAATCAGGCGCCATTGTACGTGCCATGGACAGGACGCCTTTTTCATGTTTTAAGTTATTTTCAAAACCATTCTGCGTAAATTCCCCTTTGATAGAATAGTCCGGGCCGCCCATGCCCGTACCTTCAGGATCTCCGCCCTGAAGCATGAAACCTTCGATGACACGGTGAAAAATGACACCGTTATAAAAATCTTTCTGAATCAGACTGATAAAATTATTTACTGTATTTGGGGCGATTTCCGGATATAATTCGCCTTTCATAATATCGCCGTTTTCCATTTCAATAGTTACAATTGGGTTTTGTGCCATGTCTGTTCTCCTTCTGTTTTAATTCTGTTTCGATTCCTGCTTATTCTTACTCTATTCTACTTCTATTTTAATGGATTGTAAAGGGATCGTAAAGAGGGAATTATGATTTTTTTAAAGCAATGTGGAAAAATGAGTATTTATTCATTGGGAGTGTCGGGGGAATTGGCTGCGCGGACGTGTCTGTGGCTGCCGGCAGGAACCCGGAACCGGCGGCAGGGGACTGCGCGGACTGGGGCAACGCTGCGGTGAACTAATCGCTAACTCCGACTAAGACATTCGGCGTGTGAGCCTCATGCCTAAGTCTCCGTAAGCGCTGGATTTCACCTCCGCTAAGAGCGCCCCTCAGACGTCCTTCCAGTCCCCTGCCGCCGGTTCCGGGTTCCTGCCGGCAGCCACAGACACTGTTTACGGGAGAGTTTTCAATGTATATTTTTTAGTTATTGTAATTTGCAAGGTCTGACATATCCAGATACTGATGTCGGCAGATGAGAATTTTTCCTGGGAAATACTCTGAATGGACAGGAAAGTGATGTTTATTTCAGAGATAAAATTTAATACTTATCAGACGCAGTGGCCAAGTTAGAAATCTGATGTTTATTTCAGAGATGAAATTTAACACTTATTCAGACGCAGGGGCCAGTTTGTAATTCATGGCATCTAAATGTGTTGATCATTAATGAAAGAACGAAATGTTATTCGCTTAAAACCAGCCATAAAACAGTGTGCGAGACAGCCGGCAGGGGGCCTGGAGCGGGCCGCGGGGGACTGAAAGGACGTTTGAAGGGCGCTTTTAGCGGAGGTGAAATCCAGCGCTTACGCAGACTTAGGCATGAGGCTCACACGCCGAATGTCTTAGTCGGAGTTAGCGATTAGTTCACCGCAGCGTTGCCCTTGTCCGCTCAGTCCCCCGCGGCCCGCTCCAGGCCCCCTGCCGGCTGTCTCGCACACGTCCGCGTAGCCACCTAAAGCTACAACACAATCTCTGATTTGCTTTACCGATAACATTGATTCTGACACAAAAATGTTGTATATTTTATTGCAATAGGATGCCATGATATGCAGACAGAGAATAGAGGTGATTTGCAAATGCAGCAAAATCTGACAAAAGAGCAGGAGCTGATCCGTTCCCAGCTGACGGTTCGTGCGATCGTATGGCATGTGCGGAATCTGGCGGAAGAGGATATTGCGGAACTGGAAGTGCAGATGAGGCTTTTTGACGTGCGTCCGGTACGAGTGCGGACGACAGGCAGCTGCTGGGAAGCGTATGAAGAAATATTGCAGGAACTGGAGAGGACGGGAATTTTTGAATGGGAGGCGGTGCTTATTACGGATGATGACCGGATGGCAGAGTATGTGTTTAAAGAGCGGCGTGTATTAGATGCAAAAAAAGGAATGGCAGTCGTTTTTTTTGAGGAAGATGGAGGTCGGACATGCAGCGCTGCGGATATGGCGGTGCTTGGATTTGAAGAAACGGGAGTGCAGTTTTTTGACCGGATCTGTAAACGTAAAAACCGGCTGCCCTGGAATATATTGTATACGGAGCGGACATGCGTGCGGGAGATTACGATGACAGACCTGGATGAACTGTTTGAGCTGTATCAGGGCGAGGGTATTACAGATTATACGGAGTCGCTGTATGATCGGGCGAGGGAAGAAGAATATACGAGAAATTATATCGATTATATGTATTATTATTATGGATACGGGATGTGGATTGTTCGGGACAGGGAGAACGGAGCGCTGATTGGACGGGCAGGGATCGGGCATCGGGATGTGGGAGACGAGGTGTTTATGGAGCTCGGATACGTGATTGCAAAAGAGTATCAGAACAAAGGATATGCGACCGAAGTATGCCGGGCAGTCATACGATATGCCGGAGAGGAGCTGGGCGTCAGGCAGATACATTGTTTTATCCATCCGGATAACCGGGCGTCTGTTCGTCTGGCCAGGAAACTGGGATTTACAGAGATGCCGGATACGGACGTCAGTTTTGGAGAGCTTCGTCATTTCAGAAAGAATAATATTCATATTCTGTAGCGTCTGTTCATATGATAAATCAGGACAAAGGATGTACGATGGACGGAATGGTCTGAGACATACCTTTGAAAATGGAGGTGGATCATATGGATAAGATGGAAAACAAAACGAACAGTGCAATGCCGGTTCTGATCGATCTGGTTGCGATGTATGTCATTACCGGACTTCTTCTGGTGATACTGGCAGCGCTACTGGGACGGCTGGAGCTGTCAGATGCAGCCGTCAGTATTGGGATTATCGCTACTTATATTATATCCTGTTTTGCAGGCGGATTTTTCATCGGCAAAAAGAAAAAAAAGAAAAAATATCTCTGGGGATTGTGCGTGGGAGCGTTTTATTTTGCAGTGCTGCTGCTGGGGAATCTGGCGGTCAACCGGGGACTGGACGGGCAGATCGTGCATTTGCTGACGACAGCTGTTTTATGCGTTTTGTCAGGTATGGCAGGCGGAATGCTTAGTTAGATAAAAACAATTTTTGAAAATAATTTGCAGACAAGAAAGTGACTGTGCTATAATGGCGCAAAGGAACGAAGTACAGGGAGGAAAAAACAATGTTTCAGTTTACAGAGGATTGTATGATAGGAGTACCGGAAATAGACGATCAGCACAGATATCTGTTTGACATTATGAATGAGGGGATACAGCTGGCCGGCAATCATTATTCCGGCGATCGCTATGCGTCGATCAAAGATCTGCTCGAAACGCTGGATAATTATGCAGAGCAGCACTTTTCACATGAGGAAAGTTATATGGAGCAGATTTGTGATCCGGAACTGATTCTGCAGCGCAACCAGCATATGATTTTTCGCGATAAAATCCGCGAATGGAGTTTTACGGATATCGACGATATGGAACAGCAAAAGCAACTGCTCAAAGAGCTGATGGAATATCTTGCACGCTGGCTGTACCATCATATTATTTCCAGCGACGCGATGATTGGCAAGCTGCCGAAGATGGAAGAGTGGATGGTCAGGGAAAATCCATGTGAGTTTCTGGATGAATACCGCACCGGAATTGCATTTGTAGATGAAGAGCATAAAGAGCTGTTTCGTATTACGGATAAAGCGAATAAATATCTGCATCATGATTTTGCATATGGGAACGGTTATGATGAAATTATGGATATTTTGCAGGAACTGAAAGAATATACGCAGCGTCACTTTAAAGATGAAGAAGACTATATGGAGCGGATTCAGTACGACGGACTGCCGGCGCAGAAAAGAGCGCATGAATCGTTTGTCGCGCGTCTGGAAAATATCGATATGGATAAGGTGGACGGAGATCCGAAAGTATATCTGGAAAGTCTGATTGAATTTTTATTAGGATGGCTGATTAACCATATTCTTTATACGGATAAAAAGATTCCGCTCGAATAGCAGGGAGGGACACGGATGCTTACGGGAAAACATATACTGCTCGGCATTACCGGGGGAATTGCAGCCTACAAAACGGCAAATCTGGCAAGCATGCTCGCAAAATTACACGCAGATGTGCATGTGATTATGACAAAAAACGCGCAGAAAATCATTTCGCCAGTCGTATTTGAGGCGCTGACAGGCAATCGGGTCGTGGACGATGTATTTGCACGCGACAGCGGTTATCAGGTAGCGCATATCGCGATGGCACAGGAAGCGGATGTCGTAATGATTGCGCCGGCGTCGGCAAATATGATTGCAAAGCTGGCAAATGGAATTGCGGATGATATGTTATCTACAACCATGCTGGCAGTAACGGCTCCTGTATATATCGTGCCGGCAATGAATACGCATATGCTGGAACATGCGGCCACGCAGTCGAATATTGAAAAATTGAGATCTTATGGCTGTCATATCGTAGAGCCGGCCAGCGGTTTTCTTGCCTGTGGGGATACCGGAAAAGGAAAAATGCCGGAGGCGGACGTGCTGCTGGAGTACCTGCTATATGAAGCGGCCTGTCCGAAAGACCTGGCAGGCAAAAAAGTACTGATTACGGCAGGGCCAACGACAGAAGCGATCGATCCGGTGCGGTTTATTTCCAATCATTCTACCGGCAAGATGGGATACGCGCTTGCAAAAAACGCAGTCCGGCGCGGGGCGCAGGTAACGCTTGTCTCCGGTCCGGTCCATCTGCCGGCTCCGGCAGGTGTGCGGATGATTCCGGTGACAACTGCTCAGGAGATGTACGAAGCAGTCGACACGCATTTCGACAGGCAGGATATTGTTGTAATGTCCGCTGCCGTAGCAGATTACCGGCCGAAAGATATCGCGGAGGAAAAAATCAAAAAATCAGACGCTGCAGTTATGCTGGAGCTGGAGCGAACCAAAGATATACTCGGGAGCATGTCCGCCCGGAAAAACGGACAGTTTTTGTGCGGATTTTCTATGGAAACAGAACATATGCTGGAAAACTCAAGAGCGAAGCTGGAGAAGAAACATCTGGATATGATTGTAGCGAATAACCTGCGGATGGAGGGCGCGGGGTTTGGTACAGATACCAACATTATTACGATGATTACAAAAGATCAGGTACGGGAGCTGCCGAAGATGAGCAAAGAGGCGGCGGCGCACGCAATATTTGATCAGATCGTAACATTTTTATAGTGATCGAATATTTCAAAAAATATGGGACATACTATCTGTAAATAAAAGCTGTTGGAATCAGCGTGTATGGGAGAGAAACGATGAAAGCGCTGCACACGGCTGGTGAGAAAGAGAGGTAATTTGGATGAGCAGATTTATTTACAGAATGTGTCTCGTTGTTGTTTTAGTAATCGCAGTCGCAGGCGGCGTATACTACTATATGACGTTTTATCAAAAAAACGAAGCGCCTCAAAAAGGTACGTTCGTAAATAAAATGGACGACGCGCTGTCAGAAACCGGCAGACAGGCGAGAGAGGCATTTTCATATGCAGGCGGCGTTGTCAGAGAAGCATCCGACGAGGCGGAAGATATGGCAAAGGATGCATATCGTCAGGTTCGCGGAAAAATAAAGGAAGTATCCGGACAGGCGTAATCACGTCTGAAAGAGATGATCAGGCTATGAGTATACGAAAAAGGAGTAAACGATAATGGCAGCGCCGGATACGCTTTATTTAAAAATCGATCAGAACGTTGTCGTAGACAGCTGTCAGGTGCATTTACAGGATATCGCATCGATGGAATGCACCAATGAAGCTGTGCTGCGGCAGCTCAAACAAAAGAAAATCCATACGTTTCAGGAACAGGATACGACAAAACAAAAAAAGATACGCATCCAGGTATTTTCAGTTTTAAATATTATTCAGCAGATCCATGAGGACTACCCGGACCTGGAGGTACAAAATATCGGCGAATCGGACTTTATTATAGAATGTAAAGCCGGTATTGTTGAAAATAAAGTACTGGATATTGCAAAAACCGTTGTTTTGTGCGTTGTGATCTTTTTCGGCGCAGCATTTACGATTATGACGTTTAATAACGACGTCGGAGTAGGAGAAGTGTTTACCCAGCTCTATGAGCAGGTGACAGGCAGTAAATCAGACGGTGTGACCGAGATCGAGATTTTTTATGCAATCGGTATGCCGATCGGGATTACGATCTTTTACAACCATATCGGAAAGAAAAAGGTAACGCATGATCCGACGCCGATTCAGGTAGAGATGCGTAAATACGAACAGGATGTGGATACGACGTTTATTGAAAATGCCAGCAGAGAAGGGAAGAGTATCGATGTGGTTTAATCACGTAATTTTGGGATTTATCGGTCTGGCCTGCGGACTGTCGGTAGCGTCGGGCAGCTTTGCGATTGCAGTCAAGCTCGGCATTATTCCTGAGATGGCGAGTAAATCCAAAACGGCGAAACGGATTATGACCTATGAAAACGCTACCATACTGGGAGGTATTGTGGGAAACGTCATATCTGTCTTTACGCAGATTCAGTTTCCGGCAGGACACATTTTTTTAGCTTTGTTTGGACTGAGCGCAGGCATTTTTGTCGGCTGTCTGGCCGTCGCGCTGGCGGAGATTATCAATGCCTATCCGATTATGTACCGGCGGATGAAGCTAAAGATGGGTATGGAATGGATGCTTGCGACAATCGCAATAGGAAAAACGTGCGGATGCCTGTTTTATTTTTTCAACGGGTACGACAGCGGAGCTTAATATCGAAGAAATCATTTGCGGCCGTCATAGCCTTTCGATTATGATGCGCCGCTTTTTGTACCATAGTTTGCACAATAAGGAGAATATGCCATGGAACCAATACTGGCAAAGCAGAGCGTGGATATTAAATGCCGGATACAGGCTTCTGTTATGATGGGGAATTACGAATTTTATTATGCAGCCGGACGGTTATGTGCACAGACTGGCCAGCAGCCGGATCAGCCGCTGCAGCCGTTAGAGCTCAGTACTTTTTTACAGCCGCTGCTTCACAGGTATGAGCCAAAAGAGGAATCGGACGCGTATCTTGTGAAGATGCTAAAGGAGTATGAGGCGTCTGACGAATATGACGAGCAGATGGATACGCTGTTTGAGATGGGACTGGCGGCGCAGTGAATTCTGCTGTGGGAAAGATCTTACATAAACGAAAATAAATTCTTGACATTTTCTGAAAATCTATATATGATAATATAAGATTTTATTCATATGGAAACAGGTAATGAAAAAGAGGAGTACGTCATGACGCTCAGCAGAGAGAGCTGTCCGCCGGCTGAAAGGCAGCTTTGAACACGCATGATCGAAGGTAGCTTTTGAACCGGACGGCTGAATCGTCAGCGATGCAGACAGGTAAGCTGTCCCGGCTGGTCCCCGTTACAGGACGAGAAGATGGCAGGCAGATGCGGAGTTTCAGCGTTGTCTGTCGAAGAAAAGGTGGTACCGCGTTTATTCGCCCTTTATAGTCATATGGCTATAGAGGGTTTTTTTATCCTATGACAATGAAAGGAAAGAGTACTATGGCAAAAGAACTGGCAAAAGAACTGGCAAAAACATATCATCCAGCCGGACTGGAAGAACGTCTTTATAAAAAGTGGGAAGAAAACGGTTATTTTCATGCGGAGGTCGACCGCAGCAAAAAACCGTTTACAATCGTTATGCCTCCGCCAAACGTTACCGGACAGCTGCATATGGGGCATGCGTTTGATAGTACGCTGCAGGATATTTTAATTCGATATAAAAAGATGCAGGGATACAATACACTCTGGCAGCCCGGCACCGATCACGCGTCGATTGCGACGGAAGTGCGTGTCATTCAGTCTCTAAAAGAACAGGGAATTGATAAAAATGATCTGGGCAGAGAAGGATTTTTGGAAAAAGCCTGGGAATGGAAGGAAGAATACGGCGGGCGGATTATCAGACAGCTGAAAAAGATCGGGTCTGCCGCCGACTGGGACAGAGAGCGCTTTACGATGGACGAGGGCTGTTCGAAAGCGGTGGAAGAGGTATTTGTCCGTCTTTATAAAAAGGGATATATTTACAAAGGAAATCGTATCATTAACTGGTGTCCGGTATGTAAGACGTCTATATCAGACGCGGAAGTAGAGCATGTGGATCAGAAAGGGCATTTCTGGCATATCCGATATCCGGTAGCCGGTGAGGAGGGCAGATTTGTAGAGATAGCGACGACACGTCCGGAGACGATGTTTGGCGATACGGCGGTAGCGGTCAATCCGAATGATGAAAGGTATCAGGATATTATCGGAAAGACGCTGATTCTTCCGATTGTTAACCGCGAGATTCCGGTTATTGCGGACGAATATGTGGATATGGAATTTGGGACCGGCTGTGTAAAAATAACGCCGGCACACGACCCGAACGATTTTGAGGTGGGCAGACGTCATCAGTTAGCGCTTGTGAATGTTATGAACGACGACGCGACGATGAATGAAAACGCTGGAAAATATGCAGGGATGGACCGTTATGCATGCCGCGAAGCGCTTGTAAAGGATCTGGACGGCGCAGGACTGCTGGCGGGAGTCAAAGACCATGAGCATGCCGTTGGCACGCATGACCGCTGTAAAACGACGGTAGAACCGATGGCAAAACAGCAGTGGTTTGTAGCGATGGAAGAGATGGCAAAGCCTGCGATGGAAGCGATACGCAACGGTGATCTGAAATTTGTACCAGAGCGTTTTGACAAGACTTATATACACTGGCTGGAAGGCATTCGCGACTGGTGTATTTCCAGACAGCTGTGGTGGGGACACAGGATACCGGCTTATTATTGCCCGCAGTGCGGCGAGATGGTTGTGGCAAAATCCGAAGAAGCGCCGCATAGCTGTCCAAAGTGCGGCTGTGCAAAGATGGAACAGGACCCAGATACGCTGGATACCTGGTTTTCATCCGCTCTGTGGCCTTTTTCGACGCTGGGATGGCCGGAACAGACAGAAGAGATGGATTATTTTTATCCGACAGATGTGCTTGTAACCGGATATGATATTATTTTCTTCTGGGTCATTCGTATGGTATTTTCCGGTTATGAGCAGACAGGAAAGTCGCCGTTCCATACGGTATTGATGCATGGACTCGTTCGGGATTCCCAGGGACGAAAGATGAGCAAGTCGTTAGGGAACGGGATCGATCCTCTGGAAGTGATCGATAAATATGGCGCCGATGCGCTGCGTCTGACGCTGATTACCGGAAACGCACCGGGAAATGATATGCGCTTTTACTGGGAACGTGTGGAATCTTCCAGAAACTTTGCGAATAAAGTATGGAATGCATCGCGTTTTATTATGATGAATCTGGAGGGCAGGGAGATTACGGAGCCGTCTGCACAGGATTTTGAGCCTGCAGATCGCTGGATCATATCCAGGCTGAATACACTGGCGAAAGATGTGACGGAAAACATGGATAAATTTGAACTGGGTATTGCGGTTCAAAAAGTATACGATTTTATCTGGGATGAGTTTTGCGACTGGTATATCGAGATTGCAAAATTGCGTACGTATCAGTATGATACCTGTCAGGTATCTGCCAACGCTGCCCTGTGGACCTTGCGGATGGTATTAACCGAAGCGTTAAAGCTGCTGCATCCGTTTATGCCGTTTATAACCGAAGAAATATTCTGTACGCTGCATCCGCAAAAAGAATCGATCATGCTGGCACAGTGGCCGAAATATCAGGAAGAACGTTGTTTTGCGGCAGAAGAAGAGATGCTTTCGCATGTCAGGGAGCTCGTAAAAGCGGTACGTACCGTACGGAAGGAAATGGATGTGCCAAACAGCAGAAAATCCAGACTGTATGTGGTATCCGAAGACAGTCATATACGGCAGATATTTGAACAGGCAAAAGAAGCGTACCGGAGCTTTACAAATGCGAATGAAATATGTATCCAGGCAGACCGGACAGGAATCGGAGAAGACGCCGTATCCGTAGTGATTCCTGGAGCGACCGTTTATCTGCCTCTGGAAGAGCTGGTAGATAAGGAAAAAGAGATCGAACGTCTGAATAAAGATAAAAAGAAACTGGAAAAAGAGCTGGCGCGTTCGTACGGGATGCTGAATAACGAGAAGTTTTTGGGCAGGGCGCCGCAGTCCAAAATCGACGAGGAGAAGAAAAAACTGGCGGAATACGAAAAAATGATGGCTGAGGTGGAAGAACGTCTGGCACAGTTGCATTAACAAAAAAATTACATTTCATTCTTTTTTCTAAGAATATTTGTTGAAGTTTGTCTCAATTAATGGTAAAATTATAAGAAATATACCATGTGCTTATATGGTTGATAGATGAAAGTAAAATTCAGATCGTTTTGTGCAGCTGATGCACGGGCAATAAGAAAGTTTAAGAGTGAAGGGTGGTAAGGTCATGCAGACACTACAGCTTGATAGAACAGCAATCAGTTATAGTCCTGATGGGATGACGGCGTATTTGCGTCTCCCAGAGCCAGAGGCTGGAGTCAAGTATAGTTTAGAGGACGTTCAGGCAGCTTTGTCTGCCGGAGGGGTCAAAAAGGGAATTGATCAGAAGGCAATTCTCAATATGATTCGTAGCAGAATTTATGACCGATCTGTTGCGGTTGCAACAGGCAAGGCTCCGCAGGACGGAAAAGACGGATATTTCGAATATATGTTTCAAAGCCAGTTGGATGGCAAACCGAGAATTAATGAGGATGGTACTGTCAGCTATGCAATCAAGCTATTTGAAATGGTGACAGAAGGTCAGGTAATTGCCAAATATCATCCTGCAATCCAGGGAGTAGACGGATATACAGTAAAAGATGCGCCGGTTCGTGCAAGACCAGGCAGAGAACTTCCGCCATTACGCGGAAGAGGATTTGCATGTAAAGACGACGGCGTGACTTATATTGCATCGATTACTGGCAAGATCGATAAAATCAATGATAAGATCAATATACTGCCGGTCTTTGAAGTGTCTGGCGATGTAGATTCCAATACCGGAGATATTGAATTCCGCGGCGACGTGATTATTCATGGCAGCGTGGACGATATTGAGATACGGGCTACGGGAACGGTAACGATCGACGGCGTGGTACAGGGAGCCAGCATTTTCGCAAATAAGGATATTGTAATGGCTGGCGGAGTGCTTGGCAACGGCAAGAGCGTGATCGATGCAAAAGGCAAGGTTTCCGCGAAGTTTTTTGAATTTGCGACGGTTCGCAGCAAGGGCGATATTACGGCTGATATTTTTCTGAACAGTAACGTCTATTGCGAAGGCAGCGCATTTGTCATGAGCAAAAAAGGCTGTATTGTCGGCGGCAGCGTACATGCGGTAGGCGGAATAGAGGCCAACAGTATCGGTAATAACGCGGAAATCAAAACGCATGTTCTGGTCGGCAACGGCGGCGAAGTCCGGATGAAGATGGAAGAGCTGCGCAACAGTATCAAGGCAGCTGAGGCAAACATTAATAAAGCGGAAATGATTTTACAAAAGTTTCAGGAATACGAGGAAAAGACGGGGCAGTCGTGCAAAGACGATCCGCGTCGGGTACAGCTGGTCAGAATCCGGGTACGTGATCTGGCTCGCAAAGCGGCTGACGAGGAAGATCTGAAAAAGCTGAAGCTGATGGTAGAGAGCGCGAAAGGAGCAAATATCAAAGTACGTAAAAAAGTATTTCCGGGCGTATTTGTATCTATAGACAGCTGTGATACGTCATGCAAGGATACGTTTAGCGATATTATTTTTATCAAACAGCAGGAGAAGATCGTTATGCGCAGACTTTCAGACTGGGGCGACGCATAACCGACAGACGCTGCTGCTAAAAGCGACTATAAATACAATTTTTTCTGTAACAGTTCAGAACGCTGAACTGTTACGGGTTCTGCTGCGATGGCAGAGTATGATGGAATCGGACACTTTACTTTCAGATAAAAAGGTAAGGTCTGGTTCTTTTTTTATAAAAATTTTCGAAAAAGGTGGAAAAAACAAGACAACCGTTTCTTTACAAAGTGAAAAGATGTGCTATAATAAATTCGTTTAAAAAAACAGACGGAGGAGTTACAGATGATAGATTTTGAGGAAGAATTAAAAAAATTTCAGCCCAGTCTTGAGGTAGAAGAGGCAGAAGAAGCGATTTACAGTCACAATCTGACGGATATGACGGACATTTTACAGGAGATGATAAAAGAAGCAAGACGCAACCGATAATCCAGGAAGGAGCCGATATGCAGTGTTTTAAATGTGGAGCGCAGCTTGGGGCAGAGCAGACCTGTCCAAACTGCGGGATGAATGTAAAAATGTATAAAAAACTGATTGCTATTTCAAATTATCTATATAACGTTGGACTGGAACGGGCAAAAGTAAGAGATTTATCAGGTGCGGTCGATTCCTTAAAAGCAAGTCTGCAGTATTACAAAGGAAACATACAGGCGAGAAATCTGCTGGGACTTATTTATTATGAGACGGGTGAGACCGTATCTGCGCTGAGCGAGTGGGTGATCAGCAAAAATCAGGACGGCAGGGACAATATCGCGGACACTTATCTGCATGAAGTGCAGAGTAACACGTCTCTGCTCAATACGGTGAATCAGACAATAAAAAAATATAATCAGGCGCTCATTTACTGTCAGCAGGGCAGTGAAGATCTGGCCGTGATTCAGTTGAAAAAAATATTATCGATCAATCCGAAGCTGGTAAAGGCGCATCAGCTGCTGGCCCTTTTGTATATCCGCGACAGAAAATACGATCTGGCCAGAAAATCGCTGCGGGCGGCAGAAAAGATCGACCGCGGCAATACAACGACGATGGGTTATCTGGCGGAGATCGACGGACATACCGGGAATGGTCAGGAAAAAAGTAAAAAACAAAAGAAAAAAGAAAGTACGGTCGAATATAACACGGGAAACGATACGATTATTCAGCCGACCAATCTGCGGGACAATTCCGGCTGGATGATGATTTTGAATATTCTGGTCGGACTT
The DNA here is from genome assembly GCA_910577225.1 of uncultured Eubacterium sp. Taxonomy (GTDB): domain Bacteria; phylum Bacillota; class Clostridia; order Lachnospirales; family Lachnospiraceae; genus Eubacterium_J. The sequence goes on along the minus strand of CAJTMV010000001.1, from coordinate 250,286 downwards.
GTAATCGGCGTTACGGTAACGTGTTTTCTGATTGTTCCAAATATCCAGCAGACACTGCAGAAAGATGCGAATACGGCAGTCTCTGACGCCAACGATGCAATCGCCGCTAAAAATCAGGAAATCAAAGAGCTGGAAGAACAGGTTACGAAGCTGACCAGAAATGTGGAAGATGCGAACGATGAAAAGGATGCGTCTGCGGCTCAGACGGTCAGTTATCAAAAACTGCTCCTGGCTTATCAGTCTTACCAGCAGGGCGGACTGGAAGAGGCGACAGCCACGCTGCAGGAAGTGGATAAAAAACAGCTGGATGCAGGGGCAAAGCAGGTGTATGACTCCATCCAGACAGAGATTCATTCCAAATTTTTGGAAACGGCTTATAATGACGGATATTCTGCATACATGTCCAGAAACTATCAGCAGTCGGCAGAACTTCTTCAAAAGGTTGTCGATATGGACGATACCTATAATAATGGAGACGCGATTTATTATCTGGCACAGTCTTATCGGTGCATTGAAGAATACCAAAAAGCAGCGGATCTGTATCAGAAAGTGATAGACGAATATCCATCGTCTTATAAGGCGAATAACGCAAGATATAAATATCTGCCGGAAGTACAGCAAAAGCTGGAGACTGTGCAGTAAGAGCCTGCATCCGCCAGCCGGGTGAAATCGCACAGACATGCTCCGGGAAGGTCATGCGTGGGTTTGACGGAGCAGTGTTTCTAAGTTTAACTAATTTACGAAAGATGTTGATCATAAGCGGATCAGCATCTTTTTTTCTGCATAAAAACAGGGCGTCTGGCAATTTTATGCAGAAAATGAGAAAAGACCGGCTTGTATGCGGACAGATGGAAAAGGCAGATCATCAGCAGATATCAGTATTAGAAAACAGGAGGATTTTACTATGGAATGCCATTATGAACTAAAAGAAGGATGTCTTACGATATCCATGCCAAAAGAACTGGATCATCACAGCGCAGAACAGCTGCGGATGGAAGCAGATCTTTTGATCGATTCGTATCGGGTGCGCAGTCTCGTCTTTGACTTTTCCGGAACCGAATTTATGGACAGCTCCGGAATCGGCGTACTGATCGGGAGATGTCGAAATATGAGTTATTGCGGAGGCAGTGTCAGGGCACAGCATATGAACGATCGTATACAGAAGATTTTCAGAATATCGGGACTGCACAAATTAATGGAAACGGAGGCGGTGAAGTATGAATGATCGGAATGAGATGAGTATCCGGTTTGATTCTTATTCGGCAAACGAAGGATTTGCCAGAGTCGCGGTCGCGGCATTTCTGGCAGATCTGGATCCGACGCTGGACGAGCTGGCAGACGTAAAGACAGCGGTATCAGAGGCTGTAACAAACTCAATTATTCATGGCTATGAAAACCGGATTGGAAAAATATATCTGACCTGTGCAAAACAGGAAAAGCAGATTCAGATCGAAGTGGTCGATTATGGAAAAGGGATCGAAGATGTGCCAAAGGCAAAGGAGCCGTTTTATACCACGCGTCCGGAACTGGAACGTTCCGGTATGGGATTTGCATTTATGGAAGCGTTTATGGACGACGTGGAAGTGGCTTCGGCGCCGGGTCAGGGTACGACGGTACGCATGATCAAGCAGTTTGGAAAAGAGTCCGGCAGCCTATGAAAGAGACAATGGCTTTGATCCTGCAGGCGCAGCAGGGCGATCCGGGTGCAAAAGAGGAGCTGGTGAAGCGAAATCTTGGACTGGTGGGAAGCATTGTCAAAAGATTTGAACACCGTGGACATGACAGAGAAGAGCTGTTTCAGATTGGCAGTATCGGTCTGATCAAAGCAATTGATAAGTTTGATCTTACATATGAAGTGGCATTTTCTACTTACGCAGTACCGCTGATCAGCGGAGAAATACGACGGTTTTTGCGTGACGACGGTCTGGTTCGTATTAGCAGGACTCTGAAGGAAAACGGATGGAGAATCCGCAAAGCCGCGGAAAAGATCAGCCAGGAAAAAGGAAGGGAAGCATCTATACAGGAACTGGCTGAGGAAACCGGATTAAGCCGGGAAGATATCGTAATGGCTGTGGAAGCGAATATGGAAGTAGAGTCGATTTACCGCAGCGTATATCAGTCAGATGGGAGCGAACTGTATCTGGCGGATCAGATTGCAGAAGGCAAGGGAGTCGGTCAGAAAGCTGGCAGCGGCATGGCATGCAGTCCGGAAGATCCGGAAAAGGAGAAAATATTAAATCATATGCTGATACGTCAGCTGCTGGGCGGACTGGAGGAACGGGAACGCAGGCTGATCGAACTGCGTTATTTTCAGGATAAGACGCAGGTACAGACCGCGAAGGAGCTGGATATGAGCCAGGTGCAGGTGAGCAGGCTGGAAAAGAAGATATTGCTGAAAATGCGAAAGGAGATTGTGTAAGAAGCGGATGGGCGCCGGAGGATGCAGACGGCACCGGCGTCTCCGGATACCTTATTACATACCGTTGCTGTTTGTAAAAAAAGTATAAAATCTATTGACATCTGAGAAAATTACTTTATAATTAAAAAATATAAAAATTCAGGCAGATTCATGAATGGCGTATCATGCTTCCCGGTCAGAAGCATATTTTTTTCACCTGACGCTGGCACTCGTAGCGATGGAGTGCTAACAAGTGTACGTTTGCTGCCTGAGTGAATTTCAGTATTCTTTGATGTTCTAAGTATAGATGATTTCAGCCTTTTCGTATACGCTCTAATCTGCATAGCAAATTCAAATCAGACGAAATCAGATAGTATTATAAGACGATCAGTTTATTTTTGTAAAAGGAGGAATTTGATGGGAGAAATTGAAAAAAATAGCAGACAGGAAATTGCAGAGTCCGATATTGGGAAACTGTCGCATGAGCTGACTTATCATAAATATTTGCTGAATAATGATAAAATTCGCAGTTTTTTTCAGAAGCTGAGCATACCGGAATATCTGGCAATGCATATTATTAAAGAAAGTGAACAGACGGACGATATTTACGCGGGAAGAACCTATTTAAAAGATATTGCGGATAAAATGCAGCGTTCGGTTCGTCAGACTTCCCGGATGGTAAAAACGCTGCAGGAGCGCGGCCTTGTTGCCTGGTCTCACGACGGCGACGGAAGCGAGGGTACATATGTCACGATTACAGAAGCTGGCAGCAGGATGCTGCAGGAAGAAGAAGAGGCGTTAAAAAAGTATTATGGCAGAGTCATTACGAGCTACGGCAGGGAAAATCTGCTTCATCTGCTGCAGCTGATGAAGCAGCTGGAGACGGTGATGAGTACAGAATTTGAAGAAATGGAGGTCGGTGCGATTGAAGAACAGGGAACAGATGAATGAGTATATCGCCAGACAGGAGGAAGTCTGTCGCAGAAACGATATGATTTCACCAAGGCTTTATGAGGAATATGGAGTAAACCTTGGTCTGCGTGATGAAAATGGAAACGGCGTGCTGACCGGACTGACGCGGATATCGAAAATTGTGTCGTCCAAAATAGAAAACAGGCAGAAAATACCATGTGACGGCGAGTTATGGTATCGCGGGTATCGGGTGGAAGAGTTGATCCGCGGACTGGGCGAGGAAGAGTTTGGCTTTGAAAAGATAGCCTATCTGCTATTAATGGGAGAAATGCCGTCCGAAACCGAATATCAGGAATTTGCACAGTTAATTGCACAAAACCGCGTACTGCCGACAAATTTTACAAGAGATGTCATTATGAAAAAGCCGGGTGCAGATATTATGAATACGATGACAAGAAGTATTCTGATGCTGGCGTCCTACGATGACCATGCAATGGATACAAGCGTGCAGAACAGTCTGCGCCAGTGTATTCAGCTGATCAGTCAGTTTCCGGCGCTGGCGGTCTACGGGTACAATGCATACAATTATTATGTCAATCAGTCCAGTATGATTATCCATAATCCGGATCCGTCATTGTCCGCGGCGGAAAATATACTGCTGATGCTGCGGCCGGACCGGCAGTATCTGCCTGTGGAAGCAAAAGTGCTGGATACGGCGCTTATCCTGCATATGGAGCATGGCGGCGGGAACAATTCCACATTTACCACGAGAGTCGTATCTTCTTCTGGTTCGGATACTTATTCTACGATTGCGGCTGCGATGTCTTCCCTGAAAGGACCGAAGCATGGCGGCGCAAATATAAAAGTGATGGAAATGATCGCGGATATTCGGGCACATGTCAAAGATTATACAGACAAAGAGGAGCTGGCGGCCTATTTAACAAAGATTTTAGACGGAGAAGCCTTCGATGGGAAAAAGCTGATATATGGTATGGGACATGCTGTATATACAAAATCTGACCCAAGGGAACGCGTGTTTAAGCGTTACGTGGAACGACTGGCGCAGGCAAAGGGCAGACAGCAGGATATGATGCTGTATCAGGGGATCGAGGAGCTGGCGCCGGTTCTGATTGGGAATAAACGCAACCGGAATAAGGATGTCAGTCCGAATGTAGATTTTTACAGTGGATTTGTATATGAGATGCTTGGTATTCCACAGGAACTGTACACGGCGATGTTTGCAGTGGCAAGAATTGTCGGATGGAGCGCGCACCGCATAGAGGAACTGATTTGTACGGATAAGATTATCCGTCCGGCGTATATGAGCGTAATGGAAAAAAGATAAAACAAATAACTGACAGAAAACATAACGATGGAAAGGGAGTTAACGATGAGCGAATATAAGATCGATACCAAATGTGTACAGGCCGGCTATACGCCGGGAAACGGGGAACCGCGCCAGATACCGATTGTCCAGTCTACCACATTTAAATATGATACAAGCGAGGATATGGGAAAACTGTTTGATCTGGAAGATTCAGGATATTTTTACACACGTCTGCAGAATCCAACGAACGATTACGTGGCAGCTAAGATTGCGGCGCTGGAGGGCGGTACGGCGGCAATGCTGACATCTTCCGGCCAGGCGGCAAACTTTTTTGCGCTGTTTAATATTTGTGAGTGCGGCAGTCATATCGTAGCTTCTTCTTCTATTTATGGCGGAACGTTTAACCTGATTTCTGTTACCATGGCCAGAATGGGGATCGAGGTCACATTTGTATCGCCGGACTGCAGTGAGGAAGAGCTGCATGCGGCATTTCGGCAAAATACAAGAGCCGTATTCGGAGAGACGATTGCCAATCCGGCTCTGACTGTGCTGGATATTGAAAAATTTGCACAGGCGGCGCATGCGCATGGAGTACCGCTGATTGTAGATAATACGTTCCCGACGCCTGTGAACTGCCGGCCAATGGAATGGGGCGCAGATATTGTTACGCATTCCACGACCAAATATATGGATGGTCACGGGGCCGCAGTCGGCGGTGCAATTGTGGATTCCGGCAAATTTGACTGGATGGCTCATGCAGATAAATATCCGGGTCTGTGTACGCCGGACGAATCGTATCATGGTATTACGTACACAGAGAAGTTTGGAAAAGAAGGGGCCTTTATTACAAAATGTACGGCTCAGCTGATGCGTGACTTTGGATGTATTCAGTCCCCGCAGCATGCGTTTCTGTTAAATCTTGGACTGGAATCTCTGCATGTGCGTATGCCGCGGCACGTAGAAAACGGACAGGCAGTGGCCGAATGGCTGCAAAAGCATCCGCAGGTTGCTTCTGTGAGCTATCCGGGACTGAAAGGCGATAAATACTATGATCTGGCGCAGAAGTACCTGCCGAACGGAGGCTGCGGCGTCGTGTCGTTTGAGTTAAAAGGAGGCAGGGCGGCTGCAGAGACATTTATGAAACATTTGAAGCTGGCTGCGATCGAGACACATGTGGCCGACGCCAGAACCTGCTGTCTGAATCCGGCAACGTCCACGCATCGTCAGATGAACGATACACAGCTGGCAGAAGCCGGCATACCGGCCGGACTGGTCCGGATGTCCTGCGGACTGGAAAATAAGGAGGATCTGATCGCAGATCTGGCGCAGGCGTTAGAGAGTATCTGATCATTCCATAAAAATAGTAAGATAAAAGAATATCCACATAAAAAGTATAAACATTCCGGTATTGGTTAAGCTATATGCAGTAGTACCAATCTAAAACAATGAATATGCATCGTGTATTTCCAGCGACTGATACAGACACAGACAGGCAGACCGGCTGGTCTGCCTGTGACAGAAAAAGAAATACACGCCGCATGATACAGGAGGAATGTTTCCATGAATCACAAAAAAAGCCAGCCATTGACCGGCGCTGCAAATCAGCGTCTGGACAAAACATCCCAGTCTGACAGCCAGTCCACTGCAGCCTGGGCAGGTACCGACCATCACGCTCCAAAATCCAACGTGTCCATTCCAAAGACAAGCGCTGTCGAATATGCCAAGGAATGGGTTGACGATGGCAGCAGATTGTAAGGAGGAGACGGTATGGGAAAAATTACGATGACGGTGGATGGCAATACGGCAGCGGCATATGCAGCATATGCATTTACAGACGTAGCGGCCATTTACCCGATTACGCCGTCTTCCACAATGGCCGAAGTGGTAGACGAATGGGCGGCCAACGGCAGAAAAAATATTTTTGGCCAGACGGTAAAAGTAGCGCAACTGCAGTCAGAAGCAGGCGCTGCAGGCGCGTTTCACGGCTCGCTGCAGGCGGGCGCGCTGACGACGACGTTTACGGCGTCTCAGGGATTGCTGTTAATGATTCCCAATATGTATAAAACAGCCGGAGAGCTGCTGCCGGGAGTCTTTCATGTCAGTGCCCGTTCGATTGCGGCGCAGGCTCTGAATATTTTCGGCGATCATCAGGACGTGATGGCTGCAAGGCAGACCGGCTGTGTAATGCTGGCGTCTGGCTCGGTACAGGAAGTCGCAGATCTGGCTCCTGTCGCACATCTTGCCGCTATAAAGGGGCGGCTTCCGTTTATTCATTTCTTTGACGGGTTTCGTACTTCGCATGAGGTACAAAAGATCGAAGCGCTATCGTATGAAGATATGGGCAGTCTGCTCGATCAAAAAGCGCTGCAGGAATTCAGGGACCGTGCGTTATCACCGAATCATCCGGTAACGAGAGGTACGGCACAAAACCCGGATATTTATTTTCAGACGCGGGAAGCGTGCAATCCTTTTTATGAAAGAATTGTTCCAATTGTAGAAGATTATATGACACAGATGCACAGACTGACAGGAAGAGAATACGGTCTGTTTCAATACTACGGCGCGCAGGACGCAACACATGTGATCATAGCGATGGGATCGGTCTGCGGTACGATCGAAGAGACGGTCGACTATTTTAATGCGCAGGGAGAAAAGTACGGGCTTGTAAAAGTGCACCTGTTCCGGCCGTTTTCTGCAAAACATCTGTTAAACGTAATTCCGCAGACGGTAGAGCGGATTGCAGTCTTAGACCGTACCAAAGAGCCGGGGGCGCCCGGCGAACCGCTGTATCTGGATGTCAGAAACTGCTTTTATGAGAAGTTTTATGGGAAAGAGCATGCGCCTTTGATTATCGGCGGACGTTTTGGTCTCGGCTCCAAAGATACGACGCCTGCCGATATCAAAGCCGTATTTGATTATCTGAAAGGCCCGCAGCCGAAATCCGGATTTACCGTTGGAATTGAAGATGACGTAACACATACGTCGCTTCCGCCTGCAGAAAAAATTATTACCGCGAAAGAGGGAACGGTCCGTTGTAAGTTCTGGGGACTGGGCTCGGATGGCACGGTCGGCGCGAATAAGCAGGCGGTTAAAATTATCGGGGAGCATACCCGTCAGTATGTGCAGGCGTATTTTGCCTATGATTCCAAAAAGTCGGGCGGACTGACAACGTCTCACTTAAGATTTGGCAGCCAGCCGATCCGGTCGGCGTATCTGATCGATGAGGCGGATTATATCGCATGTCATAACCAGTCCTTTGTAAACAGCTACGATCTGCTGCACGGATTAAAACAGGGCGGGACGTTTGTACTGAACTGTATGTGGGAAAGCGGGGAGCTGGAAGATCATCTGCCAAAAAAAATGATGCGCGAGCTGGCGGAAAAAGAAATTGATTTTTACTGTGTGAACGCAGTCCGTCTGGCAGAAGAAATCGGACTTGGGAACCGGATCAATATGATTATGCAGGGAGCTTTTTTTAAGCTGGCTAATATTCTGCCCCAGGAGGAGGCCAAACAATATCTAAAGGACGCGGTACAAAAAGCCTATGGAAAAAAGGGCGAGAAGATTGTGCAGATGAACCATGAGGCGATCGAACATGGATTTACCGATCTGGTGAAAATACAGATTCCGGAACACTGGAAACAGTTTACTGAAGAAGAAAAGAAACAGGAAACAGACGGCGTCAAAGAGCCGGAATTTGTTGCGCAGATCATGCGGCCGATGAATCGTCAGGAAGGAGACTGGCTGCCGGTCAGCGCGTTTCGCGGGATTGAGGACGGAACGTTTCCGAATGGGACGTCTGCGTATGAAAAGCGGGGAATTGCGGTGAATGTTCCGGAATGGAACGTAGATACCTGTATTCAGTGCAATCAGTGTTCGTATATCTGTCCGCATTCGTGCGTACGGCCATTTCTTTTAACCGCGGAGGAAAAGGCTGCGGCTCCAAAAGCGTTTCTGACGCAGAAGGCGAAAGGAATGGGATTGGAAAACTATGAGTTTCGTATTCAGATCAGTACGATGGACTGTACCGGCTGCGGAAACTGTGCAGATGTCTGTCCGGCACAGCCGAAGGCGCTTGTTATGAAAAAACTGTCTACACAGACGGCGGAGCAGGTACCGAACTGGAGCTATGCCGTTCAAAAAGTTCAGGCCAGGGGAGATCTGTTTGAAGGCAGAACGGTCAAGGACAGTCAGTTTAAGCAGCCTCTGATGGAATTTTCAGGCGCGTGCGCAGGCTGTGGAGAGCCGGCTTATATTAAGCTGATCACGCAGCTGTTCGGCGACCGTATGATGATCGCGAATGCAACCGGATGTTCGTCTATCTGGGGAGCTTCTGCACCAACGACTGCTTATACGTGTGATCATAATGGACACGGACCTTCGTGGGCAAACTCTTTGTTTGAAGATAACGCGGAATATGGGTATGGAATGTATCTGGGCGTGCGTCAGATTCGGGATGGCATGGAGCACAATATGAAACAGCTGATCGATAGCGGACTGGAGACATCTGCGCCGATGTTGTACGATGCGTTCAGTCACTGGATACAGGTCCGGGAAGAAGGCGATGCGTCCAGGGAGGCTGCAGAAGAGGTGCAGGAAGTACTGGACAGCGTGCTTATGGATGAACAGGCGTTTCACGCAGAACCAGAGACGCTGCGTCTGTTAAAGGAAATAAATAAAAACAGGGATTATCTGATCAAGCGTTCTATCTGGATGATCGGCGGAGACGGATGGGCTTATGATATCGGTTATGGCGGTCTGGACCAGGTACTTGCATCCGGAGAAGATGTGAATGTGCTTGTATTTGATACGGAGATCTATTCCAATACCGGAGGACAGGCATCCAAGTCTACACCAGCGGCTGCGGTTGCAAAGTTTGCCGCATCCGGTAAGAAATCGGGCAAAAAAGATCTTGGCAGGATGATGATGACGTATGGCAATATCTATGTCGCGCAGGTTGCCATGGGAGCCGATAAAAATCAGACGCTCAAAGCAATTCGCGAAGCGGAAAGCTACAAAGGGCCGTCGATCATTATCGCTTACGCGCCATGTATCAGCCACGGATTAAAGACGGGTATGGGTAAGAGCATGGAAAACATGGCGAAGGCAGTGCAGGCAGGATACTGGCACCTGTATCGTTACCATCCGGATCTGGTCAAAGAGGGGAAACAGCCGTTTACTCTGGATTCCAAAGATCCGACTGGCGATTTTAAAGAATTTTTAATGGGTCAGGTACGATATTCCGCACTTGCCCGCCAGTTTCCGGAACATGCGCAGCAGCTGTTTGAAAAAGCGGAACAGGATGCAGGGTGTCGTCTCAAAGCGTATCAGAAGATGAGCGAAGGCCGGTAAAGAGATGCATGCAGGTACTGTCTCAGAGGCTGTCAGCGACCTGGATTTGCTGCAATTCATGTCAGAAAATACTTGATTTTTTACAATCGCTGTTGTAGAGTGATATCGAAAATAGTTATCCCGGCTGTAACAGATAAGGGATCGGAACCGTTAGCAACAGTTTAAGATAAAGGAGAAAAGAACGACATGAAAAAGGAACCATTTGTAACAAACGAACAGCTTAGAGAAATTGTAAAGCAATTTCCAACACCGTTTCATTTGTATGACGAAAAAGGAATCCGTGCGAATGCGCAGGCAGTCAGAGAAGCATTTTCCTGGAATCGGGGATATCGTGAATATTTTGCGGTCAAGGCGGAACCGAATCCGTTTATTATAAAAATATTAAAAGAATACGGATGTGGGTGCGACTGTTCTTCCATGACAGAGCTGATGCTTTCCGACGCGCTTGGAATCCGGGGAGAAAATATTATGTTTTCTTCGAATGAAACGCCGCCGCAGGAATTTCAGTTTGCAGACCGGCTTGGCGCGATTATTAATCTGGACGATATTACGCACATCGATTTTTTGGAACGTGCAATCGGAAAAATACCTGAAACGATCAGCTGTCGTTACAATCCGGGCGGGGTCTATAAAGTCAGTAACGGCATTATGGACAATCCGCAGGATGCAAAGTACGGATTTACAAAAGAGCAGCTCCTGGAAGGCTATAAGATCTTAAAACAGAAAGGCGCAAAACGATTTGGTCTGCACTCGTTTCTCGTCAGCAATACGGTTACCAACGATTATTATCCGGCGCTGGCACGGACGCTGTTTGAGCTTGCAGTAGAAATCAAAGAAAAACTGGGCATTACGATCGATTTTATTAATCTGTCCGGCGGGGTAGGCGTCGCATACAGACCGGAAGAAGAACCAAACGATATCCGTGCAATCGGTCAGGGCGTGCACAAAGTCTTTGATGAAATACTTGTGCCGGCAGGACTGCAGGATACGGCCATTTATACGGAAATGGGACGTTTTATGACAGGACCGTACGGCTGTCTCGTAACGACAGCCGTACATGAGAAGCATACGTACAAAGAATACATCGGCGTCGATGCATGTGCGGCAAACCTGATGCGGCCGGCGATGTATGGAGCGTATCATCATATTACGGTCATGGGAAAAGAGAACCAGCCATGTGATCATAAATACGACATTGTCGGTTCTTTATGTGAAAATAATGACAAATTTGCAGTCGATCGTATGCTGCCGGAAATCGGAATCGGCGATCTGCTTGTGATTCATGATACCGGAGCGCATGGCTTTGCAATGGGATATAACTACAACGGCAGACTCTGGTCCGCAGAAGTACTGCTTCAGGAAGATGGCACGCCGACGCTGATTCGTCGTGCGCAGACGCCAAAAGATTATTTTGCGACGTTCGACTGTTTTGACATTTTAAAAGATATGAACTACGAATACAGATAGAGATATCTGAACAAACAGGAAACATCCGGATCTTTGTATACAGAGAGCCGGATGTTTTTGAAATATTGTATCGATGTTTTTACAAAATCGTATTCTGCTGCTGTTGTTTTCTTACATGTGCCAGTACCATCATTGCCAGCTTGAATGTCATGGCGTCTTCGAATTTCCGGATATCCAGTCCAAGCAGCTTTTCCAGTCGTTCCAGCCGGTAGACAAGTGTGTTTCGGTGCAGATAGAGCTGTCTGGCAGTTTCAGAAATATTCAGATTATTTTCGTAGAATTTCTGTATGGTATTTTGCGTCTCTTCATCCAGATCGTCCGGAAGCTGCGTGCCGAATACTTCATATAAAAAGTCGCTGCACAGATCTGTAGGAAGCTCGGCGATCAGACGGCCGATCCCCAGTTTGTCGTAGGCGATTGTGTCACGCTCAGCAAAAAATGTCTGTCGGATATTTAGTGCGGTCAGGGCTTCCTGGTAAAGTCTGTCCAGCTGCAGAAAGCTGTCGGCAGTCGTACTGTAACCAATATTTGTCTGAACCAGCGCTTCAGCGCGCAGCGTGTCGGCAAGCGTCTGTGCAAAACGTTTCAGACAGGAAGAAAGATATTCCGTATCCGCAGTCGATGGATTCTTTTTTCCATGCCGGAGACTTAATTCTGAAGAAGACTTGTATTCTTTCAGAATATTGGATATATCTTTCATAAGCAGAAGATGTGTCTCATCCAGTTCGCAGCAAAGATCCATTTTGTGTCCGGCAAAGGCATGCTCCAGCAGCTGATAAGAATAGGAATTTGCAAAGCCTTCCTGACATTCGATCACAAATGCGGTCCAGGTAGCGGCAGAAAGACGCAGTTTTTTAGCCTGTCGGGTAATTTCTGCAGCGGTCAGGGAACCGTTGACCAGATTGCGGAGAAAACCGGATTTTGTGACAGATTCTTCCTGTGATTCCAGCAGATGTTTTAGCTGGCAGACAGTCAGACGCCCGACGGTAAATGAATCTGGCGCAAAATTAGAAACAAGCAGTACATAAGAGAGCGTGTCAAAACAGATGATCTTGAAATAGTGAAAGGCTCCCAGAGACTGGTTTTGCGCGTCAGAACAGATAAATTCATGTACGCTCTCTGACACAGCCGCATCGATATCTGCGCCGGGAGCCGTACAGTTTCCAGCAGCATCGTATAGCTGCATGGGAATACGAGAAATATCCATAACTTCTTCCAGTATTGTCTGTAATTTTTTCATAAGAATCCTCCGCATAAATGTTAGAAAGCTGACTGATAACGGACAGCAGGTCCCAATTATTCTTATCATATCACAAAAAAGAAAGGAAACCAATACCGGGTTGGTGGTATCGTTTCCTTTCTGATGAGACTGTCCCTGCGGGAACAGTGAATGTTTAAGTGACCAGATGCCTGTTTGCACAGGACTTTTGCGCAACGATAAAAATGATAATAAATAAAGTTTCTATATGGAAATAAATGTCTGTATCAAAGACACTATTTCTGTCAATAATAATTCTGTAACAGCGTGGATTAGTTTGTAACAGTCAGCTCTGTATCATGATCGAATACGTGGATCTTTTCCGGATTCAGAGCAAGCGTTACATGATCGCCAAGGCGTGCGGTTGTAGAAGATTCTACTTTTGCACTCATGTTTGCGCCGGCAATTTGATAATACAGGATTACTTCTGAACCAAGTAATTCGTATCCGGATACTGTAGCGTCGATCTTAGCTGCGTATGTGCTCATTTCGTAATCAGAATCGCCGATATCTTCCGGACGAATACCCATAATAACTGTCTTGCCGTTGTAACCGCCGTCTACTAATTTCTTTGCTTTTGCAGGAGGCAGAGCAATAGAGAATTTGTCAAAGTTCAGCGTTACATCAGAACCGCTTACTTTACAGGTAGCGTTTACAAAGTTCATCTGCGGAGAACCAATAAATCCTGCTACGAATAAGTTGTTAGGCATATTGTATAATTTCTGCGGAGAATCTACCTGCTGTACAACGCCGTCTTTTAATACGACGATTCTTGTACCAAGTGTCATAGCCTCTGTCTGATCATGCGTTACATAGATAATAGTAGCTTTTAATTTGTGATGCAGAGCAGAGATTTCCGTTCTCATCTGTACTCTCAGTTTTGCATCCAGGTTGGATAACGGCTCATCCATCAGGAATACTTTTGGATTACGAACGATTGCACGACCCATGGCAACACGCTGTCTCTGACCGCCGGAAAGAGCCTTCGGCTTACGATCCAATAACTGCTCCAGGTCAAGGATCTTTGCAGCTTCTCTTACTTTTTTATCGATTTCATCCTTTGGTACTTTTCTCATTTTCAGACCGAAAGCGATGTTATCATATACTGTCATATGAGGATACAGAGCGTAGTTCTGGAATACCATCGCGATATCTCTGTCTTTTGGTTCTACGTCGTTTACACGTTTGCCGTCGATGATCAGATCGCCGGATGAAATATCTTCCAGACCAGCTACCATACGAAGCGTTGTAGATTTACCACAACCGGACGGTCCTACGAAAATAATAAACTCCTGATCTGCAATTTCAAGGTTAAAATCCTTTACAGCTTCAAATCCGTTCGGATATTTTTTGCAGATGTTTTTCATTGATACACTTGACATTTTAAAATCCTCCTGTTTTGTAATAGAAATTTTATGTTTTTTCCTTTTAACGACTGTGTATGCACACCAATCGTGTAAAGTGCCGTTCTTGTTTACAGTGATTACTATAACAGAAACAAACGGAATTGACTATAGGGGGATGTTCTAAAGAAATCGGGCGAAGGGTTGGAGATTTGACGAAAATAATGCCGGATGGATGTGAAGTCCGGCAGAATGACGAAAGAAAGATGTTTTTTTGATCACAATGACGAAAGTGTGCCGGACCTTTCTATAAAAATGTGAAAAGAAAAGAATATAATTATTTTCTTTCTATGCAAATTGTGGTAAGATATCTGTAACATTGTGAATTTTGGGGGAGGGATCATAAGATGAGACAGGACAAAAAGAAACGGGACAGGGAGCAGGATCATAAGAAGAAACATATGCAACACGAGCAGCTGATACAGGAAAATAAAGCAAAAATTATTTCCATCAGAACCAAGCTGCTCGGTGTTATCCTGCCGGTAGTGATTGTTATCGTGGTGATACTGGTTGGAATCTCGTACAGCATCTCGCGTACAACGATTGAAGAGGCGGCAGAGAATCTGCTGAACACTTCTGTAGAAAATCAGGTCAGTGAGATCGAAGCATGGCTGGAGGAAAATCTGTCGGCGATCGGATCGGCCAAGCAAAGCATCGAGACGATGGGACTGTCGGACATTCAGCTGCAGCAGCTGTTAGACGGCTATTATGGTTATAACGACAATTTTCCGCAGGGATTGTATGTGGCGGATGCGGACGGTAATATGATGACGGCCACAGGGTCTGAAAAATCAGAAAATGATCCGACGCAAACGGTCTGGTATCAGGGAGGCATTACCAGACTGAATATAGGATTTACCGATGCATACACAAATGAAAACGGCGAAGCTGTCATCAGTGCATGCGGAATATTAAATGACCGCAGCGGAAAAATGAAAGTAATTTCGGCAGATTTGTCGCTGCAGCGGATTAGTATTATCGTCAGCAGTCTGGTCAGTATGGAACAGGCGCAGGCATTTCTTGTCAACAGCACCGATCTGTCGATTCTGGCTCACCGGGACAGCAGTCTGATGTCTTCCAGGCTGAATGAATCGAAAGACGTGTTTTTAAGGGATGTGGCAGAAAGGCTCAAAGACGACGATCTGAGTACCGTGCAGATCGATGGGAATATGACTGCTTTTGAAGAAGTAGCGGGAACAGACTGGATTCTGGTGTCTTATATACCGGCAAAAGTAGTTTACAGCGACGTTGATAATATCCGGACAGCCATGGCTATTATCGGAGTGATCAGCGTGCTTCTTCTGGCTATTTTAATCGAGCGTGTCGTTTATGTGGTTATCCGGCCGGTAAAAGTGCTGACAAAAGCGATTATGGCTATGACAGACGGAGATTTTACGGTTCACATTAAGACGCGCAGCAGAGACGAGATCGGCGTTATGGGACGCTGTATGGAAAAATACGCGGCTACGATGCGCAGCATGATCGCTTCGATTCATGGAGTATCCGGCAAGCTCCAGACACAGGCAGACAACAGCAACGACGTATCCGGACAGATGTATGACGCATCCAAGCTGCAGAGCGCGTCCATGCGGGAGTTAAATGAAACGGTAGAACAGCTGTCCATCTCTGTAAACGAGATTGCGCAGAACGCAACAACGCTTGCGCTTGTCGTAGCCGAGACGAGAGAGAACAGTGTACAGGTCAATGATAAAATGCAGGAAACGGTAGACGTATCGCAGAAGGGAAAAGCAGATATGCAAAATGTCAGCAGTGCGATGCAGGATATCAACGAATCGGTTATGAAGCTCCAGGAAGCGATCGACAAGGTCGGACAGGCATCAGAAGAAATTACAAATATTACAAATGTGATCGGAAATATTGCGGATGAGACGAATCTGCTGTCTCTGAACGCATCGATAGAAGCGGCAAGAGCCGGAGAAGCAGGCCGCGGATTTGCAGTCGTCGCGACACAGATCGGACAGCTCGCCCAGACGAGCGCAGATTCTGTGCATAATATCGAAAAGCTGATCAGTCAGATTAACGGACTGGTAAAAGACGCGGTGCTTCAGGCCGACGACAGCGCGAAGAGCATTACGAACAGCAGTACGCTTGTTAACGGCGCACTGCAGACGTTCGATCATATTTTTGAAAACATCGATAAGGTGAGCAGCCTGGTACAGCAGATGATCGATCAGGTAGAACAGGTCGACGGAGTAGCCAGCAATGTCGCTGCGATCTCGCAGGAACAGGCGGCAAGCTCAGAGGAGATCCTGGCATCTTCGGATACGATGGTGGAGCAGGCAAACCATATTACCGGAAACAGCGAATCTGTTGCAAGCGGCGCAAAGGAACTGACGGATTCGGCGATGGAGCTGGCGCATCAGGTAGAAATCTTTAAGATCGGGGAGGGCGTAGGATGAAAATGAATCAGAAGATAACGAATCGGAAGATAACGAATCGGAAGAAAAGGAATGGAAAGTCAGCTGCAGGAATTCTTGCCATTTGCCTTGGAACCGCGGTAATTGCCGGCGCCTGCGGAGATTCTGGCCAGGATTCCGGAAAAAATATGAAAATGCTGATGACCATCAGTAAGATGGATACGTTTCGCCAGACACTTGCCGACGGCGCGCAGCAGGCGGCGGCGGAACGGGGGATACAGCTGGAAGTAGCAGATGCGGAAGGAATTATCGAAAATCAGGTAGATCAGATTCAAAAAGCCGCTGCAGACGGCTACTCAGCCATATTGTGCGGCGCGATCGATGTGGATACGGCCGTGGAATTAAAAGCAAGCGCGGCAGGGCTGCCGATCGTTTATGTCAACAGCCGTCCAAACGATAAAAATCTGGAAAAAGACTCCAATATGTATGTCGGATCCGATGATTTAATGGCCGGGGAGTTTCAGGCACAATATGTATTGGATCAGCTGGCGTCCCAAAATGAAATTAACGTTGTGCTGATCAAGGGACCGTCCGTACACTCTGCGACTCGGGGACGTACAAAAGGAGTGAAAAGAACGCTTGAGGCAAGCGGGAAAAAGATCAATTATGTGTTTGAAGACAGTGCAGACTGGTCGACAGAAAAAGCCGCAGATTTGTTTGAAATATTTTTGCGGACCGGAAGAGAAGCAGACTGTGTGATCTGCAATAATGACGCAATGGCACTGGGAGTGGCAGAGGCATGCAAAAAAGCAGGCAAGGATCCGGGCAGTCTGATGATATTAGGCGTGGATGCGACTGCTGACGGGTGCGCGGCGATTCAAAACGGCGAGATGGCGTTTACGGTATTTCAGCCCGGACCAGGACAGGGGCAGGCAGCAGTAGAAGTAGCGGCAGCGCTTGCTTCAGGCTCATCCGCAAAGTCGGTGGAAGGGATTTCCGAAGACGGCAAATATGTGTGGGTACCATTTGAAAAGGTAGACAGCAGCAATGTTTCAAAATATATAAAATAAAAGTGATCGTACAGCCAGACGAACCAGAGTATATCGAAACGCCGGCATCGTAAGACGTGCTTCTGGCAGACAGCTGGCAACATCGGACAGATAAGGTATAGATAAGATAAGGTAAGGTATAGATTAAGGTAGATTAAGGTAGATTAAGGTAGGTTAAGGTATATTAAGGATAGAAGGGATAGAAAGGACAGGAATTGCAGATGCGTGTTGGAATGGGATACGACGTACACAAACTGATAAAAGACCGCAGCCTGATACTCGGCGGTGTGAAAATTCCTTATGAAATGGGACTGCTCGGACATTCAGATGCCGACGTGGCAGTGCATGCGATTATGGACGCGCTGCTTGGCGCAGCGGCTCTGGGAGATATCGGGCAGCATTTTCCGGATACAGACGAGACGTATGCGGGCATCAGCAGTATGAAGCTGCTGGCGCATGTGGGCGACCTGCTTGTCAAAGAGAATTACCTGATTGAAAATATAGACGCTACGATTGTAGCGCAGCAGCCGAAGCTGCGGCCGTATATCAGCCAGATGGAGCAGAATGTGGCAGATACGCTTCATATTCAGAAAAATCAGGTAAATATCAAGGCGACGACCGAGGAAGGACTCGGATTTACCGGTACCAGACAAGGGATTGCAGCATATGCTGTCTGTGCAGTTTCTTCGATGTATGAGGGAAGTTTTACAGCCGCGGTCTCCGGTGGAAACTGTGCGGGAGGCTGCACCGGGTGTCCGGGGCGGCAGGAATGACCGTAATCCGTTTTTCAGACGATCTGTGTGCGGACGTCGGGCAGATCGTTTATGACAGGTATTTTATTAGAGAGGAAAAATTATGAAAATCTATAACACATTGACGAGGCAGAAAGAAGAGTTTGTTCCCATTGAAGAAGGCAAAGTACGCATGTATGTCTGCGGTCCGACGGTTTATAATCTGATTCATATTGGAAACGCAAGACCGATGATCGTATTTGATACATTCCGCAGATATCTGGAATATAAAGGATATGAGGTTCGGTTTGTATCAAATTTTACGGACGTGGACGATAAGATCATTAAAAAGGCGCAGGAGGAAGGCGTGGATGCGGGTGAGATTTCCAGCCGTTATATTGCGGAGTGCAAAAAGGATATGGAAGGCATGAATATTCTGCCGGCAACCGTACACCCGCTGGCGACGCAGGAGATCGACGGTATGATCGAAATGATCCGCACGCTGATAGACAAAGGATTTGCTTATGCCGCAGCAGATGGAACGGTATATTACCGGACTGGAAAATTTGCTTCTTATGGTAAGCTGTCGCATAAAAATCTGGAAGATCTGCAGGCTGGTCACAGGGATATTAAAGTAACGGGAGATCTGAAAGAAGAGCCGTTCGATTTTGTACTCTGGAAACCGAAAAAAGAAGGCGAACCTGCATGGGAGTCTCCATGGGGACAGGGACGTCCGGGATGGCATATTGAATGCTCGGTGATGTCTAAAAAATATCTGGGCGATACGATCGATATTCATGCAGGAGGAGAAGATCTGATCTTTCCGCATCATGAAAATGAAATCGCGCAGTCGGAGGCGGCAAGCGGAAAAGAATTTTCCAGGTACTGGATGCATAACGGGTTTTTGAATATTGATAATCAGAAAATGTCGAAATCGCTGGGTAACTTTTTTACGGTACGTGAGATTGCGCAAAAGTATGATCTGCAGGTGCTGCGATTTTTTATGCTGAGCGCGCATTACAGAAGTCCGCTGAACTTTAGCGCAGAACTGATGGATGCGGCGGCAAGCGGCCTGGAGCGGATACTTACAGCCGCGGAGCAGTTAAAAAGACTGCAGCGTGCGGATACGGCGGCAACAGAAGCCATGTCTGCAAAAGAAGCAGAATTGTATGAGGGAACCGGGCAGTTTCAGCAGAAATTCGAAGCGGCAATGGAAGACGACTGTAATACGGCCGATGCTGTATCTGCGATTTTTGAGCTTGTCAAATATATCAATACCAATGTATCGTCAGAATGTTCCGCTTCGTATCTGCAGCAGCTGTATGACAGGCTGGAGGAACTATGCCGGGTGCTTGGGATTGTGATCGAACAGAAAGAAGAAGTGCTGGATGCCGATATTGAAAAGCTGATACAGGAGCGTCAGCAGGCAAGAAAAAACAAAGATTTTGCAAGAGCGGATCAGATTCGGGAGGAACTGGCTGCCAAAGGAATCACGTTAAAAGATACAAGAGAAGGAGTTACATGGAAACGTGCATAATCATCAGACAGATTATAATCTGGAAGCGGATATCAGACGGCAGTTTGCGTTAGAGGACTCTGATCTGCGTACGTATTCGCCTCTGACGCTGGCATATATCGGCGACGGTATTTACGAACTGATCCTTCGTACGATAGCGGTCAGACAGGGCAACCGGCAGGTAAACAAGCTGCATCAGCAGACCAGCCGTTATGCGAAGGCGCAGGCACAGTCGGAAATGATGGAAACGTTGCTGCCGCTGCTTCGGGAAGAAGAACTCCAGATCTACAGGCGGGGAAGAAATGCGAAGTCCTATACGACTGCTAAAAATGCATCTGTGAACGATTACCGTCGTGCGACGGGGTTTGAGGCGCTGATGGGATATTTGTATCTGGACGGCAGTACGGCGCGTCTGTTAGAGCTTGTAAAAGCAGCATTGGAAAACTATACGCCGCCAGAGCGTCAGGGATCAGAGACAAGAAATCATAAAGGAGCAGAAGATGGATGAGATAAAGTATGAAAATCCGGAGCAGACGGATGAAACGCTGTCCAAAATCGAAGGAAGAAATGCCGTACTGGAGGCGTTTCGCAGCGGCAGGACGATCGAACGGCTGTTTATACTGGACGGCTGCAAGGACGGGCCGATACAGTCGATTCTGCGTGAAGCGAAAAAGACAGACGCGGTCGTTCAGTTTGTAGATAAAGATCGTCTGAACCGGATGTCTGAAACAAAAAAACATCAGGGTGTGATCGCGACAGCGACTGCCTATGCTTATGCCGGCATTGACGATATTCTGGCAAACGCAGAGGAAAAAGGGGAAGATCCGTTTATTATTTTACTTGACAATATCGAAGATCCGCATAATCTGGGCGCGATTATCCGAACTGCGAATCTGTCAGGGGCGCATGGCGTAATTATTCCCAAACGACGCGCGGCCGGACTGACAGCGACCGTCGCGAAAGCGTCAGCCGGCGCGCTAAATTATACGCCGGTCGCAAAGGTGACGAATCTGAGCCAGACGATCAGGGAATTAAAAGAGCGGGGCATCTGGTTTGTCTGTGCGGATATGGACGGAGAACTGATGTACCGGCAGAATCTGACCGGACCGGTTGGTCTTGTCATTGGGAATGAGGGAGAGGGAGTCGGCAGGCTGGTAAAAGAACAGTGCGACTTTACAGCGTCCATTCCGATGAAAGGAGAGATCGGCTCTTTGAACGCATCGGCGGCAGCCGCTGTGCTTGCCTATGAAATTGTCAGGCAGAGAATGCAGTAACGTGGAAAAACAGGAGTTATATGGAACACGATATATACAAAGACAGATCGGACGAACAGCTGATCGAACAGCTGCGCAGCGGACAGACAAAGGTGATGGACTATCTGATGGAAAAGTATAAAAACCTGGTGCGGAAACGTGCAAACGCACTGTATCTGATCGGCGGCGAGACCGAAGATCTGATTCAGGAAGGGATGATCGGACTGTTCAAGGCTGTGCAGGATTATCGTTCCGAAAAGGACGTATCTTTTTATCATTTTGCGGAATTGTGCATCAACCGACAGATGTATACGGCAGTAGAAGCGTCGCAGCGCAAAAAACATACGCCTTTGAATACGTATGTTCCGCTGGACGCCGGTCAGGAAGGAAAAGACGGCAGGTATCTGGAAGCGGGTAATCAGCCGCAGACGCTGGACCCGGAAACATTGTTTATCAGTCAGGAAACGGTACGTCAGCTGTTAAAGCAGGCGAATGAACAGCTGAGCAGGATGGAGCGGCAGGTACTTGCCCTGTATCTGGAAGGGATGAATTATCATCAGATTGCAGAACATCTGGGAAAGACGCCGAAAGCAGTTGACAACGCGCTGCAGCGGATCCGGGCAAAAATCAGATAGTAACCGGTAATTTTGACCGGTTCTCAGAGCGTATCGGCAGGAAGAACAGGAGACAGGAAGACATATGAATAAGAAACGACCGCTGATCAGTATTGTGATTACGGTGTATCGTACGCAGAGCTTTTTGCAGGAATGCGTAGACAGTGTGCGTACGCAGGATTACCCAAATCTGGAGATCATTCTGGTAGACGACGGTTCTCCGGATGATTGTCCCGCGATGTGCGACGCTTTTGCAAAACAGGATAGCAGAATACGGGTCGTTCATCAGAAAAACAGCGGCTGCGGCATGGCGCGGAACGCCGGTATGAAACTGGCAGAAGGAGAATACATTTTCTTTCTGGACTCTGACGACAGGCTGGACGGTCCGTCCGCAATCCGCACACTGAGCGCCTGCGCACAAAAGAATAAGGCCGATATTGCAGCCGGCGGCTACCGGCGTATATCCGACCGGCAAATCAGCGCGGTCAATCTTACGCACCTGCGGCACAGAACAGATACGGATACGGTGGACTTTCGTTTTCAGGGATTTTACCGATACGGTCACCTGGCGTATGACTGGGGGAAACTATACCGTCTGGATTTTCTAAAAAAACATCATCTGTATTGCAAAGCATATCCGTTTACACAGGACAAGGCGCATAATATGGAATGCTGCGTCTGTGAACCGGTCTATGCGTTTATTGATAAAAGCGTCTGTCTGTATCGCGTCAATGAACAGTCTGTGACATACCAGTATAAAAAAGATATGATTGCCGTCTGGACGGCGATAGCAGAAAACTTTGACGCATTCTGCACCCGACGCGGAGTCGCAAAAGATTATCGGGATTTGAGTGCGTTTCACATTTTTTTCGGCAGTTTTTATCTGGTGAAACAGGAATGGAGGCATTACGGATTAAAAAAGGCCGTAAAGGAATTGCGAAGATATGGCCGACAGCCGATTGTTAAAAAATATATGAAACAGCTGGCAAAAGGAGATTATGTGCGCGAGATACATGCCGGATGCTGGAAGCCGCTGATACGCTGTGCGGCCGCTGTATTTTGTATGCACGGATATCTGCTGTATACAGCCGGCGCGGTATGCCTGCTGCAGCTGCGTGTGGATCAGTGGATTTCCAGACTTCGGTATCAAAGCAGGCAGTCAGGAAGGGGTTCATGAGAAAACGGCAGGAAGAAAAAAAATCACGAATCAATATTTGTTTTTTTTCCGGAGATATTACGAGAAGCGGCGGTACGGAACGGGTAGCATGTATGATTGCAAACGGTCTGTGCAGATACAGGGAGTTTCGGGTAAGCGTATTAAGTCTTGTTGAGCAGGATCCTGAGCGGCAGACTTTTTTTGATCTGGATGAGCGTATTCCCCATCGGGCGCTTCTGAACCGCCAGATACAGCCTGGTCCGGAGTATGCGGCGCTGATACCGGTACTCAGACGTTTTTTTATAAAGAGAAAGATCGATGTTGTGATCGATATCGATATTGTGCTGGACGTATTGTCTGTACCGGCGGCATGCGGCATGCGGACAAAAGTAATTTCCTGGGAACATTTTAATTTTACTTATGAAACGGCCCGCAGGTATGGCTATCGGGATCTGATCGTACGGCATCTGACGACAAAGGCGGATGTGATCGTTACGCTGACGCAAAAAGACCGGCAGGCCTTTTTACGGGGTCTGTCTAAACAGGGAAATACACAGAAACGAATGCCTGAAATACGGACCATTCCGAATCCGATACAGAATCTGCCGCTGCAGGAAACAGCGGAAAAAAAGCGGTGGATCGTTACGGTGGGAAGACTTACGTATCAAAAAGGAGTGGATTATCTGCTGCGCACTGCCCGGATCGTATTAAAAAAATATCCGGACTGGCAATGGCTGCTGCTGGGGGATGGCGATCAGAAAGAATGGCTGAGGGGACAGATTCAAAAATATCATCTGCAGCAGAGACTGCTGGTGAAAGGAAATGTAACGGACGTGGACAGCTATCTGGCAAAGGCGCAGATTTTTGTGCTGACTTCCCGCTGGGAAGGACTGCCGATGTGCCTGCTGGAAGCCAAAGCCCACAGGCTGGCATGCGTGAGCTTTGCGATTGAGACGGGGCCGGACGAAGTGATTACAGATCGATACAATGGATATCTGGTATCGGCGTTCGACTGTGCAAAGATGGCGCGGCGGATCGGCACACTGATAGAAAACGAGCAGCTGCGCCGTACACTGATGAAAAACGCTGAAAAAGGGATAGAAAAATTTCAGATGGAGAGCATATTAAATCAGTGGAACGAGGTGCTGAAAGACTTATGCGTGTAAAAAATATGATCCGAAACAGCTCTGTCAGCTTTCTGTCCCAGGTGCTTTTGATTATCGCCGGTTTTTTCAGCCAGCGGGTACTATTTCTGCAGGCAGGGAGGGAACTGGCAGGACTAAACAGTGTAATTTCCAATATTCTTGCGATTTTATCGGTATCTGAGCTGGGAATTTCTACAGCGGTCGTATTTCATTTATATCAGGCGCTTGTACGAAAAAAGGAATCTGAGATTGCCGCTTTGATGAATCTGTATCGCAGGGCATATGTTGTATTTGCGATCGTAATTACTGTTTTCGGTCTGCTGGTGCTGCCGTTTGTACACGTATTTTTAAGACATAACAGCTTTTCTTTGTATGAGATTCGTGTGATTTATAGTATGTGGCTGCTGCGCACAGTATTGTCGTATCTGCTGTCTTATAAGCGATCCATTCTGATTGCCGATCAGAGGGAATATATTGTCACGATTGTGACGACGACAGCAGGTGTGCTGAATTATCTGCTGATTATCGTGATCGTAGGTCTGACCTCTGCGTATATTCCGGCGCTTTTTGCAAACATAGTGATCGAAGCTGTCAGTAACGCCGGATTATCTTATTATATCGGGCGTCGCTATCCATTTTTAAAAAAATTAAGAAAAGAACCGCTGCCTTTCCATATGATCTGTCAGATTTTTGGAGATCTCAAAAATATTTTCTTTATGCGGATTGCTTCCAGGCTGCTGACCTGTACAGATAACCTGATTATTTCCGGACTGATCGACGTCGGTACAGCCGGCGTGTATTCGAATTACAGTCTGATTACCCAGTCTGTGACGAATATCGTGATCGCGTTGTCCAATGCGGTACAGCCGGGAATCGGCGTGTTGTTTGTGGAAAAAAATCAGGAGAAAAATAACCAGGCGCTGCGTCTTTTAACGTTTTCGTTTTATTTTATCGCGGTAACCGGTGCGGCTGGTCTGAATGCGCTGATGGAGCCGTTTATTACGGACCTGTGGCTGAATGAACAGTCGATGCCGTTACGTTCCGCGATCGTATGGTGTGCAGTCAACTGTCTGATACAGACGATTGGTCTGCCGCTGACAATATGCATGAACGTATCCGGATTGTTTGACAAAGAGCGCAGGATATCGATGACCGGTGCGTTTGTGAATCTGGCGGTATCTCTGGGACTGGCGCGCACATTTGGGATTACGGGTGTGCTGGCCGGGACAGGCTGTTCGTATTTTGTACAGCTTGTATTAAGAACGCGCTGCTTTTTTCATGATTACCTAAAACGAAGCTGCCGGAGCTATCTGCTGGAGCTTGCAGAGTATGCGTGTCTGGCATGGGCAGTCATACAGGCGGCAGGTGTGATTGTGGATGTTGTTTATGGAACCGGAGGGTTTTTGCGTTTTTTGGCGGCAGGTATCTGCTGCGTGCTTTTTTCTGTCGGGACGAATCTCGTATTTTTCTGCCGCAGTCAGAGAGCCGCGGCATTGTATAGGATTGTAAGAAGGAGAAAATATTAAGAGCAGGGGTTTTGGAATAGAAAAACATATGATATAATACGATACAGGTGCCGGCTGGCATACCTGATAAAATGAGAAGGAGATGATGTACAATGAAAACATATGCAGATATGAACCGCGAAGAATTAATATCATTAAAAACAGAGCTGGAGGAGCAGTTTAAAACCGAAGAAGCCAAAGGGCATTCGTTTAATATGGCAAGAGGAAAGCCGGGGGTGTCCCAGCTGGTCTTATCCATGCCGATGCTGAGCGTGATTAATGATGAATCGGATATGAACACCGTACTTGGAAACGATACGAGAAACTACGGAGACTGGGATGGTATCGGAGAATGCAGACGCATGATGGCGGCAATGCTTGGCGTAAAAAAGGACAATGTGATCGTATGCGGCAATTCCAGCCTGAACATTATGTACGATACGGTTGTGCGCTCCATGGTCAAAGGTGTGAACGGTTCCACGCCATGGTGTAAGCTGGATAAAGTTAAATTTTTATGTCCGGTGCCGGGATATGACAGACACTTTAAAATTACAGAAATGTTCGATATTGAAATGATAAATATTCCTCTGCGGGAAGACGGGCCGGATATGGATCTGGTGGAGCAGTATGTCAGTCAGGATGAAGCGGTCAAAGGAATCTGGTGTGTGCCGAAATATTCCAATCCGACAGGCATTACTTATTCGGACGAAGTGGTCAGACGGTTTGCAAATTTAAAGCCGAAGGCAGAAGACTTCCGTATTTTCTGGGATAATGCATATTGTATCCATCATTTATATGAGGACATACAGGATGAGATTTTAAATATTCTGGAGGAGTGTGAAAAAGCAGGCAATCCAAATATGGCTTATGTATTTGGTTCCACGTCCAAAGTCAGTTTTCCAGGCTCCGGCGTATCCGCAATTGCCACTTCGCTGGAAAATATGGATTTTATTAAAAAATATATGACCACACAGATTATCGGACACGATAAGATCAATCAGCTGCGTCATGTACGGTTTCTCAAGGATATGGATGTCTTAAAGGAACATATGAAAAAACACGCGAATATCCTGCGTCCGAAATTTGAAGCAGTGCTTGAGATATTGGACAGGGAACTTGCCGGACTTGAAATCGGAAGCTGGATCAGACCAAGAGGCGGATATTTTATTTCTTTTGAAACGATGCCGGGGTGCGCAAAGTCGGTCGTTGCAAAATGTAAGCAGCTTGGAATGGTGTTAACGGATGCAGGCGCAACGTTTCCATATGGAAACGATCCGCAGGATTCCAATATCCGTATCGCGCCGTCTTTTCCATCGCCGGAAGAGATGGTGGATGCAACGAAGATCTTTGTGTTATGTGTAAAACTGGCTTCTGTAGAAAAGCTGCTGTCCGAACGTGAGGCTGGGTAATCGACGGGAGACCGTTTGGATAATGTGTGGCATTTCAGTGGCTGCGCAGATGTGTCCGTGACAGCCGACAGGATTTGACACCGGTGGAATGGGAGCGCTGCGGTGAACGAATCGCTGACTCCTCCCAGGACATTCGGCGTGCAGGCCTCATGCCGAATGTCCTGGGATCTGTGACAAAATAAGATGAATATCAGCGATGGATTCTGGCTGGCAGCAATGTTGCAGTATTGGGTAACTGAGGAATAGTATTTGTCTGAAATGTATGATTCTTGCAAAAAATGTGGGAGAAACCTGGAACCGGCAAAAAGTCTGAAAATACGGTCTATTCCGGCATATAAGAACTACTATAAGAATTCACCGATAATTTTATTAAAAAACTCCCTTGTACGCTAAAATAAGCAATAGTATACTGTAAATTCAGGAACGATTCAAAAACAGTCTCTAATCGTGCAACGGATTGTTCTTAATCGTTCCTTCTCTCACAGAAAGGACATTGATATGTTTTGGGATACACACATGCACAGTTCTTTTTCCGGCGACTGCGACAGCGCGCCGCAGACAATGATTGAAGCAGCTGTTTCCAAAGGGCTTTTGGGTATCTGCTTTACGGATCATATGGATTATGACTATCCGGTCTGTCCGGAGAATCCGACCATCTTTACCTTTGACCCTTGTGCATATGATCATACAATCCATCAGCTGCAGCGCGAATATGCAGACCGGCTGCCGGTTTTATATGGCATCGAGCTGGGACTGCAGCCGCATCTTAAGGACAGACATAAACAGCTTTTAGAAAAACAATCCTTCGATTTTGTCATTGGTTCTTCCCATGTGGTAAATGGAAAAGATCCCTATTATGCTTCGTATTATGAGGGACGCTCTGAACGGGAAGCCTATCTGGAATACTTTGTATCCATACTGGAAAATATCCGGGCATTTCAGGATTTTGATGTGTATGGGCACATCGACTATGTTGTACGCTACGGACCAGACAAAAATACTTATTATTCTTATGCGGATTATGCAGATGTGATCGATGAAATCTTAAAACAGCTTATCCATAATGGAAAAGGTATTGAAGTAAACACTGCAGGATTTAAATACGGACTGGGACATCCAAATCCGTGTGAGGATATTTTAAAAAGATATCGGGAACTGGGAGGAGAAATACTGACGCTGGGCGCTGATGCCCATCAGCCGGAGCATATTGCCTATGACTTTCAACGATTGCCAAAGCTGCTTCAGACATGCGGATTTTCCTATTATACGGTATTTAAAAACCGCAAAGCACAATTTATCGCTTTGTAAAAAAGCAGATAGATAATATGTTGCTTTTTAATAGCTGTACGGACAGCGCTGCGTGGAACGAATCGCCAACTCCGACCAGGACATTCGTTTTGTCTGAAGCGGCGATTTGTTCTCTGATCCGCAAAAACATTTACGCCAGACAACATGGAACCAGCGAAAAATCATAAGCATCCGGACAAGGACGCATGGTTTTGCATTTATGTATTTTTATTTACAACCTCAGACCAAACTATGACGGTTTTTTAATTCTATTTGAATATTTTCAAAAAATTTTGCAGCATTCGTTTTGTCGCGTTTCCTGCCGCATGCATTTTCTTTTCTGCCATTTCTATGATTTCCGGATGCCTGTTTATATAGGTATGCCCCAGTTCATTGTCAAAAGAACGCAATGCATCTATACACATTTGCAGCAATTCCTCATCTTCTGTGTCAAATAATTTATTTATGATCGCGATTTCTTCCTCTATAATCTGATGATCCAGACAATAAACTAATTTCTTTTGCCATTCCGGATGTTTATGCAAAACATTCTCAGAAAGTTCTTCCCAATCCTCTTTTAAAAAATTGGTCATAATATCCTGCGCAATTAAAAATCCATCATCATACCACGAATCAATTGTTGACTCTTCTGACAATAAATCATCTAACTCTTTATACATATAATCACTCTCCTGGTCATTGTTTCTTAAAAGGTTCAAATGAATCTGTATCTCAATGGCAAATTACAAACACAAAAACATCCTGCGAACTCTTTCAGTTTTTCAGTATAGCACAGGATTAATTGCAAATCTACAACAACCTGTGGTTTCCAGCTTTAAAAGGGACTATTTCTGTGTTTCAAGGCTGTATTAATGCAACAATAACAAATATCTTACAATATTCTTCTAAAGCGTACAGGCAGTCTTTTATTGTAATAAAATTTTGTTTTACATAATTATCTACATCATGTAACAAATATTGCTATGTTAATTTTCTTTTCATTTAAAACCTGATGGATTTGGAGCGCCTGTTTTTCCGGTTGGATAACCAGATATCACATCATCTCCGAGTTTTATAACATCTATTTCAACACCGTCAATTATTTGTCGGTGCCATGTTGCACCGTCTCTTTCCCGAACTGATCGCACTGGAGAATCTCCAACTTGCTTTATACTCTGAATAATCTTTGAATTACTCCACGAATCTGGAAAAACAGTACTTCTTTTAATTTTAGAAATATTTCCATCCTGCAGATCCTTTACAAATTTTATGTTTTTAGTTTTATCAGCATTTACCGATATTTCTTCTACCGCAAATAAATCATTACTATTATTAATCTGTGGAGAATGTCCTCCTATCACTTCGTTTTTAAACGGATTCCTTCTCTGACCTTCCAATATCTTTTTTTCCATCTCCGGACTTATTTTGGTAGTAAAACCCTTATCTTTTAAGTTATTTTTCTTATCCGTTCTCTTCTTTATATTTTTATTCGTTTTTTTACTAATCGACGTTCCGTTTGCACCTGTAGTCACTTTGCCGGATCCTGAAGAACCTGCTGTGACGTTTGCATTTATTTTCTTTTTATTCACATGCGTTTTTGTCTTTACATTTTCGTTTTTCAATTTCTTAGATAAATTTGCAGCTTTGATATTGTCTGTTACCTTATCTATTTTTTTAGATGCATCTATCGCCTGGTCAGCTCTTTTTAACGCTTTGCCAATTTTCGCCTTATCCCCGTCAACCGGAACTACTGCCGCGGCACTAATTACAGCATTTTTTACATCCCCTTCCAACCCGTACAGTACACTGTTTAAGGCATCTGCTGCAGCACCGATCCCGTTTTGAGACAGACCTACAATGTCCGGCGTATCATGTATCCAGTCTGGTACCTTCTTTTTTTTCCCTGACATAGTATCTCCTCTCTTCCAGTTTGCACAGATTCGTAATAAACAGCAGCTGTACTAACTATTCGCCATGCATCGGATTTCAACATCTGCTCAAATACGTTATCCCATTTCTCTCTCACAGATACGGTACCTGCAGTTTCCGATCAAAAGTTTGTATTTCCGGTATAATCCAGCAAGGCATTGATTGCTTATCTTCAGCATCATAACAAATGCAGCTTAGGTAATTATCTGCTTCATTATCCCCAAACTATTTTTACTGTAAGTACATGATCCGGCATATGTTATACGCAAATACTCCTACTTCTATAATACAATACTTTAAAACTTTTGTCTATTATTTAGTACAAATTTCAGCACTGAAGATCAAATTATGGATTTATCCATTTTAACGTATATCTTTCAACATATTGTCGATTTCATTACCGGAACCTTATCTGGAACCGATTTCCCATTTCATTCTGTGTTCCGAAAGCCTGATGCTTTTGAAAGGGTTTAAATATCCTCCGGTGCTTTAGCAGCAAGAGGACATATTGTTTACTAAAAAACAGGAAAGACGGCAAAGTGGAGACTGGATTGTCGAATCTGTTCATAATTCCAAAAAAAATTTCAATAAAGTTTCGAATGCTACTTGAAATTTTACAAAAGATTGGTTAAAATAGGTAATAGCTTGGGTATATTATCCAAATAGATAAAATATTTTAAATATGTTTAGGAGGAAATCAAACATGGCAGTAAGAGTAGCAATCAATGGTTTTGGCCGTATCGGCCGTCTTGCATTCAGACAGATGTTCGGAGCAGAAGGATATGAGGTTGTAGCAATCAATGACCTGACAAGCCCTAAAATGCTGGCACATCTGTTAAAGTATGATTCTTCACAGGGCAAATACGAACTGGCTGATAAAGTATCTGCTGGCGAAGATTCTATCACGGTTGACGGCAAGGAAATCAAGATCTACGCATTCCCAGACGCAAACAATTGCCCATGGGGAGAATTAAAGGTTGACGTTGTACTGGAGTGCTCCGGCTTCTACACAAGCAAGGAGAAAGCACAGGCTCATATCAATGCCGGCGCACGTAAGGTTGTTATCTCTGCCCCTGCAGGAAAAGACCTTCCAACAATCGTATTCAATACGAACCATGAGACATTAACAGCTTCTGACACAATTATTTCAGCAGCTTCCTGTACAACAAACTGCCTGGCTCCAATGGCTGACGCACTGAACAAATACGCTCCGATCCAGTCTGGTATTATGGTAACTATCCATGCTTACACAGGCGATCAGATGACACTTGACGGACCACAGAGAAAAGGCGATCTGAGACGTTCCCGCGCAGCAGCAGTAAACATCGTTCCGAACTCTACAGGCGCTGCAAAAGCAATCGGCCTTGTTATTCCGGAATTAAACGGTAAGTTAATCGGATCTGCACAGCGTGTACCTACACCTACAGGTTCTACCACAATTTTAACAGCAGTTGTAAATAAAGCTGACGTTACGGCAGAAGGCATCAATGCAGCTATGAAAGCAGCAGCAAACGAATCTTTCGGATACAATGAAGATGAAATCGTATCTTCTGATATCGTAGGAATGAAGTTCGGTTCTCTGTTTGACGCTACACAGACAATGGTAAGCAAGATTTCTGACGATCAGTACGAAGTTCAGGTTGTATCCTGGTATGACAATGAGAATTCTTATACTTCTCAGATGGTTCGTACAATCAAATATTTCTCAGAACTGGCATAATTTTGACGAACAATTTATAAGAAAGACTCAACAAAGGGTCCGGTCTTAAGGACCGGACCCTTGTCAGGTAAAATTAAATTTGGAGGAAAGACACATGGGTTTAAATAAAAAGTCAGTAGATGACATCAATGTAGCAGGCAAAAAAGTACTTTGCAGATGCGATTTCAACGTACCGTTAAAGGAAGGCAAAATCACAGATGAAAATCGTCTGGTAGCAGCGCTTCCTACGATTAAAAAGCTGATTGCCGACGGCGGAAAAGTAATTCTCTGCTCTCACCTTGGCAAGCCGAAGGGCGAGCCGAAGCCGGAATTGTCCCTGGCCCCGGTTGCAGAAAGACTTTCTGAATTATTAGGACAGGACGTGAAGTTTGCGGCTGACAACGAAGTTGTAGGACCGAATGCAAAGGCTGCTGTAGAAGCAATGAAAGACGGAGATGTGATTTTACTGGAAAATACCCGTTATCGTAAAGAAGAAACCAAAAACGGCGAAGAATTCAGCAAAGATCTGGCTTCCTTATGCGACGTTTTTGTTAACGACGCATTCGGTACCGCTCACAGAGCGCACTGCTCAAACGTAGGCGTGGCACAGCTTGTTGATACGGCTGTCGTTGGATACTTAATGCAGAAAGAGATCGATTTCCTGGGGAACGCGGTAGAAAATCCGGTTCGTCCGTTTGTAGCGATCTTGGGCGGCGCAAAAGTAGCAGATAAATTAAACGTAATCGATAACTTGCTGGAAAAATGCGATACGCTGATTATTGGCGGCGGTATGGCATATACATTTTTAAAGGCACAGGGCAATGAAATCGGCACTTCTCTGGTAGATGATTCCAAAGTAGATTACTGTAAGGAAATGATCGCGAAAGCAGAGAAGCTGGGTAAGAAATTACTGCTTCCGACAGATGCGGTTACAATTAAAGATTTCCCGAACCCAATCGACGCTCCGGTTGAAACAGAAGTATATGATTCTACAGCAATGCCGGCAGACAGACAGGGCTGCGATATCGGACCAAAGACACAGGAATTATTTGCAGATGCCGTAAAATCAGCAAAGACAGTCGTATGGAACGGACCGATGGGCGTATTTGAAAATCCGACGCTGGCAGAAGGCACAATTGCAGTAGCAAAAGCGCTTGCTGAGACAGATGCAACAACAATTATCGGCGGCGGCGATTCAGCGGCAGCGGTAAATACGCTTGGATTTGGTGAAAAAATGTCTCATATCTCTACAGGCGGCGGCGCTTCTTTGGAATTCCTGGAAGGAAAAGAACTGCCAGGCGTAGCGGCAGCAAATGACAAATAAGAGTTGCTTCAACAGCATATGCAATAGAAAGTGCTCCAATAGAAGATACTCCAATAAAATATGATCCAATAAAAAATAAAGATCGGAGAGAGACAGATCATGGCAAGAAAAAAAATTGTAGCCGGCAACTGGAAAATGAATATGACCCCAGGCGAGGCTGTAAAGTTAGTAGAGGAATTAAAACCGTTAGTAGCAAGTGATGAAGTAGAAGTAGTATACTGCGTACCTGCGATCGATATCGTACCGGTTGTAGAGGCAGTGAAAGGCACAAACGTTGCAGTAGGCGCTGAAAATATGTACTATGAGGACAAAGGCGCATATACAGGCGAGATTTCTGCCGAAATGCTTGTAGACGCAGGCGTGAAATACGTAATTATCGGACATTCTGAGAGACGCGATTATTTCAAGGAATGCGACTGCATGTTAAATAAAAAAGTGAAAAAAGCGCTGGAACATAATCTGACACCGATTCTTTGCTGCGGAGAGTCTTTAGAGCAGAGAGAAATGGGTATTACGCTCGACTGGATCCGTATGCAGATCAAGTCTGATTTAAAGGATATTACAGCGGAACAGGTTGCTTCTATCGTAATCGCTTATGAGCCAATCTGGGCGATTGGAACAGGTAAGACAGCGACTTCTGATCAGGCGCAGGAAGTATGCGGCGCGATTCGCGCATGCATTGCAGAGATGTATGATCAGGCGACAGCAGACGCAGTACGTATTCAGTATGGCGGTTCTGTAAACGCAGCAAATGCAGCAGAACTGTTCGGCAAACCGGATATTGACGGCGGACTGGTCGGCGGAGCCAGCTTAAAGGCTGATTTTGGTAAGATCGTAAATTATAAATAAAGAAGTCCGATCAGAAACAAGTGTTTGTCTGACAAGAAGGCAGGAATGTCTGAAATGATCGTTATCATAGAAAAAGAAGCTGCCAGACAGCAGTTTTAATTGTTAAAAACAAATGTCATCAGGTGAAACTCACTTCAGTCTGTGGCTTACATGGCTGAAGTGAGTTTTTATATTGGGGTGTCAACCAATCAGATAATGTCTGGCCGGAGTTATATGGCTACGCGGACGTGTGCGCAACCGCCGACAGGGCCTGGAGCGGAAGCACGGGACTGAGCGGACAAGGGCAACGCTGCGGTGAACTAATCGCTCAGTCCCCTGCCGCCGGTTCCCGGTTCCTGCCAGCGGTCACGGACGCGTCCGCGTAGCCATCTAAACGGCAACACAGTATCTGATTGGTTGCCAGTTTATTAGCCGAACATGCATATAAGAACTCTGCATGGCCGCTAAGTAAATGACATTGCTGCGTACAGGTCTGCACATTTGCCGCGCTGCCTGCAGGCGTAGCAGATGCAGATATCCAGTCGTCATGCGCGCTTTTTAATGTCTGGATAGGTTACAGTTCCATGGGTGATCTGAACAATTATATTTTTCGGCGAATGGAAATAAGAAATGCTTAAGACGATACAAAAAAATCTGCCGCTGGCAGATTTTTTGCTGTGAAATAATCAAATTCTGTATGTCAAATATGCATGTACAATTAAAAAATCTATATATTACATCATAATGTACATTTGAAAACCGTTTATTGATTAATGCACATTCTCCGTTTAACTATTTGATTACAGTTACATTGGTAGCCTGTGGTCCCTTTGCGCCATCAGTTACTTCAAATTCTACAGAAGCGCCTTCTTCGAGAGACTTAAAGCCTTCCATGTTCAGACCGGAAAAATGTACGAATACATCTTTGCCTTCTTCATCTGTAATGAAACCGTAACCTTTCTGATTGTTAAACCATTTTACTGTACCCTTGTTCATGACAGTACCTCCACATCATTTTAGCTGTTTCCAGCTGATTAACTGTTTTCAACTGATCGTATGCAGCTGAATAGCTGTTCAGCCAACTGACTGTTTTCAGCCTGCACTAAGAATAGCATATGAAAATAAAAATGTAAAGCAAAAAAAGGCTCAAATTTCCGAAAAAACGATGTTATTTCGTTTTAGAAAATTTATTGTAAACTTTTCCCATTCCTTCTCGAAACTTTTATCCGGAATAAATACCCGGTAGGAAACGCCGGTAGTAAGCATCAGATGCTCATTCTGATAAAGAATATTCAGACAGACGCCCAGGATGTCTGTCGGTGAGATCGAAGTGCCGGAGGCCTGAATCGTATTTTTCAGGTTGGAAGGAGACAGCATTAGTACAAATTTAAAATAAGTCGGCGCACAGCGGCCTTTGATGAGCTCAAAAAAAATCGGACGCAGCCGGCCATAAGGCATAAAGGCTGGATTGTCAGGATACTGGCTGGATAACTCCTCTTTGGAAAAAAAAGATTCATTCAGCCGGCCGTCGATATCATATTTAACGGCGGTATGGACAGAGGCCTCGGAGAGAAGAAAATTGTCAAAAATCTCACTTCGCAGCAGCAGATTCATAAATTCTTTTTTTTCAATTAACTGAAATGCTTTCATAGTATAAAAACCTCCTAAAAGGGATGGCAGTGGATGTTCGGATATGGATCAATTATATCATAAGAGATTTTTGATCTCAACTGGGACTTAAAATGGGCAGCCCTTTCAGCTGCCATGGACACGTCCGCGCAGCCACCTAATATGAACATTAAAATATAATGAAACGTGAAAAAACAATTGAAAAACGTGTAAAATCAGGCTATCATAGAAGGGAACAGTTTTTGAGTCAGAGATTAGGAGAGGAATATAAAATGAGACAAAACCGGTTATACATAAAAAGGAGGAAACTGGCTGTCAGCCTGTTTCTTGCAGTGCTTAGCGGGACGTTGTCCGGATGTGCGCTGCCGGATGATTTTGCAGGGATGATACGCCCGGTAGAAGAAGTTGTCAGTACAGTGCGTCAGAACATGGAATTAAGGCAGCAGATGAACGCACTGGAGCTGCCGAAAGATGTTGAAAGCATTTCAGCAGGCAGGTATGCCTACGAGTCCTTATCAAAAGAAGAGCAAAAGATTTATGATCAGATGCTGGACGCTGTGATGAATCAGGAAGAGGAAGTGACGCTGTCAACTTCGGATGGCAGGCGTCTGGAAGATATTTTTAATTGTATCAAGGCGGATCATGGCGGCCTGTTCTGGGTAGAGAGCTTTCGGTATACGCAGTATCAGAGAAACGGGCAGACGGAAGTAATGTCGTTTGCGCCGAATTATATTATGACAGCCAAAGAGCGGGCGGCTATGCAGAAAAAAATAGACAGGCAGGTAAAGCAGTATGTAAAAGGACTTGCAGACGCAACAGACTATGAAAAAGCAAAGACCATTTACCGCAGGCTGATTCAGAAGGTGGACTATAATCTGAAAGCGGAGAATAATCAAAATATTATTAGTGTTTTTATCGGAAAAGAAACGGTGTGCCAGGGATATGCCAGCGCTATGCAGTATCTGATGAACGAGCTGGGGATTCCATGTGTGATTGTGACCGGTATGGCGAAAGGAGGGCCTCACGCCTGGAATCTGCTGCAGCTGGATGGAGAGTGGTATTATGTGGATGTGACCTGGGGCAATTCCAAATATCATGATGATGAAGAAAACGATGTCAAATATGTCGAATACGATTATCTGAATATAACGACTGAAGAAATGACGCAGGACCATAGTCCGCAGGTTGCATTTGATCTGCCTGTCTGCACGTCTCTTGAGAATAATTATTTTGTAAAAGAGAAAAAATATTTTACGTCTATGGACGAGACGGCAGTCGCAGAGATTGGAACGATTATTCGGCGGGCTTATAAAAAAGGAAAGAGCAACGTATCTATAAAATTTGGTAATCGGGAGTTATGCGCGCAGGCCAAAGAGTACTTTCTGACGCAATATCATATCAGCGATTACTGTGAAGGACTGGAAACGGTATATTATAAGACCGATATGCAAATGAATATTTTTGTTGTGATATTTCCGTAATCCGGGACGCTGTGCGAAGACTGGAGCCGTGCAGCTGTTGTGAACAGAAACCAGCTGTTACACATAATTTATAAATTCCGCCGAAATGTATTTACAAAAGCTGATTTTGATGGTATGATCATGTAGTAATGAATACTATGTAAAAATGAGATAAATAATGGATTATCCTATTAGAAAAATTATAAGACCGGTTTCAGGATAAGACTGGAATTACCGGATTTTAATATATCAGAAGGATACAGGAGGAAGTTATGGGTTATAAGATTATTGTAGACAGTTGCGGGGAGCTGCCGGAAGAATTAAAGAAGGATGTACATTTTGAGTCTGTTCCGCTGGAACTGGATGTGGACGACTATCATGTGGTGGATGACGAGAGTTTTTGCCAGGAGGAATTTTTAAGAAAAGTCAAAGAAAGTCCAAATTGTCCCAAATCAGCCTGTCCGTCGCCGCAAAGATATTATGATGCGTTTCAGGGGGAGGCGGAGCATATTTATGTGGTTACGCTGTCCGCACGGCTGAGCGGCTCATACAACAGTGCGCAGACGGCCAGACAGATGTTTACCGGCGATTTTCCGGATAAAAAAGTGTATGTATTTAATTCCTGCTCTGCTTCGATCGGAGAGACGCTGATCGCAATGAAAGTACAGGAACTGGAAGAGTCCGGATGTACGTTTGAACAGACGGTCGAGCAGACAGAAACATATATTGCAGGACAGCGGACATTTTTTGTACTGGAAACGCTGGAAACGCTTCGGAAAAACGGACGGCTAAGCAATCTGAAGGCGTTCGTAGCCAATGTACTCAATATCAAACCGGTTATGGGCTCAACGCCTGAAGGAGAAATCTGCCAGCTCGGGCAGGCACAGGGTATGAACAAAGCGCTCGAGCGAATGGTGCAGGAGATTATGCAGCATGCAGGAGGGCAGGAAAAACTGACCCTGGCAATCGCGCACTGCAATTGCCCAAACCGCGCCGAGCGTGTCAAAGAAAAGATCGAAAAGCTGATGAAATTTAAAAAGATTCTGATTCTGGATACAGCCGGTATCAGCAGCATGTACGCAAACGACGGCGGCATCATTGTTGCGGTGTAGCGGTATCTATGCAAAAAAAGTTTTTTAGAGTTGCACAAGTAAGGCAGCGCTGTTATAATGTCTCATAACAGGGAAATCTGCTTTGGCACAAACAGGAATGGATTTGGATTGGGTAGTATTCTTGCAGATACTGCCTGATTTTTTTCTCTTCGTTTTTGCGTATGGAAAAAGGCTCCCACAAAAGAAAGAATAACGGAGGCATTGTATGAATCTGATTGTATCGAAAATATTAATGTACGGGGATATGCCGCAGGATTCGATTTTAATGGAACTAAGCGCGATCTGCGCAGATCTGCGCGAACAGAGACAGACAAAAGAGGAACTGACAAAAAGAGTATTCCGGCAGGTAAAACGGCTGCTGATTCTGGCTACGGATTATGGATTTAATAAAAATCTGTGGCAGGATTATCTGACTTTTCTGCTAATTACGAATGAGAATCCGTTTAGCATTACATGCGAAAAAACAGGCGCGCATCCGGGAAGCGTGAATTATTTTGCCAAAAGTGATTTCAAGGCGTTTCAGCAGCTTTTTGACTATGATTTTGAATGGCTGGAACAGGAACTTTGTATCGACTGCTTTACCAGACTATCGGATTATACGGCGATTGGCAAGCCGGAGTTAATGTATAATAAAAATGTCAGTGAAAAAGTACGGGCGCTGAGCGAACAGCTGGCAGCGGCATCGGACGAAGAGCAGTTTTTTGTATTAATTACAGATTTTTATAAGGCGTATGGCGTCGGGATGTTTGGACTGAATAAGGCGTTTCGTATTTCGAAAGATGAGACAGGAAAAGGGATCGTGTTTCATCCGATTAACAATATGGATAAAGTAATGCTGGACGATCTGATCGGGTATGAGATACAGAAGAAAAAACTGACCGACAATACACGCGCGTTTGTCGAAGGACGCAAAGCGAATAACGTATTGCTGTTTGGAGACAGCGGGACTGGTAAATCGACGAGTATTAAAGCGATTGTGAATGCATTTTACGATCAGGGACTGCGCATGATTGAGATATACAAGCACCAGTTCCAGGATTTGTCGAATGTGATCGCGCAGATTAAAAATCGTAATTACCGCTTTATTATTTATATGGACGATCTGTCGTTTGAAGAGTTTGAAATCGAGTACAAATTTCTAAAAGCTGTGATTGAAGGCGGAGTAGAGACAAAGCCGGAAAATATTTTAATCTATGCGACGTCCAACAGGCGTCATATTATAAAAGAAACATGGAGCGACCGTGACGATATTAAAATTGAAAACGGGATGCACCAGTCGGATACGATGGAAGAAAAATTATCTCTGGTAAACCGTTTTGGAGTTACCATTAACTATTCCAAGCCGAGCCAGAAAGAGTATTTTCAGATTGTGATCGGACTTGCGCGCAGGGCCGGACTGACGATGAGCGACGACGAACTGCGTCTCGAAGCGAACCGTTGGGAATTAAGCCATGGAGGGATATCCGGGCGCACGGCGCAGCAGTTCGTCAATTATCTGCTGGGATGTCATTGTGCAGAGGAATAAAAATCGAAAAGGAGGGGTTCTTATGGGTGAATTAGAAGAAAAGAGATTAAACGCTGCGGAATCAGAGGTTCCGGAGAAACGAGATTACGAAAAAGAACTGATCGCGATCATCAAAAGCGGCGAACCTCCCCAGATCATCCGTAAGAAGCTGGAAGATTACCACGAGAATGACATCGCCTCTGTCTGGGAAAAGCTGACAAAAGAAGAACGGATTAAATTTTACCAGCTGCTTGGAAATGAAACGATCTCTGAGATTTTTACGTATCTGGAAGACGACGTCAGCCGTTATCTGGAAGAACTGGGACTGGAAAATGCGGCGGATATTCTGGAATCGATGGATGCCGACGATGCGGTAGATATTCTGGATGAGATGGAAGATGAAAAATCAGACCGCCTCATTCAGCTGATGGACGAAGAGTCCAGACATGATATCGATCTGATTCAGTCTTATGAGGACGATGAGATCGGAAGTAAGATGACGACCAACTTTATCGTAATCCGACGAGGACTTACGATACCGGGCGCGATGAAAGAGCTGGTGACACAGGCGGCGGATAATGACAATATTTCCACGCTTTATGTCGTAGATGAAAACGACAGCTTTTGCGGAGCGATTGATTTAAAAGATCTGATTATTGCACGTAAATATATGCCGCTGGACGATGTAATTACGACATCGTATCCGTATGTCTATGCGAAAGAGTCCATTGACGAATGTATTGAAGATCTCAAAGATTATTCCGAAGATTCCATTCCGGTACTGGATAATGATAAAAAAATCCTTGGCGTTATTACGGCCCAGGATATTGTGGAAGTCGTAGATGAAGAGATGGGCGAGGATTATGCAAGACTTGCCGGACTGACAGCGGAAGAAGATCTGAATGAACCGCTGTTAGAAAGCATGAAAAAACGGATTCCCTGGCTGGCGGTGCTGCTTGTGCTTGGGATGATTGTTTCTGCAGTTGTCGGTGTGTTTGAGCAGGTCGTATCCCAGCTGACCATTGTGGTCTGCTTTCAGTCGCTCATTCTTGGCATGGCCGGAAATGCGGGTACACAGTCGCTTGCGGTAACGATTCGCGTGCTGATGGATGAAAACCTGACCGGCGGACAAAAATTGCGTCTAATGTTTAAAGAGATGCGCGTCGGGGCAGTTAACGGGTTTTTGCTTGGTCTGCTCTCGCTTGTATTTATTGGCTGTTATATTGGACTGATCAAGGGCAGGGGATTCGGATTCGGATTTGCAGTCAGTGCATGTATCGGGTTTTCGCTGGCGATTGCAATGCTGATATCAAGCATTACCGGAACAGTGATTCCGATGTTTTTTCATAAAGTAAAAATAGATCCGGCAGTTGCTTCCGGCCCGTTGATTACTACCGTGAACGATCTGGTCGCTGTTGTGACATATTATGGAATGACCTGGCTGCTGCTGATTCATCTGCTGCAGCTGGCAGATTGAGGGAACCATGCGATTATCAAAAGAACAAAACGAACGTTATCAGAGGCATCTGTGTCTGGATGAAGTAGGCAGAGAAGGACAGGAAAAGCTGAAAACAGCGAAGGTGTGCGTGATCGGAGCCGGCGGTCTGGGATCGCCGGCAGCCATGTATCTGGCTGCAGCCGGAATCGGAACGATTGGAATTGCAGACGCGGATGAAGTGGAAGTATCCAATCTGCAGCGGCAGATTTTGCACGGAACGGATGATCTTGGAAAGAAGAAGGTACGATCCGCAAAAGAGACGCTGCACCGTCTGAATCCGGATACGGTGGTACATACGTATCCGGTCTTTGTCGATGCCGGTAATATCATGCAGATCATCAAGGAATATGACTTTGTGATAGATGGCTCTGATAATTTTGAAACGAAGTTTCTGATCAATGACAGCTGCGCAGCGGCGCAAAAGCCGTTTGTACATGCAGGCGTCATCCGGTTTCAGGGGCAGCTTATGACCTGGGTACCGGGGCAGGGACCATGCTACCGCTGTATTTTTAAAGAGCCGCCGCCCGAAGGAGCGGTACCGTCTGCCCGTGAAGCTGGGGTTATGGGCGTTATTTGCGGTGTGATCGGCAGTCTGCAGGCTATGGAAGCGGTAAAGTACGTGCTGGGCATAGGAGAGCTGCTGACGGGAAAACTGCTCACGTACGATGCCCTGCGCGCGCAGTTTCGGACGATTCAGCTGCCTGCGCGCGCAGCGGACTGCAGTGCGTGCGGAGAAGGCCGGATTCGTATTTAAAGCAGCTTCTCCAGTTTTCCGCGGAAATATTGAATGAGCGGGCCATTGCAGCAGGCATTTACGATGGTTCCGATTCCGACGATTTCCCATACGGAGTGATGCGCGCCAAGGCAGAAGATTACGCCGGCCGCAATTACAGTCAGGTCCGACAGGATTCTGGCCATTCGGAAAGAAATTTTTTCTTTTGTATACGTTGTAATGATAAAAGCAACGCTGTCATAAGGGGCGATTCCCATATCCGCGATCATATAGCTGGCGCAGCCCATAGAGGCGAAAAGCGTTCCGAGCAAAAGCAGTACGATGCGCAGCGGCAGACGGACTGTCAGACCGATCTGATCCAAAAACAGCCAGCATAAAAAATCAGCGGTGTATCCGACCAATACCATATTGATGATCGTTCCAGGGCCGATGCAGTGTCTGACCGTGAACCAGACGATGAGCAGCAGCGCGGCGTTCATAATCAGCTGCCAGTTTCCAAAAGACATCCCAAGAAATCCGCTGATACCAAGGTTCATGCAGGAAAACGGATCGACGCCAAAGCCGCTCATACGATACGATAAGAAGCGACACACATGCCGATCAGCAGAATACCTGTCAGCATCAGAAGCGTTCGTTTTGCTGTATAATTGTTTTTGCTGTTCAAGGCCGGGTCACCTCCAGTACGTAAATCCGGGAATCAAAGTCTGTATAAGGAGTCACGTCCGGCGGTACCTGACCGGCAGTTTCATCACTTGTAATCAGTCCTGCGTACATCAGTTCATCTCCATAATGACAAATTCCGGTTCTGGAATTGCGATAGAGGTAATCCGGATTCAGACCTTCCAGACGCAGTCTTGTGTAACGGTCATTGACGACGTTTAAGATCCGGTACCAGCCGATCAGAGCAGTTTTCTGATCTTCGCTGACACACATCCATGCAGCCTCATTTCCCTCAAACGGACTCTTTAGCCGATAAAACGTGCCGTATTGTAAAATTTCCCGATATTGTTTCATAAAACGAATCTGTGCTTTGACTTCTTCGGTTTCCTGCGGGGTCAGTTTGTTCAGATCCAGTTCGTAGCCGAAAGTGCCAAAGTATGCGACGTTTGCTCTGGTATGCAGCGGCGTGTAGCGGAATACCTGATGGTTCGGCGAGACGGATACATGCGAACCCATACTGCTGAGCGGATAACACATCGACGTTCCGTATTGAATTTTCAGCCGTTCGATCGCATCGCTGTTATCGCTGACCCAGCCTTGCGGCGCATAGAATAGCATGCCCGGATCAAAGCGGCCGCCGCCGCTGGCGCAGGATTCGAAAA
This sequence comes from uncultured Eubacterium sp., assembly GCA_910577225.1. Lineage (GTDB taxonomy): Bacteria > Bacillota > Clostridia > Lachnospirales > Lachnospiraceae > Eubacterium_J. Next base: position 207,088 of record CAJTMV010000001.1, on the reverse strand, counting down.
GTACATGCGGAAATTCTCTGGTCAGACGTTCATAGAGGGCATAAACGCCAAGTATGTAGCGGTGGTAAATTTCGCCCTGGCGGTCTGCGGGCCATGCTTTGGAATAACATTCGGTAATGCTGCGGTTCATATCCCATTTTATATAGGAGATTTTTGCAGTTCTTAAAAGCTCCGCCATCTGTTCGTAAATCGCGTTTACGACTTCTTCTCTGGAAAAATCCAAAACATACTGAAACCGTCCATGAGAGACAGATCGCTGCGGCGTTTCCAGTATCCAGTCCGGGTGTTGTCTGTAAAAGTCGGAGTCTTTGTTTGTCATTTCCGGTTCAAACCAGAGGCCAAATTTCATACCGAGAGCTTCGATGCGCTCTGCCAGTCCGGCGATTCCGTTTGGCAGGCGGTCTTTATTTGGTTTCCAGTCGCCAAGCCCCGCTTTTTCGCCGCTTCGGGCGCCAAACCAGCCGTCATCCAGAACAAACAGCTCTGCGCCGCATTCTTTTGTTCTTGCGGCAATTTCGATCAGACGCTCTTCGGTAAAATCAAAATAGGTTGCTTCCCAGTTGTTATTTAAAATCGGCCTCGGCCGGTCACGCCAGTAACCTCTTGCCAGACGCTTCTGATACAGCTTGTGAAAGGTCTGGCTTAAATGGTTCAGGCCGCGGTCGGTATAGACGAGAACCGCTTCCGGTGTCTGAAGGGTCTCGTTCGTATCCAGTTTCCAGTCGAAGGTCTCCGGATCGATACCAGCCAGAATACGTACGGTCTGATGAGCGTCTGTCTCTGCCTGTATGCGAAAACAGCCGCTATAGATCAAAGACAGTCCGATCGCCTCTCCCTGCCGTTCATCCGCAGAAGGCCGTTTTAGTATCAGAAACGGATTATGCTCATGGGAAGAGTTGCCGCGCATACTGCCGATGGACTGAATACCTGGCTCGAGTCTGCGGGTATGAATATGGCATTCTCTTGCCCAGCATCCGGACAGCTGTTCCCAGATATAATCACAGTCTGGCAGGTCCAGACAAAGACTCATGGCGCGCGTCAGGTGTACAGGCTGTGTGCCCTGGTTGAGAAAACGTACGCTGCGTGCAAGTATGCCTCCTTTTGCGAAAATCGTGTAAAACAGCTGCATCTGAACGTTTGTAACATCGTCCTTTAATGTGATGCAAAGGGTACGGGCTTCGGCATCGTTTTCCGTATAGGTAGCAGGCAGTCCGGACAGAGCTGGTTTCCCGTCGGTGATAGCGTAAGAGTCGTATGTAAAATTCGAAATCCGGCTGCCGTTTTCCTGTAAAATCTCCAGGGCCGGCTGTCTGAAATCTGTCGTGCCAAATACCGGATATTCCTGCCGGATATGTTCCAGTGAAAATGACCGGTCTGTTTCATAAACACACGAGGTCATGGGACGTTCACAGGTTTCCAGCAAATAAGAAAAATCTTCTTTGTCCTGGATACGCCGGCCGAAATATAATTGTCCCAGGTGACCGTTTCTTAGAATCATCATCAGATAGCTGATGGTATCGTTGTACAGATGGAAGATCCTGCCGGATGCATGGTATATGATGTTCATGGTTCCTCACTTTCTGCCTCCAAATGCGGCGGCTTTGTATCTGATTTGTGATGTAGCAGTGCAGGTATCGATATGTGGTTCATTATAACCTGTATGCATCAGGAATGAAATATATTTTTGTTTTGAGTTATAGTCAGAATGTTTCATAGCTGCGATTCACAGGTCATATCATTTCCTTAACAGTTAAGCGGAACTTATACATGCAGGCTGAGGGAATAAACTGGCAGTCAGGGTGTAAGAAGTTAAGTGTTAGGGATGGTTGAATATTCCTTTCCTATATTAATTTTGCAAAAAATCACTAAAAGTATAGATTATTATCAGACTTATGATATAATCAATGAAGAATGTCAGGCAGGTAAACACAACAAAAGATGATAAAGATAGAAGAGTTTAAACGGGTTTTGACAAAAATATAACTGTTTAGGTGGAGATGATAATTTATGTATAAAATAGCAGTGTGTGATGATGAAGAATTTATTTGTACAAAAATAGAACAGACCATGGTTCATTATGGAGAAAGATATGGTTTGGAATTGAAAATATGTGTTTTTTACACAGGAGAGAGATTGCTTCAGGCGTTGCAAGATGCAGAGGGATGTTTTGACTTATTATTTCTGGATATTGGACTTCGGTCGATGAATGGCATTTCTGTGGCGGAAGTAATTCGCGAGAAAATGGGAAATGAAGAGATGTTGATAGTCTATATATCAGGCAGACAAGAATACGCGATGCAGTTATTTAAAACGCGCCCTATGGATTTTCTTGTAAAGCCTGTTTCGCGGGAGGAATTAATTGCTGCATTTTTGAAAGCGAAGAAATTGTTGGACAGAGGTAATGAAATGTTTGAATACAAAGTTAAGAACATTTATTATAAAATGCCGTATAGTCGTATTTTCTATTTTCAAAGTGCTGAGAGAAAGATTATTTTGTATTATGATAATGGCAGGACGGAGTTTTATGATAAATTAGATAATATTGCAAAATGTATGAATCAGCCTGGTTTTTGGAGAATTCATAAATCATATCTTGTGAATAGCAGATATGTGGTTGCATGTGGATATGAGGCACTTACAATGATGAATGGAGACGAGTTGCCGATTAGTCAGTCAAAACGTAGAGAAATGAGAAAAATGTTGCTTGATGTGAGAAAGGAAAAGATACGTGGATATAAAATATGTGACTGAATATTTGCTGATAAATATTTTTTTTGTATATCTGTTCAAAAGATTTATGAAGGTATTTTTTGGAGAGATACAGGTAGTGATATGGATGCAAATAATCTATTATGTTTTTTTTTATGGCTTAAACAGTGTAGGTAATTTGCTTTGGCATCATCCGTTTGTAAATATGACTATAAGCGTTATTTCAATATGCTTGATTTTATATTTATATGGGACTATATGGACAAAAAAAATTATATCTGTATTTTTGATTTATGGAGTTTGTTTTTTGTTTGATTTGATTGTTGCAACATTAGTTGGTGATCATATAATTGGGCAGGTATTTGAGTTAGTGAATCATATTATGTTTTACTTGTTGTTGTTTCTTATCGAAGTTGCAGCTGAATATTGTATGAGGTTGAGAGATGATAGGAATATTTTTAAAAAGCGGGGAATGGAGGCTGTTGGAGTTTTTGGCTTCAGCATGTTTATTCTAGGCATTCTGGTTATAAATAAAATTCAAAAAGAAAAAATAGTAGTAATTGTCGCTATTGGAATATTGTATACGAATCTGTTTGTGTTTGTTTTATTAGATGCCATTGCCAAAGAATACGAAACGCAGGAAAAGAATCTGATTTTAGAGCGACGAATAGCAGAGTATCAGAACCAGATAGAACTCATGGAACAGGAATGGAAAAAAATGGGAAGTTTCAGGCATGATTTTGAACATCATATCCGGGCATTGAAAGAATTGGCAAAAAGTGGCGATCGGGATAGGATTATGAAATACCTAACAAATATGTCTGAATTCATATATTGTAAAAAAGATTATGTGCAAACTGGAAACAGGGAAATAGATAGTATTGTAAATTATTTTATTAAAAAAGCGAAGGATGCAGGGATAACGGTAGGATGTAATATAAAAATTCCAATGCAGATGAAGTTGGATTTTTATGATATTAACATTATATTGAGTAATTTACTGGAAAATGCGATTGAGGCTGCAGTGCATGCAGAAAATAGATCGATAAACCTGGAAATGGAGTTGGAAAAAGAAATATTGTATATAGAAGTAGAAAATAGCTGTAGTCAAAGGGTAGAGATTCTGGCAGATGGAATGGTTCGAACAACAAAGCAAGAAAAAGAAGGACATGGATTTGGGATTTTGAATATGAAGGCGATACTTCATAAATATCATGGAGAAATGGAAATGAAAGAAAAAGGTGGGTATTTTTATGTGAATATTTTGTTGTATTTGTTTGTTGAAAATATGGAGTAAGGATTAACATTTATTGGAGAAACAGATGGTATTTTTTCTGTTTTGGAAACAAAATCTGATTGTTCTGTTAGATACCGAATGATGATAAATGTAAATTTTGACAATAATAGTGTTTTTTTTTACAATTAGAGAAAAACAGACTAAATGTGTGGTAATATCAATGAAACAGATAAAGAATAGATGAAATGCTAACTAAGTGAATGTCTGATCTTTGAAGTAATTATTTGAGAAAAGAAATTGTCGAAGGTATTAATGAATGATGGGCAGTTTAAATATATAAATTCTCAATGTTAAAGAATGTTATCAAAGTTTATATATGAGGCAGATGTAATTTGCGACAGCATATGGCAATAATAATAGATAAATATGCGAATGATTGCATATCTCTGCTGGGAGAATACTGATGATAAAAAGTTTGCTATTTTTGATGAAACAGGTATGGAAATATCAGAAATCTTATATTTTTTATTCCATATTTTTTCAATTTTCAAAACTGATGAAACCAATTGGTTCTATTGTATTTCCGAAATATATCATCGACGAATTAATGGGAGCACAAGACACGGAAAAGATTTTATTATACATAATCAGTCTTTTACTGTGCAGTTTCTTTGGAGATTTTTTTTCAGATTACTTTGAAGGGAAAATCTTTGTTGCAAGAGGCATTGTTTTTAATAAATTCCAATGCCAGATTTCGGAAAAGCTGATGGATTGTGATTATGAAAATATAGAAAATCCTGATTTTTTAGATGTAAAAGAGCGTGCCAGAAAATTTTTGTATGCGAATGGACAGGGTTTTGGCGTTGTACTCAACAGTGCGTTTAATATTTTGGGAAATCTGATTTTGTTTGCAGGCATAGTTATGGTTGTGAGTATGCTGTCCGTATGGGTTGTAATTATTTTTGTGATTTTGGTTTTGTTAAGTACTGCAGTCGATCTGCAGGTTAGAAAAAACTATACAAAGTGGGATATGGAAAAGGCGCCTGTCGAGAGAAAGACAGCTTACCTGCTGAATATTGCCGAGGACTTTTCGTTTGGCAAAGATATCCGAATCTATGGCGCTAAGAAATTTTTACTTGAGAAAATCTCCAGACACCTTGGAATTTCGAGTCAGTTTTATGAAAAACAGATCAAAGTATTGAATAAATCCAGATATTTTAATACGTTTATGACGCTTTTACGTGATGCAACCGCATATGCATATCTTGTATATAAGGTACTGGCGCATGCGATCAGTATTGGTGATTTTTCTATGTATATCAACGCGGTAACAAGATTTTCGGGCGCGATGAATGAGCTTTTGAGCAGTATTTTGGATATTCGTCAGTTTAGCGGATATTATGACGCTCTGGATAAATATTTAAATGTGCCGTCTACGATGAGGGAGGGAGAAAAGAGGACGGATATGGACAGAAACAGGCTGTGTATCCAGTTTTGCGACGTTTCCTTCCGGTATCCGGGCCAGAACAGCTATGCGCTGAATCATATCGATCTGACAATCCGTCCGGGAGAAAAAATTGCTTTGACAGGGGAAAACGGAGCGGGAAAGACGACTTTTGTAAAGCTGTTAATGCGGCTGTATGATCCAACGGACGGTTGTATCAAGGTAAATGGAACGGATATCAGACAGCTGGATTATGATACATACCAGTCTTTGATTGCCGTGGTATTTCAGGACTATAAATTATTTTCTTTTACGTTGAAAGAAAATATAGATTTTGGAAAGGGGGCAGATGAAAATATCGTTACCGGGGAATTGTGTCAGCTTGGACTGGGCAGTAAGCTGGAATCATTGACCAGAGGTATCGATACGTATGTTTATAAAAATTTTGAAGAGGATGGGTTTGTACCGTCTGGCGGCGAGGGACAGAAAATTGCAATCGCACGGGCAGTACACAAAAATGCGCCGGTAATTATTCTGGACGAACCGACAGCGGCTTTGGATCCGCGGGCAGAGTACGAGATATACCAGAATTTTAATCAGCTTGTTCAGGGGAAGACGGCAGTATATATTTCACATCGAATGTCCAGTGCAAGATTTTGCGATAAAGTAGTTGTATTTCAGGCAGGGAATATTTGTGAATGTGGAACACATGAAGAGCTGATGGAGGATCAGGGATTGTATTATGAATTATATTCTATGCAGGCGCAGTACTATGTTTGATTTGTGAGGGAAAGCAGATGTTAAAATGGTCAGATTATAATCAGTTTGTAAGTGTAAGAGAAAATAAGTTTATTGTCTATAATCATTTAACTAAGCGAATGATAAAGATAAAAAAAAGCAGTAAAGATTTTCAAAGATTGAGTAAGAAAATGATAGAATACCTGATAAAATTAGGTTTTTTGGTGGATGAAAAAACAGACGAAAAAAGAATGGCAATGTTATATTATTACGATTACATATATGATAAAAGTTTAAGGCTTGTAATATTACCAAATGAGGATTGCAATTTTCGTTGTACTTTTTGTTATGAAAATTTCAATGGAGTATACATGGACCAAAAAAATTTGGATAGTATAATAATTTTTTTGAGAAAAAATATTACAAAATATTCATCATTAGATGTAGACTGGTTTGGAGGCGAACCGTTGTTGTCTCTAAATTCTATTTACCAATTTTCTGATAAAGCGAAACAATTGTGTAAAATTGCTAGTATACCATACCGCGCGGCTATCACAACAAATGGGTATTTGCTAGACGCAGAAACGTTGTTAGGTCTGTTAAGATGCAAAGTAACAATATATCAGATTACTTTATGTGGCAATGAAGAGCAGCACGATGCGATTCGATATTTAAAAAATGGTTGTGGCAGTTTTCAAAAGATTATTAACAATTTATTGGAAATAAAACGTTTAGATTATTTGACATTTAAAATGGTGATTCGTATTAATGTTACCAAAAGTATGCTTGGAACATTAAGTGATTTAATAGATTGGCTGTCTGACTTATTTGGTGGCGATGAAAGATTCCTTTTTTACTTTAGGCCAGTTGGTGACTGGGGTGGAAATAGGGTTCAATCTATTTCAGATGAATTATATGTAAATCATGATGAACTTTTTAGAGAACTTTTTAAAGCTAAAGGGAATTTGAATTATGATATTTATTATAGTCTTTTATCAAATAATATCTGTGCAGCTGCAAAAAGAAATAATTATGTAATTAGGGCAAATGGAGATATTAATAAGTGTACTGAATCACTTTATAGTGAATATAACAAAGTTGGAATTTTGACAGAAGAGGGTAAAATGGAAATAAATAAAGAGTTATTGGCAAAGTGGCTTTTTACTTATTATAAAAACGAAGTATGTCTTAATTGTGTTAAGTATGAATTATGTAATAATAGAAAATGCCCAGATAATTGTTTGAAAAAGAGTACTGCAGTAGAAGCATACTGTGGATATGAGGATGTTGCGCTTGAGGAAATAATAAAATTGTTAGATCTATCTAAGAGTAAATATATCCAAGATATTTTATGAAGGAGAAAAAGCATGCTGAATAGTGACATAGTAGAGTGTTTCAACAATATAGGAATATTAATAGACGCAGATCAGGATAATTTTATTTTAAATGAATATATCTTGGATTCATTAACATTTGTATCTATGATTGTTGAGATTGAAGAAAAGTTTAATGTGAGAATACCGGATGAATATTTGAGTAGCAATTCTTTAGAAACATATAAGGATATTGAGAATATGTTAGATAAACTTTCTTCTTAGTAAATGTTATTATGTATTTTTATATATAATAAAACAATAAAAGTCCAGTGTTAACAATGTATTTAGATTTGTCTGATAGGGATTAACACTGCTTGAAAGGAATGGAGGTGTAATATATGAAAAAATTATCTAAAAAACCATCTAAAAAATCACCAAAGATTATTTTAACGAAGCCTGAAAAAAAGATCATTTCTAATGTAAATGCATATGGTGGTGAAAGCTGTGGTGGTGGTTGCAGTATGTTGAAGTGGTAGAGATAGGAAACCATTTCAAAAGTGGGTAGTAATTTTGTTAATTACTACCCACTTATAAGTGTAGAGTAAGAAAAGGATTAATAAATGAATATAGTTTTAATAGATAGTGGAATAGATGCAACGCATAAGGCTTTTGAAAATGTTGAAATAATTAATTATTTATATGATGATATAATTCACTCTTGGAGAATGACTTTAAAACATGAAGTGTATAGTGGTCACGGTACAGGAGTTGCTTCAATAATTATCAATAATACTGAAGATATAACGATATATTCTTTTAAAGTCTTTGACGAGCAATTGCAGTGTACAGAAGAGATGTTATTAAATTGTCTGGAATATGTATATAATAATATAGAGTGTAGTCTTATTAATATGAGCCTTGGCACATTACAATATAATGAAAAATTATATAATATTTGCAAGATGTTAGAAAACAAAAATGTAATTATCATTTCAGCATTTAGTAATGATGGAGGTATTAGTTATCCGGCAGCTTTTGACTGTGTTATAGGGGTTGATGCATCTTTTAGATGTATAAGGAATGATCAATTTGTATTTGTGCGTAATAGTGTAATAAATGTCAAGGCAAAGGGAGCAAATCAACGAATAGCATGGATCGATAATAAATATATGATCACTCAAGGAGCAAGTTATGCATGTGGGTATGTAACAAATTTTGTGATAAAATTATATCAAAAGGGAGTTATTAAATTTCAGGATATATTACAAGAAATATGTAATAAAAGTAGTTATATATACGAAACAAAATATATTGAAGAGTCTACAAAAGAAATCATATTTGACAGAGTTGCATTGTTTCCATATAATAAAGAAATTTCATCTATAGTTAATTTTGCGGATGATTATAAAATTCAGATTGCAGGAATATTTGAACACCCAAGGTTAGGGCATGTTGGGATGGATGTGAAGAGTATATATTCAGATCAGACATATAAAATAAAAAGTATAAGTCAGTGTGATTGGGATGATTTTGACTTAATGGTGATAGGACATTTAGACGAACAGGAGAATCAATTGCAGATTCCGTTAAAAAAGAATTTGCTGGATAAATGCCTGAGATATAGAAAAAATGTTTATTCGTTGGATGAGCATTACATGAAAGAGTACGATTATAGATTTGCTCAGAATAATTTATTACTATATTACCCTAAAATACAAAATAACTTTGATTATAGCATAAATCTTGGAAAACTGTATCATATTAATGTACCAGTAGTTGCAATATTTGGAACTTCGAAACGACAAGGAAAATTTACAATACAATTGTTATTGCGAAAATATTTAATGGAAATGGGATATCAAGTGGGACAAATTGGAACGGAGCCACATTCGTTGTTGTTTAAATTTGATTGTGTGATTCCCATGGGATACGAAAGTTTTAATAATATGAATGCAAATACGTTAATTCCGTTCTTGAATAAACAAATGCATTTAATTGAGAAGAAGGGAGTAGATATAATACTTGCGGGAGCACAATCAGGAACTATCCCACATGCATATAATAATATGTGGTATTTTAATAATCAACAATTAGATTTTTTATGTGGAATAGCACCAGATGCGGCTGTTTTGTGTATTAATTATCATGATGAGATAAGTTACATTCAACGAACAATTAAAGGAATTGAAGCAGTTGGAAATTGTGCGGTTATAGCTCTTTGCTTATTTCCTCTCGGTTATTTAAATGATTGGGATTTAATGAATGATAATAAAAGAAATATAGATATAGAGGCATTAGAGATGTTTAGAAAGAAAGTAGAAAATACACTTAATTGTCCAGTGTATATTACAGGTTCAGAAGATATGGCAGAAAGAATTGGAGAACGAATATTTCGGTTTTTTGGAGGACAGTAAATGATTTCAAAGGAATATAATGTCAGAAATTTGGTTTATGATGCTAATTTTGAAGTTAAGTTGTGTAAAGATTTATATTGGATACCGATGAACTATTTGGGAATACCTAAAAGGTGTAATGAAGAATATTTGCGATTAAAAGATTGTAATTTAACGTATGTACAAGATATAATAAGTTGTGTATATGATGCAATACAATATTTGAATGCGATAGGTTTTTCAGAGAAAAAGGATGTTACAATAAGGAAAGAGGGAGATTTAAATTGGGAATATCATACATCTGGAATAGAAGCGATTAAAAATACTTATGGCTGTTGTACATCTGTTGCGTCAGCTTTAAAATTTTTGTGTCAAAATGTTTATGAATATATAGGATTTCTGTTTTATGTCAGACCAGATACATCAAATCATGTACTATGTTATATTAAACAAGATGGATTCTTTTATATTTTTGATCCTTCTGCACATGTGTATGGATCTGTTCAACATACGATTAAAGAAAATGGGAACATAAAGAACATGCATAATAAAATATTTACATCAATCTGTTTTAGAACTCGGAATCTTAGTAATTTTGTTCGATATTACCAGAGAATCCTCTTATACAATAATCATTATTTTATTTTTATGGATTTATTTGATAAAATAAATAGTATGGAAAAAATGGCGATTGTCAATAAGAATAACAAAATATTTATTTATTTTCCAGAATATTTTAATTGCAATGTATTGTGTAAAAATAATGATATTTATAGCATTGAAACAGCTTGATATTACTTAGAAGTCTTTGAATCATATTGAATAAAATATATTGTAACGTATAATTTGGCTATCGAATTATACGTTGGATAAAAGCGGTAGAGTATTTCGGTTCTCTAAGCAACATTGTATTTTACTTTTCAAATTGCTATAAAGGATGATGTGTACGGGGTTCAGTTTGGCTGAAGTAGTTTAGAGGTGAAAACCGATACATAAGTGTGTGAAATGGTGATGTTTAAGAGTTCAGAAGTAATAATTTTCTAAAGCATCGCAGTTACAAAGATTATGCTTAATTTGTCAAGTTGTAAGCCGGACACTACCAATTAAAAAAGGAGGAATTACTATGAAAGAAAGTAGAGGACAGCCAATAAATGGCGCACTTTAATAAGCTGTCTTATGCATCCTTTGAAAAAATATTGTTTTAGATAATTAAGAAACCAGTTGGGATTCAGAAATGATTCCCTCGCTAATGAGTAGTTTCTTAGCCTGATTGATAGCCGTTTCCCTTTGACTTTCTTTTAAAGTTCAGGCATGTCAATCTTGTACAAATCGGTCGGATTCCATACTTCACCAGCAGATAGTATGTGGCAGATGGCAGTAAGGATTATCCGAGCGGTGGCAATGATGGCACGTTTTTTACCACGGCGCTTCATAATGCGTTCATATTTCTGCTTGTAGTAAGGCGATTTATCAGATTTCACGGCTGCATGGGCAGCTTGTACCAATGCAGGTTTGAGGCAGACACCGGCACGTGTTATCCTGACAGATTTCTTCTTACCAGCGGATTCGTTGTTGCCGGGAGTTAATCTTGCTTGACAGCATAAGTGTTTGGAACTGGAAAACAGAGCCATATCGGTACCAATTTCGGAGATAACAGTGACTGCACTGTTACGGTCAACACCGGAATGGTACACAGCAATTGGACAGCATTTTATAAGGTGCAATTAAAGAATCAGGCATAGTGTCTATATCATTGATTGCAGATGTGATATAATCCATATGTGCGAGGACGAGGCGCATACGGTATTTTTGGGAATCAGTCATCTGGCAGCCTTCGATGGATTCAATGACACTGTCAGACCTCTTCTTTAGGGAACGAAGAAGTCTGGAAGCTATTTTTTCGTGGTTGATGGAATTGTAAGATTGCGATCAGGAAACGAATCTAATGCAACATTACAAACGGTAAGCGCATTCTGATATTTGTTCTTTTCGCTGGAACGGCAGGAAGTCAGCCTGTAGCAGTATTTTGTGAATTCACGCAGGATAAGGATTGGTTTACAAGGGATATAACTTCCTGGAGAACCAGACCTGATCGAAATAAATCTCCAATTCATTGGGAATCTTTCGTATCATCCTTATTACCTTTAACAGCGTTTACCCATTTGGGATTAGCAATGGTAACGTTGATATCTTCATCCCAAAGGTTAAAGATAGGGATCCGATTTTTCCCAGCAGATTCTATACATACATTACGGCATTGGTTTTGCAAAAGCCATTCTTTGAACTGTAAAATAGAATTGTTAAAAGTGGAGAAGAGCTTCTTTAGATAGGAAGGCTGAGCTGCGGAAGTGGTTTTAATGGCTGTAGCAACAAGGAAAGATTTATGGACATCGATATCACAACAGGTTTGATAAACAATTTTCATGGTCAAAAACTCCTTTCAAAGTAAGATAAAGAAGCCACTGACTGTTCCATCACACATTTAACAGAGAAGTTAAAACAATTCTTACTGTACGGTCTGACAGAGCCACTTATTTGTGCTTGAAAGATGAAACTTACACTGATTTATATCTGTCTAAAACCGAAGAAAGTCTTGACGATTCACTTCCCCGTGCTTTGTAGTGTAGCTTCTTTACAAACTATTTTATCAGCAGCGTGGAGAATTAGAAGACTTATATTATTATTTGTGCCGCCAACTGAAAGGCGGCGGAATGGAGATTTATATGAAAACTAAACTTCCACTTGGAAAGTCTCCGTTGCTATGTTATCCGAACTATGCCGATATATTTTCGATTCTTGATGCCTATAGTAAAGATTACATGGATTGGATATATAATTATTTTATTCAGCTTACAGTTCCCAATAATCATGAACTAGGTCACAGATTGGATTTTTCGGTGCCGAGATTATTAGAATCACTTCCTTGGTTGAATGCAGAACGAATTGATCGTAAATTATCTGTGGATTTGTGTATGGGTAGCTATGTTCAATTTTTATTAAATGCGATTGATCATGGAAAGTATATTTTTACATTACTAGACACTTACTACAATCATAATTACGAGATTTATAATAAAAAACATTTTCCACACGAACATTTGATTTATGGGTATGATGATGAAAATAAATATTTTTTATTTGCAGATAATTTTGACATGGGTAAATACAATTATGGAAAAGTAATGTTTGATGAAGTAGAAAATGCAAACAGAGGTTTATGGGAAGAACAAATGATAGACTGGTATGACGGTACGTATTTATTATCTTATCGGAAGAATTATGACTATGGAATGTGTGTATTTCGTGATTATTATAAACATCCATTTAGTTTACAGCTGGTATATAAATTGGTTAATGATTATTTGTTTGAAAGGCCAACTGAGCTTGATTGGACTTTACCGAACAGTTTGGTTGGCTGTGAGATAGAAACTAGTAAGAAATGTTGGGGAATGGCAATTTATAATTATATTTTTGAATATTTGGATATCTTAGCACAAAATGAAAATTCGGATATTGAATTTCGTTTGTTTTATACGTTATATGAACATAAAAAAATAATGAAGGAAATTATAAGTCATATTTTAAAGATTACGGGCTTTAACCGTAATAGTTACATAAATGAAAAATGTGATGAAAGCATAAGTAATTCATCTATTATAATAAAAATGTTGTTGAAATATCAGATTAAAAATAATATACAATTATTGGAGATGGTAAAATGCAGAATAGGAATTTTGAGAGAAAATGATGATATTGTCATGAATTATTTGCGGGATATGATAGCTGCAGTGATAGGCTTGTAGCTTTAGAAATCTGGAATTTCGTGAATAATTAAGTTTTAAATTCGATAGTCTGTAATACAATTATATCAAAAAATACAATTCCAGATGTGACTGTTAATATTAATATCATATCTTTTATTCTTGCGGTACATTATAACAAGTAGGGAGTAGTCCGTACTTAATTCATAACTTTATCTATAATAATGAGTAACAGGCGATAGTTTGCGCCTCGACGATAGAGTAGAAAAGTGCGATAAATAGACTATATTTCTACTGAAAGAATTTAAGATTTTAAACTCCGTCCCATGTTTCTGGACAAGGATGTCCATAGTTTTAAGTACTACAGCGAACTTTTTGATAACAGTGTTTTTCGATGTGACTGACATGCACAGTGATTCCTATGTATGAAAATCCCTCTGCTCATCTTACCCAGATTCAGATTGCAAAGTCATATGGTGTAAGCAAGTCAACGGTTTCCAATATTGTAAGGGCATATACAGATGGCGGCATTACGTCAGTCTCAGCTATTTACCGCAATCCAAACTCAAATGCCTGCAGGAAAGCAGATGGAAGGACTGAGGCTGAAATTAACCGCATTGCCTGCGGACCGGTTCTGGAAGGAAGGTGCCGGTGGATTCTGCGCCTGCTGGAAAAGTAGGTCTGCCTAGAGCCTGATGAGCTTGTCAGACGGGAAACCATGCGCCGTGTTAAAAAACGAACTGCGTCCCCACATGAATGAATACTGGTGCATCCCGCCAAAGGAAAATGCGGATTTTATAGCGCACATGGAGGATACCTTGATGTATATGAAATGCCGTATAAATCTGTAAATTTTGGTGATCTGCATGGATGAAAAGCCGTACCAGATGCTGTACAACCGTCTGGAGCCGCTGACTGTTCGTTGTGGAGATATACAAAAAACGGATTCCGGATATATCCGTAAAGGAATATGCAGTATTTTCATTTTTGTGGAGCCGCTGTCGGGATGACGCTATGCCAGCGGACAGGAGCGCCATACAGCAGAAGACTGGGCTTTGGAAATAAAACGCCCTCTGACTGAATGTTATCCGCATCATGAAAAAATCATCCTGGTAAGGATCTGAATACACGTGCGGTGGCATCGCTGTATAAATGTTCTTCGGCCCCAGAAGCCCGTAGCTATGTAAAAGGCCTGAAATCCACTATACATCGAAACATGGGAGCTGGCTGAATATCGCAGAGATTAAGCTGAATGCCATGACACGCTTGTGTTTCGCCCGCAGGTTAATGGATCTTGAAACTGTCAGTAAGAAAGTTTCTGCCTAGGAAAACATGCGTAATGAAGATGCGTGTAAAGTAACCTGGCATTTTACGGCAGATGGTGCGCGGAATAATCTGGTTTCCCTGTATCCAATATTTTCTTGTGTAGAGGAGTAAAATACCTCTGAATAATTACCATAAATACCAACAGGTCAGTACACTGGCGAAAGAAGGTGACATTTTGAGTACAACAGCGCAGACACATCAACAGGATTTGGAACGTCTGAAATCACTCCGATATATAGATGATGATTTTATGACGGTCTGCCTTGCAGATAACCATGAAGGCGCAGAACTGATACTTCGGATTATCCTGGGACGAGAGGATATAACAATTAAGACGGTTCGTACACAGGAACTGTTAAAGAATTTACAGGGGCGTTCTGCTATATTAGACGTCCATGCGATTGACAGCAACAGGAAAGAGTATGATGTAGAAATCCAGCGTTCAGACGCTGGCGCAGGTGCAAAGAGAGCAAGGCATAACAGCAGCTTGTTAGACGCACATATATTAAAACCCGGAGATGATACAGAAAATATTCCCGACAGCTATGTTATTTTTATTACAGAAAATGATGTAATGAAAGGAAATCAGCCGATATATCCAGTGGAGAGATATGTCGTTGTCGGAGAAAATAAAGTATTGTTTGATGACGGTTCGCATATTATATATGTCAATGGGAAGTATAGGGGCAATGATGAAATCGGGAAGCTAATGCACGATTTTTCATGTACAAATCCTGATGATATGAACTATGAAGCGCTTGCTAAAAAAGCAAGATATTATAAGCAGGACAAGAAAGGAGTGGCGGCCATGTGCAAAATTATGGAAGATATGCGGAACGAAGCGGTATTAGAAAATGCAAGAGAAACAGCGAGAAGAATGATAAAAAAGGGGAAAATGTCACTGGAAGAAATTGCGGACTATGTTCCTGTATTGTCACTTGACGAATTAAAGCAGCTTGAAACCGAGATTATGCAGATGGCATAGGCAAAAAGGTATCGGTTTTTTCACACGATAGTTTGTTTTTGAAGGCAAGGAGGTATGGATCGAATCAATTGTGTAACGGATGCGTGCAGCAAACGAATCGTTATCAGCAGTTTGAACAAAAAAGCCGGCTTATTTAGTTAAAAAAACTTAATTTTAAGTAATTATTACAAAAAATTAATCAATATTAGCATGGAGATTGACGAATCAATGGTTAAAATATATAATTAAATTAAGTAAAAATTATCTATGCATAGAATCAGCAAAACGAATGGAACTTAATTTATGAAATTTTCAATCATTATGGAGGTAATCTTTCTTATGCAAAAAAGTGTAAATTCAAGGAAAAGAGGGCTGGCTTTTTCGATGGCTGCAATGATCGGAGCGACGGCGATTCCGGCAGCGGGGTCTGCGCCGGTCTGGAAGGTATATGCGGCGGAAGAGACGCAGACGGATCAGACAACGGATACAAAGGAATCCGCAGATGTGTCGTCAGATATTGCCGTAGATTCCACGGTCGTGCCAAAGTCAGCGGATACGCAGCAGGTACAAATATCCGACGGGAAGCTCCTGACAGCAAAGAAGGATGGAAGCGCGCAGGAAACGGCGCTTGCATCGAAAATATCGCTTGTGGATGCAAAAGCAGACGAGTCTGCAAAGCAGCTGTACGCTTATTTAAAGGCAGTGGGTAATTCGGACAGTGTGATTTTTGGGCATCAGAACGATACGTTTAACAAAGCGGGGAATGCAGACTTGTCTGCATCAGATACGAAAGATGTGACAGGTTCGATTGCAGGCATTCTTGGCGTGGATATGCAGGATGTGGCGGAAAAGGGTCTGGATACGATGGTAGAGATTACCAATGCCGCGCTTGCAGAAGGCGCGCTCATTACGATGTCCGGACATATGCCAAACTTTGCAAATGTACCGGAAAATCCGGACTACAAAAATGGCGATCCGACCTGGAAAAAATACGATTACAACGGATACACCGCGCCGGTTACAACCAATGATCCGGTGAACCAGATTCTGCCGGGCGGGAAATACAACAAAGTATATACCGCATACCTGGATCTGATTGCAGAATACGCAAAACAGGTGAAAGGCGCTATTTTGTTCCGTCCGTTCCATGAAGGGACAGGAAGCTGGTTCTGGTGGGGAGCGGCGTTTTGCGATCCGCAGATTAGTAAAAATGTCTATCGTTATACGGTAGAGTACATGCGGGACACAAAAAAGGTACATAATCTGATTTATGAATATGGTCCGGGGAGCAGCGCGGAAACGCTGGACGATTACGCACAGCGGTATCCGGGCGATGCTTATGTAGATCTTGTAGGTTTTGATATGTATGACAATCAGCCGGCGGACGACGGCGTGTTTATGGGACAGCTGAAAAAACAGCTGCAGCTTGTAGAACAGTTTGCAAAGCAGCACAACAAACTGGTGGCAGTGACAGAGACCGGGGCGGCAAACGAGAACGATCTGGCGCTTTTGCCGACAGGGAACGGCAACAAGGACTGGTATAACCAGGTACTCGATATTGTATCGGAGTCCGAAGTGTCTTACTTTCTTGTGTGGGCAGACTGGGGGAAAGACGGTGCGTTTTATGTGCCGTATGTGGATGCGGTAAACGCAGACGGAAGTCTGCACGGACATGAAATGCTGGATCATTTTATTACTTTTTATAATGATCAGAGGACTATCTTTGCGGCAAACCAGAAAGAGGCGCTGGCATCTGGCAGTTTTGGCGCAATTACCGCGAAACCGGCAGTATCCGGCGTGACCGGGTATCTGACTGCTCCAGTGGCAGGACGACGTATGCTCAAAGCATCCAGGATACAGGCAAAGGTGACAAATGCGGATGCAAAAACAAAAGTGCTGTTTGTGCTGAAAACAAAGAAAGGCAAAGTGAAGCTGGCGGCGAAAGCAGACGGGAAAGGGTTCTATACGGCAGAGATCACGGCAAAGCAGTTAAAAACCCTGGGCAAAGAGGTCGGCACGGTTACTTTGTATATCGATAACAAAAGGGTACAGAGATATTCGCAGATTTTTAACAGTAAAGCCCCGAAGGAAGATCCGTATCTGATAGACAGCTTTGAAAATTATTACGGGCTGGACGATCAGCTGACAGGCGTATGGACGACAAATACGGACAGCGACTGTAAGGTAACGCTTACCCTGAATCAGGACAAAACGTCGGACGGCGATTATGGATTAAAATTTGTGTATGATGAGACAGCGACCGGATGGGGCGGCGCAACGATTGCCAAAGAAGTGGACTGGTCGGATTGCAGCGCTTTGAGATTTTATATGATTCCGGATGGAAAAAACCAGAAGACAGTCATTCAGATAAAAGCAAACGGCGTGACGTATGAAGTATATCTGAATGAATATGAAGCGTTTCGAAACAATGGAAAGAAGCCGATGCTCATTACCATACCGTTTGCAGAATTTGTACAAAGGGATACGGAAGGCCATCCGAAAGGCGGCCTGGTTACAGACAGCAGACAGATCGAGACCTTTGGCCTGTGGATCAATGCAATTTCGGACTCGGATGCCGTTTCAGATGGAAGGGTGACAGGAACCTTATACTATGATAATATTACGGCTGTGAAAAGTAAGGACAAAGAGGCTTCTTTTCAGATTATCAAAAATGAAACATAAAATAAAGAAAGAACAGGAGAAGGAAGCGCAGGCAATCGTTTGACCGTTCGTCTGGTCAGACGGTTCCAGCGCACAGACAGACGTTATGATTCGTTATCAGGAAAAAACAAACATATTTCAACTGGATACCCTGACGACCAGTTATGTGATGGGAATTGCAGACGGCAGTTATCTGGGGCATATTTATTATGGGAAAAAGCTGCAGCCGCAGGATCTTGGATATCTGCTGCGTACGCAGGAGCATCCGCAGACGCCGTCGAAGCTGCCAAGGGAAAAGATGTCTTTTCTGGACAGCTTTCCTATGGAGTATTCGTTCAGCGGTACCGGAGATTTTCGGGAAAGCTGCATCGATATACGGGATATCCATGGACAGTCCGGACTGGAGCTGCTGTATCGCGGACATCGGATCTATCATGGAAAAGACGGACTGCAGGGACTGCCTGCCGTCTGGGGAGAGGGCTGTCAGACGCTGGAAATCACGCTGGAAGATACGTGCGCGGGCATACGTGTGCGGTTGTCCTATAGTGTTTTTGAAGACAGCGACGCGCTGATTCGCAGCGTAAAGGTAGAAAATACAGGAACAGAAGCCGTTTATCTGGAGCGGGTGCTTTCCGCCTGTCTGGAAATGGATGATGAGGAGTATGAAATGCTGTCTCTGCCGGGAGCGTGGGCGAGAGAACGGCACATCAAAAGACAGCCGCTTTTATCCGGCAGCTTTGTGACAGAATCGGTGCGCGGGGAGTCTTCCCATCAGGATCATCCGTTTCTGGCGGCAGTATCGCACAACTGTACGCAGACATGCGGAGACGTCTATGCGATGCATTTTGTATATTCCGGTAATTTTCTTGCAAAGGCGCAGCGTACACAGTTTGATACGCTTCGTATGGTAATGGGAATCCATCCGGACCGGTTTTGCTGGAAACTGGAACCGGGCGCGGCGTTTCAGGCGCCGGAGGCAGTGCTTGTCTATTCGGACGCAGGTCTTGGCAAAATGTCGCGGACACTGCATGACCTGTATCGGAATCACCTGATCCGCAGCAGTTATAAAGAGAAAGAACGCCCGGTTCTAATCAACAACTGGGAGGCGACGTATTTTGATTTTGATACCGAAAAGCTGATTGCCATTGCAAAAGAATCGGCGGCACTTGGCATAGAGATGCTTGTGATGGACGACGGCTGGTTTGGACACAGGGATAGCGATGACAGCAGTCTGGGCGACTGGGTCGTGTACGAAAAAAAGCTGCCGGGCGGCTTAAAATATCTGGTGGATGAAGTGAACAGACTCGGTATGAAATTTGGCATCTGGTTTGAACCGGAAATGATTTCTCCGGATTCCAGACTGTACGAAGCGCATCCGGACTGGGCGTTTCATTTAAAAGGACGTACGCCGTCCCGGGCGAGAGATCAGCTTGTATTAGACTTAAGCCGGCCGGAAGTGGTCGATTATGTATATGACAGTATCAGCCGTGTGCTGCATTCTGCCAATATTGAATATGTAAAATGGGATATGAACCGTGCGCTGGCGGATATCGGCAGTGTGGCGCTGCCGCCGGATCAGCAGGGCGAGCTGTCACATCGGTATATGCTGGCGGTTTATGAGCTGCAGGAGCGTCTGATTACAGAGTTTCCGGATCTGCTGCTGGAAAACTGTTCCAGCGGCGGCGCCAGATTTGATCCCGGGATGTTATATTACAGTCCGCAGATCTGGTGTTCGGATGATACGGATGCGATCGAGCGTCTGATGATTCAGGAAGGTACGCAGCTGTTGTATCCGATGTCTGCGATCGGCGCGCATGTCTCCGACTGTCCCAATCATGCGATCGGCCGGACGACGCCGTTTGAAACACGGGGGATCACAGCGCTTGCGGGAACGTTTGGATATGAGCTGGATATTACAAAAATCAGCGAACAGGAGCGAAACATGGTGCCGGGGCAGATTGCGGCTTATAAAAAATATGCGCCGTTAATCCGGGAAGGAGATTATTACCGGATTGCCTCGTATCAGGAAAATCATAAATACGACTGCTATGAGATTGTATCCAAAGATCAGTCGCGGGCGGCGGTATTTTTCGTGCAGGTGCTGCATGAACCGAGTGTAAGGAGCCGTAAAATCAGATTGCAGGGACTTAAGGAAGACGCGGTATATGAAGTGGACGGCAGACGTTATACAGGAGCGGCGCTGATGTATGCAGGGCTGCTGCGGGAAAGAATGTTCGGAGATTTCCAGGCAGAAGTGATCGAAGTGACGGAAGTCGTATGAGAGTAAGAAAATTTTGTAAGTCTTTACACAGATCTGGCAGCAGGGTATAATAAAAGAAAACAGGCACAGATAGGTGAGGAGTTTCAAAGAAATGGATAATGGTGAAATTATAAAAGACGCAATAGAAAATTTTGTAAAAGTGCAGGGACATATGCTGTCAGCGAAAGAAGAAAATGCCGTTAAGACATATGCCAGATTAAAAGACGATTATCTGTCTCTGAAGGTATTGTTAAACAGTCTTGGAGTGAACCTTACAGAGATCGATAAAATAAAAGAATAGTCTGAAATCATCATCGATTCCAAAAGGAAACGGGAACAGGGGAAGCTGTCTGTAATAAGATCTCCTGTTCCTGTTTTTGTTTGTTTCGAAAGCCGCATGCGCAGATTTGTCATGTTGACAAACATTCCAAAATGGCATACATTATAATTAACTTAATTTTAAGTAAAAAGTAAATTACAATGCAAATAACAATAAATCACAAGCATAAGGATGGAGAAATTATGTCTAAAGCAGTAAAGTTAGCAGATATTGCGCAGCAGCTGGGTGTCAGCACCGTAACTGTTTCCAAGGCACTGTCCGGTCAGAGAGGCGTCAGCGACGAAATGCGTACAAAAATCAGGCGGCTGGCGCAGGAAATGGGGTATGTAAAATCTGCGCAGGATAAAACGAAGGAACGCAAAAGCTATACGATCGGGGTAGCGGTAGCGGAACGCTATCTTGGCGCGGCATCTTCCTTTTATCTGCTGCTGTATCAGGAATTATCGCAAAGAGCCATGCGCAAAAACTGTTTCGCCATGCTTGAGGTCGTCAGCTATGAGGAAGAGCAGTGGATGCGGATGCCGAAGATGGTGGCAGAGGAAAAGGTAGACGCGGTCATTATTATGGGTACGTTTACGATCGAGTACGCACGTTTTTTACGCGGCAACATTCATCTGCCGCTCATACTGCTGGACACGCTTGCCAATGAGGAAGAATCGGATTCGGTGGTAACAAGCAATATGATGGGCGCCTATCGGATGACCAACTATTTATTTAAAATGGGTCATTCCAAAATCGGATTCGTAGGGACAAGGCTGGCGACGACCAGTATCGACGACCGTTACTTTGGGTATTTAAAGTCTCTGATGCAGCATGGCGCAACAGTAAGAGAAGACTGGATCATTGAAGACCGGGATCGTACGACAGGCTCCAGCGATTATAACGTTCACTATCAGCTCCCGCCAAAGGAAGAAATGCCCACGGCCTTTTTCTGCAATAACGATGTGGCGGCAATGGTGATGATCCGCAAGCTGACAGAGAGCGGTTATGCTGTGCCGGACGACGTTTCGGTGGCCGGATTCGATAATTTTATCAACGAACCGTTTCCAAAGATCGGTATTACGACGTATGCGATTAATATCCGGGAGATGGCGAGAAGATCGGTTCATATATTGCTGCACAAGCTCGAGAATCCGGACTACAGTACGGGTGTTTATATGATCGACGGTAAATTTATCGAGCGGCAGAGCACAAAAAAGATCGGGCCGCCGATACCTTTTATTTAGAGACGTTTTGGACGCGTCAGGCAAATGACATACCCATAAGGAGGGATTCATGCAAAAGGTTAGATTGGCGGATATCGCACAGCAGCTGGGCGTCAGCACAGTCACCGTTCACAATGCATTAAGCGGCAGGAAGGGCGTCAGCGATCAGATGCGCGCAAAAATATTAAAGACCGCAAAAGAGATGGGATATGAGGCGTCTTCTGCGAAAAAGAAAAAGGAAACGGAAAAAGCATGGAATATCGGCGTGCTGATAGCGGAAAATTATCTCGCGCAGCATGCGACATATTATTGGAAAATGTATCAGGAATTTGCGCTGGCCGCGGTGGAGAAGCAGTGTTATACGACGATCGAAGCGCTAAAGAAAGACGCGGAAATACATACGCTGGAAATACCGGATGCGTTTCGGGGGAACAAAGTGGATGCACTGGCTGTTATCGGTGAGATCGATAACAGGTATATTCAAAAGCTCCGGCAACAAATGCAGATTCCTCTCGTATTTTTGGATTTTTATAATTATGAGATTGCCAGTGACGCGGTCGTTGCAGATAATTTTCATGCGATGTATCAGATGACCGAGCTGTTGTTTGCGCAGGGGCTGGAGGACCTGGCGTTTATCGGCTCGATCGATGTGACGAGCAGCATTATGGACCGCTTCTGCGGATTTATGAAAGCGATGATCGCGCATCACAAGACGGTTGCGGACGAATGGATGATTCGGGACAGAGACGAGATGGGAAATATTGGATTTGAGCTGCCGCAATATATGCCGCAGGCGTTCGTCTGTAACTGCGACCTGATTGCCGGCATGCTGATTGCAAAACTGAAAGCGGCCGGATACCGGGTGCCGGAAGATATTTCTGTCGTTGGATTCGATAATTTCGTATATCCGGGATATACCGATATGAAAATTACTACTTATGAGGTAGATATGAAGGCGATGACGAAGACAGCGCTGGATAAAATTTTAAAACAGCTGCGTGCACCGGGCAGAAGCAGATCTATGGATGTCATATCCGGACATATTCGCTGGAAGAACAGCGTAAAGATGAAATAAAACAGAAATAAAGCAGAATAACGGAATCACAGATAGAAAAACACGGATTAAAATTTAAGTTAAATTAATTTTGATAAAAAGATTAATTTTAATATTAAGTTAAAAATCGGTGTTTTTTTATGCGTTTTTTACAAAAAGTTTATATATAAATAATATAAATAAACGAAAATGTGCGCATAACGAAAAAACGATTGAAAATCTGGCTAAATATGTTAAAATTAAATTAGCTTAAAAAATGCTTAATTAAAGAAAATAAGGAGGATAACAATGAAAAAGAAATTACTTAGTCTGGGACTGGCAGCAACGATGGTACTCTCTCTGACAGCATGTGGAAACAGCAGCGATCAGGCGGACGCGGACAAAGCCAGTGGAGATGATGCAAAGGCAGTGCCGACGATCGACAAGATCGATGGAGCGGATTATAAGGATTTAAAGGCGGACATTAAGATTCTTACCAATCGTACAGATATCGTAAATACGGTTTATAAGGGATACGCGGAACAGTTTATGAAAGAATATCCGAATATTAAAGTTACATATGAAGGGATCACCGATTATGCAGAATCTGTAACGCTTCGTCTGACAAACGGCGACTGGGGCGATATCTGCTTTATGCCGGATACGGTAGAAAAGAGCGAAATGTCCAATTATTTTGTACCGATGGGCGATCACGCGACACTGGACGGCATTTACAACTTTGTAACTGAAAAAACATATGACAATACCGTATATGCGATTCCAAATGGCGGTACGGCAGGCGGCATCGCATATAACAAGAGAATCTGGAAAGAGGCAGGCGCCCTGAAGGAAGATGCAGACGGCAATACGATTCTTCCAAAGACACCGGATGAGTTTCTTGACGCATTAAAGCTGATCGGAGAAAAGACGGACGCGATTCCGCTGTATACAAACTTTTCGGCAGGATGGACCATGGGCGCATGGAACGATTATGTAGGTATTGCATCCAATGCAGATCCGGACTATAAAAACAACAAGCTGCTCCATCAGAAAGATCCGTTTACAAGAAACGACGAAATGAGCGGTCCTTATGCAGTCTTTTATACCTTGTATGAAGCGGTTGCAAATAAGCTGGTAGAAGAAGATCCGCTTTCCAGCGACTGGGAGTCGTCCAAGTCTAAGATCAACAGCGGCGAGATCGCAACCATGGTACTTGGCTCCTGGTGTGTGCAGCAGTTTAAAGACGCAGGCGACCATCCGGATGATATCGGATATATGCCATTCCCGATTACCGTAGGAGGAAAACAGGCAGCTGCGTCCGGCGGAAACTATGCTTACGCCATTAATAATAAAGCGTCTGCAGATAATCAGATTGCATCGATGCTGTATGTCAAATGGCTGATTGAAGATTCTCCTATTTTTGCAGATGAAGGCTCCATTCCGGCAAAGAAAGGCGAACCGCTTCCGGATGCACTGGCAGAGTTTTCCGGTGTAGAGCTTCTTTCTGATAACGCTCCGGCAGAAGGCGAAGACGGGCTCTATGATAAGATCCGTAACAAAGCGGAAGTATTAAGCGGCGATTATCCGCCAAGCGAAGTGCTGGAAGCAGCTCTTTATGGCAATAAATCACTGGATGATCTGATGGGTGAATGGAACCAGAAATGGTCGGATGCACAGTCGTCAGAAAGCGTGGAGATCACAGAGTAACCGGATGCATGTTTGCGGGACACGGACTTTGGTCTGGCGGAAACGGTGACGCTGTATCCGCCGGACGGCTGTCCTGCGAGAAAAAGAAAGGAGAAAATCGGGTTATGATGAGTGGAAAGATGCAGAAAAGACTTGTAGTGATCACGTTTATGTTTGTGCCGCTGCTGCTTTTACTCGTATTTACTTATATTCCGTTCGCTGAGAT
This sequence comes from uncultured Eubacterium sp., assembly GCA_910577225.1. Taxonomy (GTDB): domain Bacteria; phylum Bacillota; class Clostridia; order Lachnospirales; family Lachnospiraceae; genus Eubacterium_J. The sequence goes on along the minus strand of CAJTMV010000001.1, from coordinate 181,789 downwards.
GATCGGTTTCAGCTTTTATGATATGAAATATATCGGCGAAAGAACGTTTATCGGACTGGATAATTATAAAGAAGTCTTTCAGCGTACGGAAATATTCAAGTCGCTGCTTGTCAGCCTGTATTATATGGGCGGCGGCGTCGTACAGCTTGCGCTGGCATTGTTTTTTGCTACCATGATGGTATTTAAAGTAAAGGGCGAATCGTTTTTTAAAGCGACATTGTTTTTCCCGTATCTGATCTGCGGGATTGCGATTGGTTTTATCTTCAAATTTTTCTATGCCAGAGGATTTGTTTTGGATTCGATTTTACAAATGTTTGGTATGAATCTGGAAGACATTCCGCTATGGCTTCAGGATCAGAAAATCAATAACATTTCCCTTGCGGCAACTTCCGTATGGCGTTATACAGGTCAGAACGTGGTACTGTTTCTCGGCGCCATGATGTCTGTAGACAGAGAGCTGTATGAGGCGGCGTCTCTGGACGGGGCAAACCGGTGGCATCAGTTCAAATATATTATTCTGCCGAGTATTAAGTCTATTATCGTATTAAATATTATTCTCTGCGTCAGCGGCTGCTTAAGCGCATTCGAACCGCCTTACGTTATTACGAACGGTATGGCTGGTACGGGTACTTATTTCGTCATCATGAACCGGCTGGCACATGAAAATCAAAGAGTTGGTCTTGCCTGTGCGATGGCAATTGTTCTGCTTGTAATTATTATTTTATTTACGGTCGGACAGCAGCTGTTCTTTAAGTACGCGTTTAACGATGGAACAGAAGACGAATCAAAAGCGGCTGTAAAACGTAAAAAACTGGCGGCGAAGGGAGGAAAAGCCTGATGAAAATGAAAAGAAGCATTGGCGGGATGATCTTTGACGTATTTAAGTACGTATCGCTGATTCTTGCCTCCATCGTTGCACTGGTTCCGGTATGCGTCTGTATTTTAACTGCGTTTAAGACGAATGAAGAATGGGAAACAACTTCGGTACTCGATCTTCCGGCGTCCTTTGCATATTTTGAAAATTTTAAAATCGCGTTCGAGCAGGCAAATATGCTGCGGTGTTTTGCCAATACGGCGATGGTGCTGCTTGTGGTGCTGACCGTTTCGGTATTTACGGGGTCGATGCTGGCGTATGCGTTAAACCGTTTTAAGTTTCCGGGCAGAGGTCTGGTGGAAAGTCTGTTCCTGTTCGCATCACTGCTTCCAGGTATTGCGATGCAGGTTACGATTTATCAGATTATGTACAACTTAGGGTTGATCAATCATTTGTATGGATATATGATCGTGCTGATGGGTACGGATATTATTTCGATCTATATTTTCCTGCAGTTTTTTGAAAATCTGCCGGTTTCGCTTGACGAATCAGCAATTATTGACGGATGTACTTATTTTGGCGTGTTTTTCAGAATTTTATTTCCGCTGTTAAAGCCGGCGATTATGACGTCGCTGGTATTAAAAGGCGTGAGTGTGTATAACGAATATTATGCGTCTAATCTGTATCTGCAGCAGCCGCAGTTAAAGACGATTTCCACGGCGCTGTATACGTTTACCGGCCCTTATGGGAATCAGTACAATTATATCTGCGCGGGCGTGCTGATTACGATTATTCCGATTCTCGTATTCTTCCTTGTGTTCCAGAAGCAGGTATACAGCGGTATGGCGTCCGGCGCGGTCAAAGGATAAGCGGTCCGGCCGTGTGTCGTACAATACAGACGACAGGCAATTGAACCTGAACGAAATTCAGAAAGGCGGGGCGATGCGCCTGCAGATATAGGCGTATCGCTCCGGATGGTGAGATTATGAGCAAAGTTACAATTATAGGCCCTGCGGTACCAAACGTACCATGGCAGGACAAACCGGAATCGTTAAACGGTGCGCCGGTATGGAGATATAAAGAAAATCCGATTATCGGCAGAAATCCGGTAAAAGAAGTGGCACGAATTTTTAACAGTGCCGTAATGCCTTATGGCGACGCGTTTATCGGCGTATTCCGTGCGGAACAGACCAACGGAATCCCGTTTATTTATCTGGGCAGAAGCAGCGACGGCATTCGCTGGGAATTTGAAGAAGATAAGATCCCGTTTACCGATGAAGACGGCAAACCTTTTATGCCGGTCTATGCATATGATCCAAGACTGGTAAAAGTAGACGACGTATATTATATCATCTGGTGTCAGGATTTTTACGGGGCGTCGATTGGAATGGCAAAAACAACCGATTTTCAGACGTTTACGAGAATCGAAAATCCATTTCTGCCGTTTAACCGTAATGCTGTGCTGTTTCCGCGCAAAATAAACGGAAATTACTGCATGCTTTCCCGTCCAAGCGACAGCGGCCATACGCCGTTCGGCGATATTTTTATTTCGGAAAGTCCGGATTTGGTTTACTGGGGCAGACATCGTCATGTTATGAGCAAAAGCAGCGAATGGTGGGAATCGGTAAAGATCGGAGGCGGCGCAGCCCCGATTGAAACAAGCGAAGGATGGCTGTTGTTCTACCATGGGGTAACCGGAACGTGCAACGGCTATGTATACAGTATCGGAGGCGCCATTTTGGACACAGATCAGCCGTCGATCGTCAGATATCGCTGTGAGAATTTTCTGCTGACCCCGGAAGAATGGTATGAAGAACGCGGATTTGTCGGGAATGTGACGTTTCCATGCGCAACGATTCACGATGCGGCAAGCGGTAAAATCGCAATCTATTATGGCGCTGCGGATACGTATGTAGGACTTGCGTTTACGACCGTGGACGAGATTGTTTCTTATATTAAGGATCATAGTGTGACGAGAGAATCGGATACGGAGATCGGAAAGCGATAAACAGAAAGGAATCAGATGAGAACATTTGTAAACGAGATCCGGACGCATCTGGTACAAAAGCTCATTCCGTTTTGGGAGTCGCTCAAAGACGAGACTTATGGCGGCTATTACGGTTATATGGGCTATGATCTGCAGATCGATCAGACGTATGAAAAAGGATGTATTTTAAACAGCCGGATTTTATGGTTTTTTTCCAATGCCTTTATGCTTCTGGGCGAGCCGCATTTAAAAGAAGCGGCTGATCACGCGTATCTGTTTTTGACAGAACATTGTGTGGATACGCGGTATGGCGGCGTGTACTGGTCGCTGACATATGACGGGAAGCGCAGGGATACGACCAAACATACTTATAACCAGGCATTTACAATCTATGCGCTTTCTTCTTATTACGACGCGGTAAAAAACGAAGAAGCGCTCAGGCTTGCCTTTCAGATCAGAGATATTATCGAAGAAAGGTGTACCGATGCGGACGGATATTATCTGGAGGCGTTCAGTCGTGAATTTCAGCCGCAGGATAATGAGAAACTGTCTGAAAACGGCGTAATGGCACAAAAGACGATGAATACGCTTCTGCATGTATTTGAGGCGTATACGGAGCTGTACCGGGTCAGTCGGGATGAAAAGACGGCTGACAGGATGCGGTTTATGCTGGATACGATTGCGGAAAAAGTATATAATCCGGTATTGGGCCGGCAGGAAGTGTTTTTTGACAAAGACTGGAATTCGCTGATCGATCTGTATTCGTATGGTCATGATATTGAAGCCGCATGGCTGACAGACCGCGGACTTGAGATCTTACAGGATGACGGCTATACAGAAAAATTAGCGCCGGTTACAGATACGATAACAAATAATATTTATCAGCGGGCGTTTGCCGGTCATTCGCTGCCAAACGAGGCGGAAAACGGGGTTGCAGATACGACGAGAGTCTGGTGGGTACAGGCGGAAGCAATCGTAGGATTTGTAAATGCCTGGCAGAAACATCCGCAGGAACAAAAATGGCTGGATGCCGCCGGGGAAGTCTGGGAGTATATCAGGACGAGGCTCATCGATCAGCGGGAAGGTTCCGAGTGGTTCTGGTCTGTACAGGCGGACGGAACGCCGAATGAGAAGCCGATTGTAGAGCCATGGAAATGCCCGTATCACAATGGAAGAATGTGTATGGAAGTGATCCGGCGGCTCGGACAGTCCTAACAGGCAATATCGATCGGTAAGATCGATGGAATACAGGAGGATGGAACAGTGATCCATAAAAAATATTTCGAGGAGCTGGAAAAACAGCAGGCGCTGTTTGCCAGAAAAAATCAGAAAAGCGATTTTTACAACGGCATTTACGACAGATACAAATATCCGGTTCTGACAAGAGAACATGCGCCGCTTCACTGGCGTTATGACCTGAATGCAGAGACCAATCCGTATTTTATGGAACGGCTTGGGATTAATGCCGTAATGAATTCCGGAGCGATTGAGATGGATGGTAAATTTTATCTCATTGTCAGAGTGGAAGGAAACGATCGAAAATCTTTTTTTGCAGTTGCGGAAAGCGAGAATGGAATCGACGGGTTCCGGTTCGCGGATTATCCGGTCGTATTGCCTGACACATGTCCGGAGGAGACGAATGTGTATGATATGCGGCTGACAAAGCATGAAGATGGATATATCTATGGCGTATTTTGTTCAGAGAGCAAAGATATGGAATGTCCGGACTTATCTGCGGCAGTGGCAAAAGCGGGGATTGTACGGACAAAAGATTTAAAGACATGGGAACGGCTTGACAACCTGACAACGCTTCGTTCCCCGCAGCAGAGAAACGTGGCGCTGCATCCGGAATTTGTAGAGGGCAAATATGCGTTTTATACGCGTCCGATGGATGGATTTATAGAAACCGGCAGCGGCGGCGGAATTGGATTCGGGTTATGCGAAGACATCGAACATGCTGTGATCGACGAAGAAAAAATAATCAGCCGCAGAATCTACCATACGCTGACGGAATCGAAAAACGGAGCCGGAGCAACGCCGATCAGAGGGAAAAAATGCTGGATTCATATTGCGCATGGCGTCCGGAATACAGCGGCAGGACTGCGGTACGTGTTATATGTATTTGGAACAGACTTAAACGATCCGTCCAGAGTCGTCGCGCAGCCGTCCGGCGTGTTTCTCGTACCGCTCGGCAAAGAAAGAGTCGGGGATGTGTCCAACGTCGTATTTACAAACGGTGCGATTGCACGGGAAAACGGAGACGTATACATTTATTACGCATCCTGTGATACAAGAATGCATGTCGCGGTAACGACCATTGACAAACTGGAGGACTATCTGTTTCAGACGCCGGAAGACCCGCTGCGTTCGCCGGATTGTGTCAGACAGCGCTGCGAGCTGATCCGTAAAAATCTGGCGCTGCTGGAAAATGATTAGTCGTCGGCTGGCAGGCAGCAGTTAACAGGAATAGAAAGGTGGAACATATGATTAGAAACTGGGCAGAAGATATCAGGTCAAAAACGAAAAATATGAGCCGGCAGGCAAAGACAGAATATATTTTGAATTATTACTGGTATCATATGCTGCTCGGCGTTCTGCTGACGGGCCTTTTGATCCTCGGCGTTTATCATGTGACCCGGGGAAACAAAAAGACAGCGTTTTCGCTTGTAATTGTCAATCAGGACATTAATTTCGAAAGAGACGCGGCAATACAGGAAGCGTTTGCCCGATTTAGCGGGTTGCCGGTAAAGCAGGTACAGGCAGATTCTGATTATATGATCTCATATGGCGACGTGCAGTTTAAAGGAGTAAACGAGAGTTCTTATGAAAAATTTTTCTTTGGCTGGTCGGCTGGCGCCATGGATGCGGTGGTCATGCCAGAGAGCTTTTATGATTATTGTAAACGGCAGAACGGCACGTTTCTGCCGCTTACACAGCTGCTGGAAACCTCGTCAGACATATCCTTGGATCGGGCGGAATTTTTTGCGAATCTGCAGCAGTCTGATCATTCTGATGGAGACATATTCTTAAACGAAGACGGGGAGTGCTTTGGAATCTATATAGAAAAGACGGATTTGTCCTCCTTTTTTATGCACAATGCGCAGGATCCATATGTGCTTGTATTTCCGTCTGCGATGAAACATCGGCAGTCGGCTGGCAAATTTCTGATCTATGCGCTCATGGGAGCCAGCCGGACAGAACAGTCTGATCAGGAGGGATGGTAAAATGAAAGATGTTTTTGATATCGATAACCCGTTTTTTGCATTCATGGGAACGCTTGCGGATATTGTGATCGTAAATATTTTATTTCTGATCTGCTCCGTTCCGGTTATTACGGCTGGAGCGTCCATATCGGCAATGTATGAAACAATGCGCAGGATGCGGGAAGGAAAGCTGTTGTCGCCAGTCCGGTATTTTCCGGGGGCATTACGCCGCTCTCTGAAAAAAAGTATTCCGTCCTGGCTGCTGCAGCTTGTTACGGGTATGATTTTGTTTTTTGACCTGAACGTTGTCGGCAGGATGCCAAAGACGACGGCCTGGAATCTGATCGGGATGGCAACCGGAGGCCTGCTGCTGCTCTGGATGCTGGCAACCTGCTATTTGTTGCCCGCCGGAATATATGATGGGAAAAAAATCAGACAGGCATCGGCGCAGAGCATGTATCTGGCGGTTAGAAATCTGCCTTATACAGCTGTAATGGCGGTACTGAACAGTATTCCGTTTATATGTCTGATGGCCGGAACCTGGTATATCGGAGTCGTGACGCCGATTTATATCGTGGCAGGATTCGGAGTTACGGCTTATATCAATACGATACTGATGGAAAGATGTAAGGGCGTTCAGGAATGGTGTGGGTGAAAGGAAGGTATCACAAATGGCACAGGAAAAACAACCGATTTTATTTTTACAGCCTGAATTAAAAGAGAATATCTGGGGCGGCAGCCGTCTGAAAACAGATTTTGGATATGACATACCGGGCGGGCATACGGGGGAATGCTGGGGGATATCGGCGCATCCGAATGGGGACGATACGATAAAAGAAGGCGTTTTTCAAGGAAAAAAATTGTCCGGACTCTGGAGAGAGCATCGGGAATTGTTTGGAAATCTGGAAGGAGAGCAGTTCCCGTTATTAGTCAAAATTATCGATGCCAGAGACGATCTGAGTATTCAGGTACATCCGGACGATACGTATGCAGCGGCACATGAAAACGGTTCTCTGGGAAAGACGGAATGCTGGTATATTCTGGACTGTCCGCAGGGAGCGCAGCTGGTTGTCGGACATTATGCACGGACAAAACAGGAACTGGCCGACATGATTCATCAGGGACGATGGGATGCGCTGATTCGCCGGATTCCGATTCAGAAAGGCGATTTTATCCAGATTGAGCCGGGAACGGTACATGCCATTACAGCCGGATGCCTGATCCTGGAGACACAGCAAAGCAGCGATATTACTTACCGCGTGTATGACTATGATCGGCGGACAAACAATCAGCCGCGCCAGCTGCATATCGCACAAAGCGTCGACGTCATCACAGTTCCGGCAAAAAGTACGCAGGACAGTGTGAGAAATCTGTCCGACCTTTCACAAAATGCGTGGCATGAAATTATTTCCTGCCCATATTACAGAGTATTTAAACTGAATCTGAACGGAAACTATACGATGGAACAAAAGTATCCGTTTTTAAATGTAAGCGTTGTGGAAGGCGCCGGTCAGATCGACGGATATGCGTTGAAAAAAGGAGATCATCTGATTCTTCCGGCCGGATACGGCAGAATGGAATGGCAGGGCAGAATGGAGTGTATCGCCTCTACTGTTTCGTAAGTGTTCCAATCGATGCTGGATTCGGGTGGCTGCGCAGACGCATCTGTCACAGCTGGAAAGGATTGTAAACTGCAGGCACAGGACGGCACGGGCCGGGACAACGCTGTGGCGAATCGATTGCCGATTCTGTCCGGGCGCCTGACGAATGGTCTTCGTGCCTGCGTATTTATCGTCTTTCTCCATTTTTATCAAATATCTTTTTTAGCGCAAGTTCTGTTGGAAAAACAGAACCGATGAAAGGAACGAGCTGTACGCCGCAGATAATCCCTCCTGCCGTTCCCACAACATGTATGCTTTTTCCAATGACCAAAAGCAAAAATATTACGGTAACCGGCAGCAATATCCATCCGCAGACGTACCATATTTTTCCGCAGTATTTATTAGCAAACGCCCAGGTGTCTTTGTTTTTCAAAGACATGGCTGTTCGATATCCAAAGAGCGCATTTGGTTCTTTTGGATTATTTTTCATTAAGTATCTTCCGAAACCAATCATCGTAAGCGGAATGATCAAATCCATAAGCAGCATAAATATCCAAAATCCCATAAAAACCTCCTTTTGTCTATCCTGTGTACTGTTAACAGAATACCACAATCCTGGTCGTATTTCCATAAAATTTCCATTCAGTTTCCATTAAATTTTTATTACATTTCTCCTGTACAGCTTTGGTTTGCATGCTGACGCACATTTTTAATTCTGGCGTATGGCGCGCTGTAAAAGGAGAAGTCACGCTGCTTTGGTACAATCCACTGATAATTATCATTTTCTTTGGCAAAATAACTGCATACTATCTCTTGCACATCTTTCCATTTTATGTCAAAATAGAGAAGCAGCTTTTGGAGAAAGCAAATTCAGACAATGATGGAGGTATGAAAAATGTATATAACATGTTTAGACCTGGAAGGCGTACTGGTACCAGAGATATGGATTGCATTTGCAAAAGCAACCGGCATTCCGGAATTGGAGAAAACGACAAGAGACGAACCAGATTATGACAAGCTGATGAAAGGCCGTCTGGAAATACTCAAAGAGCATGGTCTGGGATTAAAAGAGATTCAGGATACGATTGCTGCGATCGAACCGCTGGCGGGTGCGAAGGAGTTTTTGGATGAGCTTCGTTCACTGACGCAGGTAATTATTATCAGCGACACGTTTGAGCAGTTTGCAAAGCCGCTGATGCAGAAGCTGGGATGGCCGACGATTTTTTGCAATTCGTTGGAGGTCGGCGAGCATGGAGCGATTACCGGATATAAAATGCGTGTCGAAAACTCCAAGTATACAACGGTAAAGGCGCTGCAGTCGATCGGTTATGATACGATTGCAAGCGGAGACAGCTACAACGATCTTGGAATGATTCAGGCAAGTCAGGCCGGCTTTTTATTTAAGAGTACCGAACAGATCAAGGCGGACTATCCGAATCTTGCGGCATACGAGACTTATGACGAGCTGCTGGCAGCAATTCGTAACGTGGCGCAGGTATAACGAACGTCATTTTGGAATACAATCAGGAAGGAATCTGATCGGAAAGGAAGTGAATCTGATTGCTAAAAACACTGGCTTCTTATATTAAAGAATTTAAAAGAGACTCTTTGATGACACCGGTATCTATGATTTTTGAGGTAATTATGGAAATGCTGATTCCGCTTCTGATGGCGTCTATTATCGACGACGGAGTGGAAAAAAGCGATATCAGACATATTTATCTGATGGGAGCTTTGATGATTATCGCTGCATTTGCCGGTCTGACAGCGGGCGTTATGGGAGGAAAATACGGCGCGAGAGCCTCCGCCGGCTTTGCAAAAAATCTGAGGGAAGGGATGTTTGTCAACATTCAGGGATATTCTTTTGAAAATATTGACAAATATTCAACGGCCGGTCTGGTTACAAGGCTGACGACAGATGTGACCAATCTGCAGAATGCATATCAGATGATTCTAAGGATGTGCGTGCGGGCTCCGTTTTCACTGATTATCGCAATGGTTATGTCGTTTTTTATCTCTGCAAAACTGGCGTCGGTTTATCTGGTCGCAGTGATTTTGCTGGGAGCGTTTCTGGCGGTCATTACGGTCAATGCGTACAAATATTTCAGCGCGGTATTTGAAAAATACGACGATTTAAACGCCAGCGTGCAGGAAAATATTGCGGCAATCCGTGTGGTCAAGGCATATGTCAGAGAAGATTATGAAATCAGCAAGTTTAAAAAAGCATGCGGCAATCTGTATCTGATGTTTATAAAAGCGGAAAGTATTGTGACATACAATGCGCCTGCCATGATGTTTACGGTATTCAGCTGTATTCTGGGCATCAGCTGGCTGGGTGCAAAGCTGATTGTTTCAACCAATGCAACCGAACTGCAGACGGGCGATCTGATGAGTCTGCTGGCATATTGTATGAACATTCTGATGAGCCTGATGATGCTGTCCATGGCATTTGTAATGATTACGATGAGCTCGGCAAGCGCAAAGCGTATCGCGGAAATCTTAAATGAAAAAAGTACGCTGGAAAATCCGCCGCAGCCTGATTTCTGCGTACCGGATGGAAGTATCCGGTTTGAGCATGTGGATTTTTGTTACCGCAAAGGTACGGATGGGAAACATGCGGATGCGGCAGATGGGAATCAGAAACATGCGGACGCGGGGCAGGCATTGGCGCAGGAATCCGGAAACGGTCTCGTTCTGTCAGATATTCATCTGGATATTCATTCCGGCGAAACGATTGGAATTATCGGCGGTACCGGCAGCTCGAAATCGAGTCTGGTTAATCTGATCAGCCGCTTGTACGATGTGACGGCAGGCTGTGTGAAGGTAGGCGGTAAAGATGTCAGAAGCTATGATATCGAAACGCTGCGCAACGAGGTATCGGTCGTATTGCAGAAAAACGTATTGTTTTCCGGAACGATCTATGACAATCTGCGCTGGGGCGATCTGAATGCCAGTGAGGAAGAGTGCAGACGGGCCTGCCGCCTCGCATGTGCAGACGAATTTATCGAAGCAATGCCGGATGGATACAATACGTATATCGAACAGGGCGGCGCCAACGTATCCGGCGGGCAAAAACAGCGTCTTTGTATTGCGAGAGCATTGCTGAAAAAGCCGAAAATACTCATTCTGGACGACTCGACAAGCGCTGTGGATACCGCCACAGACGCGAAGATACGCAAAGCGTTTGCACAGGAAATTCCGGGAACGACAAAGCTGATTATCGCACAGCGAATTTCTTCGGTACAGCATGCCGATCGTATTATCGTACTGGAGCAGGGACGGGTACATGGATTTGGCACACATGAGCAGCTGCTGGAGAGCAATGAGATTTACCGTGAAGTTTATGAGTCGCAGACTGGCGGAGGCGGAGATTTTGATGAACACGGAGGTGATCACTGATGGCAGAAAAAGCAAAACCTGTACACGGCCCCGGCAGACACGCGGGACCGGGGAAAGGCAGAGGACCGCAGGTGAAACATCCGGGAAAGATTATACGCAGGTTAATGGCCTATGTCATGCGTAAATATCTGCTGGCGGTCATTGTGGTAATGGCCTGTATTATTTATACGGCGTTTGCGTCGGTACAGGGAACGTTATTTATGCAGGAGCTGATCGACGGTTATATTCTGCCTCTTTTGGAGAGCGAATCGCCGGACTTTGGCGATCTGCTGCAGGCGATTACACGCGTTGGGATCTATTATGGCATTGCGGTCATTGCCAGCTATGCGCAGGTAAAGATTATGATCTATGTCAGTCAGGGGACGCTGCGGGACCTGAGAAACGATCTGTTTTCTCATATGGAAAAGCTGCCGATCCGTTATTTTGACACGCATGCACATGGCGATATTATGTCTGTGTATACCAACGATATCGATACGCTGCGTCAGATGATCAGTCAGAGTGTGCCGCAGCTTTTCAACAGCGTGATTACCATTGTGAGCGTGCTGGGCAGCATGATTTATCTGAGCGTTCCGCTGACCGCGCTGACGCTGTTTATGGTTGCGGTTATGCTGTTTATGACAAAGCGGCTGGCAGGATTAAGCAGCAAATATTTCCTTGCGCAGCAGCAGGATCTGGGCAAGGTAAACGGCTATATTGAAGAAATGATGGAAGGGCAGAAAGTGGTAAAAGTATTCTGCCATGAGGAGACGTCGATCAAAGACTTTAAGCAGCTGAACGATCAGTTGTTTGAAAGCGCTTATCAGGCGAACCGGTTTGCCAATATTTTAATGCCGGTCAACGCGCAGCTTGGCAATGTCAGCTACGTATTCTGCTCGATTGCGGGCGGCATTCTGGCCATGAACGGAATCGGCGGCTTTACGATTGGAAAGCTGGCCAGTTTTCTGACGTTTAACAGAAATTTTAACCAGCCGATCAACCAGGTCAGCATGCAGTTAAACGCAGTAGTTATGGCAATTGCAGGAGCGGAACGCGTCTTTCGTCTGTTAGACGAACCGGTGGAAACAGACGAAGGTTACGTAACGCTTGTAAATGCAAAAAAAGAAAACGGACAGATTATGGAGGCGCCGGGAGGTGTGCGTACCGGACTTTGGGCCTGGAAACATCCGCACCAGCAGGAAGGGACAGTTACCTATACCGAGCTGACCGGAGACGTTGTGTTCGATGATGTGGACTTTGGATACGTGCCGGAAAAAATTGTGCTTCATAATGTGGACCTGTACGCGACGCCGGGACAAAAGATCGCGTTTGTCGGCTCGACCGGCGCCGGAAAGACAACGATTACCAATCTGATCAATCGATTTTATGATATACAGGATGGTAAAATCCGTTATGACGGCATTAATATCAACAAAATCAAAAAAGACGATCTGCGGCATTCGCTTGGAATCGTATTGCAGGATACGCATCTGTTTACGGCAACCGTGATGGAAAATATTCGTTATGGCAAGCTGGACGCGACAGATACGGAAGTAATGGCGGCAGCGAAGCTGGCAAACGCGGACGGCTTTATCCGGCATTTACCGGACGGCTATCAGACGATGCTGACCGGAGACGGCGCAAACCTGAGTCAGGGCCAGCGGCAGCTGTTAGCGATTGCACGCGCGGCGATCGCGGATCCTCCTGTGCTGATTCTGGACGAAGCGACCAGCTCGATCGATACAAGAACGGAAAAAATTGTGCAGGATGGCATGGATAAGCTGATGAGAGGCAGGACGACATTCGTGATCGCTCACCGGCTGTCTACGGTTCGCAACAGCGACTGTATTATCGTACTGGAACAGGGACGTGTGATCGAACGCGGAAATCATGAAAAGCTCATGGAAGAGCGCGGTAAATATTACCAGCTGTATACCGGTAATATTGTGTCAACTTAGGTATTTCTAACGTGTAAAAGAAGGGGGTGGCGTCTATGTCCATCGAAGCATATCAGGCAGCTAACAAGCTGGCGCAAAAAGCATACCGAACAGCAATGAATAAAGGAGATTACCCATATTTAAGCGCTCTGGATGATTTTCTTCCATATGAACGTACAGCCGGAGAAAAATATATTGGGGTGATCGAGATCCCTTTGTATCTGGTCGCAGGTACAAAGACGGCTGGACGGCAGAATTCTTTCGCAAACAACTTTATGCCGTTGTTAGACGTGGAGACAGAATTTGCCTATAAATGGTCCGGTCTGTATGATTCCCAGTTAGCGGAGGGCATCCGGGATCCGATCGTGGCCTATGAATATATGCACCGGTTTTATGTGATGGAGGGGAATAAGCGCGTCAGCGTATTAAAAAGTCTGAACGCTGTGAAAATAAGCGCGAAGGTTACGCGAATTATTCCGAAAAAAACCGATGATCTGGAAAATAAAATATATTTTGAATTTATGGATTTTTATGACGACGCGAAAATCTATGATATCTGGTTTTCAAAGGAAGGTTCCTATGCAAAGCTGTATAAAAATTATGGCTATCAGCCGGGCGAGGCGTGGACTGAAGAAAGCCGGACAGCGCTGCGCAGCGAGTTTTTGAATTTCCGTAAAATCTATAAAGCGAAAGGCGGAGACAAGATTCCGATTACATCCGGGGACGCGTTTTTGGCATATATTGAGATCTTTCCGGCATGGCAGCTGCAGTCAGGCAGCGAGGATGAGATTAAAAGCAATCTGACAAAAATGTGGGATGAATTTGTAACGCTTGGCCAGGACGATTCCATGAAAATTGTACTGGAGCCGCATCAGAAAGAAAAAACCGCGTCCGGACGATCGATTCTGAACCGTATTTTGAACGATACGCCGAAACAGTTAAAAATTGCGTTTATTTTTGAAAAATCCGTTGTCAATTCCGCGTGGAATTATGCGCATGAGATGGGCAGGGTGCATCTGGAGCAGGTATTTGGCCAGCGCATTCAAACGTCGATTTATGAACATGCGGAATTTACGAATAATTCGGAAGATATTATCGAGGCGGCGATCGAAGACGGCAATCGGATTATTTTTACCGTTCCGGCACAGCTGGCGAGCGCGAGCATAAAAGCGGCGGTCCGGCATCCGGAGATTAAAATACTCAACTGTTCGACGAACTCCAAATCGCAGGCAATCCGTACGTACTACTGCCGGATGTATGAAAGCAAGTTTCTGCTTGGCGTTATCGCAGGAGCATTGTCAGAAACAAATGCCATCGGATATATGGCGGATTATCCGATTTACAGTACTATCGCAAATATCAATGCATTTGCCTTAGGCGCCCAGATGGTCAATCCAAGGGTAAAAGTATATCTGCACTGGAGCTCTGCAATTGGCGGAACAAAACAGGAATGGCCCAAAGACGTGCATCTGATTTTTGACAAGGATATGATTAATCCAAAGTATCCGACGAGAAAATACGGCCTGTACCGTCAGTTTGAAGACGGTCAGATTGAAAATATCGCCACGTCGATCTGTCACTGGGGAAAAGTATACGAGCTTATTATCCGCAGTATTCTGGAAAATACGTGGAAAGATGAAGTAGAGAAAAACAAAAACCGTGCGCTGAATTACTGGTGGGGGATTTCCTCCGGCGTACTGGAGATTGTATGTTCGCAGAAGCTGCCGTACGGCACGAAGGTTCTGATCGATTTGTTAACCGAACAGATCCGCCGAAGAGAATTCAGTCCGTTCCAGTTTACCTGGACAAAACAGGACGGGACTGTGACAAATGAAGCAGGCAAGCGCCTGGAGCCGGAAGAAATCTTTAAGATGAACTATCTGGCGAGCAATATAGAGGGAAGGATTCCACAACTGAGCGAGCTAAAGGAAGAAGTGAAAGAGTTTGTCCGGCTGCAGGGTGGATTCTGATGAAAGTATTACTAATCGCAGATGTAGAGTGTAAAGCGTTATGGGATTTTTACCGCAGGGAAGAGCTGGAAGGAATCGATCTGATTCTTTCCTGCGGCGACCTGAATGCGGAATATTTGTCGTTTCTGGCCACAATGGCATCCGTTCCGGTATTGTATGTACATGGGAATCACGATGCAAAATATAATGTCCGGGGGCCGGAGGGCTGCATCTGTATCGACGATACCGTTTATAATTACCGGGGACTGCGGATACTGGGGCTGGGAGGTTCCATGCGTTACAAAGACGATGCCTGGCAGTTCAGCGAGGAAGAAATGTGCAAAAGAGTGAAAAAGATGCGTTTCCCGATCTGGAGGAGCAGAGGCTTTGACGTACTGTTAACCCATGCGCCTGCAAAGGGACTGCATGACGGAGAAGATCTGCCCCATCACGGGTTTCATGTTTTTAATGAATTGATGGACAGGTATGAGCCGGACTATTTTATTCACGGGCATGTGCATATGAATTACGGGAGAGGGCACGTACGGGAAGACGAGCGCGGAAAAACGCGGGTGATTAATGCGTTTGAACGGTATGTGATAGAGATACCGGATAAGTGAGAACGGGGAAAAGAAACATTGGTTGTCCAATCGATGTTTCTTTTTTTGTATCGGACACCCGGTCTGCAGCCGGGTGTTTTTTTTATGATCAGAGATCGATCTGGCAATATTTTTCATAAGGATGTGTATAAATAAGTCGGAAAGGAGGATACTAAAGACAGAATCAGACATCAGCTATTATAACAGAAGGATTTTCAGTATATGAAGAACAATGAAAAACAACGCGCCCACGCAGCGCAGTCATCTGGTGAAAAACAATCGTCTGCCCGTCAGTCGCGGGTAAACAAACAGGAAAGATTTACAACAAAAGAAGACGTTCATCTGGTATCTGTCCGGGTGAGTGAGAATAAAGATATTCTTACGCAGATGTTCGGCAACAGCTCGGATATTAAAATGCGTGAAATGATACTTGGGAAAGATCGTGTGCGGTGTCTGGCGGCCTATATTGAAATTACGGCAGGTTCTCTGGCATTTGAAAACTCGCTTGTCGGCCGGCTGCTAAACGATCTGGCGGATTTGCCGGCGGATCGGATCTATGAATCGCTGGCAGATAACGGACAGGGACTTTGCGATGTGACACCGTTTGACAATGTGGAAGACGCGGTACAGTTTGGGATGCTGACCGGCGACGTCATATTATTTATTGACGGATTTGGAGCCGCTTTGAAAATACCGGACAAAGGATACCCGAATATGGGAGTCACAAAACCGGATTCGGAAAAAGTAATCCGCGGCTCGCAGGAAGGATTTGCCGATTCAGTAAAAGTAAATACTGCTTTAATTCGTAAGAGGATCCGCTCTACCAGAGTACGTGTCAAAGAAGTAAAAGCAGGATTGTATTCTCATACAAATATCGATCTGGTATATATGGAAGGTCTGGTGTATCCGTCGCTGTTAGAAGAGATCGAACGGCGGCTGGATTCGTATACAATCGACGACGTACCGGACAGCGGCATCATCGAGCAGCTGACAGAAGACGAATGGTATTCGCCGTTTCCGCAATTTCAGACAACGCAGCGGCCGGATCGGGCTGCGATTGCGGTAATGGAAGGAAGAGTCGTGCTGATCTGTGATAATTCGCCGACGGCACTGATCCTTCCGACGGATTTTAATTCCATGTTAAAGACGAGCGACGACTATTATAACCGGTTTCAGATTGCGACGCTGGAACGATTCATCCGATACGCATCTGCAGTGATGGCGCTGGCGCTGCCGGCATTTTATCTGGCAGTGACCAATTTTCATACGCAGATACTGCCGACCTCTCTGCTGCTGTCGTTTGCAGCCGCCAGACAGGGCGTACCGTTTCCTGCGGTTGTGGAAGTGCTGCTGATGGAGCTGTCGTTTGAACTATTGCGGGAAGCCGGAGTGCGTCTGCCGGGAGCGATGGGGAATACGATCGGGATTGTGGGAGGTCTGATTATTGGTCAGGCAGCCGTAGAAGCGAATCTGGTCAGTCCGATCGTTGTGATTGTCGTTGCGTTTACCGCGCTCAGTTCGTTTGCGATACCGAATGAGGAGCTGGCGACTGCATTTCGTATTCTAAAGTTTTATATGATTGCTCTGTCAGCCTGGCTTGGGCTGTTTGGATTTCTGGTATCTGCGTTAAGCATTCTCATTCATCTCGCCAGGCTGCGCAGTTTTGGGATTCCGTATCTGATGCCTTATGTCGGAGCGGAGCTGAATCATTATGAGGATGAACGTGACAGTCTGATCCGCTATCCGTTGTTTCTGATGCGAAAACGTCCGATTTACACAAGACGGATGGAACGACTAAGGCTGACATTCGGCAGAAAAAAGAACAAAGGGAAGGAACAATAGGCGTGTTTTCCAGTAATGATAAAATATCGTCACGGCAGATAAAAAGACTGCTTATATTTGACCTGTTCGGAGCAGGTTCCCTGCTGCTGCCTTCGCAGCTGGCAAAATCCGGGAACGGAATCGGCATATGGAGCATTCTGGCGGGAATGGTATTTGCAGGCGTTTATTTATGGCTGCTTCATACGTGCAGCAGCCGGACGGCAACCGATTATATGGACTATTTAAAAACAGGCTGGGGAAATTTTCTGGCAAGGCTGCTTTATCTGTGCTATGCCGTGATCAGCATTTTTACCTGTGCGTGGGCGGCAAAGCTGCTTTCGGAGCTCGTCTGCGACAGTCTGCTGGATGGACGTGAGTTTGTGTCGGCATTGTTTGTCATTTTGCTATTGGCGTTTTATGGGGCGTCAGCCGGTATGGAGGCAAGAGCGAGAGTGTACGAGCTGTTGTTCTGGGTACTTATCATTCCGCTGGTTGTCATGCTGTTGCTATGTATCAGGCAGGTGCAGGTGATCCAGTGGTTTCCGCTGCTCGGCGATGCGGATACGATCAGCTGGAGCTGGTTTTTCAGCGGGACCTGGCAGTGCTTTGCGTCCTTTCTGCCGCTGACATTTTTATTATTTTTGATACCGCATGTACAGGATAAAAGGTCATCCGCCCGTGCGGCAGCCTGCGCAGTCGTCTATACCGGACTGGCGCTTGCTGTCATTTATCTGATTCTGCTTGGAATATTTGGCAGCAGCGCGCTGGAAAAGGAGCAGTATCCGATAATAACGCTGATGGGAATGGTAAAAATTCCCGGCGATTTTTTGAAACGGCTGGATGCGGTAATGGTCGGCGGATGGTTTTTTACCTTATATGCGCTGATCGGGACGACCTTGTATTATGGTATGATTATCGCGCGCCGGGCGCTGACAAAATGGAAAGGCGGGACGTACAGCAAGGCGGACAGACAGGGAAAAAATATCTGGTTTGCAGTTATCACGGCGCTGATCTATGGGATTGCATGGATCTTTCATCTGCAGCCGCAGATACAGTTGCTGGCTGTAAAGGTCTTTTATCTGGCAGGCGTGCCGTTTGTAGTTCTGGTTCCTGTCATTTCGCTGTTATTGTGTAAGAAGGAAAAGGAGCTGTATGATGCAGAATAAACGGAGTATGAAAATCATCTGGGCCGGCTGTCTGTCTGCAATGGCACTGGCGCTTGTCGGCTGCGGCGGGGCAGAGCTGGAGAATAAAACGTTTCCGCTGGCCGTGGTGATCGCGCAGCAGAACGGACAGCATAAAATCTGCTATCTGGCGCAGCAGCTGTCCGATGTGGCAAACGAGCGTGCGGACGGCGGCAATGTGACGGCTGCCGCCGCATCCGGCAGCACGTATTACGAAACGCATCAGTCGTTTGAAAAAAACAACCGCTGTCAGCTGGATATGACACATACAAAGGCTGTTATTTTTCAAAGAGGATTTTTGGAAAGCAGTGCGTTTCGAACCTTTTTGGATACGGTACGCAGTGAAAATACGTATGCCAGAAATACGCTTGTGTATCTTTCTGACAGCGGTATGGAAGAGATGGCAAAACTCAACGACACACTGGAGCTGCCGCTGGGCAGCTATCTGGAGCAGATGACAGAAAATGAACAGGAAGTAAACGAGCAGGCGTTTGTTACGCTCGGAGCGCTGTTAAACGAACAGGCGAACGCCAGCCGCACGCTGTTAATACCGGTGCTGGAAGTAAAAAAGGAGCAGCCGGTTATAAGCTCTTATGAAATCCTGCAGGGTTTTCAGCTCAAAGGACGTGTGGAAGATTACGAGGCACAGATCTATTATCTGCTGGGCGGACAGATGCAGCAGATGGATGTGTATCTGGACAAAGAAGAGCAGGTGCGCCTGCACAGCATAAAATGTAAACGCAGATTTTCGATGCATCAGGAAAAAGTGACCGAACAGATCTGGCTGACCGCCGAGGCAGAACGAATCACAGGAAAGGCGTCTGAGGAACGGGTAGAACGAACGCTGGAAAACAAAATCGAAGAAATCTGCCGGACAGCGCTTGAGAAAAATGAGGCGGATCTGACAGACAGCAGCCGTTATCTGGCCTTGTATGCGCCGGATATCTATCGGGTCTATGGGAAACGGGCGGATGAATACCGCAGCAATCTGACGTATGAGGTGAGCGTGCGGATACGGATGCTTTGAATCGCGCATATTGCGGCTTTGGCAGAGTTTTCGATTATAATTTGAAATACCAGTCTTGTATAAAAATACAGGACTGGTATTTTTTATCGCAGAGTATGCACCTCTACGTTATTCTGTCATCGACAAAAACCTATTTAATTTTATATAAATTTTTGTTGATTGTCAATATATTTTGGCAATATTTCCAGAATAAACGCATGAACCGGGGATAAGCCGGATGCCTGAGACGATTACATTATTTCATTATAATAAATATATCAGGCAAAATGCCATTCACTTTTGCTTTTTACCGTCAAAATTATGGTCAATAAGAGAGGAATAAGACTATGTCGCGCAAGGGAGAAAATATTTACAAAAGAAAAGATGGCCGGTGGGAGGCGCGTTATATCGCGTATTACGAAGAATCCGGCAGGGCGCATTATAAATCTTTGTATGCGAAGTCGTATACAGAAGCAAAGCGCAAAAAACAAAAAGCCTGCCAGCAGAATCCGCCAACGGAGGCGCCGGCAGCCGTTTGGGACGGTTCTTTTGGGGAAGTGTGTATGCGCTGGCTGAACCATGTCCGGCCACAGTTGAAAGAGTCGTCTTATGTGAAATACCGGAATATTTTAGAATCGTATGTAATGCCTGCGCTGGGTGACTGCAGGATGCCGCAGATTCAAACCGGATTGCTGGAACGGTATTTTGAAGGACTGCTGGACCATGGAAAGTCGGATGGTACAGGACTGTCTGCAAAGAGCGTATCGGATATCAAATCCGTGCTCAAAAGGATTCTTATGTTTTCCGCAAAGGAAGGATGGATGCAGGAGTGCAGGATCGACCATATCGTGATTAAGCAGGGCAGCCGCCAGATTCGGATACTGACGCGGGAAGAGCAGGCGGATTTGGAAGAATACCTGCTGGAAGAATTTTCCAATATCCATATGGGTATCTATGTCAGCCTGTATACAGGCATCCGGCTTGGGGAATTGTGCGCCCTGCGCTGGGAGAACGTAAGTCTGGAAAAAAAGATGATTTCTATCAGCAGGACGATGATGAGGCTCCGGGATTATTCACATGTTACGGACAAGAGCACGAAAATAATCGAGACGCCGCCGAAAAGTGTCTGCGCAATCCGCGAAATTCCAATCCCGGATTTTTTGCTCCGGATGCTGCGGGAAAAGTCTGCCGGAATGCTGGGGCAGGAATATTTTTTGACAGGCAGGGCGGACCAGTATATGGAACCCAGGCTGGTAGAATATCATTTTCATAAGATTATGGACAGCCTTGAAATCCGTGATGCCAATTTTCACTGCCTGCGGCATACGTTCGCGACGCGGTGTGTGGCAGTCGGATTCGATGTAAAGACGCTAAGCGTGATTTTAGGGCATGCAGCGATTCATATTACGATGAATCGGTATGTGCACCCTACGGCGGATATGAAACGCCAAAACATGGATAAGCTCGCAGGCATTTCAACTTTATTTGCCGTCAGCGAAAATGGTCAGGATATTTAAAATGCAATAAGGGCGGGGAGTCGCAGAAGAATATCACAGAGGTGCATACTCTGCGAAATACCGTTCGGAAAGCGGCAGTAATGCCCTGGCTCTATGGACAGTATTTGTATTTTGACGGAAAAGTATGCATGGATCATAAATAAAATAACCTTTTGGAAAGGAATTATACGGTAGACGGAATGGATTATATCATTGTTCAGGCAGGCGGGAGGGGGAGCCGGATGAAAGGGCTGACCCGAAATAAGCCCAAAGCGCTCGTCCCGGTTCACAATCTGCCGATTCTGTTTCATTTGTTCCGCAAATATCCGGATAAACGGTTTGTTATTATTGCGGATTATAAAAAAGAAGCTCTGCGGGCATATCTGGAGGCGTTTGCCGAGGCAGCGTATCTGGTCGTCGATGCAGATGGAACCGGTACCTGTGCGGGTATTGCCAAAGCGGCGGCATTGCTGCCGCGGGAAGAGCCGGTTATGCTGATCTGGTCTGATCTTATTTTGCCTGAGAGCTTTTGTCTGCCAGAAGAGTATGAGGCAGGGCGGCGTCCGGATAAAAATTATGTGGGGATAGCCAGGGATTTTTCATGCCGGTGGAGCTATGAGGGCGGTGCGTTTGCAGAAAAGCGTTCCGCAGAGCATGGTGTAGCAGGATTGTTTTTGTTTGCGGATAACACGCAGCTTTTACATGTGCCGAAAGATGGGGAATTTCTGCGGTGGGCACATACGCAGAGGTTTGAATTTCAGACGATAGGACTTTCGGGTACAAAGGAATTTGGTATTTATGAAGATTACATCAAACAGCAGCCGGAAAAGTGCCGGCCGTTTAACAAAATTATAAGAGACGGGGGCGTACTGACGAAGGAGCCGGTGGACAGGCAGGGGGAGAGGCTTGCGCAGGACGAAAGCGCATGGTATCGAAAGGCATTGGAAAAAAAGGTTTGTGCACTGCCGGAAATCTATGCGTTTCATCCGCTGAAAATGGAATATATAAAAGGGGGAAGCATCATGGAAAGGAAGTTTGACGCGGATGCGCAAAAACGGATCCTGCGCAGGCTGGTCGTTTCCCTGCAAAAGATGCATCAGTCTGAAACGGTATTCGCGGATGCATTCAGCCTGAAAGAGGCTTATTTTTATAAAACCTTAGCCCGCCTTTCAAAAATATGGGGTCTGGCGCCTTATGCACAGGAGCCGGAAATTACAGTCAACGGAAAAGTATGCCGCAATGTGTTTTTTCATAAGCAGGAGCTGGAAAAGCAGCTGGACGGGATGATGACAGACTGCAAAAACTTTTGCCTGATTCACGGCGATTGTACGTTTTCCAATCTGCTCCTGCGTGAACATGAGGAACCGGTCTTTATTGATCCAAGAGGATATTTCGGGCATACGAAGCTGTATGGAGACGCCCGCTACGACTGGGCAAAGCTGTATTATTCCATTGTCGGGAACTATGACCGGTTGAATGCGGGGGATTTTCAGCTGTCGATCGATACGGACAGACCATCGGTGTCGCTTACGATCGGTTCCAACGGCTGGGAAGGTATGGAAGAGACGTTTTTTCTTCTGACAGGAACAGACCCGCGGCAAATGAAGCTGCTGCATGCGGTGATCTGGCTGTCGTATACGACTTACGCATGGCAGGATTATGATAAATTATGCGGCGCATTTTATCGAGGGCTGTATGAGCTGGAGGACGTGCTATGATATCTTATTTTGAGAAACAGCTGGCCGAATTTGAGGATTCTATCCATTCCCTGGATGAACAGGAATTTGCAAGAATGGTAGAGGAGGCGACGGAGGCGTTAAAGGGCGGACATCAGATTGTAGTATCAGGACTTGGAAAAAATGTGCCCATTTGCGAAAAATTTGTCGGTTCTATGATTTCGATGGGACTGCCGGCTTCTTTTTTGCATACAAACTCGGCGGTGCATGGCGATATGGGGCTTGTAAAAGATGGAGATCTGGTGATCCTTTTGACAAAAAGCGGGGAGACTTCGGAGTCTGTCCGCCTTGCAAGGCTGTTAAAACAGCGCAGGGTCCATTTGTGGCTGCTCAGCTTTGCAGAAAAAAGCACGTTGTCAGAAGAAATCGATAACCGCCTGATTCTTTCGCTGGGGCATGAAGGAGATCTGTGGAATATTATGCCGAACAATTCCACAACGATTAACCTGATTGTGCTCCAGGGACTTGTTATGATGGTGGCAAAGCGCCTGGATGTGCCGCGCACACAGTTTTTACGCAATCATCCGGGCGGGATGATCGGCAGAGAATGGTACAATTACGTTGCGGAGGACAGATAACATGGCGTTGGATTATTGGCACAGGTATGGTACGGACACGGTCGGAATCGATCTGATGATCCGTTTTTGCAAGAGATTTCAGGAAATATATGTGTATGGGGCGATGGAGACGCAGCGCCTGCTGGCGAAATATCTGCGGGCAGCGCAGATGCCGTTTGCCGGGTTTATCATTTCATGGGCCGGTCAGGCGCAGGAACTGGGGGAGCTGGACGGATATCCGGTCTATACTCCGCCGGACGTGCCAAAAGGCGGCTGCCCTGGCGTGCTTGTAGCGGTAGAAGAACGCAATTACAACGATATCGTGCCGCTTTTGGTACATAACGGCTTGTACGATTTCTTTTTTGTAAATGAACTCAATCGTTTTGCTGTCGCTCAGAAAATGCGGCCAGCTGCCCGGGATTTTTTCTGGTTTGAAGTGAATATTGTGGAGCATTGCAATCTGAACTGCCAGATGTGCGACCATTTTTCGCCGATTGCACCCGAGCAGTATATCAGCCTGAAGGAGCTGGAAAAAGAAATTGGCAGGATGGCACAACTAATGGGCGGAGAATGCCGCGCGGTAAAGCTGGAGGGAGGGGAGCCGCTGCTTCACCCGCAGCTGAACGAGATCATCCGCATGATCCGCAGCCATTTTCCAAAAGGGATCATTTATTTATATACCAACGGACTGCTGTTAAAAAAATGGGAAACGCATCCGAATGGCAACCTGTGGGAAACATGCCGGGCATGCGGCGTCGATATTTCAGTGACGGAATATCCGATTCCGCTTGATTATGGAGAATTAAGGCAGCTGGCGGCGAAATATGGCGTATCGTACAACGACGTGACAAGCAGGGACAAAAACGGCGTAAAGTTTTCTTTTCATCATCCGTTTGACCTGACAGGCAGCCAGGAACCGTACCACTTTATCAACTGCTTTTGCTTTAACAATTGCGTGACGCTGCGGGATGGAAAAATATATCCCTGCTCCGTACTGCCAAATTCCCATCACTTTGTGGACTATTACGGGAAGGAGCTGGCAGCCGGAGAAGGGGATTTTATTGACATTTATCAGGCGCAGAGCTTTGAAGAGATTGCAGAATTTACGGCAAACCGGGTGCCTTTCTGCAGATACTGCAATGTAAAAGCACGCAAGGCGTATGACTGGAAACAGTCCGAAAAGGATATCAGGGAATGGACGTGAGGTTATTGACATTCGTAAGGCTTTTGGCACAGGCGCTGGCCGGAAAGCGCATATGGAAAACAATCAGAAGAAAATACCATATAAAGGAAGATAGTTATCTGTTTCTTTATACGGGGGAGGATGCGTTGCTGGAGCAGGCAATGGAATATCTGCCGGAATTTTTGGAGAAAAAATATGCGTCCCTTGCAGTCGTCGTCGTATGGAAGGATACGCAGATACAGACGCCAAAGTCGGACCGGCGCATCCGGCTGGCAAAGATGAATAAACGGGAACTGGATGCCCTGCTGCGTTATTACCGGCTGAACAGCTTTTTTTGCCATGTGATCCCGCTCTCGCTGGGCGAACCTTACGGCAGCTATGGACTTTTGCGTAAAGACGGCATCCGGCTGGAAGATTTGACGCGTGATTATTTGATGGTGTAGCAGTGCTGCGGGAGGGCCGACATTGAGAAAAGAAAAAAGTACGAAACATGCCCTGAGGAGAATCCGGGCACAGATGCGCCGTCTGTTCCGGTCGGGGGCGCTTTCGCAAAAAGAAGTAATTTTGTTTGGTTGTACGATGTGGACAGGCGTCCTGATGGAATGTCTGGAAAGCTGTCACCTGAAAGCGGGCGCGATGATCGACAACAATCCCGGGAAGGCAGACGGTAAATGTCAGGGGATACCTGTATATCTGCCGGAGGCTTATCTGAAGGGGAAGCAAAAAGGTACGTTCCTCATTTTAATCTGTTCCGGATACTGGCAGGAAATGGCCGGACAGCTGGCGGATATGGGATTGGTACAAAATACGGATTTTTATATCATTCATTTTTATGACAAACCGGATGCCCCTGTAAAAAGCATGTGGGATATTGCACGCGGATACTGGATTTACGAGCGGCTGATGATGGGACTGCAGGGTGAGAGAAAATGGCTGTTCGTATTTCCATATGGGGGCAGCGGCGATATTTATATGGCTTGTATTTTTTTAAAGCAGTTTCTGGTACAGGAAGCAATCGATAGTTACCTGCTTTTGGCAGACGAACCGCTGGCGATAAAGACATTGCGGCTCTTTTTTCCGCATAAGGGCCGGCAGATTACACAGGAAGCAAAACGGCAGCTTCTGGACGCATGGGCGTTCTGCGGCAGCGGCATCATGCACGTAAAGCCGCTTTTGTATTGGGGATGGCGTACGAAAAGATACCCAAATCCCGATTCTTATATGGACATCACATTTTTAGACGTCATGAAATATGATGTCTTCGGGTATGGCCGGCAGGACGTCTGGCAGCTGCCGGACCGGCCGGCAGGCGGCTATGCTCTGGCGCGGGATTTATTTGAAAAACAGCGTTTGATAAAAGGCAGGACGGTAATTTTGGCGCCTTATGCCGGTTCGTACCGTTCGGGCATTTCCGGGAAGGTGTGGGAAGACATTGCAAAACGGCTGACAGACAGGGGCTACTGCGTATGCACAAACAGCGCCGGAGACAGCGAGCCAGTGATAGCCGGGACGCAGCAGATTTTTTTCCCATTACAATACGCGGTAGACGTTGTGGATTATGCTGGGGCATTTATCGGTGTACGCAGCGGGTTTTGCGATATTTTAAGCGCGACATCGGCCATGTTTATCGTCTTATACGAGCGGGCGCTAAATGCTGTCAAATATGAGTATTTCAGTTTTGTACGGATGGGTCTGAATAAAGATGCAAAGGAATTTGTCTACAGTGGAGACGATCCGGACGGCCTGGCCGGTCAGGTGGCGCGTGAGTTTGACCAGAATCCGGATGACGGGAATCCGAACGTGCAGCAGTAAGACAGGAAGAGAGTGATCAGGAAAGCAGGTAGCAGAAGATGGAAAAACTGATGTTGTTTGGCGCAGGGCGGGAAGCGGAAAAATATATCGGATATTTGCGCACGATCGGCGTGGAACCGGTTGGCATCGCGGATAACGATCCGGCAAAATGGGGTTCCTCCCTGTGCGGATATCCGGTAGTTTCGCCGGATACGATAAAAGACAGGGATTGTAAAGTGATGATTTCCTGCAATTATAAACAGGAATTGTCGGCGCAGCTGGAAAAAATGGGGCTTTTGTCCCGACTGATTTCCTTCGAACCGCTGTTTCGCCAGACCATCGAGCAATCGATCCGGAATGGATATGCCGCGTCTTCACCTGTTGTCCCGGGCCATACGCCCTGTATTTTGATAGATGCGTTTGACGGTATTGGCTGGGGCGGCATGGAGATGTGGTCGTACCATACGGGCATGGAGCTGTCAAAAAGAGGATACCCGGTATTTATTTACGGATCCGACTGGCAGGAGCGCCGAGATGCTGCGACAGAGACGCATATTTTGCGCTTTCCGCTGGAACGCGGTGATTTCTGGCGGACGACAGAGCGGATTTTAAAAGATATGGAACGGCGTCTGCCGTTTACCCTTTTGAACAATTGGACGGTGCATGTATTTGCGGCGGCATATATCCTAAAGCAAAAATATCCGGAAGCAGTGAAAATCGTCAGCTTTGTCCATAACGACTGTGCAGCCCTGTACGAAAAACAGAGCGTATGGCAGGATGCATCGGATTGGATTGCGGGAGTCAGCCGGAGAATTACAAAGAAACTGCATACAGTCTGCAACATTCCGGAACATAAGCTCTGCTATAAAGAAAATTTTGTCCGGCAGTTTTGCGAAAAGAGGCCGGCAGGAAGAAAGCCGGGAGATCCGCTGCGCATCGGCTGGGGCGCAAGGCTTGAAGTCCTGCAGAAGCGGGCGGACAGGCTGCCAGAGTTTCTGACGGCGCTGGAAGAGGCGGGAATCGACTATCAGATGGAAGTCGCCGGGGACGGGCCATGTTTTGAAATGCTGCGGGATGCGGTCAATACCTGCGGCAGACAGGATCGGGTCTTTTTACGCGGGTGTTTGAAGCCGGAAGAAATGCAGGAGTTTTGGAACAGGCAGCATATTTATATGAACATTTCGGAATATGAGGGAAGCAGCCTTGCCATGCTCGAAGCAATGTCCTGCGGGGCTGTTCCGGTAGTAACGGATGTAAGCGGGACGGATGAATTTGTACAGCCGTCCGAAACCGGCTTTCGGTTTGCAGTCGGGGATTATCCGGCGGCTGCGGCACACATACGTATGTTGTACGACGACGAGCAATTACGTATGAGGATGGCGGAAAACGGACAGAAAACCGTGCGGGAAAAATGCCGGTTTGAGGATTATGTATCATACATCGAACAGTTTGCCAAATGGCAGAGAGGGCGTTTAGATGGAGATTGTTTACTGGAATAACAGCGATTGGATTACGGAAGAACAAAAACTGCGCTGTCAGGATAAAAACAGCGGTATTTTTATAAAAGGGATGCTGATGCAGTATCAAAACACGGTACCGCAGATACAAAGCGTCGAAATCGAAACGGTCAGCCGGTGCAATAACGACTGTTCCTTTTGTCCGGTTTCAAAGGTAAATGATATCCGGGAACCGATGCGGATGAAGGAGGAGCTGTTTTATCAGATTATCGACGAGCTGGCGCAGATGGGGTATCAGGGATATCTCAGTCTGTTTTCAAACAATGAGCCGCTTTTGGATACGAGGATTCTGGATTTTCTGGCATATGCTGTAGAAAAACTGCCAAACGCGGTGCATGCGATGTATACAAACGGCCTGCTTTTAACCAAAGAGAATTATCGAACGCTGACAGATTTGCTCGATTATCTGGTCATAGATAATTATAACGATGCATTTGAACTGAACGGACCGGTCAGACAGATCGTAGAGATGGAACAGGAAAATCCCCGTAAATCCAGGGCGTCTGTGCGGGTTGAAGTGCGCAAAAAAAATCAGGTGCTTTCCAACCGGGGAGGCAGAGCGCCGAACAAACCGGGGGAAACCGGATATGTTTCTGCCTGCATTCTGCCGTTTATGCAGATGGTCATCCGTCCGGACGGAAAGGTCAGCCGCTGCTGTCAGGATGCGTACGGCAGCGTGACGGTAGCCGATGTGGCCAGCGAGGGGATTCGGGGAGCCTGGGAGAGCAGGGCTTACCGTCAGGCGAGGCAGTCGATGCTTGACGGCGGACGCGGTACGGTCAAAGGGTGCGGGCGCTGCGATGTGTTTGGACTGGGAAATTATTTTCCGCTGCATTGGATGGACGGCTATACGCAGACGTTTGTCAGCCTGTTATGGGAGCGAAAGAAAAAAGGGAAAAAACCGGTTCTGATTGCTTCGTATGATACGGCGTCGGATATCTGCGAATTTTTAAGCTATCATGGCCTGTATCCCGTCGTCCTGCCGGAAGATGGATTTGAAAAGAAAGCAGATGAATTTTATATTTTGACGGAGTATCGCTGGGAAGTGCTGCAGCAGTTTGCACTGGATGAAATCGGGACGCATATCGTGGTGTATGAGCATCCGGCGGCTTTCCTGCTGCAAAAGGAACCGGTATCCGGCAGATCGGACAAGGAACTGTTTGGGGCAATCCGGCGGGCGGAATCCGAAGGCAGACTCGCGATCTTTGGCGCGGGAAGGAACGCGGCGCGCCTTATGGAAGCATATCGCTTTGACGCTGCATGTTATCTGGACAACAACGAGGAACGTATCGGTACGTTGTACCTGGGAAAAGAGATCCGGCCGGTGCGGACTGCAAAAGAAAAAGGATATCTGGTTCTGGTTGCCGCGAACGATTATGCGGCAATCCATACGCAGCTGAAAAAGATGGAACTTGCAGAGGAAAATATTCTAAACGGAAACCGGCTGCTGTAGAGCGGATGGAAAGGACAACCGGCAGCTTTGGAGAGGAGGCGCGGCATGACTGGCGATCGAAAAGGGATCAGCGTGATTGTTCCGGTATATAATACAGCGAAGTATCTGGAGCGTTGCATCCGAAGCCTTATGGCACAGGATTATAAAGATCTGGAGATCATACTTGTAGACGACGGTTCGACGGACGAAAGTCCGGGCCTGTGCAGGCGCTTTGCAAAAAGCGACGGCAGAATCAGGTTTATACAAAAAGAAAACGGCGGTTCTACAAGCGCAAGGAAAGCAGGACTTGCTGCGGCAAACAAGGAATACGTCATATTTGCGGATAGCGACGATTGGATCGAGCCGGATTTTTATGGCAGGCTTGTAAAAGCAGCCCGGACATCCGGCGCAGACATCGTAGCCGGCGGCCATATCAACGATGGCTGGGGGCCGGATGTCTGGAAGATTGTAAGCGCGCCTTGTTTCCGCAGAGGCTATTATGGAAAGCAGGATCTGTCCGATACGTTCTTTTCCCGTTTTATATATGCGGGCGACGGGTATTTTGAATGGGGCATTTCTCCGTCCCTGTGCGACAAGCTGTTTCGAAAGTCTGTCATTGCTCCGTTTTTAACGAGCGTGGATGAGCGGATCTGTGACGGGGAGGATGCATGCTGCATTTATCCCATGCTGCTGCATACCCCCACGTTGTATCTTACGGATATTTGCGGCTACCATCATGTCATGAGGCAGGACTCCTTATGTCATGTCCATGACGCCGGTTATTTTGTGCGGTTAAAATATTTGCAGGAATATTTGTCCGGGCGGATCAGGGAAGGCCCCTATGAAGCTGTGACAGTCCCGCAGGTCAACCGCTATGTCTTTGAGATGGCGCTGAAAAATACGGAGATGTTCTATGGTCTTCCTATCCAGTTTTCGTCTCCTGCGTTTTTGTTTCCATTTGAAAAAATCCCCCGTGGGAGCAGGATTGCGCTGTATGGAGCGGGGAACGTGGGGCAGGAGTTTTACCGGCAGCTCGTACATGGACAGTATGCAACGGTAGCCGTATGGGTGGATCAAAACTGCCGGGGGCCCGGCATGGCAGAGGTACGACATCCGGATGTGCTGCATCAGGCGGTGTTTGATTATGTGGTGGTAGCTGTGAGCAGTCCACAATACTTAAAAGAAATCACAGGCAGGCTGGCTGGGGAATATCAGGTTGCGGGAGAAAAGATTATAGCTGTGGATTCGTATCGTTACAAATATAATTACGGGGTAAAGGAGATGGGTTTTTGACAAAAGAGCGCCATTTTTTTGAAGGATGCGTCAAAGACGGAGAAGAGATCTGGTTTTCGGCTTCCAGGGAAAATGCTATATGCAAAAAAAATCTGCGGACAGGGGAGTTTTGCGTGGCGGATCAGTTTGAGACATACCACAGTGCCATGCATCTGCATAGCAGTGTTTTTTTGGACCGTGGGGTTTTGTACTTTGTACCGGCAAACGCAGACGCTCTGGCAGCGTATCGGATTGCAGACCGTACATGCCGCTATTACGGCGTTTCAAAGCTGCATGTTTATGGTGTGACAAACGGGGCGCCGTTTTATCATTATGAATCTGCTGTGCAGATTGGCAGGCGGCTGTACATGATCTCTTTGCTGAGTCCGGATATTACGGTTTTTGATCTGGACAAGGAAACGATGGAGACGATTTATATCAGGGAACTGGACTTTCGCAATCATGCGTATCACCATACGTTTTGCAAAGATGGCGTTGTCTGGGACAAAAAATTGTATCTGGCGGTTTATGGCTCGTCTCAGCTTCTGGAATTGGACACGGACAGCTATGCATACCGGATTTTGGAATACCCGGACGATCAGGCGTCGTTTAGCTGCATGGCGCAGGATCAAAACGTCTTTTATCTGATGGATCATACCCATGCGGCTCTTGTACGCTATGATGCCAGGACAGGAACGTTTGACCGGCTGCTGCATGGATTTGCCGGAGCGGATACCGGAGGTTTGTTTGGTAAGTGCCTGTATCGGAAGCAGAAGCTGTACCTGTTTCAAAATTATTCGGATTCTTTTTATATTTATGACATCGGACAGGGATGCAGCGTTTCTGTAGACGCCGGTGCTTGTCCGCCCGAAGAAGCGGATCTGTTTTGCGAAGAACGGATGGAGAGTAAGTATTATGCGTTCTGGCAGGCAAAGGACGGGATTTTCTTTTATTATGCCCCTCTCGATCTGATCTATCGGCTGGATGACCAGGGCAGGCTTTTTCGCGTTCCTTTTTTTGACAGCCGGGCAGGAAAAGAACTTATGATGCATCGTCTTTCACAAGTCCAAAATACGGAAGTATACGTCGAAGCACTGCCGCAGGATTTGGAACTGTTTTTGAAAAACAGCTCCCCAAACGGTAAAAATGCCGCGCGCGCAGGTAAGACGACGGTTGGAGGACGTATCTACAGGGAACTTGGGAAAGGAGCAGGAACGTGAGCGGACTGGAAATCGATGATCTGCGTATTGTGGAGGATATTGAAATTTTAATGGGCATGGACCTGGTAATTGCCGGTGCAGGAAAAAACGGGATTTATACAGCCAGGGTCTTAACCGGGAGCGGCATGCATATCGTTGGTTTTTGCGATAACAACAGACAGCTTTGGGATACATACATAGGAAATACCGGTTTCTTATGCCGTTCTTTTGAAGAAATGGCAGACAGATATAACCATCGGGGCTCCATCCGTTTTCTTTTAACATCGCATTTTGACGAACTGGCAGAGCAGCTGGGACAAATGGGTGTAAACGCGCAGGATATGAATTCTTACTGGGCGGCGCTTTTTTCTGTCTGGCTCAATATCGGTCATCCGGCTTTTCCTTTGGATTACCGGGTACATTTCCGGCAGAAGTATCGGGACTGGTCTGTAATGGAACGGGCGCGGTATATGCAGATCCATGCGATGGATAACTATGTCAGGTCCTGGAGACGGATGATTACAGAGAATCCGGTATTTGTGTACCAGTTTGGAAAAGCAGGTTCGCAAAGCGTATACAGGGGAATCGAAGCGTGCGGCATTCCCGTAGAGCAAAGTCATGCGCTTGCGTATGAGCCGGCTTTTATGGGGGATGAAATGAGAAGCCTGTACAGGCTGTTCCAGAGGTCAGTCAAATGCTGGGAAAAAGTAAAAATCATCAATCTGGTCCGGGAGCCGGTTGCCAGGGATCTGTCCAATTTGTTTGAGCTGTGGGACGTACCTTTTATCCAAATGTTCGCACATGTAGACCACAGGCTGTCAGACAGTATCTGCGATCTGCTGGCGCATCGGGTTGTTACAGACCGGATGCAGCTGGAGCGGATGTCCGCGGCGGATATCCATTATCAGTATAAGCTCAGAGGACTTTGCGGAGATATCTTCCAGTGGTATGAGCAGGAGATGCAGGAGGTATTTCAGATCGACGTTTTGGATTATCCGTTTGATCGTGAACGGGGCATGGGTATTATCCGCGAGGGAAATATCGAGGTTTTGGTTCTGACTTTGGAACAACTGGAGCAGAACCGGGATGCGGTCGGTGATTTTCTTGGAATAGGCAGCTTTCAGCTCTGTAATACAAACCAGGCAGAATGCAAAGATTACAAATATCTTTACCGCAACGTTACGCGGCAGATCCGGCTTCCGGACGAATATCTGCGCAGATATTATTTTGATAACCGTTTTGTCAGCCATTTTTATACGCCGGGAATGCAGCAGGAGTTTTACAGGAAATGGAAAAGAGAAGGAGGGACTCTATGATCCGGCAAATGAAAAAGCAGTTATTTCTTGCGGAATTGAACAGTCTGCAGAAAAAATCCAAAATTCAAAATGAGCTGTATTTTTACCGGCCGGTAATGGAAATAACGACGCGCATTGGATGCCGTGTTGCCTGTAAAGCCTGTCCGCAGACGCTGCTTGCAAAACAATATGCCGTGAAAAAAAGAAAAGGCATGGGGAGCGAGCTGTCGTTTGGCGTATTCTGCAAGTGCGTGAATAAGCTGCCGCAGAGCTGCGTCGTTGTATTTTCCGGCATGTGCGAACCATTTTTAAACAGACGCTGCGCAGATATGATTTGTTATGCTTCGAAGAAAGGGCGCCGGATCGATCTGTATACGTCTTTGGAAGGGATGAAACGCAGGGATTTTCAAAAGATCAAAAACATTCCGTTTGGCAATGTCGTATTGCATATTCCAGATCGTGAAGGCTATACACAGATCGGTTTAACGGAGGATTATTTTTGGCTGCTCGATGCGATGCTGGGCACAAAACGGCCAGACGGAAAGCCGTTTGTCACCGGAGTCAGCTGTCATGGACATCCGGAAAAAAGAGCAGAGCAGTATCTGCGCCGGTATGGGTATTCCAAAAAGGAGCCGGATGTCATGATCGACCGGGCAGGAAATCTGGAAGAGAAAAAGCTGGGGTCGCAGTCCGTCACCGGGGCATTGTTTTGCACCAGGAGTTCTTTTTATAACCACAATGTACTTCTGCCTGATGGAAGCGTACTTTTATGCTGTATGGATTATGGAATGCGTCATGTGCTCGGAAACCTGCTGGAAGCGGATTATCAAGAGCTGATGCGCAGCGTGGAACGCCGGAGGATCAGACAGGCATGCGGGCATTCTGGAGGCTGGGACGTATTGTGCAGACGCTGCACAGCGGCAATTGCGTACCGAAACGTTCGTTTCTGGCATTACAAATAAGGAGGCTGTCATGAGTAAAGAGATGTACCGGATAAATTCTGATCTGCACCGTTTCGGCCGGATTTACATGTATGGGGATCCGCATGTCAGGCAGAGCATACAGCAGGATTTGGAAGAAAAGGGAATCCGGATCAGCGGATTTTTTAGCGATAACGGCATAGGTATACCCGAAGATACGGCTGTGATCCTTTATGGAATCGATGCAAAACTGCCGCGGCTTTTGAAACAAACGGGGGTATCCAACCTGTTCCTGCACCGTTTTCTGTATCAGGAGGAGATTATGGCTCTGGCACAGTCAGAAGGCGTTACCTGGCACAGCCTGTTTACAGGCGTGCCAGAACTGTATGAAAAAGAGAACGTGATATTTGGCGTTGGAGAGGACGGGCACAGGCTGTTTATGGAGACGTTAAATATAGGTATCCATATCACAGCATTTTGCGATTCCAACCCGGCGTATCAGGGTATGTATTTGATGAACAAGCCGGTTTTATCTATGGATGAATTGTGCGGCGCTTATCAGGACTGCAATCTATTGATTGGAAGCAGGAAATATTTTGATGAAATCAGCAGGCAGCTTTCGGACTGTGGATTTGACAGGCTTTACAGCTGGTAATGACAGGGGGCAGGATATGTATATTTTAGGAATATCAGGATTATATCATGATTCCGCCGCGGCCCTGATCCAGGATGGGGAGATCGTTGCTGCGGCGCAGGAAGAACGATTTACAAGGGTAAAGCATGACCTCAGACTTCCGGTCCATGCAATGGAATATGTGCTCAGAGAAGCTGGCATAACGGCGGACAGCCTGGAGGCGGTCGTATATTATGATAATCCGCTTTTAACCATGGACCGGTTTGTGAAAAATGTGTTTTATCTGAAACAGGACGCCGAAAAACTGGTCGGACGTTCGCTTGCGCCATTGGCTTGTAAAATGTGGATACATCGGATGGCGGCAGATTGTCTGGGAAATCTGGGGCGTTACGGGAAGCTGCTTGTCGTACAGCACCATGTATCCCATGCGGCATCTGCGTTTTATCCGTCTCCGTTTGAACAGGCTGTGATCGTAACGATAGACGGCGTAGGGGAATGGGATACGACTGCGATTGGAATCGGGGACGGGAGCAGGCTTGTGATCAAAGAAACGATTCGATATCCGCATTCCATCGGACTTTTGTACAGCGCGCTTACGTATTTTTGCGGATTTAAGGTCAATTCCGGGGAATATAAATTAATGGGGCTTGCCCCATATGGAAAACCAGTCTATTACGAAAGAATGAAAGAACATCTGGTGCGTTTTTATGCAGACGGCTCTTTTACACTGAATCTTGAATATTTTGAATTTCACCGCGGAATGGTGATGACCAATGCCAGATTTGCGGAATTGTTTGACGGGCCGGCACGGAATGCAGAGAGCGCGGTCACGCGGCGAGAGATGGACCTTGCATCCTCTGTGCAGAAAATTGTGGAGGAAATGATCCTGTCTTTGGTGTCGTATGCCAGACACAGATATGGGACAGATATGGATAATCTGGTACTGGCGGGCGGGACAGCGCTAAACTGTGTGGCAAATGGAAAAATCGAACAGAGCGGTATCTTTCGCAATATCTGGATCCAGCCGGCGGCTGGGGATGCGGGAGGAGCGCCCGGATGCGCGTTGTACGCATATTACAGCAGGTTTGGCGGACAAAGGAGCGTACGGAAAGAGGACGCGCAAAAGGGCAGCTTTCTGGGATGCCATTTTACGGAGCAGGAGATAGAGGATTATCTAAACAGCGTGAACGCCGTATATATAAAAAAGGGAGGCAGGGATTATTACCGCACGATTGCTTCTTATCTGGCGAAGGGCTGCGTAACAGGTATTTTACAGGGACGGATGGAATTCGGACCGCGTGCGCTTGGGGCCAGAAGTATTTTATGTGATCCACGCTCCGAATATATGCAGTCAAAGGTGAATTTGAAAATCAAAAACCGGGAATCTTTTCGTCCGTTTGCGCCTGCGGTTTTGGAAGAATGTGCAGGCGAATATTTTACATCCGATAAAGCCAGCCCTTATATGCTGCTGGTCAGGCAGGTAAAAAAAGAAATACGGCAGGAATTTGACCTGGATGCGCTTATGGAAGGCGCAGGCGGAGATCTGATATCGGTCGTCAATACCAGGCGCTCAGAAATTCCGGCTGTCACGCATGTAGACTACAGTGCGCGCGTCCAGACGGTAGATGAATATACAAATCCGGTATTTTACCGGATTTTAAAGGCTTTTTGGGAACTGACAGGATGCGGCGTCCTTGTCAATACTTCGTTTAATGTACGCGGAGAGCCGCCCGTATGTACGCCAAAGGACGCTTATGAGTGCTTTCTGGGGACAGAGATGGATGTGCTTGTTCTGGAAAGCTGCATATTAATCCGCGAAAACCAGCCGCTGGCAAACAGGAAGGAGCGCAATTATGAGCCGGATTAAGGAAGAAGAAATACGACTTTTCAAGATTGCGTCAGCATTGGAAGAAAATCCGTATCGGGAGCTGTTTGAAGCGCCGGAAGATACGCAGAGCAGTTATATGGCAAAAGAGGAAACAGGCTATATTACAGACTACGGTTTTGAAACTCCGGGGGAGCTGCTCCGGCTGCTTACCGATCAGTGGGAAGGGGAAGCCTGCCGGAACGAACTGCTGGCAGCGGCGTCTTGTATCGCCGCCGCTGTATTTAAGCAGGAGCCTGACGGCGCAAAGGGAGACGGACAGGTGCGGGACGGCAGGACAGCTCTGTTCGAAGATCTGATGGAAGACCCGATCGAAGTCCCGATGTTTATTTATAATTTTTGATTTCGGCGTTTCTTTCCGCAATTGTCAAAGGAATGTCAGAGAGGTGGGAAAAAATGGCTGTTCGCCTGAGAGATGGAGAAGTTTATTTTGCGGAAGAAGGGACACTGAATCGTTCGCAGCTGCTGATGTTCTTTTTGAATGAAAATATAGACAGCCTGGTTGTTGTCTATGACAGGTCTGAAAAATATCAGGGAGCGATATGCTACCAGAGCCTGCTGCAGACGACAGCGATCGAAGATGCTGTAATCAGAGATAAAGTATACCTGGATCAAAATATATGGAAAAATATAGCGGATGTACTGTTACGTTATCCGGACCTTACAAGTCTTCCGGTTTTGACGGAAGACGACAGGATTTTATATCTGGCGGAAGACAGTCCGGAACTGTCCGAATGGATGATGCGGTTATGCCGCCTGGAAAAAGAGGATGCAATTTGGAGGGAAATACCGGCTGTCCGGATCAAAGGTTTTCATGAGGCGTTCGCTTTCTTTAAAAATTTTTTGGAAAAGAAAGGGATTCCGGTTTTTACAGAGAGGGAAGATTGGGAAAAGATCGGCGTGTCTTCCAGCTGTAAGGAAGAGCCGAAAGGCACATGGACGATTGCGGAAGATGGAGAAGAAGTCGATCAGTTATATTTGAAATACAGGAAGAACAACGTCCTGGAGGAGCTTTGCAAAGAAGTAAAAGAAAACGGTTCGGAGGTTATTTTTTGCTGTGCGCCTGGTACAGAGTCTGAGGCGGTCTATGAGATTCTTTTGCGAGAGGGCATATACCCGCAGGCAGTCTGGTGTCTGGAGCAGTTTCACACGTTATACGGACAAAAGGTAATATCCGGCCCGCCGTCTGGAACAGGAAAGGTATACTGTTTTGCGGGAAAAAAGGGAAATATCGATGTGGATAAAATGTTCGACAGAATCATGCGCAGACAGAATGGCTGCTGCGACAATATCTGGCTTCTGTCAGAACTTAGCGATTGCTTTGCGGATGATGAGCCCAGACATATGATCCGCCATTGCGGGAAAGCGGTGCTGATGGGAGAAAAGCGGCTGTGCATGCTGCTGCAGACAGGCTGCAGCGGCATGGGCGATATAGAAACGGCGTATGTACATGGAGAACAGCAGATAGCGGAAAGTCTGGGAAGGTACAAGGACGCACTGTGGTTTTGGCTGGATGTTCCGTCGAAAGAACCGCAGACGTCCTGGCTGGAAAATTATGAGGCCTGCAGGCAGAGAGGAATTTATCTTAGCAGATATTTTTCCGATCATTACCGTTATTATGAAGAAGCAGAGCGTCATACCTGTTTTACGCAGGATGAAATCGCTCAGATGAACTGTCTGCGGAAACTGCAGGCAATGTTTGACGAATGCAGGAAAGATGCGCATACGCCGTCGGACAGGGAGCGCGAAATCCTGTTTTATGGCCCGCTTTACAGTTATTCCTGGAGCGGAGTGGCGCCATTGTTTGAATATTATATGAAACAGGGAAACGCCAGATGTACCGTGGTATTTCCGTCAGTATGGGAAATAATAAAGATCGGGAAACGAAATCTGTGGGAGATCACGGATATTGTGGCTGATATCCGGTCATGGGGCGGACAAGTCGGGCTTTACGACGACTGCTGGTATCTGGACAGAGTGTATGACGTATGTTATGTGATACTTGGCTGCTCTCCCTGGCATGCGAAAAATGGGGTATTCAGAAGCAGCAAGGCTGTGATTTCCCTGCAGACACTGGCATATCATACCCATTATTATATTGGCGATGAATCGTTCGAGAGGATGTTTGGGGAACAGCATAGAGAAGAGATCGATGATGCGGTCGTTTCCGGATTTCTGGCCCGATGGGCTGGGCAGAAAGAGAAAAAATGGCAAAAAAAGCTGCTGGCGCTCGGATATCCGAAGATGGACAGCTTATATGAGGAGCTGCAGACCTGTCAGATTCCGGATGAATGGCGCAGGATGACAAAAGGCAGACGGGTGTTTTTATTTACTGTCTATTGTAAGGAATTATTTCAGTATTGCCTTGAATACTGTGAAAATGACAAAGCGGTATTAGTCTGGAGGCCGCATCCTCTGAGCCTGGAGTCGCCGCAGATGAAAGCGCTCGCAGAGGGATGGAAAAACAGGAAAAACGTGCTGATAGATGAAAATCCATCCTACAGTCCGGCGTTTTGCATTTCCGATGCGCTGATTACAACGTTTTGTTCGTCCGTGCAGATCAATTATCTGCTTACGGATAAGCCTGTTCTGATACTGGACAAGGGATATTTGGGAGCGGAAAGCAACGACATCGATTTTCAGGAAGAAGCATGGTATCGGGCAGCGTATACGGCAAACAGCAAAAAAGAATGTGAAGATTTTATAGATATGATGATAGACGGCAGGGACGATCAGAAGGAGGAAAAGCTGCCGTACCGACAGTTTATGCAACAGGGATTTGATGGAAAGGTATGTGAAAGGATTGCGGCATTCGCAGAACAAAACTATACAGACGTCCGTTTTTTCAGGTAGGACGGAGATCTTTCAATTTCAGGAAACGTGTAGCAGATTATCGAAAGGAGGAGGCCTGCATGTTATCGTATGATCGGCTGCAATATATAATCGCAGACAGCAAATCGCATTCGTTTGTTGTATGGGGCTCTGACTGGAAATCAGACGCTTTGTGCAGGGTCCTCAAATACCTGGACATTTGTCCGGTATACTGTATCGACCAGAAAGTGAACAGTCCGCGCCTGCTGCCCTGCGGCGTGGAGGTAAGAGACGTATATTCGCTGCTGTATGAAACAGATTTCAGCCATATGATTGTCCTTGTATTTGGAAAAACGGCTTCTGTGATGAAGCTGCTGACAGGAATGGGACTTGATCCGGATAAAAATATTAAAGATATCTGTGAATATCGTGCACCTTTGTTTTTGGACACGCAGTATATGCTGGATGTGCTGCTTGGATATATTCGTCCGGCTGCTTACAACGGCGTTCATGGGTTTACCTGTTTTGGCCCGCGGGATGCGGCGATTACGATTGCGGCATTAGGCGGCTCTACGACTGACGATACCGCATGGGACTGCAAAATGTGGCCGCAGCTTCTGCAGGAACGCTTACAGCAGGAGGGGTATTCCGTCAGAGTCGTCAGTGGCGGAAATTCCGGATATCATGTATATCAGGAAATGCTGCTTTTGCTTCGGGATGTGCTCACGATGCAGCCGGATCTGGTAGTGGATTACAGCGGAGCAAATCAGATCGGTGGGGCAGTGGTTTCTGATTATCCGAATGTCAGCCATTACCAGAAAATGCTGTTCGAGTCGCTTGCTCTGCGGCAGAACATTCCTTTTTATATCGGAAAACTGACTGAACAGGTAAATTATGGACATAAAAACAGGAGAAGCTCTTATCAGAACTATGTAGAAACGCTCGATGTGATGGAAGCAGCCTGCCATAGCCGTGGGATTGGATTTGTCAATTATATTCAGCCGCTGTCGTTTGCGTCGTATACTACGTGGGACACAGTAATGCGTGAGAGGATGTTGAACCAGCTCCTGGTACCTGTCTGCAACAGCAGCATATACAAAGAAGCCTGCGCTTTTTACGCAGAGATGGACAGCAGTGAAAAGAAGCCTTACCAGACAGACCTGAGCAGGATATTTGACGGACTTGAAGGGGATGTATATTTTGATTATGTGCATGTGAACGAATATGGCAACAGGCTGGTCGCTGAAGCTGTTCTGCGTGACCTGACAAAGCGGAAGCTGGTGATGAGATGAGACAAAAGGAACGAATTTGTATCG
Organism: uncultured Eubacterium sp.; assembly: GCA_910577225.1. GTDB lineage: Bacteria > Bacillota > Clostridia > Lachnospirales > Lachnospiraceae > Eubacterium_J. The sequence goes on along the minus strand of CAJTMV010000001.1, from coordinate 141,266 downwards.
GGGTTTTTAACCGGTATGATTATGCGGTCAGGCGTAATATTTATCAAAAAGCGGCTGGATACCGCTACCGCGAGATCGAAAGCCGGGAACGCAGGTGTATCGCATGGCTGGTAAAGCGATTCCATCTCAACATCAGCTTTGAGATGAAGCCGGGACTTGTACGGGCCGTATCGATGGACCGAAGCGTTTTTTATGCCAGACCTGCGAAAAAGAGCCTGAAAGAGGTGGATTTTATCCATGCGTGGAATCAGGTCTGTGCCACACAGCTTCCCTGGGGCGTTACGCTTGAGACAAAGCTGCCGCATAATTTTGAAACTGGCGGTTTGCTCTGCAGGCTGTACGAGGCATATGTAAGGGACAGGGATTTAAAACTGGCAGCGCGTCCAAACTGCAGATTTATCATTGCGTTTTCAAGAAATACCTATGATTCCTTCCGAAACGAAGTAAGAAAAAACGATCCGATGCTGTGGCGCTGCATTGGGCCAAAGACAACGGTACTGCTCCCGCCGCAGCGCAGGCTGGCAGACGATGTGCAGATCGAACAAAAATACCGCAGGGATCGGAAATGGAAATTATTTTTTTGCGGACGGGATTTTTTGGTAAAGGGCGGCATGGAAATGGTAAAGGCGCTGCAGAATTTGAGAAGGCGCTATGAGTTTTCTTTGATTTTAATCAGCCCGTTAAATGTCCATAGCAGAGGCTTTCAGCTGAATCCTGTGTATGAAGCGGAAGAAGTGGAACAAACCATACGTTTTATCAGACATGCGCCGTGGATTGAGTGGTATGGACAGGTGGATAACCATCGGGCAGTCCGGATGATGAAAGAATGCCATATCGGGCTGTTTCCAAGCTATGGGGATACCTTTGGGTATGTGGTTCTGGAAATGCAGGCCTGCGGATGTCCGGTGATTACGACCGATCAGAACGCTTTGCGGGAATTAAACAATCAACAGGCCGGATGGGTCTGCCCGTTATCCGGCTGCGGAGATTTCCTAAGGGATAAACAGGCGCAGGCGGCGGCAAGAGAACGGCTGGTACGTCTGATAGAGGAAAGCCTTACAGATGCGTTCGGCAACCGCAGCCTGGTGGAACAAAAAGCAAAATATGCTGCAAGACGGATAGAAGAAGAGTTTTCTGAAGAAACGTTTGCAGAGCGGCTGGGAGATATTTACAGGAAAGCCGGATTAAAGTAATTTACATTGGGCGAAACGTTTCGAAGGAAGGATAGAAAGTATGATTCGTTTTTGTGATAAGGAAGTTTATTGCGTATCGTATGAACAAATAGACAGGAGCGCGCTGCTGAACTATTTTTTTCAGGGAAACATGGACGAAGGGGTCTGTGTGCAAAACCCAGATGGGACTTACCGGGGGTGGATCAGCTATTATTCGCTGATTCACTGCGAAAATGTAAAAGAGGCTGTATGGGAAGATTGTGTCGTACCCGGCAGAGGGATATGGGAACAAGCCCGAAAGTTTTTTGCATGTCATGAATACCGGTTACATGAGAATGTCCTGCTGCCGGTGACAGATCAGGCGGGTAACCTGATCTGCTTTGCCTATGAGGACGGCGAAGCGAACCGGGAAATCCGTATGCTGAGAGAACTGAAAGAGCTTTCCGCAGCGATCGGATTTTCTGATCTTTATCCGCAGTATGACTGCGTGAAAATCTGCGGCTGCAACGAGCTTGCAGTGCTATTTGCCGCTTATTTGAAAGACCGGGGGATTGCGGTAAAAACGGAAGGGGAGCTATGGGAATATTTTCTGACCGAGGACGGCGGGGAATATCCGGACTATCAGTGCCTTACCATATATGCGGAAGGCGTGGAGGGCAAAAAAAGCCAAAACTGGGTGGAAAACCTGTTGCGCAGCGTATCGCCGGAATTTGAGTGCGTGGATTGTATTTATGAGGAGAATCTGAAAAGAGGGCTGATCGTAAATGCAATGGGCAGCTTTCAGGAATGGATCGATGTACTAAAGAACGCGGATAAGGATATTGTGATATGGGGAGCTGGCATACAGGCGCAAAATGTGTATGATTTTTTACTGTATCATGGCGTTGCGTGCAGTTATTTTTTATGTGACAGCTATGACGACCGCGAGCGGCTCCTGTTTGAAAAAAAAGTCATAGGGCCGTTGGAGATGAGAAAAGCCGGCGACAGCATTATGATGCTGGACTGCTTCTGCAAAAACAGCGCCCTTGGAACGTATGCCATCGATTATTATGATTATCTGGGGTACCGCAGAAATAAGCGCCTGTTTGCCGTAAAGGATTATCTGGAAATCCCGCATACAAATCTGAAAACAGTGCTGCAGGGCCGCAGCATCCTTTTGGCCGGAGATCCGATTTTATGTAAAAAAGCCGCCGGATACTTCCTCGATACCGTACATGTAAAAAGGCTTGTGTATGCGGATATTTTAGGTGAAACTGCGGGAGATGGCGTATCTGCAGACTGTGTATGCCAGCAGGCAGATCTTAAGGATGTGGAGGAAGACGTACTGTGCCTGATCGTATTGCCGGATAACAATGTATGGGGCAACGAATCGGGAAACCGGACAGAGATTGCCAAAAAACGGGCAGAAATTATCTGCCGCCTGAAAGAGAAAGGAATCCGCGGCTATACAGATTATTTTTCGCGGCTGCAGTCTTTTATCGCCATGGAAAATGAAACAGGACACAAATGCAGAGATCGTCGGTTTGTACCGAAAAGAGCGGTTATCGGAGCGATTCGGGGCAGCAGCGGCAACGCTTTTATCAAAGGCCTGCTGGATAACCATCCGTCTGTTCTGACCATTTCTGATTTTACGTTTTTTAGCAACCACTTATTCTGGCTGTGTATAAAGCTGTCGGATCAGCCTGCCGAAAAACTGGCGGAGTCGTTTGAAAACATCTGCCGCCTGGAGCCTTCGATTGAATTAAAAGACGAAGCAGCCTTCAAAGAAAAAATGAAGACGCTTTTGGAACCGGAGAGGCGGTATACCTCCCAGGAATTATTTGTAATACTTATGATTTCTTATGTATTTATGTATGGCAGGGATTTCCACGATGCCAGGGACCTGGTAGTATACTGGGAGCCGCATGACATCGCAAGAGATGGTATGGGGGAATTTGCAAAGTGGCTAAAACAGGCAGGTCCGTGCGGCATCTTAACGGTCGTAAGGAATGCGTGTACATACAAGGGGTCGATGACAAAAATGATATGCAACGGTTATTATGGGAGAATCGAAGACGCACTGACAGTTGCTTTGGAATGTCCGGATGCAGAGGAAAAAAAGGATGTGGACTGTGAAAAGTATGTGTTTCGGTTTGAGGATATCAAGCTCCATCCACGGGAGGAATTAACAAGGCTTTGCCAGGCATGGGGCATTCCCTGGTCAGAAACGCTTATGGAAACGACGAAATACGGAGAAAAGGTCGGATATTTCAAGGGCGGCCTGACCTCGCAATCCAGCCGGAAGGATGTGATATCCGGCTTTGACTTAAAGCCGGTTTATGATCGTTATGAATCCTTTTTTTCGGAGTATGACCGGTTTCGGATTAGTCTGGCCTGTGCACCCTATCAGAAAAAGTACGGATATCCTTATGTGGAGGCATCCGGTTTTACAAGACGGGAACTGCAGGAAATGTTTCTGAAAAAATTCCGGTTTGAAGCAGAGATTCCGTTTTATGGAGCCAAGGAAGAACTGGAATACCGAATCCGCAGCCAGCAGAAGATCCGCAGCATGTTATGGGAGCTGCGGAAAACAGAGCGTAAAGAGGATGCGGCAATGCGCAGGCCGGATTCAGAAAACGGGGGAAAGGATTAAAGGATTGAGGAGATGATTCGATTTTGTGATAAGGACGTGTGCTGCATATCGAATGAACAGTCAGACAGGAGCGCCCTGCTGGACTATTTTTTTCAGGGGAATATGGATGAAGTGGTTTGTGTGCAAAACCCGGATGGGACTTATCGGGGATGGATCAGCTATTATTCGCTGATTCACAGTGAACATGTGGCAGAGGCTGTTTTAGAAGAATATGTGAAGTTTGATAATCAAATCTGGGAAAATGCCCGAAAATTTTTTGCCTGTCATGAATACCGCTTTCGGGAGAATGCATTGCTGCCGGTGGCAGATCAGGCGGGCAACCTGATCTGCTTTGCGTACGAGGACGGGGAGGCAAACCGGGAAATCCGGATGCTGAGGGAGCTGGAGGAGCTTGACGGTGCGTCTGGATTTGCCGATTGTTATCCGCAGTATAGCTGCGTGAAGATCTGCGGCTGCAACGAGCTTGCCGTATTATTTGCCGGATACCTGAAAAAACAAGGGATTGCAGTAAAGACGGAGGGAGAGTTATGGAAGTATTTTCTGCCATCAGACAGCAGGGAGTATCCGGATCATCGATGCCTGACGATCTATGCGGAAGGCGCAGGGAACAAAAAGAGCCGGAACTGGGTGGAAAACCTGCTAAGAAGCGTATCGCCCGAATTTGAATGTGTGGACTGCATCTACGAGGCAAATTTAAAAAAAGGACTGGTCGTAAATGCGATGGGCAGTTTCGGAGAATGGATACGTCTCTTAAAGAATACGGACAAGGATATCGTAATATGGGGAACCGGGACAGATGCGCAAAATGTGTATGACCTTCTGCTGCGCTATGGCGTGGAATGCAGCTGCTTTTTATGCGACAGCTATGAAGACCACAGGCGGTTTTTGTTTGGGAAAAAAATCATAACCCCTTTGGAAATGAAAAAACGCAGCGGCAGCATCGTGATGCTGGACTGCTGCTGCAAATACAGCGCCTGGGGAACCGATGCGATCGATTATTACGACTATCTGGGATGTTATAGAAATAAAGATTTGTTTGCCGTAAGGGATTATCTGGAAATCCCGCATGATAACCTAAAGACAGTGTTAAAAGGCTGCAGCCTCCTTTTCGCAGGTGATAAATCATTGTGCGAAAAAGCAGCCGGTTATCTGAAAGATACAGCGGGTGCAGGGGAACTTATATATGCGGATGTTTTAGGCGAAAATACGAGGGACGTATATGCAAATCAGATATGTGCGCAGATGGAGCTGGAAGATGTGCGTGCAGGTCTGTTATGCCTGATTATTATGCCGGATCTTTATACAGAAAAAGAGACGGCTGTCGCAGAAAAAAAGAGGGAAATCATCCGGCGGCTGGAAGAGAGAGGCATATGGAATTATACGGATTATTTTTCCCGTCTGCAGTCTTTTCTCACAATAGAAAAAGAAACGGGACAAAAATGCATGGACAGGCATTTGACGCCTAAAAAAATGATCCTGGGGGCAATTGGAAACAGCTGCGGCAATACGTTTATCAAAGAATTGCTGGATAATCATCCGTCTGTTTTGATGATTTCTGATTTTGGTTTTTTTAATAACAATTTATTCTGGATATGCATGAAGCTGGAAGGACTGGCTGGCGGGGACCTGGTGGATGCGTTTGAAAATGTCTCCCGGGCGGAATATCCGCTTGCGTTAAAAGATGAACCTGCATTCAAAGAAACAATGAGGAGGCTTTTGGAACCGGGGAAGAGGTACGGCTCCCTGGAGCTGTTTGTGATCTTCATGATCTCTTATGTATCTATGTATGGCCGCAAGATTAAAGACGTCAGTGAGATGGTCGTATTTTGGGAACCGCATTTTATCTCAAGAGATTACGTCGGGGATCTGGTACAGTGGTTAAAGCTGGCGGGCTCATGCGGAATTTTAAATGTTGTAAGAAATATCTGTATGGTAAAAGGATCCGGAGCAAAGATTATATTTGGCGGTTCTTATAAGAGAACAGACCGGGCACTGGAAGTTCTCCTGAAATGTCAGGATATTTGGAAAAAGGATGCAGCAGCCTGCGAAAGATATGAGTTCCGCTTTGAGGATATCAAGCTGCATCCGCGGGAGGAACTGTCAAAACTGTGCCATGTATGGGGGATTCCATGGTCAGAAACGCTTATGGAAACTACGCAGTATGGGCAAAAGGCAGGATATTTATTCAGGAATCCTTTTGCACGCCAATCCGAAACTGGGACATCGGGAATCATAGCGGACTTCGATCTGCAGCCGGTTTACAATCAGTATGAAGCATATTTTTCGGAATATGACCGGTTCCGGATCAGCCTGGCCAACGCCCCGTATCAGAAAAAGTATGGATATCCTTACGTTGGCCTCTCCGGATTTACAAGGCGTGAGCTTCAGGAAATGTTTATAAAAAAATTTCGGATGGAAGCAGAGATTTCCTTCCATGGAGTCAGGGATGAACTGGAATATCGGATAGAGAATCAAAAAAAGATCCGCGGTATGTTATGGGAGCTGCGGAAAATAGAATTTATGGAAGAGGATGCAGGCAGTGGAGAAATATAACAAGGATGATGTGATCAATACGGTTGAAAAGGATTTGAACCTGTATGATAAAATATTTTTATTTGACACGGCGGACAGAAAGATTTTTGCATGCATGTCGGATTTTTGCAATTCCGGACAGATGCGGGAAACGCCGAAAAAAGTTCTGGTCATGGGCGTGGGGGAGATCAGCCAGACTGCAAAGGATTGTTACCGGTCCGTTACAAAACAGCAGTTTGAAGATTTGCTGAATATTTACGATACGTATGAGTTTTCCAATAAGTTTCAGTATATCGGGGGACAGGTGCAGTATGGAAGCATGTTTAATTATGTAGAAACCGGACTTTTAACGGTTGGGGAAATGTTTGAAGCCATGCTTTATTAAAGGAGGTATGTATGGACCGGATACATTATCAGGAAATGGAAGAGAATCTGGCAAAGCTGGCGGAAGAAGGCGCGCTGAAAGATAAAAAAATCTATCTGTTCGGCCACTGTAACGCTACGGAACAGCTTGCTGACCTGTTGTTCCAAAGGGGCTATGCGGTATCTGCGATTTTGGATAACAACCGTGCGAAACATGGAAGAGCGTATGGCGGGATCCGGATTATACCGCCGCGGGATATTTTAAAGGAACAGGAAGAAAGCATTGTCTGTATTGCTGCCAGGGCATATGCGGCGATGGCGGATCAGCTGAAACGGATCGGTTATCAGGGATGCACGCGCAAAGTAGCAGACTACAACAGTTTTGCCGACTATTCACTGGCAGAAGACACCAGGGACAGAATGAACCTTCGGGTACGCCGCGGCATGGAACGACTGCAGCATCTGCACAGAAAATATCCGGACCGCCTGTTGATTTTGTGTCCGTTTTTAGCTTTGGGAGATATTTATCTGATGATGTCTTATCTGCCATTTTATTTGGAACAAAGGCAGACAGAATGTGCCCTTTGTGTCACCGGCAGCTCCTGTGCGGATGTGGTTCGTATGTTTGGGCCGTATCCGGTCGAACTGCTTTCACAAAAACAGGTGGACGAGACGATACAGGCAGCGCTGTATATGCGCGATATGTGGACATTTATCCCGCATCAGGACAGGCCTTATACCATCAATCTGCATCAGGCGCTTTATGTGAAAAAAATACCTTTGAAACAAATCTACTGCAGCGGGATCTTTGGGCTGCCAAAGGATACAAAAGCCGTACAGCCGCAATATTTGAAAGACTACCCTGGTCTGGAACAGATTCCGGCCGGAAAGGCCGTGGTATTATCTCCGTATGCAAAATCCGTTACAGCTCTGCCAGACGCAGTCTGGGAACAGATTATCAGGGATTATACATCGAAGGGCTACCGCTGCTATACCAATGTAACGGGAGACGAAACGGCGCTGGAAGGCACTGAGGCCATTTCTCCTTCAGTATTGGAAATCCGTTCCGTTGTGGAACGGGCAGGTATATTTATCGGCATTCGCAATGGGCTGTGTGATGTGCTGGAACTGGCGGAAGCGGAAAAGACCGTATTGTATCCGGATTACAATTATTGCGATACAAACTGGAAAGCGATCGATATCTACCCGATGGAAGGGTGGAAACATATTGTAGTAAAGGAAGGATTTACATGGAACAGGAGATGATCTTATCTACGCTGCCGAAGACATGGATCTTTGACCTGGACGGTACGCTGGTAAAACATAACGGATATCTGACAGACGGGCAGGATGTGCTATTAGACGGAGTGAAAGAGTACCTCGCAGATATTCCTGAACAGGATATGGTTCTTATTTTGACTGCGCGGGAACAGGCATACGAAAAAATGACGAGGGATTTTTTGAATCAGAATCAGATCCGCTATGACAGGATCTTATTCCATATGCCGGCAGGGGAACGGATTTTGGTAAACGACCGCAAGCCGTCCGGCATTTCTATGGCTGTGGCGATCGATATGGACAGGGACGTTTTTGCAATGCCAAAGATCTGCCGGAGAATGTAGGCGCAGGGGCGTTCTATGCCATGTGGCAGGATTTAGGAGGGAGGGCGGTCGATGAAAGAGGAAGCGTTTTTTTCTGAAAAATATCAGCTTGTGGTCTTTGGCTGCGGGCTGAATGCTGTGAGAATTATCCAATGGATGAAAAGGCAGGGGATACAGGCGGGTTCATGTGTAGATTCTTCTAAGGAAAAGCAGGGGACTTTGTTTATGGATGAATTTTTGATTCAGCCGCCCACGCTGCTTCAAAATAACAGCAATTGTCATGTCATCGTGGCTCCTTATGATAATCAGGATATTTTGAGACTTTTGCATGCATATGGCTATGTCTGCGGAGAGACTTATATTGATTTCAAACATCTTTTAAAATACCAGGCGAATTTGCTCGTATCGGAGATACAAAAACCTGGCTGCCAGGCAAAGTTTATCTTTGCGCCCAATCTTAGAAGAATGCAGAATTGTTCTGCGGTAGAGCAAATGCTTTTGAATATGCCGGTACCATTGATCGAACGTTCGTCCTGGCTTTTTACTTTTCCGGCGCATATCAGGGAATGCTATCGGCGTCTGGAATACTATTCGGATGATTATCTGCAGCAGATTTTTACGGGATCCGAGGTACTGGAGCGGGGAGGGACTTATATCCAAAGGGATATGCACAGCCAGTATGTGAATGTCTCTGACGGAATGCGCTGTACGACAGACCAGCCCGAATCTTACCGTCGCGTAGTACACTTTTTTGGAAATTCTTTTGTCTATGGATTTGGCGTGGAAGACCAATATACGCTGCCGTCCTGCCTGCAGAGGGAATTAAACCGCACGTCAGAGGAATGGCTCGTATGCAATTACGGTGTCCGTGGACTGGCATTTGAAAATTATGCAAATCAGATAAACCGCGCAGCCATGAACAAGGACGACTGTATCTTGCTGTATTTTAAAGAAGAACCGGAAGTTAAGGAAGCGTTGATGGCACGAGCGGTTTCCTATATCGATCTGACGGAATTTCTGGCGGAACACCGAGAGGAAGATTTGTTTTTTGACTGGGAAAGTCATTTAAACTATAAAGGAAATTTGTATGTCGCCAGCAAATTATCCGAATTGCTGTTTTCTTCAAAACCAGCGGTAACATATGGGCTGGCAGAGCGCAGGAGTAAAATGGCGCAGGAAATTGCATGGCTGGAAAACGATCCTGATTTTCTCGCTTATACGTTTATGCTGGAACATTTGCCAGGAGCGGATATCAGACAGACGGATAACGGCAGGACCAATGGCGGGATTGTGATGAATTGCAATCCGTTTACTTTAGGGCATCTGCATCTGGTGCAGGTTGCGTCTCTGATCGTAGACCGCCTGTACGTGTTTGTCGTTTCGGAAGACCGTTCGGAAATTGCGTCTGAAGACCGTCTGCGGCTGGTAAAGGAAGGTACCAGCGGTCTTGCGAATGTAATTGTCATTCCGGGTGGAAAATTTGTTTTATCCGCTGCGACCTTTCCCGAGTATTTTACGAAAAATGAAAAAAAGCACGCGCAGATCGACATGTCAAAGGATCTGGATATTTTTGGCTCTGCCATTGCTCCCAGGCTTCATATTACGATTCGATTTGTCGGGGAAGAGCCTTATGATCCGGTGACAAAGCAATATAATGAAACGATGAAGCGAATTCTGCCGGACTATCAGATCAGGGTAATAGAAATTCCGCGCAGGAAAACAGGCCATACTTATATCAGCGCGTCTCATGTAAGGAAATTATGGCATAATGGCGAATGGCAGGAATTAAAAAAATTTGTACCGGAATGTACGTACGGTTATTTAAAAAATGGCAGGTAAATAGCGGCCCGTTCCGGTATGCCAGGGCAAAGCCGGATGCATTCTGCGAAACTGAATAATTTTCACATAAAGAAAGGTATCCCACGGACAGGGAGGCGGCAGTACGATCTGCCATCCGCTGTCTGTGGGATATTTGCCGTTTAAAGTGCTGATGCACGCATGATCGAAATACTATCAAAAGGTGTACTTTTTGATAGTGTTTTCAGACACATTTAGTCTAACAAAAAAATGGTAAAAAGTCTATATTTTTATTCTTTTTTGTATGATTTTCCACTTTTTTACCTGCAATTTTAAAATGGGGACTGTTTTTGAAGATCGATAACAGAAAGGAAACGAATATCAAAGCCATATCAAAAAGTACACATTTTGATACAACTGAATGAAAAAATATAATAAGGGGGATATGATGTGTGGAAAAACAGGATGCAAACAGGCGTAATTGTATGTTTTGCCATCATTTGCCTTCTGGCCGGATGCTGGGGGTTATTTGGAAGAGAAGTGACAGCCGGTATTGAGAAAAAGAAGATTCTCGGGAGCTGGAAAAAGGTGGGGGATATCATCGACGACTGGGAAGAAATTGAGTTTTACAAAGACGGAACAGGGACGCTGATCAGTGCAGACGAGGTCTATAAGTTTCGCTATGGAATGCTGTCTGGTTCCGGTACGCAGGCAGTCTGTTTTATTTTTGAGGACGATGACGGGGTGGAGCACGATCAGATAAGTATTTATCGATTGGAAGAAGATCAGCTGGAGCTGGATATCAGGGATGTTATTGAGAAGTATCGGAGGATCAGGTGATTACCTGCCCCGGTAATGGCAGAGGAGAACAGATATGGGATATTGTATTAAATGTGGTCAGGTCTGTACCGATGGCGAGAGTTATTGTACAGCATGCGGCAGAAAAAAATCTTACGTACCGGGCGGCCAGAAAAGACCGCATACAGGGATATTATTCAAAGGAATGTTGCTTCTGTTGCCGCTATGCCTCGCGATCGCTGCGTATGCTTTCCGTTCTGTTACAGATGATCGAAGCGCTCTGACGGGAACGTGGGTATGTACCGACAGAGCATATCTGGCTGACAGGGGCGGCGAGGTTACTTTGGAATTCAGAGAGGATGGTATATGTTTGGAATATTCGCAGGCGGAGCCGGGGCATAACCGGTTTCAATATAGTTTGCTGTCTGGTTCCGGTATCAAAGCCGTGCGCTTTGTAATTGCAGATGGAGAAGACGCAGGACAATCCTATATATGCAGATACCGGCTGGATAACCATCGGTTAGAGCTCCGTCTGGATGGGTTTGTACGATTTGAACGAAAATAAGAGGGGAGTGTGGCAGACATGAAATACTGTCTGAAATGCGGCAGCAGATGCGTCGACCAGGCCGTTTATTGCGCAAGATGCGGGGAAAAGCTGCATGCAGACGCAGCAAAGACGATGGATACAAAAGCGTCGGTCATACAAAGCATGGTTCGGCTTCAAAGGCAGATTTTAAGAAATAAGCGTCTTGTGACCATAGGTATCATTGCTGCCGTAGTATTGTTATGCTATATCGCAGGTGCTAAAAATAAGATTACAGGCAGATGGACGAGTAAGGAGGCGGATCCGGAAAGTTTGCATATAGGAAGTGTTCTGGATCTGGGCGAGGGTTATCGACAGATTTGTGATATTGAGTTTTTTAAAGATAGAACTTTTATCATCAATAAAGATTCTGGCAGATATGAAGATAATGGAACCTATGAGTTTCTCCATGACAAAGGGAAGATACGGCTGAATTTTGATAACCTGGAAATGATGTATCTTGACTATAAAATTCGCCTGTTGGGCAGACGGAAGCTGGAATTGTATGACGGAGAAAGTCGCGTTGTATTTGTAAGGTATTAAAGATGATCGAAGGAATGCGTGAGAACAGTGAAAATGGATTATAAAAGTTTATCGGAGGAAGAGCTGGAAAGGCTTGTTGTGCAAAAAGACGGGGAAGCAATCTGTGAACTGGGCGAGAGGTGTATGTATGGGAGCTGCGGGCATGAGATAAACTTAACAAGAGCATATCAGCTGTTTCATAAAGGGGAAAAGATGGGACTTTCCAGAGCATATGCCGGACTGGGGGAAATGTATCGTAACGGCATTCGTTTTGCCAAAAATGAAACGCTGGCCAGAGAATATTATCGTAAAGCAAATGTGCCATATCCAAATGAAGAGTCAAAGGAGCGGAATCCAAAATCAGTAAATGAGATACTTCCGGTAAAACAGTCGCCGGAGCAGGATAAGATTGCCGGTAAGCCGGCAGCGATTGTTTCAGACCGCGAGATATGGGAAAAGCTCGAAGCGGCAGAGTCGCTTCGAAAGAAAAATGATTATGACGGAGCAGAAGCTGCATGCAAAGAAGTGATTCAGCGGATCGGAACGGTTCCTGCCGGCGGCAATACCTGGGCTATGCTGGCAGACGCATATTGGATACTGGCGTTTACGGCATTCAATCAGCATTCTTTTTCAGAAATGGAACAGTATCTGGCAAAAGCAGAGGTGAAAAAAAGACATCCGTGGGGCGTTTATCTGGCGGCAGTCAGTCACAGACTGGTACAGGCGCCGGATGCAATGATCGAACAGGATCTGCACAACCTGATCGGGGTATGCAGCAGTCAGATGCTTTCCAGCCAGGATCTGGGAGATATTTATGCGCTTATTGCCGAGCTGGTTATGGAAGGATATGGAAAGCAAAAAGGAGATACGATGCAGGCGGCGCGTACATTTTATAAAAAGGCGGCAGACTGCGGAAACGAATATGCGAGAGAACAATGGAAAATATTGTCCTGACGGGTGCATACGCAGATTTATTTGGGTGAGGGAATATGTATTCAACATTTTGTGGAAGAAACGGGACGGTATATGAAGTAGATGAGAATAAAATTGCAGGAGGCGGGGAAGGCAGCATCCATGCGGTCAGGGGAAATGACAAATGGGCCGCTAAAATATTTAAACCAGACCGAAGAAGCAGACAACGGGAAGAAAAGCTGTGTTATATGTTAACAAAACAGCTGACAGAAGTTCAGCTAAAGCAGGTTGCATGGCCGCAGGATGTCCTCTATGACAAGGACGGATTTGCCGGATATATTATGCCGAGGCTAGAAGAGAGGCATTCCATCACAGATTTGTACAATAGTCCGCAGTATGATCTGCGTTACAGACTGATGGCAGCGGTAAATCTCTGTGTAGCTGTCGGCACGGTTCATGAAATCGGGGCAGTGTGCGGAGACTTAAATCCCCAAAATATATGTGTGGACCTGAATAAAGAACATCGTCAGACAGCGTTTCAGGTGACTTTGGTGGATACGGATTCGTATCATCTGTCTGCGAATGGAAAGTGGTTTCGATGTGAAGTAGGACTGGCAGATTACCTTGCGCCGGAACTACAGAAAAAATTAGGCGATTCCGTGACGTTAAAAAACGCACCGTTGCCCACTTATACGCAGTATACAGATCTGTTTGCACTTGCGATTCATATTTTCTGCATGTTAATGAATGGATGTCACCCATTTGCATGCGCGAGAAGTGCAGACAGTGTGTCAGAAGCGCCGCAGCCTGTCGAAAATATGGCGGATGGTTTTTTTCCTTTTTATCATAAACGTGCAGGTATTATAGGTCCGGTTTATGCACCGGCCTTTCATTCACTTCCAGATATCGTTCAACAGATGTTTATTCGAACGTTTGCCGATGGGTATGAACATCCGCAAAACAGGGTATCCGCTTTGGAATGGAAGCATACGTTGCTGACGTTATTCGGAAAGCTGACGCTATGCGGGAAAAAGCACTATTATTTCAGCAACGCGGACCGCTGTCCGTTTTGCATCGTGGAACAGGAAATGAAGGGACTGCTTGAAGAGCATTTAGAGCCTGGGAGAAAGACAGAGACATTCGTGAGCCGGCAAACGAAGATTTCGGCAGTCAGTCCGGTGCCGAAAGAGAGTCAAAACCGTGCAGCCGGTATCCGTAAAAAAAACAGAAATGTACGCAGGTTTGCAGGGAGCAGGAGAATGTGGAAGAGCCTTTTGGTCATACTCGCTTTTCTTCCGATGGCAATGGCCAGGGTGGAGGAAAAAAGGCTTATATACGAACAGGAACAGTATGAAGAATGGATCAGCTATGCACATGAGGTACTGGAAGAAGAACAGTATGAAGATGTGATCACAGCATGCAACGCAGCGATTGCATTGCAGACAGAGGGAAGTCAGGCGTATTTGCTCAAAGGACAGGCACTGTATGAAAAAGGAGAACTGGCGGACGCGCTTCTGGTATTCGATGAGGGAAGGCGGAACGCTGTAAATGAAGAAGAGTTTTCAGAATGCGAGGTGTGGCTAAATAAGATTGAGACGGAGCAAAGACTGGCAGAGCTGATAAATAAGGCAGAGTCGGCATGGCAGATCAGGGACTATGATACAGTAATCGCAGTCTGTGATCAGGCGATTGCGCTGGATAGAAACCAGACGCAGGCCTGTTTATTGAAAGGCAGGGCATTATATGAAAGCGGAGAGCTGGAAAAAGCGCTGGAGATCTATGAGGCAGGAAAAAATTTGGATTTTGAAATGTTCTATGACCTGTATTACGATTTGAAAACAGAATTAAAGGAAACGAAGGAGAGACTTGCCGTTGGCAGAAAAATAAAAAGATATCTGTCACAAAAGAAATACGATGCAGCTGTCAGACTGATGAGGAAAAACAAAGCCTGTTTCTGGAACAAACGTCTGATATACATAAAAAATGGAAAACTAACGGATACGATAACGAAAGGAAAAGGATTTCTGTTTGATTATCAAAACAAATATGCATATATCGGACAGTTTCAAAATGGGAAGCCGCACGGAAAAGGCCTGGAGGCTGGTTACCCGGCAAAAACCGGAGCAGAAGGATACTATACGGTAAACGGACAGTTTCAAAATGGATATCCGCATGGAAATTGTACGGTTTATTATTCGCATAAGACCGCGAATTGTTCGGCTGCTTATGATGGAAATTATACCCGAGGGTGGGAGGACGGTTCGTTTACTCTGGTAGAAAAAGCGTGGGATCACAGCCATAGCGATACGTATTATTTTACCTCTGTGATGGGAGAGAGAAGCGTCATAGAGATGTACGAGGGAAATTACGTATATGCAAAAGCAGATTCTGGCTGGATTTATTATACAGAAAATAAAAGTGCTCTGGCAGGTCACCATACTGAACGTTATGGCAAAAAATAAATGTGGAGGATTTTATGGGCGAACAGTTAAACATGGAACAGATTTTTGGGGATAAAATGGCATCGTTTAGTGAACCGCATCTGGCTTGCGCATTATTGTTAGATACTTCCAGATCCATGCTTGGACCGGCGATAGAGAGTCTGAATGAAGGGATTCAGAGATTTAAGTCGGCAGTATCAGCGGATTCGGTTGCCAGAAGGCGGGTGGATGTGGCTTTGATCGCATTTCATTCCGGCGTCGAGGTAATTAGTGATTTTGTACCTGTGACGCAAATGCCGACACCGCAGCTTCAGGCTGACGGTATGACGGAAATGGCAGCCGGAATACAGACGGCGATCGATCTGGTGAAAAAAAGGACGCAGATGTATCAGACGCTTGGCACGCCCTGTCATAAACCATGGATTTTTATGATTACAGACGGCGTATCTACTTCTGATGAGGAGGAAATGGCGAATGCGGCAGAAAGAATTAAAATGGAAGAAGAAAGAGGGTCTTTTGGGCGGCTGACGTTTTGGGCGTTGGGGATCGGACATTATGACCAGGACGAACTGTTTCGGCTGACACCCAGGGTTATGGAGCTTAGGAATGAGGATTTTACCGGTATTTTTGACTGGCTGAGTGAAAGTATGTCGGCAATTTCCCAAAGCCATGTAGGGGAAAGGATGGAGTTTGACGCTCTTCCATCTAATGCCAGAAAGGCGGAAAAAGACCGCAGGATCGATGAGGGATGGTAT
Source organism: uncultured Eubacterium sp. (assembly GCA_910577225.1). Classification (GTDB taxonomy): domain Bacteria; phylum Bacillota; class Clostridia; order Lachnospirales; family Lachnospiraceae; genus Eubacterium_J. The sequence goes on along the minus strand of CAJTMV010000001.1, from coordinate 125,158 downwards.
TGAGAGACTATTTACGGTGCGGGAGGGCGTTGGAATGATTGCATATGGTTTTTCAGTGCAGGGAAAATCTCATATAGAAAAAAACATACCCTGTCAGGATGCGGGCAGGGCAGAACGTCTGGAAGCTGGCGCATATATGGGAATTGTCGCAGATGGCGTGGGCAGTGCCGCTTATGCAGAGATTGGATCAAAAATGGCCGTAGATAGTCTGTTTACATACTGTAATGCGCATATCAGTCCTGCAATGTTACCTTCTGAGATGGAGGAGGTGCTGCGAAAGGGATATCAGTACGCAATGGATGACACAGAGGCGTATGCAAAGGAAAAGGGAATCAGAACCGACGCTTATGATACGACGCTGTCTGCCGTGATTTTTGACGAAGGTACGGTCGTATATGCGCACGCAGGAGACGGGGGTATTATTGTCCGCTGCAAAGATGGTCAGATCGAAGCGGTTACCAGCAGGCAGAAAGGCGCGGATGGAGTATCGGTACGGCCGCTGCGTGCCGGGGACAGTTCCTGGGAATTCGGAATGAAAAAAGACGTGGCAGCCGTTTTATTACTTACCGACGGAATGCTGGATGGCGTCGTAATGCCAATGCTGATCAATCTGCCGTCAGACTGGCCGGTAACGCGGCAGGATATGAAAAAGGCGCAGGTTTACGTAACAGCGGCTGAATTTTTTATGAATCCGGAGGTTGTATATCTGAATCGAAGCATCAGGGACCCGGATGAATATATGGGATATTTTATAGATGGAAATTTGTCAAAGAAGGATCAGGACAAATTTCTAAAATATATACAGATGGGATATGAGAGACTGCTTGGGACAAAACAGGCGGCTGACCTGTGCAGACGGATTCGTACTTATTGCTATATGGTCTGGGCCGTCAGCAATATTGCGGATGATAAGAGCGTGGTTTGTCTGATCGACGAGGGAGCGGAAGTGATTCCAAAGACCGTAAGTTATTATGAGGAACCAGACTGGAAAGCGCTGATGGACAACTATCAGACATTCTTGTATGGACAGACAATAAGGAAAGAGCACACACCGGATACGCTGGAGAAAAGAAAGAAGCGGGAAATATTTTCATGGGAAAAATTGCAGAAGTCATGGAAAAAACGATTCACAAATAAAGCAGACAGGATATTTTTTTATGGGAAAAAATAAAGAACAGTCCTGTTTTACATCTGTTATCTGCAGCTTTTGTATATGGAAGGGTTTCACATAATAGTAATACATTGCGATAATTATATCATCAGCATGCTTATTCAGAAAGGAGATTGTATGAAAAATAGGAAAAAAAGCCAGTGGGCGGTAAAAGTTTCCATGCTGTTGCTGCTTACGATCGCAGCATCCCTATTTCCTTTGTCAAAACCAGCTTATGCGGCTACGGCAAGGACGCGGGAAGAGGCGGTGAACTGGGCGGCAGATCAGATTGGAAAAGGACTGGATTACGATGGAGTATACGGCAATCAGTGTGTGGATCTGATTAAATATTATTATGATTTTTTTGGCGTTGCAGATTATGCCAGAGGGAATGCGAACGCTTATGCAAATAACGAATTACCGGCAGGCTGGCAAAGGGTTTCTGACAATTTTCAGCCGGGCGATATTGCAGTGTGGAAAACAAGTCACAGATGTGGGACATGTAATACAAGTTCTTTGGGACATGTCGGCATTATTACATCGGCAGATGAGACAGGATTTAACGCGGTAAATCAGAATTTTAATAATACGCCGCGCTGTACACATAACTGGTTTCGCTGCTCAGCGTTACAGTGCGCCATTCGTCCGTCTTATTCTTCAGGGCAGTCCGCACCGGACTTTGTCAGACAGAGAAAAAATTTTGTGAACCGAACAAATGCAGAGGTATATGTAAGGATTATGAATCAGAGAAGACATCTGACGAGAGTCGGATGCGAGCTGTACGACGCAAATGGAACGCTGTTAAAAACATATCACGAGAATTGCGATTACAGAACGAGCTATGTCAACTATACATGCAATATGAATGTGGATATGGGATATCGGTTAAAACCAGATAAAAAATATAAGTACGTCTTATACGCTGTCGTAGACGGACAGACATATAAAGACAAAATGCGGAGTTTTAAAACAGCATCTTAGATAATCTTAAATAATCTGAGATTATCTGAGATTATTTGAGATAGATATCTGAGATAGATAATAAGAAATAACCGCTGTTTTCAGAAAGACGTGAGACGGCTGCAGATAACAGATGTGAGACAGGGGAAGCCCGGAGAAGCAAAGAGAATATTGTGAAAGGAGTAAAACATTTATGATCAGGTGGAAAGATATTGCATTACGTATGACCGTTTTTATGATGCTTGCAGTCTCTGCCGTATGGGCGTGTCATTCGCCTGCAGACGACGGCAGGAAGGTTTACGCCGCATCGAAAGAAATAACGGTACAGACACATACACAGGACGAAATCCGCGATTATGTGAGCCGTCACGGAGCAACTTTGCAGGACGGTCTGTATTTTGCGGCAGATCCGGTGCTGGAGGCGCCATATGGCGCCGGACAGCTGTCCGATGCTACAAAAAAATCAGCGTTAAATATGCTCAGACAAATTCGCTACATCGCAGGAATTTCCGATCAGATTGAAGAGTCTGGCACGTATAGTTATTATGCGCAGGCTTCTTCGCTGGTAAATTACGCAAACGGCAGTCTGTCGCATCATCCCGGACAGCCGGCCGGTATGGATACGGAGCTGTTTCAGGCAGGATACGAGGGAGCGTCAAAGTCAAATCTGTCGATGTACAGCAGAAGCGGCAGGAGCATCAACGAAACGATCGTGATGTCTTTTCTAAACGACAGCGATCGATCGAACATTTCAAGTGTCGGACACCGCAGATGGCTGCTGAATCCAAAGATGAAATATGCTGGCTTTGGCGCAGTCAGCGGACCGAAAGGTACGTACTGCAGTATTTATGTACTGGATAAGGGCAATTCAGAGGCGTCGGAAACAGGTGTGGCATGGCCGGCACAAAATATGCCCGTGGAATATTTTAGGACCGATTTTGCATGGAGTATCAGTCTTGGCGATCTGGCAGACGAGGAAAAGATCCATGTGACGCTTACAAGAATGTCAGATCAGAAAACATGGAATTTTTCCAGATCGTCTTCGGACGGAGATTTCTATGTTGACAATGAAGAATATAACTACAGCTATGCAAAAAATGGATGTATTATTTTCCGCCCGCCGGCAGAGGAGATTGGCAGCTACCGCGACGGAGACGTCTATGAGGTCCGTATTACGGGAACGGCCAGTCCTGTGTCCTATACGGTCCGCTTTTTTCAGTTGAATGAAAAGAATCATGATACAGGAAGTGATACAGGGCCGCAGAAGGAAGAAAACACGCAAAAAGAATCTTATGTGACGTTCATAGCTGGCGGAGGAACGCTTTTGGGCAGTGAGCGGCAGAGAACGGTCATGCAGAAGCTGGACAGTTTTCCGTCCGCGTATAGAGAGGGGTATACGTTTAACGGCTGGTTTACCGCGGAAACAGGAGGAACGCAGATTACAACGGCGCAAATATTTAGCGCAGACATCACTCTATATGCGCAATGGACAGAGAACAGCAGAGAATTTACGGTTACATTTTATGCAAACGGGGGCATATGTGAGGTATCGGCATTACAGACGACGAATCAGAAAGTAACTGCACTGCCTGTGCCAGTCAGAAAAGGGTATCAGTTCAAAGGATGGTTTACAGATCCGGATGGAGGAATGCAGATTACGGATCGTCAGACGTTTGCGAAAGATATGGCGTTGTATGCGCAATGGACACCGTACGATGCCGGGAATGTCTTTACGGATGGAAATACAGAAACGGAAGATACAAAAACGGAAGATACAAAAACGGAAGATATAAAAACGGAAGATGCAAAAACGGAATATACAATCGTCTTTCATGCAAACGGGGGTACCTGCGGTACGACTTCTTTGCAAACGTCAGGCGGTAAACTGAAACATCTGCCGGTTCCGTATAGGAGCGGATATCTGTTCCAGGGATGGTATACGACTCCGTATGCGGGAGAACGAATGACAGAAGCGACGATTTATGAGAAAGATTCTATTTTATTTGCGCATTGGACAGAGGCCGGGTCCGCTTTTGAAACCGCAGATGATGATTCCGAATCCGACGTGCAGAAAGACGAGCAGATTACAGCGGTGTCGGTACCAAAAGTGAAAGGGGTCAGACTCAGACAGACTCGAAAAGGTAAGATTACCGTAACATGGACCCGTTTTTCGGGCGGAAACGGATATCAGATTGCCTGTTCCACGAGCAGAGCTTTTTCAAAAGGAAAAACGAAAATAAAGAGCGCGGGAGCGTATGACGACGTGAAAACCATTACGGGACTTAAGAAAGGCAAGACTTATTATGTGAGAGTACGCGCTTATCAAAAGGCAGACGGCAGAAAATATTATGGGAATTGGAGTAAGGTAAAAAAAGTAAAAATAAAAAAATAGAATCGTAAAACCGGGGTATCAGGCAAAGGCTGATCAAACAACAGAAGGGAGAAAGAGTATGAAAAAACGTTTCACAAATCTATGGATCAGTATCGTATTGGCAGTCTGTCAGATGATATGTCTGCCAGCGATCAGCATAAATGCAGAAACAAGACTGTCTGAGAGCCGCCATTATCGTGCGATGCCTTATGGACGGACGCTGACTGATAACGAAAGCGTGTCGGTGGTTCAGACGGAAAAGGATACGTTGCATGGTGAATTTTATTATCGAACGGATGGCGATCGCGCATGTATTACCAGATATCTGGGCGGAGGAACCAATGTTGTAATCCCAGACCAGCTGGACGGGTATGAGGTCGGAGAGATTGGAGACCGGGCATTTGAAAGCTGTGAGGATATAGTAAGCGTTGAAATTCCGTTAACGGTTACGAAAATTGGCAAACACGCATTTGGCAAGTGCGGCAGACTGGAAAGTATTGTGATACCGGACAGTGTGACGGAGATCGGAAGCCGGGCATTTATTTCCTGTGAGAGTCTGAAAGATGTAAAACTGTCTAAGAACATATCAAAAATCGAAGAAAGTGTTTTTTGGTGGTGCGGAAGTCTCACAGAAGTTAAAATACCGGAGGGTGTAAAAGAGATTTGTTTTGGCGCATTTTATTTTACAAAAATTAAAAATGTCTACATACCGGATAGTGTCACGAAGGTAGCGGATTATGCGTTTGGTCTTACGGTTGAGTATGTGAGCCTGCCGGAAGATACGAAATATATAAAGAACTATTCTTTTGTAAACTATAATGGATGGAATCAGGAAAAAATAGAAATGGAGCTTCGGCCGGCGCCTGTCAGGGTTCCGGAACATACAGAGGATGGCGAAGCAGATGAACTGGCGCTGACAAGCGCGAAATATGTGTATGGGGAAAAGGTTGTCGACGTACTGTATATCGCTCATGTAATCGAAGCGTCTCATAAGCCATTTGATTTATATTGTGAAGTAAAAGACAAAAATCTGGCAGAAAAATATGAATTGTATACAGGAAAGGTAAAAATAGCGGAAAGTACAGATGGAAATTTTATAGATGTTCAATCCGATAAATTCGAAACAGGAGAAAGAGTTACTGTTTGTGTTATTGGAAAAGAAAAGACAGTTACGACAACGCTTTTGCTCGATATTCGAAAAGATCAGGCGCCAGGTTCCTGGAAACTGAAACTTGGAGGGGATGGGCTTGCGTTTACACTTGACCAGCGGGTTCCGTACTTTGGAGGCGGAGAGGTAAAAGTTAACTTTCCGTCAGTTCCGGTAAATATGGTAGTGGAGGATGGAAAGGTAAAGGTTGGTTTTAATATTCCGGAAGAAAAATTACCTTCCTGGGATTCAAATTCGGAAGATTCGGGTTCCGGGGACAAAAAGAAGAAAAAAAAGTCGATGAAGGAGAAAATCGAGGATTGGAAAAAAGATATTAGAAAGACGGGAAAGATCAATGAAGATTACAAAAAATACATACAAAGCGATGATCTGACCGCAGATTTACCTTTTATGAAAGAGAAGGTAAAAGTAACGGTGTTTGGATATGCTGAAGGTGAATTTTCAGATGCGGTTGAGCGTATTAGCGGCCAGATAGTAGTTGCCGTTTCAGGCAGCGCTACCTTTCAGTCAACCATACTGGTAATGGAAGTAATACCTGTCACGGCTTACTGCAAAATATCGGCAAAAGCAGAGCTGGAGGGTACTGCGCAAGTTGATCTGACTGATTTCGCGCTATCTGGCAACTTGGATTACAATAGCAATATAGGTGTGGAACCATTTGCAGGATTTGGAGCAGGTACATGGTTAAGCTGTGGCGTGTATGGAAAACTGGACCTGGGCCTGGAAGCTACACTGCTTAGTACGACAAGGTCAACAGGTCCGGATCGGTTATATCTTACAGGAGAATTTGGAGTAAAAGCATTTTTTGCCAAAAAGGAAGTTTATAAACTGCCAATATTATCATCAAAACAATGGAAGAATGGTTTTTTGGGTGATTATGTGAATGATAAGGGACAGTTATTGTTTTATTCCAGAACTGAGAATTCTTTGTTTCATCAGCAGACAGGAAAATTATCGAAAAAAAATAATCTTCACGGGAATGATACAGAGTTATTTGAATGGAACGAAGACAGCCGTTCTGTTTACCAGCCAGCCCCATATGAAGATAAAAACATGCAGAATGTACCTTTCGTGACAAATGCGTATGGAGCGGCCGAGCCGCAGATCATCTCGACAGGAGATCTGTCGATGATTGTATATCTGGATAACGATGACAGCCGCGCGCTGCCGAATCAGACAGTGTTAAAATATGTCGTCTGTGATTCTGCGACAGGAACGATGTCAGCGCCAAAGATTGTTTTGGATGATCAGACAGCTGATTTTAAACCATATGTATACACCGACGGACAAAGCATCTATGTCTGTTATTTAAATTCGGTGAAGAAGTATTCTGATACAGAGGATCCGGATATTTCTGATTATGCGGGAACTTTTTCGATTACCGTTGCCAGATATGACGCAAATGCAGACGCTTTTGCAGAATCTGAGACTTTCAGTCGCACGAATGGTTACTGTTATGCACCGGTACTTGCAGATACCAAGGATGGGTTGCTTCTTGCATGGGCGGAAAATGAAGATAATCAGGTGTTTGGTTTAACAAATCATAACAGCGTTAATTATTCTGTCTATAAGGATGGAAGCTGGAGTGCGCCGAAGGTTCTGGCAGACAACCTGAATAGTATTACGTCGCTGACAGCAGGCAGCTTGTCAGAAATTACGCAGATTGCCTATTGTGAAGATACAGATAATGATTTGAGTACGAGCGAACAAAATATTTACATGGATGATCTTGCCGGCAATCATAAAAAAGTGATGTGCGATTCCGTGTCAAACCTGCAGATTATGGAACTGCCGGGACTGGAATCATCGGTACTGGCATATAACAAAAACGGGTCGGTATCGTATATCAGCAGCCCGGATAGCGCAGATCAAAAATTATTTCCGGAAGGAATCATGGATCCTGGCAGTAACTTTCAGGCGGAGGGCAACAAAATATATTTTCTCAAAGCATCGAAAGGCGGGGGCCGTAATATCGGATGTATGATCGATACCAACGGCGCCTGGGGCAGCGTCGATCTGACGTCTGAAGAGGACTATATCGACTGTTTTTCAGTTTCCGAAGGAAAATGCGTGTATCTGGTAACAAGCGCAAACATGGATGGGGATGAGATCGATACGATTTCAGAGATCAAATTTTCCCAGTCAGTCAGCAGGAACAATTTAACTTTGAACGATGTGAGCTTTGAAGAAGAAAACCTGAAACCAGATAGAGATATTTCCATGTTATGTACGATTACAAACGGGGGGACAGATGTTGTCAGCCATCCGGTAATTACGTTGTATGATAAAAACAATCAGGGAATCCTGCAGCAGCAAACCCTGGATCTATCGATCGATCCGGGCGCTACCGTGCAGCGGGAAATCATTTTTAAAATGCCGTCAGATTTTGAAAACGCAGTTTATGAAATCGGCATCGAGGAGAACGGCATGGCCGACAGTGATCCGGCAGATAATTATGTTTCTGCAGACTTGTCAAAAACAGAGCTTGCGATATCGACGGAATACCGTGTCCGCAAGGAAGGTCACTATGTGGCTGTGCATGTGGATAATACAAGTAACGTAACAGCCACGGCAGATATCGTTGTTACAAAGCCGGATGGAAGTATTTTGCTTTCGGAAGACAATCAGATCATTCCGGCAAATGACAGGGTAGAATTTATGGTGGCAGTCGATGAGATCATACCAGACAATGATGCTGATATCATTCTGACAGCCAGTGTAAATACAGATGCTGAAGAATATTACCAGTCGAACAATCAGTGCGAACAGCGGATCTGGAACCTGGATTGGACAGAACCGGTCATTGCTGTGAAGGAACAAAAAATACAAAATATTGTCCTGAGTCTGACAGATGTTTCATTAACTACGGATCATACATTACAGCTGCAAACGCAGATTGTGCCGGAAAATGCAACAAATAAAAATCTGAAGTGGTCTTCGGACAACGAACAGGTTGCGACGGTCGATCCGAACGGCCTGGTTACAGCCGTTGGTACAGGCAGAGCGACGATTACCGTGGAAAGCCAGGATGGCAGCAATGTGAAAGCATCCTGTATGATTACCGTTACAAAGACGTCGATGGAAAATCCGGGCAATAACGATTCATCCGGGGATCATGGCGGCGGAACACCCGGCGGCAGTACAGGCGGGAGCAGCTCGTCAGGAAGTTCTCCCGGCAGTTCTTCGGACAAGGATCCTGCAAATAACAATTCTGGCGGCGGGAATCAGCATTTACAGGTAAATTTGTCGTATTATATTACAAATTTTGATGCCAACGGGGGCACAAATCTGAGCCGAAACAAAATGACGCTGCTTATGGATGATACGCTTGGCATTCTGCCAAAAGTCATGCGTAAAAACTATACGTTTCAAGGATGGTACACACAGAAAACCGGCGGCAGAAAAGTAGATTCTTCGACGGTATTGAACGCGTCTGCAACGTTGTATGCGCAGTGGAGTGAAATAGCAAAACCGGAGAAAATTAAAAAACTGACGTTAATGTCAGCAAAAAACAGACAGCTGAAGGTCAGCTTTCAAAAAGTAACCGGTGCAGCAGGATATCAGATCGTTTATTCTGCCGATAAAAAATTTGCGTCCGCAGACACCAGAAAAGTGAATATCGTATCCGAAAAACAGACGTTCTATAAGTTAAAAAAAGGAAAAAAATATTATGTGAAAGTACGTGCCTATAAAACCGGATCGATGAACGAAAAAATATATGGTTCCTATTGTAAAGTCAAAAGTATCATAATTAAGTGAGAAAGGAGCAGCGAATGAACGGGAGAAAAACGGTTATGACAGGATTGCTGTGCGGCGCCATGCTGACGGGTGCGATGCGGACAGAGATTGTATACGCAGCGCCATCCCTGTCCGCTTCTGCAGACGCCGCAGGCGTGACCGAAGGAGATTATGTAAATATAGACGTGGAGATTGGCGACAACCCCGCATTCAGTACGCTTGGAGCGACGCTGTATTACGACAGCAGCGTACTAAGGTATGACAGCAGTACATGGAATCAGGGGTTTTCCGGGAGTGATATGCAGATGGCATCCGATACGGGCGACGGGGTAAATCTGTCTGTGGTATGCGAGGACAGTTATGCGCAGGACGGCACGGTTGTAACGGTACGCTTTCAGGCGGTAGAGGATTCTGCATCCATTCCGGTTACACTGGTACTGAGAGATCTGGCAGATTCTGACCTGACGGATATCTCAGACTGTATTGTTGCGGATGAGGTATTTACTCCTGAGGAGTCAGAGCCCTCTCAGGAAAATGACACGTCAGATCTGCAGAATCCGCAGGATGCGACCGATATAAGTATCATGGATGAAGAAGCAGACGATCAGACGCCGGCAGCTGTGACCCGTACAGATACGGATGCGGATGAAGTTTCTGTCGCAACACAGCAGATATCAGGTACGGATAACGGCACGCATGCGGCAGCAGTCACACAGACCAGGGCATCCCGTCCGGATGAAAATTATAAGACAGGCATCGGACTGGGGAGCGATATGTTTCTGATCGGTGCGGCAGCATCTGGTATTCTGGCACTGGTGCTGGCCGTCAGGCGCCGCCGGGAGGAAGAATCATGAAATCAGGAAGAATTATGAATACAGATCAAATCAGGAAAGCGGGAAAAAAAGCAGTGTCCGCGGCGGTATGTCTGGCGCTTTGTATCGTCGTATTGTCCGGTAAAGTCCATGCCGCCGAAAGCGGCTGGGAGATTGCGCATACGCTGGATGCGGCAGAATGCAGGCAGGGCGGGACACTTCTGCTGACCGTGACGCTGAAAGGCGAAAATAAAACAAAAACGTCGGAAATTACCAGTCTGGGCGGTATTCTGGAATATGATACAAGTTTGTTTTCCGTTGGAAAAGACGATATTCTTCCGGCGGACAGGGATGCGGCAACCGCGTGTACGTTTGACGCGGATACCGGAAAATTTACAATTTCGTATGCCTCAAAAGTTACGGTAAAGGACGCGGACGCGCTTTTGCAGATTCGGCTGCATGTGGCGGAAGATGCTTCGGTCGGAAAGACGACTGTCTGTGTTACAAATATGGAATGGGGCGGATCTGACGAAAAAGACCGTCAGGAGATCGAACACCGGATTCCCTCACATATTACGATACAGGCAGCGGAAACGGCAGCAGGCGATGTGAACGGGGATGGCACGACAGATCTGAAAGACGCGAAACTGATCATGCAGTATTATAATGGCGTGGTCGTACCAGACAGTCAGCAGGAGAAACGTGCGGATGTGAACGGGGACGGAAAAATAAATCTGACCGATGTGAAACTGGTCATGCAGTATTATAACGGAGAAACGGAGAAACCTGCGGCAGAGAAGCAAAGCGAAGCAGTCAGGTAAATTTCCGTCCGGCAGGAGGTGTGGGATGGCACTGCAGTGGACGACGGAGGAGCATACGCTTTCCAATATAAAAAAAGGAATTGCAGACGGCTGGCGCATGAACGAACAGCAGCTGTATGAATATGGCAGAAAGCTCTTAAGAGCCCGCGAGAGATTATTTCCCGGGGAGCTTGGAAACGCATTTGCAGAGACGGTCATCCGCTCCGCGAAAGACAGGTCAGAAATCAGCTGGCCGGGCCTTTCGAAAGATGTGGAAACGATTCAGAAGCTGCTGCAGGGCGGCATGGAGTGGAGCAGGGAGGAGTGGCTGGTAAGACTGCCGCTCCTTGAAAGGCGTCGGGAAACCTGTTTTTATACCGTGCTTGGAGATGCGTTTATACAGACGCTGAAAAGGAAACTGGGACTTTGCGAAGCTGCGCAGCGGATGCAGATTCCTTCTGAGAATAATCGGAAACAGACGGTCTGCGATAATATCATCTGCGAAACGGTACAGCGTACGCAGATTTCTTCTGAGAATAACAGGAAACAGACGGTCTGCGACGATACACTCCGCCTGGAAGAGCTGGCGTCCTGGCTGATGGAGGAAACGGACTGTATACAGACAGAAGCAGGGAAAAAGCTGTTTCGGTATTTTGGGAAACTGACAGACGCGGCAGCGGTCGTGCTGGCCGGTCTGTCCCTGTGTTTTCTGTCCATATGGCTGTATGGCAGGTTCGAAGGAAACCAGAATTTTTATGATATTCAGAAACTAAAAGCGGTCTCCGCCGACAGACAGGAAGCTCTTACAGAAAACGATTCTGAGATAGAAAAAACAGCGGCAGAAGATCAGAAAGAGCAGGACGCAGATGATTACAGTGCTCCACAGACTGCCGCAAACCGCGGGAAAACACGTATCGCAGGGACGGCAGCAGGAAAACAGGAGACAGCGGATGTGTCGAAGAAAAAGAAAAGACCGCAGATTCTGCCGCAATATCGGGAGATGGCGAAGGAATATCCGGGTCTTTTTGGATGGCTGCGGATACCGGATACCAGGATCGACCTGCCGGTGATGCAGCCGCTGAAAGAAAAGGATTTTTATCTGGATCACGATTTTACAGGCGCGGCATCAGCCGAAGGAGCACTATTCGCAGACCCTGAAAACAACCGCTGGCCGCAGGATGGCAACACGGTTATATATGGTCATAATATGAAAAACGGGCATGTTTTCGGAACGCTCGATCTGTACGAGGATCCGGCATATTTTAAGGCGCACAGAGAGATTCATTTCGATACCATTTACGAAACAGGGATTTACGAAGCCGTAGCTGTCGTAAAGACAAGAATCCGCAACGAGAATGAACAGGGATTTCGATATTACCAGTTTTTTCAATACGACAATCAGGAGCAGTTTCTGCAGTGCGCGGACTTTGTAAACGAAAATCAGATGTTTGATACAGGCAGCCGCCTGCGGTATGGAGACCAGATACTGATGCTGTCAACGTGTGAATATTCACAGGAAAACGGGAGGCTGGTAATCGTGGCAAGAAAGGCTGGGGATATGGAATCTCAGGAAAACTTTTGATTTTCTTTCTTCCGTTCAAGCCGCACGTCGACATAACGCGCTGTGACAGCTTCAAAGTTGATGGATATCCCAAATGAAACGCCGATACCCGCAAGCGTATGTCCAAAGATTTTGCCCACTGTGTAAAAGTCGCCCGTCAGTTGGGGCATATTCGTAGCCGCCGTATGCCGTTACGGTATAATAATACACCACAAAGGGGCCTGACCATATCTGAAAGGACGGTGTGGATTTAATCACCGCCGTCCTGAAAGAACCGGAACGGTACGGGTATCTCACCAGGCAGCGTCAACGGGCAGCTCGGAGATATTGAATATACGAAGTTTTATGCAAATGCACGTCTGGGAAAATTTGCTGAAAATACTATTTCCTTTAACGCACCCTCTCTCTTTTCGCAATACTGAATCCATTTTTCAAATACAACTTTACTGCATTTTGATTCCATTCAGCTACATGCAAAATAATTTCTTCATAGCCTTGTTCCTTTATGTGATTCATTCCCCATAACAATAGTTTTTGTCCTATCCCCTGTCCTTGAAACGATTTCTCAACAATTAAATCATCTATCTCATTTTCATAACAAGAAACAGCGCCTGCTATTACTCCATTTTGCAAATAAAGGAAAATATCCTTTATTTTATCTTTAATTTGAGAATAATCATAATAAAAATTTATTGGCTCAACTTCTAACGCTTTTCTCATTTTATAAAAACATTCATTATATATTTTCATATATTCATTCCAATATTCTTTTTGAAAAGGAACACATATTATGTCATTCTGATACTTCAATGCTTTATTATATATCATTTCATATGCAATTATCTCTTTCATCTATAGTTCTCTCCAAAATCAGTGATTCATTATTAGTAAAGAACTTCTCTAACTTTGCGCATTTCCCTCCAAACATTATCTCCATAATTGCTTACTAAAACGGAAATAATCCCATTATTCGGATTATACTCGGATATAAAACTTACACCCGGATCACAGCCTTGAAAATACGCAAAATCTTTGCCATTGGGATTTTCAATTATCCACATACCATAGCCATAATATCCTTCTTCTGCATCATCTCCATCTCCGCTCTGCTTACGAAGCATATCTGAAACAAATGCTTTTGAAATTAAATTCCCTTCCAGTAAATTCGTCCAAAAACTAATAATGTCTCTTACTGTTATAAACGCCCCGCCTGCACCAGTGCCTTTCGCATCCACAGAAAATATATTTGTGCGGTAATCCTTTGTATCAGCACAATAAAAATAGTTATTAGCGCACTTTGCTGGCAGCCTGTCCAATTCATAATACCCTGTTGATTTCATACCGCATATGTCAAAAACATTTTCCTTTAAGTATTGGTCAAAATACATACCTGTCGTTTTTTCTATAATCATTGCAAGCAGGACATACCCGGTATTATTATACTGGAATTTTTCTCCTTTGGGATACATCATAGGCTTGTTGATAAATAGCGGGAGCAAATCACTGTTATGCCTGATTTTATAATTAGGATAATCAATCCATAATTCCTCATATTCCTCCATAACACTTTCATCAAAATAATCGGGAACACCCGATGTATGGTTTAAAAGCTGTTTAACTGTAACAGCCTTATCAATATCATTTAATGGCATATCAAGCAACATACCTAATGTATCATCAAACTTTATTTTCCCTCGTTCAATCAACTGCAATATTCCTACTGCAACAAATACTTTTCCTGCTGAAGCACTTGCAAATTTTGTTTCTATTGTGTTAGAAATTTCATTTTGCAAATCTGCAAACCCATTTTCTCTTTCATATAAAACTTTGCCATTTTGAACAATATATATATTTCCCCTAAAATTTACATCCATCATTTCTTTTATACCCATTTCACCTTTCCTCCAACCTGTCAATTTTTAAGTTCCTGCTGTAACTTTTTCTGCTGTTTCTCCAACTTTTCATTTTCAGACAGTAGCTTTTTCTTATCTTCTGTCAGTGTTTCCGTCTGCTCTTTCAAAAGAAGATTTGTAGCGGAAAGTTCTGATACTTCCTGCCGGATCGCTTCGCCCTCTTTCCGTATCTGTTCCAAATGATAAAGAAAATATCCTAAAACGTGATTTCGGGACGGAAATCATTAACCAGAAATGGTGTACCGATATTACATAGATCCATGTACAAAAAGAAGGATGGACCTGTCTGGATTTCGTAATGGACTTGTGTAGTCGTAAGATCATCGGATATGCATGATGTAATCCTCATTCATGCAGTTCTGCCGGATGCTTTTATTGTTCTGTTACAGTGGCTTTATACAAGTATTATAGTGTATGTTGTCCAAAGTGTAAAGACTGTTGAATCGTTATGCTGAGCGGCTGCCAGGACCGGAATGATAAATGGGAAGATCTGTCCGACGATCCGGAGGGAGTTATAAAACGAATTTCTTTGTATGCTGTTTATGCAGAAGATATGGCATGCAGAAAATATGCGTATGATTCTCATTGCATTTTTGATGGAAGAGGAACCATCGATAAGAGTTATGTGCCTGGTTGCAGGTGAAGATGTGAATTGAAAGAGGATTCAAAATATTAGTGGAATATTTGAGTTGAAAAGAATTTTTGAATGAAACTTCATAATGGCTGTAATACGCTACGATTGACTTATTTGCGTGACTTTTCTATAATAAATAAAAGTATATAGAAAACTTAAATTACAATTGAATGTTAATTCTGGTAATTATCAATCGTACAGACGGTACGGCTGCAGACAAAAGTTATCCGGGCGGCAGAACGAAATGTAAGGCATTGCGGATTGGAAAGGAGGATAATATGGATAATATCAAACAGATGAAAGATGATCATTTAGACCTGAATTATGATACAATTATCGATACTTACCTGCCATCCGTGCCGAAGGTAACGACGGACCAGCCATTGCGGCCGCAGGATCCTTTGGATGTGTATGAGTTAAAGCAGGAGTATAAAAAAATCTGTGAAAGAGAATTTAAGTTTTAACAAAATGCCTCTCAATATTTATAAATTGTTATGAGTATTGAGAGGCATTTTTGTGGAAAAAAGTAAAATTACAGGAGAAAACCAGTCATGGAGATGGAGAACGACAGAAAATCAGACTATAATGTCCATAACCTAACATTTTTAAGAAATAACAGTTATCCGCAGGAGATTATTTTTGATAATGAGAAACATTATTTTTTTATGATGGATTATTACAATCTGTTAATGGAAAAAAAGCTGGAAAAAGAAACGGACGGATATATGACGCTTGCAGGAAGCGTAAAGGCTGAAAATAACACAGTAGCAAAAAGGATCATGGGCATTTATTCCAGGAAAACAGAAAAGGATAACCAGCTGTTTCAGATTACGTCGTCTGAAAAAGGAACTACATCTGAAAGCCCGTTTCTTGGCATTATTCAGGTATATATTGCGGATTACGGGTGGAAAAACACGGGTACTTCCGGCGTCAGTGTACAGCAGGCAGAGAACTTTCTGGAATTGTATGAAACAGAAATTGCGAACGATTTGAATCAAATATTGGAAGAAACGGATGTATATCACATTTACAGGACGATTACATCCGAGGACTTTTGCGTCGTAATCCGAACTTCGACGATTCGTAAGATCTATCATGCGGCATTAACAATCATGGATATCAGAAACGAATCGGATAAAAGGGTATTTTTTACTTATACAAACATTGGACTGGAATGTATAAAGTCCCCAAATAATGAAAATTTATCCGAAAATCGCCAGTTTGCGTCGCTGCACGAATCTGTACGGGAGAAAAACCAGAATGTCAGTTTTGTATTAAGATTTCGGATCGAGAACGCGGCTCTGGAAGAAATCCAGGCGTTGGAGTACCAGCAAAAAAACAAAGGGGAAGAGGCCGGTCAGATCATCATAGAAGATGTAAACGGAATGATCGGCAGATACGATCTTGTCGTTCGCCTGACAATGAATGAGTTTATGGAGATTTATCCTTATTTTTGTATGAACGTAACCGGAGATAAGATCCAAACGGCAAATTTGAATGCACTGCAAGGTCGTTTTTCTAAAATTCTTGTAGAAAAAATGGGCGATGGCTCCATTCAGACGATTAATACACGTATGATTGTGAATATTTATGCACAGGAAAAGTCAGGGGATAAACCGGTCGTTCCGCTATTCGATGAAAAGGATAAATCGAAAATTAAAAAGAGAACGAAATGTGTAATGACTCTATACGAAAAATTCAAAAAGAAATATGAAAATTACTTCTCAGCGGATAAGTATCGTTATGTAGAGCTGATACGTATGCTGGATAAGCTCATATTTTCATACGAGAACCTTGCTTATGAAGCAGACACGCATATCAACTGGTTTATATGCAGTCAGTACCTGGAGAACTTTTTCCAGAACATGATTTTTTATATGGATACAATCAAGGCGCATATAGAACCCAGAGCAATTGAAAAATTTTTAGATGAGTTTCAGTCTTTTATCAGTGCTTTTGATATGTATTTGCGTCTTTTGCAGGGAATTAATCAAAATACGATTCAGTCTCCGCGATATGATATCAGTTCTCCGATCGACGGTCAGAAGTTTTTGATGGCATATAGCGAATTTATCGATTCTGTACATGAAGAATACCGTGAAGACAACTGGAACAGCAAAGAGAGTCTGGCCTGCCGCGAAAAAAGAAGGGTAGAAAAAACGATTATATATCCGGAGCTGACGATCAAAAATTTACAGTTAATGGAAGTGTTTTGTCCGGATAAAGTGGAAAGGACAGACGACGATTGTTCCACACCGGCAATGCTGATTTGTAAGATACCGATGTTTGAGTATTTTGAACGTCCTTATGATTTAATCCCTCTTGTTTTGCATGAAATTTGTCATCATATGCTGATTTTAAACAGGAAGGAAAGAAATGAATTTTTAATTAAAAACATCTTCGAACGGCTGGCGGCGGAAGCGTTGAATCAGGTACAGAACCGTTATGTCAAAAACGAAAGCTGCAAACGGATAGACGCATTAACTAAAAAAATGGAGGAATGTCTTGCAGATGCGCTTGTAGAAACATTCAAAGAAAGGTGTGTGAATTATGAAAAGTATGTATTTTTGCATCTGACGAAAAGAATAGAAAATTTTGCCTGCAGTTATTTTGAAGATGAAGAGCAAAAGCAAGAAAATCGCCGTGGTTCTTCGTTAGAAAGTATTAAGAGTAAATATGAACTGTTAATCAGGGAGATATACGATGATGAGAAAAAACTGAAAGAATTTCAGCGTATAGAGATTAAAAATATTGGAACATTCAGGAACCCGACAGAGATGAATGATTGTATCCGTAAATTGTTTACATTTACATCGGATTTACTTGCTCAGATTAATAAAAAAACGATTGGCTATAAACGGTCGCTTAAATTAGAGAATTTATTGGGAAGAAACAATCAGCAGTTAGATGATTATTTGCTTCGATGGGCGAAAGAAAATGAATCCGAAATTCCGGGGATTGAAAACATTACTGAGAGAACACAATTACTAAAAAATTATCTGGAATTAACGAAACGGGCGTTTCTTCTTCTGACAGATGCGGTCCTCATTCAGGAAGATGGTGCAAGAAGTTTTAGAGGAAATCTGGCAGAAAAATTTGCAAAAAAGGCAAAGATACAGTTAGACATATTCCGGGACGAAAATTATTACATATACGATCAGGATAAAGCGAAAAAAGCTGCATTTTGGGAATTTGAACGGGAAGAGCACGCGCAGCAGCATTTCATAGAAGCAATGGAATGTATTGATGCTGGCAGGATTCTCGATGCCATCCGGTTTGGAGTAACAAATTACAGGGAGATATGTGCGGATATCATTATGTGTAAATGGATAGGACTGACCAGTTTTGGCTATTTGCGTTCGGCGGTTACGCTGGCTCCAAGGATGCAGGGGTATGAGAAGCATATCGAATATGGGGCGCTGCAATGGGAACGGCTGAAAACTGTTTTGGCGGTTTTGATTACAGTAGAAAATAGGAATGAAGATATAGAAAGTGAAACAAAAGAAATAGACGTATCCGTTCTGCAGAAAAAGATATGGGAATATATCAGCAAGACAATAGATTGTGTGAAATCGCGTATCCGTACTTCTATGGAGGCAGACGAAAGTCTGGATCAGGAGCATGCGGAAAAAGCCAGAAACTATTTTTATGAAATGGCTGATTGTAATATAAAGCTGTGGGAAAAAAATATTTCGGAAAATAAAAAGATCGTATGGGAAGGCTGTGTATGGGATCGTCTGAATAAACGCACGCTTAAGTTTGAACGGATGGATGACTATTTTCCGTATTTTTACAAAGAAGCAAATATATTTAAACGAATATACGATATGCTGGAAACCTACGGCCGGATACAAAGTGCTGGTAAACTATATCTAAAATCATATATTTATGAACATATTTTAAATATATACAGGCATGCAACAAAAGCCAGACAGCTTCATAAGGTAGTGGGGGAAGTTGCCGGTTTTTATAACGATCCCGCATCAGAGAAAAAGTCAAATTCACAAAAATTGGAGGATATGCTGTGTTTTGTGCAGGACTATTATTATTGCAATCGAATTAAGAAAGCGGGGGAGGTATAAATGGGTACCTGGTATGCAAAAAGCCTGGATGAATACATCAGGATTATTGACATTATTTCCCGCAGACAAAAGGTTGCGGATGAAAAGAATGTTTTGTGGTTTCGCGGGAATGAACAGACCGATTTTTATTATTATCTGGAGCCGAACATTTACAGAAAAATTTCTTCTGGCAAAGAAACTCATTCTGAAAATTCTAAAAAGACATATGGGACGTTATGGCTAAAGGAAGAGTATCGGTATCAGCATTTTGCGGCACGAAATTATGATAAGATACAGAATATGCCGGAATCGATGATAGAATGGCAGGAGGTCATGCAGCATTATTATTCAAAAACCAGATTAATGGACTGGAGTGAATCGGCGATTGTAGCGTTGAATTTTGCGCTGGAAGCATACGTAGATCCGCGGGAAGATCATGAGATATCCTATAGAAGAAGACACAATGCGCCTGTCGTCTGGGTTCTAAACCCGGTAAAACTAAATAAAATGGTTTACAAATGTTTTAAAGACTGTCCGGATTTGATACGCAATGCGATAAAAGGGATCGGGAATGATGCGATTGACGCGATTGTTGACGATATCCAAAAACATCGGGAAATATACTTTTTACTGGATAAAAATGCAAATGCAGGTGTAAACGGGATAGTAAGTTTGTCTGGACTGGAATTTTTGAGAAAATCATATGCCGATTCTCTGCAGCAGGCGATCGAGAACAGGAGTTTTAATCCATTTTTTTATCTGCTGCTGCGGTATTATTCAGACGGACTGGCAGTAGAAACGGATCAGCTGACACCGCTGGCAATTATACATCCGCATCATAGTGAAAGAATACACGAACAAAAAGGCGCATTTACAATATTTCCATACTATGCTGCCGAAAACGGAAAAAATGCAAGGGTACATCCTTTTGCTATGGAATTTATGCCGCGATGTAAATCCTGTCTGGACAAAATCGTTGTTATGGATTCCATAGGAATGGCAAGGCAGCTAAAAGAAATCGGTGTAAAAAGATCCCATTTATATCCGGAAATGGAAATTGTTACCAAAGATTTTGAGTGTGTGTAGTTGTTTTATGGTACGTCATATATGAAAATGAAATAAAATTCAAAAAATACAGATATCAGCTTGACAATTTTGTTTCTGTTCGACTATAATCTATGGAAAGATGAATTATTTTTCAATAGCTGTTGATAGAAAGAAGGTGTCAGGATGAAACCCGTGAATGAAATGGTCGATCAGCTGGTGAAAGCCATTCGCTTTATATGTAAAAAACAAAATATTTCAGTTTCGCAGATGGAAGCAGACCTGGGGTTTAGTCCGGGCTTAATCAGTCGATGGAACAAAACGAAAACCAGTCCTTCTTTTGATAAAATCGCTGCGATTATGGAGTATCTGGGCGTTACTTACGATGAATTAATGTTCAGCAATATACCGGAGCAGTCTGCAAATACGACGTTCATTCATCCAAAAGATAAAGAACTATGTGAAAAATTACGACTGGAAAGCGAAAGCGGACGCAGGAAATGGTTTGAATTACGTAAAGACGCTCCGTTTCATGTGACGATTGAGAGTATTTTTCCTGACTGGACGGAATTTCATTTTCATATTGTTTATTACACAGCTTTTAAAGACGGATTTTTTATTTTGACATTACAATATGAGATTCACGATACGCAGCTGAATATGAAGGCGGAGTTATTTAGTCTGGCCGAGGATGGATTGGATCCAAGACATATCCATGACGATGATTTAAACGCGATGAAAATATTGAAATGTGTGGATCATGATTTATATATGGATTTGGTAAGTCAAAAAACAGAAAGCATGGAAGATGACTTTCTGGCATCATAAAATTTAAGAGACAGTCTTGTTTCTGAAAAAACTGCCGCTTTTACGATATCTATACGTAAAAGCGGCAGTTTTTTACTTTAGTTCGGGAGTTTCATTAGTGATGGCAGATACCGTTTTTATGCGTGGTTCTGTGCACGGTACAATATTTGGAACAGCTGCTTTTCGTTCTGTGCGTCGTTCTATGGTAAGAACAATACGTGCCAGAACTATGGTGACCGCTTCCATGGCCATGCGCCATTACAGGTACGGTAAAGCTGCCGGTCAGCATAATTGCCGCTGTCAGCATGGCCGCTGACTTTTTCCGGTTTTTTAAAATGTTCATTGTGAAAACCTCCTTATTAGATGCGTTTTTGATAAATTGTTGTCTGATATAAGCAACACGATTGTTCATGCGAAATCCTTGCACAAAAATAAAATATTTTTGCTTTTATTTTTATGCATGCACCGCTAATGAATACATCGCTGCTATCAGTGGCGTGAATTGATGTCACTTACTTAACAGCGGGGTGACATCCTGGCAGGTTCAGGGAAGGAACTGGCGATGAATTTGAGAATGTGTGTGCGTTTCAGTGGCTGCGCGGACGTGTACATGACAGCCGGAAGGGGCCCTGGAGCGGGCTGCATGGGACTGAGCGGACAAGGGCAACGCTGCGGTTAACTAATCGATAACTACGACTAAGGGGGCAGACCCTAAGCGCTGGATTTCACCTCCGCTAAAAGCGCCCTTCGGATGTCCTTTCAGTCCCCTGTGAAATATAAGGTCCTGATCTCTATGGGCATGTCCCCGTTTACAAAGTTAGCGGCGACAGGATATATTCAGACATTGAATATAAATGGAATTGTGGATAGAGGTATTCAGCACGGCAGTTGGATATTGCTCTAAAAGCTGATGTACTATGAGCAGTCCTTTTCCGTGACCGTCACCCTTTGTGGTTTGTCCTGCATGAATGCCTGTCAGCCTGCTTTGTGACGTAAGAGGATTTTTAATGATATAGGAACAGGAAGTTTCATTGTTCCTGATTCCTATTTCAATCATGCCATTTGGAATTTGGACGGTTTCCTCGATGGCATTGTCTAAGAGAATACCGAGAATACGGGTAAGGTCAATAATATCAATTGCAGTCCGAAAGTTTTCTGGTGAAAGGGAGACATCCAGATGAACGTCAACATCATGTTCGATTGCCTGTGAAATTTTTAAGTTTAAAAATGCGCGCAGCGACTCCGAAGGAATCTGATAAAGTTTAGACAATAATTCGCTTCGTAAAATTGTTTTTTGAGAATAAGGGTAAATTTTTTCCCAAAAAAATTTTTTCATATCCGGATTATCACTTTCGTCTACAAAGTTTCCCATTGTAAAGAAAATATTTTTAATATCGTGACGTATTCCGGCCATTTCGGAAAGGCTTGAAGATATGTTTTGATAGTAAGAGGAAATCTCATCCTTTTCCCATTGCTGATAAGTTGCCGCATCTTTATAGAAAGCTGTTTTGAAAAGCAGCACAATAAAAGGAAGCTGTGCGCACAGAATCGCAAGGCACAGACATGGAAACAGCAGTGAGATTAAAAAATTGTGAAGCTGCAAAGCTGTAAAAGGAATAAATATCAGTATAAATAAAAATAGAATCAGGACTGAAAAAAGTGGAAAATATTTTTCAATGTTCTGATATTTTTTCCCAAGATCATTGAGCCGGATAAGCTGTCTGTAAAATCGATGCCGGATGAAGACGGCAGCAGAAATAAGAAGAAGCAGCGTTAGGATGAGGGTACATAAAAATGAGCGGATATAGTTGTCTTTTAACAGGACAGATGGTAAAAAGAAGCAGGATAAATGAAAAGCATAAGCAGAAATTGACAGTACAATAAAAAGAAAATAGCAGGAAAAATGGTTGCCATTTAAATGCTTCATACTTATTTTTGTAGTGCTGTAAAGTGCAAGAAGCAGAATTACAAATATCCATAAAATACCAAAGATTGCGGAGGTGCTGTTAAATAAACGGCTTGGAAAAAGTAAAAGGCAGAATATCAGCACATAATCTTCCATATGAAAAGGTAAAAGCTGAAGAATTCTGAGTTGTAAGGCGATAAGCAGGGCAAGGCACAGAGAATAAAGAAATTCACTTTTGATACTTACGGAAAAAACATAATAAATATGCAGAAGGGGAAGAATAAACATAGCCATTTTTTTCAGGAAGCCGGACAAAAAGCGTTTCACAGTCCAAAAATAAAAGGAACTTACTAACAAAGAAGCCATGTATTGCAAAATTTCCGGTATGCTGCTCAGCAATAATGGAAGGATGTTTATATATGGCCCATCACTGTAGATATCAATCATTTTTCTTTCTCCTTAAAAATTCTCTTATTTTTCCAAACAAAGTTCCATGATTTCTTTCTGTTTTCTGAGTGCGCAGCAAACCATGGTTCCGTTTGAAAGTTTTACCATTCAGTTTTTTACAGAAACGACTTGCTCTTTATTTACAATAACAGAACGATGACATCGGATAAAATTCGTTCCCAGAAGTTCCAGTGCATGTTCCATTGTATCTCTTACTGTGATTTCAGAGCCGTTGAATGTATGATAGCAGATAGAGTGGGCAATGGTTTTCACAGAGTCCACATAAATAATATCAGACATGGGCAGGCAAATTGTTTCGTCAATACCGATCGGAAGTTCCAGCATTTGGCTTTCCGGAATCTGGTGCAGGGTGGGCTCTGCCATTTTCAGATACTTAATGAGGGAAGTAATCATGGTCTGCTGTTTTATGTCTTTTTCAATAAATCCAAAAGCCTGTATTCCGCTTTGCAGAATAGTAATGCCTTTTTCCGCATGGCTTGTCACGAACACTATTTTTGCGTTACTATCATAATGAGATACCTTTTTTGCCAGATCAATTCCATTTAAATCTTTTTTCCCAAAATCAAAATCAAGGAGATAGAGATAGGGACCGGTATTTTTTTTGATAAAGTGGAGCAAATCCGTACCGGAAGATGTTTCACATACAATCTGTGCTTCTATTTTACTAATTTCAATTGCTTTTTCCAATAATCCGTGAATCAGCCTGACTGTAAAATCATCGTCATCGCAAATGATTATTTTTAACATAAACTTCTCCAGTTTGCATTTCATATGTTCACCTTCGTAACAGTTGCAAAAGTCATGCAGGCACGACTTTTGCCCGCTGCACGCGGAAATAAATAAAAAATTGTATCGGATATAGTATAACAAAAGAATAAGGTTTTGGGAAGAAGAAGTCCTGAATGACGGGATTTTGTCCTGAAATAAAACTTAGTTCATTAGTTCATGATGAAAGCGTCGAACAAAGGACAAAAAGGTTTAAAAAAAATTTTTAGTGATAAAGTAAGCATGACTATAAGACCGATGCTTTTTTGAAGGAGGATTTTTTTATGTGTGAAGAAATAGGAAAGAAAAGGGAACTGTCAGAAGGAAAGGAGAAAAAACGACTGCTGGCATTGGATGCAGCTCGTGGACTGGCTGTTATAGGAATGTATATTCAGCATTTTGCTCTAAATCAGTGGAATAGTTTTGTTTCTGGAAATACTATGATTTTATTTATGCTGTGTTCTGGAATTTCCTATACGATTATGGCAGAGAGGATGTTGGAAAAGAATGGGGACAGTAAGTCATTGAACACACGTATTTTAGCCAGATCTGTCTTTATTGATTTTGCAGGTTATGTGTTGATTCTGCTGAACGGACCATTTGCTGTGGTTTTAACAGCTTATGCGATGCTATATCTGTTTGCGCTGCCTCTTGTACGTCTGGAAACAAAAAAGTTATTTCTTATTTCTGGAATAGCATTTTTTGTATGTCCGCCGCTTATGGTGATTGGAATGAGTTTATTTGAAGGCGCAGCCATTTTAGCGGATATTGCAGGAGGATCTCTTTCTGCGCTGGCATGGATGCCGGTTTTTGTTGTGGGAATGGCAGTTGGTCGGTTAGATCTGCATAAAACAGAGAATGCAATGAAATTTATTGCTTCAGGAGCAATGATTCTGATACCGGTAAAAATTGTGGATGTATTTGTAATGCGCGGATTATACAATTCTTACATGGAATGGGCTGCTTCAAATTTATCAGCCGTCAATGCAGAGATCGATGCATATGCAATGTGGCCGCATAATACACAGCCGATCATGTGGCATATGCTCCTTATCTCTACCCCGCAAGGGGGTTCAACCAGCGAACTTCTGATTGGGACAGGAGGTTCCCTTATTTTGTTTGGAGTACTTTGCATGGTTGGAAATAAATATGGAAAGGTTTTGAAGATATTTTGTAGTGCTGGAAAGCTGTCACTTACATTGTATGTGCTTCAAATTGTGCTGGGATGGGCATTGCAGTCAATCAGTACAGAGTGGTCATTGGCATTGATGGATATCGGCTCCATTCCTTTTGGCGGCATTCTAATGGCAGTAGTTGTGATTGTATTGAGTATGATGTTAACGAAACTTAAATGCAGTCCATTTGAAAACATGATGCGGAGATTTGAGAAAAAGTTTATACAGTGATCTAACAAATGGACAGATGGTATTAACATGCACACATGAAGTTTCTGGTCAGTCTGTGGTAAGCTAATATCATCAAAGGAACCGGTTCTCAATTGAATAAATATTATTATCAAGGAGGAACTTTTATGAACGAACAAATGAGAGCGCCGAAGGAAAAATGGTGTTTTGGTATCGGAGCGATTGGAAAAGACGCAATCGTGAATCTTGTGGGGGCATTTTTGATGCTGTATCTGACAGATACACTGGGGATTGCCTCCGGTTTTGTGGGTACGTTGTTTTTCGTCGCGAGAATGTGGGACGCAGTCAATGACCCTGTTATGGGAATGATCGTGGACAACACAAAGACAAAATACGGAAAGTTCCGTATCTGGCTGATTGTTGGAACTTTGTTGAATTCCATAACATTTGTCCTGCTTTTCACTACGCTTGGGATCGATGATATGAAAACGAAATGCATCTATGTATCCATCATGTATATCCTGTATGGGATGACGTACACCATCATGGATGTGCCGTACTGGTCATGGCTTCCAAACCTGTCAGGTGATCCGCGTGAGAGGGAGAAGATATCAGTCATACCAAGAATCTTTGCAAGTCTTGGCGGTTTCATCATCTGTACATTTGGATTGAACTTTATCGATTTTTTTAACCGTATCGCCGGAGACACGACGATTCTCCAGGAACAGAAGAATGGAAGCACACTCAATATCAGTGAAACGGGTTTTACATACTGTGCGATTGCAATCGCAGTCCTGTTTATTGTCACGATCGGAATTACAGTGTTGAATGTAAAGGAGGAATCCACACTGACTGCAAAAGCACAGAAGACAAATCTCAAGGAAGCGTTTGCAATCATTATCAAGAATGACCAGCTGGTTGCATTTATTGGGCTGCTTCTGACATTTAATCTCTGCACACAGGTGCTAAAAGCATTTGCAGTCTACTATTTTAAGGAAGTCTGTGGAAATGCGACACTGTACTCAGTGTTTGGTTTCACGATTTTAGCGGAAATGGCAGGTCTGTTCTGTTTCCCGATGATTGCCAAAAAGATCGAACGCGAAAAAGTCTATGCGTTGGCGTGCGGTCTCCCGATCGCCGGGTTAGTGCTGCTTCTTGTTCTGGGATTTGTGGCACCAACAAGTGCGGTGGGCGTGATCGTATCCTGCTGCCTGCTGTTCTTTGGTTCCGGCCTTTCGATTGGGACGACGACCTGCTGCATCGCGGATGTCATCGACTACGGAGAAGTGAAATTTGGCAAGAGAAACGAGAGTGTGACGTGTTCAGCCCAGACTTTTCTGATGAAGATGGCTTCAGCCCTCGCGGCATTGTTTACCGGAGTCGGTCTGGAACTTGTGGGTTACGATCCGCAGATGGCAGGAAATCAGACAGCATCCACCATCACTGGAATTCGTATACTGATGTTTATCCTTCCAATGCTCCTTGCTGTTTTAAGTTTCCTGATTTTTAAGTTTGGATATAAATTGAAAGGAAAGCGGCTTGAAGAGTTGACGGGAGAGATTCACAGGTTGCATGCAGATCAGTAAAAATAAATGAAAAGGAGTGTATGCGTATGATTACCGTAAATGAGCAGGAAAAAGTATTTCATTTGAACAATGGACGAATCAGCTATCTGTTTTATGTGATGGAAAGTGGACAGCTTGGTCATCTGTATTTTGGCAGGGCGCTCAATCCTGAGGGCAGCTATCTGCATATGGTCGAAAAAGCGTACCGCCCGATGACGACCTATATAACGGAGGGAGATCTCTATACCTCCTATGAGCATCTGCGGCAGGAATATCCCTGCTATGGCACATCAGATTACCGTTATCCGGCCCTGGAAATCCAGGGCGGTGACGGGAGCCGTATCTGTAAACTGGAATACCAGCGGTATGAAATGTTCAATGGTAAAAAGTTCCTTTCCGGGCTGCCGGCTACTTATGTGGAAGATGAGAGTGAGGCTTCCACGATTGAAATTTTTATGTGGGATACGGTGAGATCACTGGAGGTTATTTTATCCTACAGTATTTTTCGGGATGTTGATGCGGTTGCAAGGAGTGTCCGGTTTGTCAACCATGGAAAGGAACACGTGTTCATCAACAGGGCGATGAGCATGAGCGTAGATCTGCCGGATGCTGATTTTCAAAGCGTGCAGTTGTCCGGTTCGTGGGCGCGGGAGCGGCATATATATATTCGAGATCTGCAGCCCGGAATATCCGCTGTGTCAAGCATGCGTGGCAATTCATCTCACCAGCATAATCCGTTTCTTGCCCTCAAACGCAAAAGTACCACGGAGCAGAGCGGCGAGGCGTATGGATTTAGTCTGGTATACAGCGGCAATTTTCTCGCGCAGGCAGAGGTGGACAATTATCAGGTGCTGCGTGTTATGATGGGCATCAATCCTTTTGGATTTCAGTGGAGGCTTGATTCGGAGACGGATTTTACGATACCGGAGGCAGTCATGGTTTATTCTGGCGACGGACTGAATGGCATGAGTCGGCAGTTCCACCGGCTTTATAAGAGCCGTCTGGTGCGTGGATACTGGCGCGACAGGGAGCGTCCGATTCTGATCAACAACTGGGAGGCGACGCAGTTTAATTATGTGGAGGATGATTTGATCCTGTTTGCAGCCAAGGCAAAAGAGTGTGGCATTGAGCTGTTTGTTCTGGATGACGGCTGGTTTGGTGCGCGAGATGATGACAGACATGGGCTTGGGGATTGGCATGCCAATACACAGAAGATTCCGAATGGAATTGAGGGATTAGCGGAAAAAATCGAGGCGCTCGGCATGAAATTTGGTCTGTGGTTTGAGCCGGAGATGGTAAACCGGGACAGTGATTTTTTCAGGAGCCATCCGGATTACATTATCGCGACACCAAACCGCAGTACCTCACATGGCAGAAATCAGTTTGTCCTCGACTTTTCGCGCCGGGAAGTGGTAGATGCAATATATGAACAGATGTATGCGCTGCTGTCAAAAGCGAAGATCAGTTATATCAAGTGGGATATGAACCGCTCTATCAGCGAGTGTTATTCGCAAGCTTATCCAGCGGATCAGCAGGGGGAAATTTTTCATCGGTATATTCTTGGTGTCTACGATCTGCATGAGCGTCTGATACAGGCATTTCCAAGTCTGTTGATTGAATCGTGTTCCAGCGGCGGTGGCCGGTTCGATGCGGGGATGCTCTATTATGCGCCTCAGGGATGGGTCTCCGATGATTCTGATGCTGTCGAGCGTTTGAAAATACAGTATGGTACCAGTCTGGTCTATCCTATAAGTTGTATGGGCGCCCATGTCTCTGCCTGCCCGAATGAACAGGTGGGGCGCAGGACACCGATCGAGACGAGAGGAAATGTGGCGTGCACTGGCGCGTTTGGCTATGAGCTGGATTTGAACAGGCTTGGCAGCGAAGAGATTGAGATTGTGAAAAAGCAGATCGCGTTTTACAAGAAAAACAGAAGGCTGATAACAGAGGGGAACTTCTATCGGTTATGCAGCCCTTTTGAGACAAACTTTGCAGCATGGGAGACAGCGGCGCTGGATAGACAGCGGGCGATCGTGACGGTCACCCGCATGTTGAGTGAGATCAATGGTCCTTACAGACGCCTGCCTCTTTGTGGACTGCTGGCAGAGCAGAAGTACCATATTGAGAGCCGTTTTTTATCCTATGATGCATATGGTGACGAGCTGATGCAGTATGGACTGATGCTGGAGGATAAATCCTCTGGGCAGGTTATTGATGGAAGCGGGGGATGTCAGGATTTTCTGTCAGTCTTATATGAAATTACAGCTATATAGGGAAGGCTGATTCATTATCGTGAAAGGGATTGGATTTTCTGCGGTTGGCATCAGTCTTGGCCTGCTCCTGCGCGCGGTATTTACTGGGAGAAATTCCTGACAGCTGCCGGAATGCCTTGCAGAAGGCTTCTGGCTCCTGATATCCGCAGGAGAAGGCGATGCTGGCAATGGAGAGCTGTGTCATGGAGAGTAGATGCGCAGCTTTGGTAAGGCGGAATGTCTGCAGGTATTTTATTGGGGACAGGCCGGTGTGTTGTTTGAACAGGGTGCTCAGATAGCTTCTGTTCAGCCCGACATAGCGGGCCAGCTCCTCAATCTGCAGGGATTCACTGTAGTGGTTCTGGATATAGCGGATAGCATGTGTGACGTATAGGTTCTCATTCGGCGCGAGGTGCTCCTTATCTGTATTTGCTTTGGCAAGACAGGAAAAAAAGAGGTAGAGCATCGCCATTTGACGGTACTGGTCGTCGGAGCTGGCACTGTTGTGCTGCAGCATATCTATTACATATTTTTCAGGGTGTAGGTCTTCCTCGCAGGAGAATATTGGAAAATCCTGGCAGATGCCAATGCCGTTGAGCATTTCCTTTGCTTTTTTTCCAGAGAATCCTACCCACACATAGGTCCACGGATTTGTCGAGTCTGACATATATACTGTTTGATAGTCAGGCTCTATGAGAAACCCCTGGCCTTTTGAGAGCTTGTAGTAGTTTCCGTTAACAAAGAACTCGCCTTGTCCGTTGAGAATATAATGAACGAGGTAAAAACTGCGAACAGCTGGTCCGAATTTGTGGCAGGGTTTTGTGACAGAGTGGCCAAAGTTGTTGATATGGAGATCCTCAATCTCCATTGTAGGGAATTCGACAAAAAATGCATTTTCCATGGGAAACCTCCATTTTATGATACCGTGTGTCCTTACCGGAGCTTTCCCATTGGATGATGCAGGGAGATCCCGGAGTTTTGGTTTGTGTTTGCAGATGGTTATCGATGAATTTAGTTTATCATTTCACAGAGAGAAATTCAATCAGGAAATGTATATGACATAAAGGAACGAGGAGGTTTATCATGAAACAAAAGGATGTAAAATCTTATCTGGTGAGAGGACTGGCAGTTGTTATAGGTATTTTTATGGTGGGAATCGCAGTTGGTTTTTTTAAGATCGCGGAGATGGGAGCCGACCCATTTACTGCGATGAACACGGGAATCAGCTCGATGCTCAGCATACAGTTTGGAACGCTGCAGCTGGGCGTGAATGCATTGATTCTCGTTCTTGTCTTTGCGTTCAAAAGGCAGTTTATCGGTTTTGGAACAATCTTTAATATGGTCTTTGTAGGGTACACGGCAGATTTTATCATGTGGATTCTGGCAAAATTGCAGATTACGTTCGCCATATGGCCTTCTCGGATCGCTCTGCTGATTTTTGCAGCACTTTTAATCTGTATTGGAGACGCACTCTATATCTCGGCAGATATGGGAATGGCGCCTTATGATGCAGCTGGGTATATTGTGGAAATGCTTACAAAGCAAAGGATACCGTTCCGGTTTGCGCGGATCATACTGGATATTATCTGTGCCAGCATTGGCTGTTTTACTGGTATGAAGACAGGCATTCAGTGGAAAATCATCGGAATTGGGACAGTAATGCTGGCGTTCTGTACAGGGCCGTTTATACAGTTTTTCCGGATACATTGGAGTGACAGACTACTTGCGCCGTATAAAGGACATTGAATATTTTTGATGTATTTTGAGCAGACCGAGAGCTCTTGCGCCGTCAGTGACACAAGGCGTGACCAAAAGATACTGAATACAGAAGTGAACGTGGTTTCGCACGGCAAGAGCTATAAGGCGCTGTCTCTCTGACGCGACAATCGCTACGTATGTGTTTTTGCACAGGCCTTGAAAATAAAAGCCATTCTGTTATAATAAGCATGCATGGGGTGCAGATCGATATCCCGCAATGTGTATAGCAGTCTGAACAATGACAGAATCCAATCGTTTGAAAGAATCTGAAAAAAGGAGCAAGGTTATGACAAAGGACATACTTTTAAAAATCAGCGGCATGCAGTTTACCGCAGATAACGGAGATCCGGACGAACCCGAACCAGTTGAGATTATAGCTCCGGGCGAATATTATTTTAAGAACGGCAAGCATTATATTATGTATGAGGAAGTCATGGAAGGCTTTGACGGCGTTACGAAAAATGTATTAAAATTGAAAGATGATTCACTGGAGATTACCAAACGCGGCAGTTCTAACGTACATATGGTATTTGAAAAAGATAAAAAGAACATGACCTGCTATACGACCCCGTTTGGCAGTCTGATGATGGGAATCGACGCGCACAGCATTTCAATTGAAGAATCGGACAGGGAGATTCAGGCCCATATTGAATATGCGCTGGATATTAATTACGAGCATCTTGCGGACTGCACGATACATTTGTCCGTGCAGTCCAAAGAACAGAGCGGTTTTAGTCTGTAGTCCGGATGGCGCCGTCTTCGATCATACGGTAACCGACGCCGATTTCAGTGAAAATATATGCGGGTTCTCCCGGATTTTTTTCCAGCTTGCGGCGGATATTTGCCATATTGACCCGCAGGATTTTGTTGTCGTCATCGATAAACGGGCCCCAGACATTGTGCATAATTGCACTGTAAGTCAGCACTTTACCGGAATTTTGAGCCAGATAAGTAACGATGCGGTATTCGATCGGAGTCAGGTGCAGCGGTTCGCCGCAGAGCAGAACAAGATGCTTTTCAAAATCGATCAAAAGATCCAGCGCCTGATAGGGCCGGTGGTATAAAGCGCCGTCGGGATTGAGCTTGTTGCTGTGGCGCAAGGAGGTGCGGATACGGGCAAGCAGTTCGGAGGCGCCGAACGGCTTGGTAATATAGTCGTCCGCACCATTGTCCAGGGCAGCGACTTTTTCCTGCTCCAGAGTACGCGCAGAGATGACGATGATCGGACTGTTGGACCAGGATCTGACCTGCCGGATAATATCCATACCGTCCATATCCGGCAGACCCAGATCGAGCAGAATAACGTCCGGACAGCGGGAAGAGATGACGGACAGACCGTCTCTGCCGCAGTAGCTGCTGATTACATGATATCCGTGTGCGGTCAGAATTTTATTCATGAAATTGCTGATATTTTGTTCGTCTTCAATGATCAGTACGGTAAACTGGTTGTTCATAAGGTGTCCTTTCTTGTCTGTTCGACGGGCAGAGTGAACGTAAAGACGGCGCCCTGCGCATGGTTTTTCGCAGAAATGTCGCCGTTATGCGCAAGGATAATTGTCTTGCAGATACCAAGTCCGATACCCATTCCTTTGCGGCTGTCGGCAGATCGGGATTCGTTGGAAGGGATACCGTCAAATATCGTATGCACGAGATCTTCCGGGATACCAATCCCAAAATCGATGATTTCAAAGACGACCCGTTCCGGTTCCAGAGAGACGCAAAGGCGGATCGGAAGGCTGCTTTGGGAATGAACAACGGCATTTTCCAGCAGATTCATAATGACCTGCTCGATTAAAACGGCATCCATAGGAATCATGATAAAATCATCTGGCAGCTGTACTTCTATCTGCGCCTGCGGCAGTCGTTTTTTCAGACGGGCCACGGATTCGGAGACGACTTCTTCCACGACTTCCATCGACTTTTTTACATGCGCGTCCGCGCCCTGGATGCGGGTGACGGAGAGCAGATTTTCTACCATGTTCAGCAGCCATCCGGCATCGTCATAAATATGGTTTAATGTTTCATAGATATCTGTATTTTGCTGTGTGACTGTGCTTTCACGCAATGCGGCGACAGAACCGATAATACTGGTCAGCGGGGTGCGCAGGTCGTGGGAAACGGCACGCAGCAGATTGGCGCGCATTTTTTCCTTTTCCGCTTCGGCAAGCGCTTCTGCCTG
Source organism: uncultured Eubacterium sp. (assembly GCA_910577225.1). Taxonomy (GTDB): domain Bacteria; phylum Bacillota; class Clostridia; order Lachnospirales; family Lachnospiraceae; genus Eubacterium_J. The sequence continues at coordinate 91,882 of CAJTMV010000001.1, read as the reverse complement.
ACGCTTCATATGGGAGGTGAGCGTACTGATGATCAGAGCGATTGCGAGCATGACAAGGAAGGTAACCGGATAGCCGGAAAGCGTAAAGTTCAGCTTAAAATGCGGGTATGTGAAAAAATAGTTGATAAATACGACACAAAAAAGAGCCGCAATAACGCCAAAGCGGTAACCTTTTGTATCACGGGCAATGATTACCAGAGCAAATACATAAAACAGGGCGATATTTGCAGAACCGGAAGGCACGCAAAAGAAAAACAGGAAAGAACATAATGTCGCAGCCGACATCAGAAGTATGGTGAGTATGGCAGGGTGTTCTTTTCGTAAAGACAGCAGTCGTTTCATCTTGCAGTTCTCCTGTTCCGTCTGATTCCGAATGGGAATGATATTCTCTTACCATAATATATCGGAGGAGAAACTGCAAGTGAAAAATGTGCTAAGAATTTGTTAAGATTTTGTTTTCAGGAAATCTTACGCCTGTTCATTCGGGGAGGTTAATCCCAGAATGAACAGCCCAGATGGAACTTTCGATATACCTTCCACAACAGTACGGCGATCAGTCCGACAAATAAATAAAGAAGAACAATCACAGAGAAAGCGCCGCCGATGAACAGTGCGGCGATACTTAATAGGTTCATAGATTCACCTCAATTCTATCCGCCAATGGCGTATTATTTACCATATGTATCATGAAAATTCCAGATACAGACGCTGACGACAATGAGAACGCTTAGCACAACGATTACGGTATCCATACGATGGCCTCCTTTTTATAAAATGCGCGTTGGAATCTGACGGCAGTCAGATAACGCTGTGCGTGTATCATAACTGAAAAAGAGGGAAAAGGAAATAGAAAAGGGGGAGTCTTAGCGGGGACTTAGCGGCATTTTAACGGTTTCTTAACAGGAAAGAAACAGGATGAAAGGCAGGATTTCTATGCCGCAGGAACATCACCTGCAAAGGCAGAATTATAACATAAAGGAGGCTGTTATGTTTTATCATGCTCATAATGGAAGCGTTCCTGGCTCAAAAGTGAACCGGAATAAAAAAATACTGAAAACCTTTGAAATTTATATCACAAGGCTTTCAGTATTTTTGATTCTCCTGTCTGACTGAAATTCAGTATGTAGGAAAACTTTTATTTTTAATTTTATTTCTTTTATATATTATTGTAAACGCTGTTTTTTTCGTTTTATTTTTTCTTTTTGCCAGAAGCCGCTTTGCCGCTTTCCTGCTGCGCCTGAAGATTTTTGGCTTTTTCCTGAATTCTTTGCAGAAATTTCTTTTTCTTAGGCTTTTCGGATTTTTCCAATGGCTTACGAAGCCCCTTAACGCCGGTAATATATAAGCCGCTGGCGGTGACGCGCACTTCTTTTTTTAACGGAATCTCGTCAAATACGGCAGCGTCGCACATAAACGTCTGTATTCTTGGCCCGACCTTGGCTTTGACAATCGGCACTTTCTGACGACGGAGAAGTTTGGGCGTCTGTTCGTATACAATTGCGGGAAGTCCGGCATCTTTCAGTTTCATTTTCTTTTTATCAATAATCAGCATGGGTATTGTCTGAGAAGCAGCTTCCATCTGCCGGTCTGATTCTTCTTTTTTCTTCTGAAGCCGTTTCCCCAGAAAATAAAGAGCAATCAATGCGATTAACAAAATGGCAATAATGACAAGTAAAACAATCTGCCAGGTTTTCACGTTGTGTTCCTCCTCCGGTTCATTTTCATACTGTTTGCAATTATAGCATTATTTCAAAGATAAAGCAATAAAAACTTTAAATTTTCACAATTATGTGTTATTGTAAAATGTATAGGTTTTATATTATATTTATATTATTTAAAATAGAAGGGATAGGAAGTGCGATGAAAAAGAAACTGACCATGATTTTACTTGCGGCAGCGATAGCGGTATCGGCAGGCGCATGTGGAAAAGAAAATCAAAAAGACAGTCATACACAGACAGATGGGGGCAGCGCAGATAACAAGACAGAGCAGTCAGAAGGGGCGGATCCGTCTTCTTATGACACAGATCAGTATGTGACGCTGGGAGATTATAAAAAGCTCAGCGTGACGCTGCCAAACGATTATAAGGTAACGCAGGAACAGATCGACGATTATGCGCTCAGTATGGCACAGTACAATGCGCAGCCGGCTTATAAGGAAACAAATAAGAAAAAGGTAGAATCAGGCGATACGGTAAATATCGACTATGAAGGGAAAAAAGACGGCGTCGCTTTTAATGGCGGTACGGCGCAGGGATATAATCTGACGATAGGTTCCCACGCCTTTATCGACGGATTTGAAGACGGGCTGATTGGAAAAAAGGTCGGACAGACGGTAGATCTGAATCTGACATTTCCGGAAAATTATCAGAGCGAAGAGCTGGCAGGCGCAGATGTTGTTTTTACGGTAAAAATTAATAAGATCATGGAAGAAGATCCGGATGCAAAATTTGAGCTGAACGATGAATTTGTAAAGCAGAATTATAATTATGAATCCGTAGAAGAATATAAGAAAAAAGTAAAAGAGTATCTGGAAACGACAAATAGTTCCAGCAAGGAAACAGATACAAGAAAAGAAGTGATCGACTGTCTGCAGGAAATCTGTGAGGTAACCATACCGGACGAGATGCTGAATACGCGCGTGGAAGAAGCGATCGAACAGTTTAAAAATCGTAACTGCAGCGACGGTACGACACTGGCAGATTTTTTGGAAAAAAATTATAACGGGATGACAGAAGAAGCGTTTCAGACGGATATTACGAAAGAAGTACAGACGAATTTAACGACAGAGCTGATTCTGGAAGCGATTGCGAAAAAAGAAGGAATAAAGCTGGAAGAAGAAGCGTTTCAGGATTATGTACAGCAGCAGATGGATGTGAACGCATACAAATCTGCAGAAGAATTTTATAAGTCTGGCGGTTCCGACGCAGCGGCAGGAGAAGCATATGAACGGAAAATATTCGTATGTAATCAGGCGCTGGATATGGTTGTTGAGAATGCCGATATTCAGTATGGCGTCGTGCCGGACGAGTCTGAAGAAAAATAACCAATGAAACATGTGTGAAAAATCGGGATGGAATTGTTGCGATTGAATTACAATTGGATTACGATTGGATTTTAATTAAACAATAAATAGAAGAAAGGAACAGGAACTATGGAACTGACAAATATTAGAGAACTCTTTCGCGAACAGCAGAAATTTGTAGATAAGGAAGTCACGATCGGCGGGTGGGTGCGCAGTAACCGCAAGTCGAAAGCATTTGGATTTATCATAGTGAACGACGGTACGTTTTTTGAACCGGTTCAGGTTGTGTATGGAGATGGTCTTGCGAACTTTGAAGAAATCGGAAAAATCAACGTAGGGGCTGCGCTGGTGATTACCGGGACATTTGTGTCGACTCCGGATGCGAAGCAGCCGTTTGAGATTCAGGCAAAGAAGATTGAGATCGAAGGAGCTTCGTCGCCGGATTATCCGCTGCAGAAAAAAAGACATACGTTTGAATATCTGAGAACGATTTCGCATTTAAGGCCGAGAACAAATACGTTTGAAGCAGTGTTCCGCGTACGTTCGCTGACAGCTTATGCCATTCACAAATTTTTCCAGGAGCGGGATTTTGTATATGTGCATACGCCAATTATTACAGGCAGTGACTGCGAAGGCGCCGGAGAGATGTTTCAGGTGACATCGCTGGATTTAAACAGTCTGCCTGTGAACGAAGACGGAAGCATCGATTATACGCAGGACTTTTTTGGAAAACCGACGAATCTTACCGTCAGCGGACAGCTCAACGGAGAGACTTACGCGATGGCGTTTAAAAATATTTATACGTTTGGGCCGACTTTCCGTGCGGAAAATTCCAATACGACAAGACATGCGGCAGAGTTTTGGATGATCGAGCCGGAAATTGCATTTGCAGATCTGGATGACGATATGATGCTTGCGGAAAGTATGCTGAAATATATTATCAGTTATGTGCTGGAACATGCGCCGGAAGAAATGGCGTTTTTCAATCAGTTTGTGGACAAGGGACTGATCGAACGTCTGGAACATGTGAGAAATTCGGATTTTGCCAGAGTATCGTATACGGAGGCAGTAAAGCTGCTGGAGAAAAATAATCATAAATTTGACTACAAAGTGTCCTGGGGCGCAGATTTACAGACCGAACACGAGCGTTATCTGACCGAACAGGTATTTAAACGTCCGGTATTCGTTTACGATTATCCGAAGGAAATCAAGGCGTTTTATATGAAACTGAATGAGGATGAAAAGACGGTTGCCGCAGTAGACTGTCTTGTGCCGGGCATCGGAGAAATTATCGGCGGCAGCCAGCGTGAGGACGATTATGACAAGCTGCTGGCAAGAATTGAGGAGATGGGACTGCGGGAAGAAGATTATGAGTTTTATCTGGACCTGCGGAAATACGGTACGGCAAGACATGCAGGATTTGGTCTTGGATTTGAACGCTGCGTGATGTATCTGACAGGCATGTCCAATATTCGTGACGTTGTTCCGTTCCCAAGAACGGTAAATAACTGCGAGCTGTAACGACAGAACCGTAACGAAAGAATAACAGGAGGGAGCGGCGAAGCGTGAGGAAAAGAGGGAGATTTGTACTCATACGACGTATATGCTGCGGCGCCGCGGCAGTTTTGCTGTTGGGATTGGGCGGCTGCGGAGATGAAAAGCAGATACAAACAGAGATGGAATACCGACAGACAGGTCTGGAGCGCATGGATCAGGGAGATTACCAGGGAGCCATCCAGTCTTTTCATCAGGCGCTGCATGAGCGTGTCGGTATTGTGTCCAATCTGGAAGTGGATATTAATTTTTACAAAGCGTACGCCCAGATGGAAGACGGCAGCACAGAAGACGCAATCGCTTCTTATACTGCGATCATCGAGTATGACGATAAAAACGCAGACGCATACTATCTGCGAGGCTGCGCCTATATGAGCGTGGGACAGGCAGAAAATGCCGCCAAAGATTTTTCGCAGGCGGCTTCCTACAACAAAGACAACGGCCAGATGTATGCGGGTATTTATGAACAGCTGGTGTCGGCAGGATTGTTAGATGATGCGGCCGCTTATCTGGAACAGGGGCTGAAAATCAAAGGAGACAGCGCGCCGGCATGCCTGTCGCGGGGCAGACTTTATTTTGTAAGCGGAGATTATGAGAAGGCAGAGTCTGAGTTAAACGCGGCGCTCGATCAGAAGCTGGCGACGGCAAATCTGTATCTTGGCAGAGTCTTTCAGGCACAGGGCAGAAACGAAGACGCACAGTCTTACTATGAAGCATATCTGAAAGAAAATCCAAACGACTCCGCGGTGCTGTATGAGCTGGGACAGATTGCTTTTGAAGAAGGCGACTACGAACAGGCGGTTTCCTGGTTTCAGGAAGGGATGGCCTGTAAAAACGTAATCAATAAACGGGAGCTTTGGTCTGGGAAAATAGCTTCCTATGAATATATGGGTAATTTTGATGCCGCCAGGCAGGAGATGGGAGCTTATCTGGAGACATATCCAAACGATGGCGCGGCACAACGGGAGTATCTGTTTTTAAAATCCAGATAGTCCGGACGCCCGAACGCCGGCAGAAATCAGACGGACGTATGCCGCGTTCGGGAGGTCCGAAAAAAATATGACAAAAAATTGAAAAAAATTTAAAAAAGCTGTTGACAAATAAGAAGTTGTAAGTTATACTTATCAAGTCGGTTGCGGGAGCAGCTGGTTAGAAATGGGATCTTAGCTCAGCTGGGAGAGCATCTGCCTTACAAGCAGAGGGTCATAGGTTCGAGCCCTATAGGTCCCATTGAAAACAAAATATGGCGAGATAGCTCAGCTGGCTAGAGCACACGGTTCATACCCGTGGTGTCGAGGGTTCAAGTCCCCCTCTCGCTACTACTTTTAAGAGAGTGGAGAATCTTGTGTTTTACAGGTTGTCTGCTTTTTTTATGGTTTCGATTCTGTCTGATCAGATTGCGGGATTCAGTTATTGCTTTTGATGAAAGATTGTATTATAATGCACGTGTATCAAAGTTTCTGATAAAAATACACATGGAGGATGAATCATGAGTACAGAATTTCAACCAGTAAAAGAAGGCAAAGTACGTCAGGTGTATGATAACGGGGACAATCTGATTATGGTTGTGACGGACCGTATCTCCGCATTTGATCATATTTTGAATAACGTTATTCCGGATAAAGGCGCTATTTTGACAAAGATGTCCAGCTTTTGGTTTGACTTTACGAGCAGCATTGTTCCGAATCACATGCTTTCTACAGATGTGGAAGATATGCCGGAGTTTTTCCGTACGGAGGAATTTCAGGGCAGAAGCATGAAATGTAAAAAATTAACGATGCTTCCGATCGAATGTATTGTGCGCGGCTATATTACCGGAAGCGGCTGGGAGAGCTATCAGAAAAATAATACGGTATGCGGGATCAGACTGCCGGAAGGACTTCAGGAATCGGACAAGCTGCCGGAACCGATCTACACGCCGACAACGAAAGCGGATCTGGGCGACCATGACGAGCATATTACGTATGAGGACAGTGTAAGGATTCTGGAAGAGCAGTTTCCGGGAAAAGGAGAGCTTTACGCAGCGCAGATTCGCGACTGTACGATTGCACTATATAAAAAATGCGCAGAGTATGCGTTGTCTAAAAATATTATTATTGCGGATACGAAGTTTGAGTTCGGACTGGACGAAAACGGAACCGTGGTGCTGGGCGATGAGATGCTGACGCCGGACAGCTCCAGATTCTGGCCGCTGCAGGGTTATCAGCCGGGACAGGGGCAGCCTTCGTTTGACAAGCAGTTTGTAAGAGACTGGTTAAAACAGAATCCGGATAACGACGGAACGCTGCCGGATACGGTAATTGCAAAAACTGCGGACAAATATCGGGAAGCGTATGAATTGTTAACAGGAAAAGAAGTATAGGCAGGAAACCGGAAACAGACAGTTGATCGACTTCATATGAAGAGGGATTTTGAATGGGGCAGAATTATTTTGAACAGGAAGCATACGACAGGATGGACAAACCAGGAGAGGAATGCGGCGTAATCGGCGTCTACGATTTTCAGGGACGCAATGTGGCGTCTGATATTTATTACGGATTGTTTGCGCTGCAGCACAGAGGACAGGAAAGCTGCGGCATTGCAGTCAGCGATACGAAAAGCCAGCAGAGAAAAGTAGATTCCCATAAAGATATGGGCCTGGTAAACGAGGTGTTCAATCTGGAAAATCTCGGACAGCTCAAAGGAGATATCGGGGTTGGACACGTCCGTTATTCCACAGCAGGCGCATCTACGAGAGAGAACGCGCAGCCTCTTGTAATTAATTACGTAAAAGGAACGCTTGGCGTAGCGCATAACGGGAATCTGATCAATGCGGCAGAGCTGCGGCGGGAGCTGGAATATACCGGAGCCATCTTTCAGACGACGATCGATTCCGAAGTGATCGCCTATCATATCGCAAGAGAACGTCTGCATTCCAGAACGGTGGAAGAAGCCGTAGTCCGCGCGGCAAAGAAAATTAAAGGCGCATATGCGCTTGTCGTTATGAGTCCGCGCAAGCTGATCGGCGCCAGGGATCCGTTTGGATTTAAGCCGCTTTGTATCGGCAAACGGGATCAGGCATATTTTCTTGCATCGGAAACCTGTGCTCTGGAGACGATCGGCGCAGAATATATCCGCGATGTACTGCCGGGCGAAGTCGTTACCATCTCGCCGGAAGGCGGTATTCAGTCTGACCGGTCGCTCTGTCAGCCAGAGGAAAAGGTTGGACGGTGTATTTTTGAATATATTTATTTCTCAAGGCCGGACAGTCAGATCGACGGCGTCAGCGTGTATAATTCCAGAATCGACGCAGGCAGATTTCTGGCGATGGATTCTCCGGTAGAGGCAGATCTGGTCGTAGGAGTGCCGGAGTCGGGCAATGCCGCCGCGCTTGGCTACTCCATGCAGTCAGGCATTCCGTATGGCGTGGCGTTTATGAAAAACAGTTACGTGGGAAGGACGTTTATTAAGCCAAAGCAGTCGTTTCGGGCGGACGGGGTACGTGTGAAGCTGAACGCGATCAAAGAGGCCGTAAACGGCAGAAGGATTATTATGATCGACGACTCGATTGTGCGCGGCACAACCTCGGGCAGAATTGTATCGATGCTTAAAGAAGCAGGCGCCGCTGAGGTGCATGTGCGGATCAGTTCTCCGCCGTTTTTATGGCCGTGTTATTTTGGAACAGATATCCCGGAGCGTGAACAGCTGATCGCATACAATCGTACGCTGGAAGAAATACGCGATGTCATAGGCGCGGACAGCCTTGGATATCTGAAAGTAGAACGTCTGGAAGAAATGGTACAGGGACTGTCCATCTGTAAAGGCTGCTTTACCGGAAAGTATCCGATGGAACCGCCGAAAGAAGACATTCGCGGAGATTACTATGACCGTATCAAATAACATCCAAACGGGTGATCAGAGGGAAAAGAGAGGAGCAGGCAGTTATGGCAGCAGATACAGGCAGATATGTCAGTCCGTTATCCGAACGGTATGCCAGTGAGCAGATGCAGTATATTTTTTCGCAGGATAAAAAGTTTTGTACGTGGAGAAAGCTCTGGATTGCTCTGGCAGAGACAGAGATGGAGCTGGGCTTAAAAGGAGAACATGGAGAACCGGTCATTACGCAGGAAATGATCGATGAGATGAAAGCGCATGCTGAGGATATCAACTACGAAGACGCCAGAAAACGGGAAAAAGAAGTGCGTCATGATGTGATGAGCCATGTCTATGCTTATGGACTGCAGTGTCCAAAAGCAGCCGGCATTATTCATCTTGGCGCAACGTCCTGCTATGTGGGAGATAATACCGATATTATTGTGATGACGGAGGCGCTGCATCTGATTCGAAAGAAACTGCTGAATGTCATCGCAGAGCTTGCCAGGTTCGCAGATACGTATAAAAGTCTGCCAACGCTGGCGTTTACGCATTTTCAGCCTGCGCAGCCAACGACGGTAGGGAAACGGGCGTCTTTGTGGCTGCAGGAATTTCTTATGGATCTGGAAGATATCGACTATATTATACTTACCATGAAGCTGCTTGGCTCGAAGGGAACGACCGGAACGCAGGCGAGCTTTCAGGAGCTGTTTCACAACGATCAGGAAACGATCGATCAGATCGATCCGATGATTGCGGAAAAAATGGGATTTGCCCACTGTTATGCGGTATCCGGGCAGACATATTCCCGCAAAGCAGATACCAGAGTGGCGAATGTGCTTTCCGGTATTGCAGCCAGCGCGCATAAGATGTCGAACGATATCCGTCTGCTGCAGCATCTGAAAGAAATTGAAGAGCCATTTGAAAAGCATCAGATCGGTTCGTCCGCCATGGCTTATAAAAGAAATCCGATGCGCAGCGAGCGGATTGCATCGCTGTCCCGTTATGTGATGATCGACGCGTTAAATCCGGCGATCACTTCCGCGGTACAGTGGTTTGAACGTACGCTGGACGATTCGGCAAATAAACGGTTATCTATACCGGAAGCGTTTCTGGCGGTAGACGGTATTCTGGATCTGTGTCTGAACGTGGTAGACGGACTGGTCGTATACGATCAGGTTATTACAAAACATCTGATGGCAGAACTGCCGTTTATGGCGACGGAAAATATTATGATGGACGCGGTAAAAAAAGGCGGCAGCCGTCAGGAGCTGCATGAGCGGATTCGCCAGCTTTCCATGGAAGCGGGCGAGAACGTGAAAAAGCGGGGGCTGGATAATAATCTGCTCGAGCTGATTGCAGCTGACGAGACGTTCCAGCTGTCTTTGGATGAACTAAAGGCTGGAATGGACCCGGCCAGATATGTGGGACGGGCGCCGCTTCAGGTGGAAAAGTTCTTAAAGGAATCCGTAGAGCCGGTATTGGAAAAAAATCGCGGGCTGCTTGGAATGAAAGCGGAAATCAACGTATAGAGCCGTCTGTCAGGAGACACGGTGATCGGCCTAAAAGCATATACGGGAAAAACATGCGGGCTGTTGGAAACAGAAGCGTTCCAACAGCCCGCATTTCAAAGTCTTTTTTTGTTATGCAAGCTCCAGTGCGATTTCCATCATTTTGCCGAAACCAATCTGACGGTCTTCGGCGCTTAATTCTTCGCCGGAATAGATGTGGTCTGAAATAGTCAGCAGACAGAGAGCTTTTTTTCCTGCTTTTGCCGCGTTCATGTACAATGCGGCTGCTTCCATTTCTACAGCGAGTACGCCCATCGATTTCCAAAGATCGTTTGCATTTTTGTCAGCATTGTAAAAAACGTCAGAGGATAATACGTTTCCAACGACTACGTTTGTACCCTGTGCTTTTGCAGCTTCGATGGCACGGCTCATCAGACTGTAATCTGCGGTCGGAGCAAAAGTGCCCGGAAGGCCATATTGGGCGGCATAGTTGGAATTGGTGCAGGCGCCCATCGCAACGACGACATCCATCAGATGCAGATGGTCCTGCAGGCCGCCGGCGGAGCCGATGCGAATAATGTTATCGACATCGTAAAAATGAAACAGTTCGTAGGAATAAATACCGATAGAAGGTATTCCCATACCGGAACCCATGACAGAGATTGGTTTTCCTTTGTATGTACCGGTGTACCCGAACATATTGCGGACAGCATTGACCTGTTTTGGGTTTTCCAGATAGGTTTCCGCGATATATTTTGCACGCAGCGGATCTCCCGGCATCAAAACTGTTTTGGCGAAGTCTCCTGCACATGCACCGTTGTGAGGAGTAGGTATTGGTGCGTTGGACATATTGTTATCCTCCTTTTGTAATGTGATTTTTACAGGCCAGCGACCATAGAGATTATCTGGCCAGAATTTCTAAGATTTCACCTACGTACATGGTGTGCAGATCACCGTCGGCATACCATTGTTCCTGAATCTGCGAATCCAGAAATTGTTCCGGTAATATTGGCGTGGCGGACATTTTACGGCAGCAGATGACAAAATTTCCCTCGTCGATAAATGGGACTTCTTCATAATAATTGACGTTCATTTTGGCAGTTTTAATCTTATTTTCTTTTCTGCCGGTTACCATTCCAAAATATTTCATGGCTGACTTATAGCTGCTATCGAAAAATGTGAGTGAAAAATAATCGCTTTGATCGATGAGTTCTTTTGTATAGCGGCTGTCTCTTACAAAGATGAATGCAGTGTTTTTGCCCCAGAGAACGCCTACGCCTCCCCAGCTGGCAGTCATGGCGTTGATATTGTCTCCGTTTTTTGCTGTGATCAGCATCCATTCTTTTCCAATTTTTGTAAACGGATCAAACTCAATCAGATCGATCGGATAAGGTTGAAATGTATGCATTTTGTTTTTCTCCCTTCAAATAATTTAAACAGCATTCCTGATCTATTATACTCTTTTACTGGAAAAAAGACAATATCAGGATTTTTTTTGTGAAGTATTTTGCGGGAAGGAAGATAACGGTTCAGACAGCAGCAGCCGCTTTTTCAAGGCGACGATTTTTTATGCAAATAGTTGTAAAAATATCTGGAAAAACAGCTGGGAATGCGATAGAATACAATCAGATTATTTTCAAAAAAACAAAAGGAAATGAGTGTGAGCCATGAGTGTAAAAATGAACGATATTGACAATACGAAATTGGAAGAAGCCATGCAGGTATATATCAAAGACCAGGATAAGGAAAATCTGGTCCGGCTTGTGTATGCCATTCAGGAGACGAGGCTGTTTGTTCCGGCAATGGCGGTGCAGAAACAAAAACAGGGAGGCTTTCAGCCGTATATTGTCAAAAATGCGGAAGGCGATATGTATATGCCGGCATTTACTTCGATGAATAAGTTCCCGCAGAACCAGAAGTATCAGGGGATGCTGAAAATACAGTATAAACAGTGCGTGGCCATGCTGCTGGATCACCCGACGCTTGTGCAGGGGATCGTACTGAATCCGTTTTCGGATAATCTGATGTTAAAATCGCAGATGCTGCAGCTAAGCCGGCAGGTAGAGCAGAACGCGAAAGAAGCGCCAAAAGCATATTCGGTAAAAACAGAAGACTTTCGAATGGTGGTACGACATAATACGGAGTTTCACAGTATACCGGAAAAACTGTTTGCACAGAAGCTGGAATTTATTCAGAGCCTGAACGAAGAGAGGCTTTGCGAGCTGTACAAAGAGCCATATACAGAAGTCGGACAGGCGGGACAGTATCCTTATACAAAGGACAGCTTTGAAATGATGGAACTGCGTGTGCGTGACGATTTAAGTATTATACAGATTATCGCGCCGTCAAAATATTTGTATCAGACAAACTGTCGGGAGATTTATATTGTATGGAATCCGCTGACAGAGCAGGTGGGGTATTATGTAATTGAAAAGGGGCTGGAAACGGAAGAGACGGCTTTTCATCTGGACGTTGTCAGAGAAGATGGTTCGATTGAAAAACTGGAACAGGCTCCGGCAGACGGTAACGTTATGAATCGTGTAATGGAATTATTTGGAGGAGAACCATGATCACAATAGGAATAGTTATCAGCGACGCATCTGCGGAGTGTTCGGCACATATGATCCGCGGATTGTGCAGACGTGCAAAAGAAAAGGAAAACGTGAATCTTATTTTCTTTCCGGAAGTGTTATGCAAAAATCTGAAGGAAACAAAGGAAACAGAGGACTTTTATACGGAATCGGTTTCTTTTGTAGACGTTTTGTTAATTTCTGATCAGAAAATGCTGCAGATGTTATTGGAACAGCCGGAAGGAACGTCATTTTCCAATGTGCTGGAGCATGTGCCGTACATGCTGCTAAAAGACGACGCCGGACAGGTGCTGGATCAGGCATGCGCGCTGGCGGAGGGACTGCCGGACGATGTGCAGGAGGATAACGACGAAGACCTGTTCGAAAAACCGGGACAGACAAAGGCACAGAAGCGGGAGCGTTTTGAACGCGCGCTGGAATTTGCTATGAGAGCGCATAAAGGACAGGTGCGGAAAGGTTCGTCTGTGCCATATATTGTGCATCCGATCGAGACGGCTCTGATTACGATGACGCTGACCAGAGACCAGGATATCGTGATCGCGGCATTGTTTCACGATGTCGTAGAAGATACGAGATACAGCGCCAAGGATATCGAAGATGCTTTCGGCAGCCGGGTCGCGCATCTGGTGCAGATGGAAAGCGAGAATAAGCGTAAAGGACAGGATGCAGCCTCTACCTGGAAGATTCGAAAACAGGAATTTATAGACGGACTGGACCGCAAATCCAAAGATGAAAAAATAATCGCTTTGGCAGATAAGCTGTCGAATATGCGCGCCACACATCAGGGATATCTGAAAAATGATGAAAAATTCTGGGAAAGATTTCACCAGAAAGAGAAACGGATGCATGGATGGTATTATCGGACGGTTGCCGATAAACTGAAAGAATTTGAGCATACAGACGCGTGGCAGGAGTTAGACCGTCTGATCCGGGATGTTTTTGAAATGTAGTATGAGATACGAAGGAGGCGCATGTTTTGGAACTGCCGCAGGATTTTACCAGACGTATAAGGAGCCAGCTTGGAGACGCCTGTGACGATTTTCTGGCATGTTATGAAAAAGAGCGGGCGTATGGTCTGCGCTGCAATCCATTAAAAATAGAAGAAAAAAAGCTGCGTTCTGTATTGCTGGAAAAACAGATTGAAACGGAACAGGTTCCCTGGGCAGCAGAAGGATTTTATTATTCCAAAGACGTATATCCGGGCAAACTGCCGCTGCATGAAGCAGGCGCTTATTATATCCAGGAACCGAGCGCCATGATCGCTGTCAGTCTGCTGGATCCGCAGCCGGGAGAGCGGATTCTGGATCTGTGCGCGGCGCCGGGCGGAAAAAGCACGCAGATCGCCGGGCGGATGCTCGGACAGGGACTGCTGGTAACGAACGAGGTAGTCGCGCAGCGGGCCAGAATATTATCCAGAAATATCGAGCGTATGGGCGTGCGCAACGCGGTAGTATTAAATGAAACGCCAAAGCGTCTTGCTGAAAGGTTTCCATTGTATTTTGACCGTATTCTCGTCGATGCGCCCTGTTCCGGGGAAGGAATGTTTCGCAAGGACATTCAGGCCAGAGGGGAATGGAGTCTGGAACAGGTAGAAATATGCGCCAAAAGACAGCGGGATATTTTAGAAAAAGCCGCGTCGATGTTAAAACCGGGAGGTATTTTGGTATATTCCACCTGTACGTTTGCGCCGCAGGAAAATGAGCAGAACGCAGAATGGTTTGTCCGCCAGTATCCGCAGTTCGAGCTGCAGCGGCAGGAACAGATCTGGCCGCACTTACAAAGAGGAGAAGGGCATTTTGCCGCCCGCTTTTATAAGAAACATCTGTCGAAAGAGGAGACAGCGATATCTCCTGCCTGCGAACGGACAGCGGATACGGCTAAAAAGCAGGCTCGCAAAAAAAATGTACGAAAATCAGATACAGACAAAGCGGCAGGTTATGAACAGCTGCAGGAGTTTTGTACGACGACGCTTTCCGAAGAAATGTGCAGCCGGATGCGCCTGCAGATAAGCAGCGGACAGCTGGCAGTATTTGGAGATCAGCTGTATTTGCTGCCGGCGGAAATCAGAAGTCTGGACGGGCTAAAAGCAGAGAGAGCGGGCCTGCATCTGGGATGCTGTAAGAAGCGCCGGTTCGAACCGGCGCATGCGCTGGCAATGGCCCTTCGTCCAGAGGATGTAACACAGACGACAGAGACGGAAGAGCCGGAACGGTTTTTGCGGGGTGAGACGACTGGCTGCGGCGATCAGAAGGGCTGGACCCTGGTAACGACAGACGGCTGTTCGGCTGGATGGGGAAAGGCGTCGCAGGGAGTGTTGAAAAATCATTATCCAAAAGGGCTGCGCAGAAATTGAAACTTGTCCTGCGGAGATTTTTATGTTATGATACGTATTGCTGCGGGGAATATAAGCCTGATTTCCCGCAGCGTTCATAGTGGAACAGGCGGCATACAGGTATCGATTGCAGGAGAACATGCAGCAAATGCGAAAGAGGCAGGAAAGAATGCAACAGATTGGTAAAGGCGTATGGGATTGGATTAGCCGGATCGTTTTTTTGGTATTGCATCTGGCATATAAAGTAACTGGAAAACAGCTTACAGAAGAGACGGTTTCTGCTTTTCTGCAGTTTGTAAAATTTGGAATCGTAGGCGTAAGCAATACGATCATTTCGTATCTGATTTATGCCGTGAGTCTTCTTGCATTCCGCAAATATGGAATGTTTACCAGTACCGATTATCTGGTTGCGCAGTTTGTCGGATTTATGCTTAGCGTTTTATGGTCGTTTTACTGGAACAATAAGGCCGTGTTTGTGCTGGAGGAGGGAAAGCAGCGTTCCGTCTGGAAGGCGCTTTTAAAGACGTATGTGTCCTATTCGTTTACCGGCATTTTTTTAAACACGCTGCTTATTTATCTCTGGGTAGATCTGATGCATATTTCAGAGTTTCTGGCGCCGATGTTCAATCTGGTCATTAATGTGCCGATTAACTTTCTGATTAATAAATGCTGGGCATTTAAGGTGAAATAAGCGTTTAAGAAAAAATACTGCTTACAGTTCTTGTTTTGACGAAAAAACTGGCAAAGGATAAAGTCTGAATAAAAAGAAACAGAAAACGCATAGAGAAAAGTATCGAATAAAAAGAACAATCGTAAGGAAGAAGGGGTTTGCAATATGAAAAAGACCGCATTAATTATGGCAGGAGGACGCGGCGAGCGTTTCTGGCCGAAGAGCCGTAAGAGTCTGCCGAAACAGTTTTTGTCACTGACAGACGACGGAAGAACGATGATTCAGCTGACCGTAGAAAGAATTCGTCCGCTGATAGCGATGGAAGATATTTTTATTTCTACAAACAGAGCGTATCGCGATCTCGTGCTGGAACAGCTGCCGGAAATTCCGCCGGAAAATATTTTATGTGAGCCGGTAGGCAGAAATACGGCTCCGTGTATCGGACTTGGAGCCGTGCATATGGCAAAAAAATATGAAGATGCGCTGATGGTGGTGCTTCCGTCGGATCATCTGATTAAATATCATCAGATGTTTCTGAACGCGCTGAAAGATGGGTGCAGTATCGCAGAAAAAGGAAGTAATCTGGTAACGATCGGAATTACGCCGGATTATCCGGAAACAGGCTATGGTTATATAAAATTCCGCCCGGATGAAGCGGAAGGAAACGCTTATGCCGTCGATCGGTTTGTTGAAAAACCAGACATTGAGACGGCAAAAGAATATCTGGAGACAGAGGAATATTTGTGGAACAGCGGAATGTTTATCTGGAAAGTTTCGACGGTTCTGGATAATCTCAGACAGCTGCTGCCGGATATGTATGACAATCTTGAGAAGATCGGCGATGCGATTGGAACGGAGAAGCAGGAAATGATTCTGGAAAAGACGTTTCCGGAGCTGGAATCGGTTTCCATCGATTATGGCATTATGGAAAAAGCGAAAAACATATATATCCTGCCGGGCGTGTTCGGATGGGACGACGTCGGATCCTGGCTGGCAGTGGAAAGAATTCAAAAGTCAAATGAAAGCGGTAATGTGGTAACCGGGAATATTATAACGATTCATTGTAAAAACAATGTTATTCAGGGCGGAAAAAAGCTGATCGCAGCCGTGGGGCTGGAAGATCTGATCATTGTGGATACGGAAGACGCCACGCTCATTTGCGATAAGGGAAGCGCGTCGGATATTAAAATGGTACTGGAAAATCTGAAAATCTGTAATCGGGAAGAATATTTGTAACACTATTTTTTATTAAAATGGTGCTGAAAATACTGGAATCGGACAAATATTTCCAACATCGCTGTTCTTAAAATCTTCGCGCCTGGCAGGAGTGTCCTGTCAGACGCGAAGTCTGTTGGTCAAAGGTTTTGTCAGCAGATCTCCTGAATCCAGCCTTTTGGCGCTTCGATATGTCCCATCTGAATGCCCGTAAGCGTATCGTACAGCTTCTGTGTTACAGGCCCCATCTGGTTCATGCCGCTTGGCAGGCAGATTTCTTTTCCATGATCGACGATTTTGCCAACCGGAGAGATTACGGCGGCTGTTCCGCACAGTCCGCATTCTGCGAAATCTTTTATTTCTTCCAGCGTTACTTTTCGCTCTTCCACTTTCATATTTAAGTACTTTTCTGCAACAACCATCAGGGACCGTCTTGTAATCGATGGCAGAATACTGTCTGACTGAGGCGTTACAATGGTGTTGTCTTTTGTGACAAACAGGAAGTTGGCTCCGCCGGTTTCTTCCACGTAAGTTCTTGTGCCAGCGTCCAGATACATATTTTCGTCATAGCCTGCTTCATGAGCCCTGACAATCGGATACAGGCTCATTGCATAGTTTAATCCGGCTTTAATATTACCAGTTCCATGCGGCGCAGCGCGGTCAAAATCGCTGACACAGATGGTCAGAGGCTTTATGCCTCCCTGAAAATACGGTCCTACCGGCGTGGTAAAAATACGGAACTGATATTCGTCCGCCGGCTTTACGCCAATTACTGCATTGCTGCCAAACATGTAAGGACGAATATATAAAGTCGCTCCAGAACCATACGGAGGGACATACGCTGCGTTGGCTTTTACAGTCATGGCTACGGCTTCGACGAACTTATCCTGCGGAAATACCGGCATGATCAGACGCTTGCAGGAATCTTCCATACGCGCCGCATTCAGATCCGGACGAAATGTAACGATTCTGCCATCCTGCGTCGTATATGCCTTTAATCCTTCAAAACAGGTCTGTGCATACTGCAGGACACCTGCGCATTCGCTGATCGTAATCATAGCATCCTCTGTCAGCCGTCCTTCTTCCCATACTCCGTTTTTAAAGTCTGCCACGTATCGTTTATCTGTTTTCTGATAATTAAATCCAATATTTGCCCAGTCAATGTTTTTTTTCTCCATCTTTACCATAACCTTCCTTATTAATGTGTCAATCCTCTGTGTTTTTCTCGTTTTAGTTTACCTCCATGGGAGAATGCTGTCAAGAAGTGAGCACGACTTTTTTAAAAAATAAGGCGGCCGACAGATTTTAAAAGAAACAGTTGCATAATTTTGAATTTTATGGCAAATTATTGTATAGGAATACTACTAAACAAGGCGAAGTGATGCAATGAACGACAGGAATCAATCAGAAAATCAAAAAAACCAGCCGGACCGGAAAGGAAAGCGAAAAGCGTCCAGACGTGCCCGTGAACCCAAATGGGACAAGCTGGATAATACGGCTCATTTATTTCCAGTAATCGCCGGAGACGATATGACAAACGTCTATCGAATCAGTGTGGTGCTCAAAGAGCCTGTGATAGGATCCACGCTGCAGAGGGCGCTTGATATGGTGCTGCCGAAGTTTGACGGATTCAACGTCCGCCTGCGGCAGGGCTTTTTTTGGTATTACTTTGAAGAAAATGGGAAACCGGCTCCGGAGGTTATGGAAGAATATACATATCCATGCCGTTATATTTTGCAGAACCGGAATAACAGCTATCTGTTCCGTGTAACGTATTATATGTGCAGGATTAATCTGGAAGTCTTTCACGTACTGACCGACGGGATGGGCGGCATTAATTTTTTAAAAGAGCTGACCTATCAGTATCTGCGGCTGTCACATCCAAAGTTGCGCGAACAGGAAGGCGACCGTCTGAGCGTGGAAACTTCTCTGAACCGGGAAGACAGTTTTTTACAAAACTATAAAAAAAGTCGTCCCAGAAATTATCGTTCCGGACGGGCATACATTATGAAAGCGCCAAGGCTGCGGGCGCAGGAATTTGGCGTGATGCATGGATATCTGAATATCCCGCAGCTAAAAGAAGTGTGCAAACGTCATGAGATGAGCATTAACGAATATCTCGTGGCGCTCGTAGTATGGAGCATTTATCAGGGATATCTGCATGGCGCGCAGGCTGGCAGGCCGATTCGCGCGGCTGTTCCGGTGAATCTGCGTCCGTATTTTAATTCTGTCACAACGAAAAATTTTTTTGTAATGGTATCTGCGGAGTTTTTACCGGAAAAGGAGAACTATACGTTTGAAGAAGTGCTGCAGATCGTTAAAGACAGTCTGCGCAGCCAGATTCAAAAAGATCATCTGGAAGATATTTTTTCTTATAACGTGTCGAATGAGAAAAACCTGGCGATGCGTGCCGTACCGCTCATTTTTAAAAATCTGGCGATTCGGTCTGTCTACACAAAAACGGCGCTTGCAAATTCAACGACAGTGACGAATATTGGAAATATCAAAGTACAGGAAGCCTATGAACCTTATATAGAAATGTTTCATTCTTTTCTGGCGATGAGCAAAGGGCAGTTCTTAAAAGGAACGATCTGTTCTTATAAGGATACGCTTGCATTTACCTTTAGCTCCATATTTGAAAAGCCTGTCGTACAAAAGATTTTTTTCAGGACGCTGACAGCAGAGGGACTGGATGTAACGATAGAAAGCAACGGGGTGTATTATGAATAAATGTCTGCATTGCGGTGTGAGAATTATGGATCAGACAGATGTATGTCCGCTTTGCCAGTGCGTCGTCGAGCAGGGAGACGACGACACGGCAAGGGAACGGTATCCGGACATCCGTCTGAAAGGGCGCAGGCTGGAACTGGTTTCCCGCATTGCACTGTTTCTGGCGATTGTGCTGGGAGCGCTGGCGGTGACATTGAATTATATGCTGGACAGTGAGATGTGGTGGAGCGTGATTGTCATTGGCGCGCTGGCATATCTGATGCTGTTTTTGTTTTATATTATTGCGAATGAACATGCGGGTTATCGCAGCAAGGTAATCATTGGCGTGGTATGCGGAGCGGCGGATCTGGTTGTGATCGACTATGTGCTTGGATTTGGGCACTGGTCGCTGGACTATGTCATTCCGCTCGTACTGCTTGTAATGGATATTATGATTATTGTGGCGATGTTTATTAATATTCGAAACTGGCAGAGCTATCTGCTGTTTCAGATTGTGATGATTTTGTGCAGCGGCGTCTGTGTCGTGCTGAGTCTGTTCGATGTGATTCGTCATCCGGTGATGAGTTATGTGGCGCTTGGACTTTCCAGCATCATGTTTCTGGCCACTTTTATCATTGGAGGAAGACGGGCAAGGAACGAGTTAAAAAGGAGGTTTCATGTGATGTGACAGGTTTGGCGCCGCAGTAAAATGAGAGTTGTGTGATGTTAGAAAGGATAGAGAATGACCGAAGGCAATACGAAGCAGGAACTGACAAAACAGGAATTGCAAAAAGAGGAGAAGAAAAGCAGCGTGTTTGCGGCGTTTGTACGCGATATGATCGCGCGTATGACGGCAGACCGGCTGATCGGGCCAAAGATTCAAAATGGTGAAATTCGTAAAAATCTGGTAGAGCCGCCATGGAAATGTCCGGCCTGTTTTCATCTGACGCAGATCGATCTTCCGCAGTGTAAGGCGGAGCTGTTAAGTCTTGCACAGAATCCGAGTCTGTCCCGCGTGGTGCTGCAGCTGCATGGAGGCGGTTATATCGGCGCGATGCGTAATAAGTATCGTTCTTTTGCAGGCTTGTATAACGAAATCGGAGGCGGGATTAACGTATTTACTCCGGACTATCGGGTAGCCCCTGAAAATCCGTATCCCGCGGCGCTGGAAGACGCGCTGGATGCCTGGCAGTGGCTGCTGCAGTCTGGATGTCAGCCGGGAAAGATCGTAGTCGCCGGAGATTCGGCCGGCGGCGGTCTGGCGCTGGCGCTTTGCCTGTATTTAAAAGATCACGGAATGGAGCTGCCGGAGGGGCTGATTTTAATGTCGCCATGGACAGATCTGACAGCAAGCGGGGAGTCCTATGAGACGAATTATACGCTGGATCCTTTGTTTGGAAATACCAAGGAAAGCATGATTTACAATCGGGATTACGTCGGAGAAGAAGATCCGCGGCATCCGTATATTTCTCCATTGTTCGGCACATACGAAGGATTTCCGCCGATGCTGATTCAGGTAGGATCAATCGAAATGCTGCTGAGCGATTCGACCATGCTTGCCAAAAAAGCGAAAGAAGCCGGCGTAAAAGTCCGGCTGAGTATTTATGAGGGGATGTTTCATGTGTTTCAGATGGGAGAGCTGATGCTTATGGAGTCCAAAAAGGCATGGGAAGAAGCCGGAAAGTTTCTGCGTGTGCTTGATCGCAGACGCGAGGAGACGTTAAGCGTCGCAGAAGAAGAAAATATGTATTTGCCATAACGGGTCAGCCGTTTGTACGGAGTGCACTTTCAGTTATAAATTTATTATTAAATTTTCCTGTATTGGTTGCCAAATGCAAGGGGTTTTTTTATAATAACATAGTCTGGCTTTTTGAACTGGAAGAAATAACCGGCAGTTTTTATTTCTGAAAATTAAAAAAGCGGATGGAAAAATGGATTGGAGTTGGATAGATAATGTCAGAACATGATTTTAGAGAAGTGGACCTGAATGCGTCCAAAGATGAGAAACATGACGATTATGAAGAAGTCTGCTATATCTGCCATCGTCCGGAGAGTGCAGCAGGCAAAATGATCAAAATACCGAATAATATCTGCATTTGTCAGGATTGTATGCAGCGTACGTTTGACGGTATGAATCAATCGGGGTTCCGGCTGGATGATATTTTGGGGCCGATGCAGAATCTGAATGGAAAAATGCCGAATATCAGCATGATCAATCTCGCAGATCTGCAGAATCTGATGCCGAATGCGCAGAAGATTAAAAAGAAAAAGCCGAAGGAGAAAAAAGCGCCTCCGGTATTTGATATTCAGGCGATCCCGGCGCCTCATAAAATCAAGGCGAAGCTGGACGATTATGTAGTCGGGCAGGAACACGCGAAAAAAGTAATGTCCGTAGCGGTGTATAACCATTATAAGAGAATCAGCAGCGACCGGAAGGATGAGATTGAAATTGAAAAATCCAATATGCTTATGGTTGGGCCGACCGGTTCTGGCAAAACATATCTGGTAAAGACGCTCGCGAGGCTTTTGGACGTACCGCTTGCCATTACGGACGCGACGTCGCTGACGGAAGCGGGATATATCGGAGACGATATCGAGAGCGTTGTATCCAAGCTGCTTGCGGCAGCCGATAACGATGTGGATCGTGCAGAGCATGGGATTATTTTTATAGACGAAATCGACAAGATTGCAAAAAAAAGAAATACGCATCAGCGGGACGTAAGCGGCGAATCTGTACAGCAGGGGATGTTAAAGCTGCTGGAAGGCGCAGAGGTGGAAGTTCCGGTAGGAGCAAGCAGCAAAAACGCCATGGTGCCGATGACGACCGTAAATACGAAAGATATTTTATTTATTTGCGGCGGCGCGTTTCCGGATCTGGATGAAATTATTAAAGAACGTCTGAACAAAGCGTCGTCCATCGGATTCAAGGCGGATTTGAAAGACAAATACGATAAAGAAGAAAATCTGCTGTCAAAGGTTACGGTAGAGGATATTCGTAAATTTGGCATGATTCCGGAATTTATCGGAAGGCTGCCGATCTTATTTTCTCTCGAAGCGCTGACAGAAGAGATGCTTGTAAGAATTCTGGCGGAACCGAAAAACGCGATTATCAAACAGTATCAGAAATTACTCGATTATGATGAGGTAAAGCTGGAATTTGCAGATGACGCTCTGCATGCGATTGCAAAAAAAGCAAAAGAAAAAAAGGTAGGCGCCAGAGCGCTGCGGGCAATTTTAGAGGAATTTATGCTGGACATCATGTATGAAATTCCAAAAGATGATAACATCGGAATCGTAACGATTACCGGAGACTATGTAGAAGGCAAAGGCGGGCCTGTGATTACGATGAGAGGCGTTCACGGACTGCCTGAACACGCCGTCGGGACGCTTGGCGCAGGCTGATCGTTCGGCAGACGCTGATGATAAGGAGGAATATATGTCAGAATCATATGCAGAGGTTATTGTCCAT
Source organism: uncultured Eubacterium sp. (assembly GCA_910577225.1). GTDB lineage: Bacteria > Bacillota > Clostridia > Lachnospirales > Lachnospiraceae > Eubacterium_J. Next base: position 68,955 of record CAJTMV010000001.1, on the reverse strand, counting down.
GATGAGAAGGATGTAAGCGGGAAAAAGCTGAGAAACTGTCTGATTTTACTTACGCTGATCTTACTGTTATATGGGGCCATGTTTCAGGCATTGTTTTTTATGATTGGAATTATTATGATTCCTGTCAGCTTTTCAACGCTGAGAAACCGTTATCGGGAGTTTGAGTATCTGCTTGTATCCGATGAACTGGACATATCGGTTGTAAAGAACAAAAGCAAACGGAAAAAAATCGCTTCCTATGCGCTGAGCGAGCTTCAGTGTATGGCTCCGGTCCATTCGCATAAACTGGACGGATATCATTCAAATCCGCAGTTAAAAGTGCGTGATTATTCATCAGGAAACGAAGAGCATCAGATTTACAGTATGATTTTTGCAAGCCAGGGGATGCTGCAGGAAGTGAAAGTGGAGCCGTCAGAGGCGATGCTGAATGAAGTACGGATGCATCATGCGAGTATTGTATTTGCGGAATAGCGTAAGATGTGTCTGAACGGCTGTCAGATATTTAAAAAAGATTTAAAAGGTACAGGTACCTTTTAAATCTTTTTTTAGTTTCTGTCTGATCGGCAAAGAATCAGACAGATCATACGGTTAATTCAATCTGATTGCCTTCTGCATCGACAAAACAGCTTTCGTAGTATCCGTCTCCCGTGGTTCGCGGTCCGCTGGTAATCTGGTAGCCGTCATTTTTTAACTGTTCTGTGAAAGCGTCGACTTTTTCTTTGGATCCGACGGAAAGAGCGATATGTGCGTATCCGGTATGAACGAGCGCTGGATCCATATCGGTCATTTCCGGCTTGCGCATGATTTCCAGACGGCATCCGTCTTCAAAAGTAAGAAAATAAGACTCAAATCCGGTCTTTGCGTTATAGTATTTATCTCCAGCTGCCGCATCGAAATAGTGTGTAAAAAAATCTTTTGTCTGTTCCAGATGGTGTACATACATGGCAACGTGTTCTATTTTCATGATTCGATGTCCTCCTTTTGAACAATGCTGAGAAAGTGTTTCTGTTCGTGCCGAACGCGAAGAAATACTGTCCTGTGCTTATTATAATAGATGAGGACAGAGGTTTCAAACAAAATGTTTGCTTTTGGAAGGAACCTTTTGCCTTTTTATCATATGATGAAATAGAAGGAAAAGTGGCAGGAGTTGTGTATGACGGATTGTGAAGAAGCGGTTTATTCTAACGATTATTTTGATTTTCTTGCAACGAAAGAGTTTATGGAAGATGTGCCTCCCGGAGATTACTGTGTGCAGCAGCTGGATGAAGACTATGTGGCGGTCTATGATCACAAGCGGGGAAGGGAACTGAAAACGGAAGTCTTTTCTTATGGAGTCATTCCAAAATGCTTTGGGTTACTGAATAATGTCGCGTTAGGAGAGAGCGGTATTTTAAAAGTGCGGGATCAGCCGAACCTGGCGCTGACGGGCCGGGGTGTGCTGATGGGGTTTATCGATACAGATTTTGACTATACCAATCCGTTATTTTGCAATACAGACGGCACGACCAGAGTAGAACGGATCTGGAACCAGAAGGAACGAAGCGGGATGCCGCCGAAAGGCTTTTTTTATGGGACAGAATATACGAGAGAGCAGATCAATGAAGAGCTGATGGCCAATCATGATTCCATGACGGCCAAAATACCGTATGCAGATGGACACGGTACATTTCTGGCAGCGCTGGCAGCAGGTTCGGAGGATTTTAACAATCAGTTCAGCGGCGCGGCTCCGGAATGTGATATTGCATTTGTACAGCTAAAGCCGGCGAAACAATATCTGAAAGATTTTTACTATATTCCGGATGAAACGCCGGTCTTTCAGGAAAATGACATTATGGCCGGCATCCGTTATCTGAATATGCTGGCTGCGGAGCTTCGCAAGCCATTGTCTATCTGTGTCGCACTGGGGACCAATATGGGAAACCGCGGCGGGGCAAGTCCGCTTGCCAATTCTCTGAATGAAGTATCCAATCGCAGACAGCGCTGTGTGTCAGTGGCCTGTGGAAACGAAGCAGACAAGAGACATCATTTTTTAGGCGGCATCAGCGGACAGAATGCGCAGGAACGTGTGGAGATCAGCGTATCAGAAGGTGTGGAAGGATTTATCGCCGAAATGTGGGCGGAAGCCCCGGAATTATATGAAGTTACGGTCGTATCTCCGACCGGAGAGCGTTTCAATGCTCTTCCGACGGCTCCGGGCAGCCATACGGAGTACCGATTTCTGTTTGAAGGGACAATTGTGACGGTCGATTACCTGCTGACGGGCGCGGCAAACAGAAATGAGCTGATATATGTAAGATTCCATAAGCCGATTTCGGGAGTCTGGGTTCTGAATGTATCGGTGCGCAATTTTGCAGACGGCATTTATCATATGTGGGTGCCAATGGAGGATATGATATCCGGGGAAGTATTTTTTATCCGTTCTGATCCGGATACGACAATTACCGTGCCGTCGGACGCAGAGGCGCCGATTACCGTTGCCGGATACAACGGACTGGACGGAAGCATTTATTTTGAATCCGGGCGCGGCTATACGGCAACGAGAGAAATTAAACCTGACATTGCGGCGCCTGCAGTGGACGTATATGGTCCGATTGGAGAAGGAAAGTTTGAAACACGCAGCGGAACAAGCGTGGCGGCCGCGATAACGGCAGGCGCCGGCGCGCTGATGCTGGAATGGACCGGCGTCAGACGAAACGACATATCAGTGACGACAGCGAATATTAAAAATTATTTTATACGCGGAGCGACCAGAGAGGAGTCCAGAGAGTATCCGAATCGGGAATGGGGGTGGGGACAGCTGGATCTGTATAAGACGTTTGAGAATTTTAGGAATGTATGATCATTGAAAAAGGGCTCTTTTTTCAATAATATGTAAATGTTAGCAAGGTTGTGAATCAGAGGGATGCCTGTAAAAGTGATATGCTCCCCATATGGTAGACAATGGAAATATTCAAAAACTATCATATGAGGAGCATATTTATGTCTAAAAGAAAATAGACAAAAGAATTCAAGCTGAAAGTATTGAAGGAACATGAAGAGAGAGCCTCATTCTATTCCCTTGAGAAAAAGTATGGCATCACATTAGGAACGGTAAAGCGATGGAACGCTGCATTCCAAGCACATGGGGAAGATGCCTTAGCCCCTCAGAACAGTGACCTGTGCCGGTATACGGCTGAATTTAAGAAAGAGGCAGTTCTGGATTACCTCTCAGGCGGCGGCTCAGGTCAGTCTATTGCTGTAAAATATGGAATCCATGCAGAAAGTACTGTTTTAAAATGGGTCAAGCAGTATAATAGCCATGAGGAATTGATTATGCGTCCGCCGTAAAAAAATTTAACTGCTCCTATGGACAGGCATATTCATGGGTAAAAAAGTATGAAACTAAAAAAACTCGGGGAAATCGAGAGGAGGCGACCCTTAGAAGAACAAGACATCTGGATGCCTTACTGCCATAAAAGAGCTTTCAGGGACGCATGACGACTATCCGGTAAGTGAGATGTGCAGGATATTGGGAATCAGCAGGGATGCCTATTACAAATGGAAGAACCATGGCACCAGCCGGAATGACATCCTCAACGAACTGATTGCTGAAAAAGCAGAGACGATACATGAAGTGCATCCTGACATGGGATACAGGCGGATTCGGGATACACTCGCACATGACCACGGTATCCATGTCAATGACAGAAGAATACTCAGGATATGCCGGAAGAAAAAGATACAGTCCTATGTAAAGACAGATATAACTGCTGCACAAAACCAGCTTCCGATCCGGCATATGTTGCTGAAAACATCCTAAACCGGAAGTTTAAATCAGACATGCCTAACGAAAAATGGGTCACGGATGTATCCGAATTTAAATACGGCACCGGAGAAGATGATAAAAAGGGGAAAATATATCTCAGTGTAATACTCGATCTGTGCGGAAACAGGCCGGCGGCGTTTGAGTATGGTGGACATAATGATAACCGGATTGTATTCAACACCTTTGATAAAGCCCTTTTAGCGAATCCTGGCGCAACACCAATCTTCCATTCTGACAGAGGCTGCCAGTACACTTCCAAAACCTTCCGGCAGAAAATAGTTGATTCCGGAATGACCCAAAGCATGTCAAGGGTCGGCAGATGTATTGACAATGGTCCGGTGGAAGGGTTTTGGGGGATCATGAAACGTGAAATGTATTATGGCAGAAAATATAAAACAAAAGAGGCGCTGATAAAGGCGATCGAAGATTCTATTGACTATTACACAAACAAACGGGTACAGCGGAATCTGGGCATTGTGACACCAATGGAATTTTATAAAAAGAAGCTGCTGGAGGCTGCATAAAAAATACCCGGCAAGCCGCATTCGTTGGCCTTGTTCAGGCAGCAGGTGCCTGAACAGGGTGTGAACAGTAACGTATATTTTACAGCTATTGATGGTTTTATCGTATTGTCTTGTAATTGAAATAAGGCTACCGCAATCCCACTGGCTTTAGACGGTGCAGAGATTTCGCTTTTAGATGTGAAAAAGAGTAAAGATTACCGGATTTTCAATAGATATAGAAATAGGGACAGATTTCGGGAAGATTCCTTTTTTTATGTATAAATATCCAGACTTTTTACATAAATTTTCTTGATTTTTCCCACAAAAAGGACACCTTTCGTGGTATAATGATAGTAAGCAAATACATTACAAAAGAAGGTGTCCTTAATGAAAAATTAACATTATTTAAATTGTTATCTTATATGAAGAGTGTATACCATATCCCGCAAAAAATCAAGACACTGACAGATAAAAGAAAAAGACGTTCCATACCGCTTTTCAATATTGTCATGCCAACACTGATTTTTCTGATGCTGCAGTACAGGAGCTTTCATACCGTGTTTTCGCCGCCGGAAAGCATGGACAGGCGTTTGCGTAACTGCATCCGGGGAAAAATGCCAAAAGTGGACGCTGTACGGGACCTGCTTGTTTTCTGGAAAATCAGGTTCAGGTAAAACAACGATGGCATTGTTAACTGCCAATACTGGTGCAAAATTTATAGAAAATGATTAGTATTCTATATTGGGGTATCACTTAATTTGGAATGTGATTTTTATATTGGCATTAAAAAGAGTATTGATTTCAATGTTTGTAAAGGGGAAAGAATAGGACATGCCTGGACGGTAATAAGTGGTCAAATTTTAGATGAAACAAATCTGTTATTTTGGAATTCAATGTTGTTATATCATAATGAAGGGATGAAATGTGATGAACATTATTAAAAAAGAAAAAAAATGGATTGTTATTTATTTGATTTTTTCTTTGCTTCTTACTGCTATTCGATTGATAAATCCTCTTTTAGTATCAAAATTTTTTGATAATGCGAGTGGCTCAGAAATTAAATACTTGTTAAGAATAGTTCTGATTATATTGTTTGCATCAATATGCGGAGGCTTTTTAAATATTTTTTGTTCTATTTTAGATACTAAAGTAAGAAACAGGATCGTTCGAAAGGCAAAAAAAGAGTATTTGGAAAAACTGTTGAATCTTAATTATGAAACACTTGAGAAAATTGATTTTGGTGATAAAAAAAACAGATATGATTTAAATGAGGTTTATGGAGAATTAGCGATTTCTTTTGTTTCTGATACAGTTATTGAAATTTTCACCTGTGCGTTTATTTTTATTTATTTGTTAACAATAAACAAGATAATGACGGGGGTTTTTGTATTTTGTCTTTTGGTAAATTCCGTTCTTGAATTTCATATCGGTAAAATAAGTTATAAATTTTCGAAAGAGGTCACAGAAATTGAATCTGAGGGCGAATCTAAAGTCTGTAATGCCTTGAGGAATATAGCTTATATTAAAACTAATAATTGTTCAAATGTTATTGTTAATAATATAGATGCCCATCAATTGCGCTTGTCAAGAAGGCAGGAGCAGCATACAAAGGAAATTGTTTCAATTGATAATTTGAATTTGCAAATTTACAAACTGATTGAAGTGATAATATTTGCTGTCGCTGCTTTTATGTTAAAAAATAATTCTATTTCGGTGGGGCAAATTTATTTATTCATTAATTATATGGGTTGGATAGACAACGCATTTTCAACAATTTGGGATAATCATATTAAATACAAGTCATCAAAGGCAAAAGTTGATACGATAGAATCAACATTCCAAAATAAAAGTGAAATAAATGATAAGGACAATGGTAAATCTTTAGGCTTGATTCATAAAGACAGCGTTTCCTCATTAACTATTAACGATATAGGTTTTAAGTATCATCCAGGAGAATTTGAAATTTGTGGACTGAATATGAATTTAGAAAAAAGTGATTTTGTTGCAATTATTGGCGGGTCTGGTTGTGGAAAATCTACACTAATGAAGATTATAAGCGGTTTGTATCATCCAAAGACCGGAAAAATTCTATACAATGGCGAAGATATTACATCACTTTCTCCGGAAAGCAGATCCTATATTATGGCATATGTTTCACAAAACATTGCGGTAATGGATGGCAAATTATATGATATTGTTGATTTTTTAAACATAGGAGTGTCAGAAGAAGCAATTAATCATGCATTAAGGCTTGCTGATTTATCACAATTTTCCAGTGAATTAGAAGATGGTTTAGATACTTATATTTCGGAAAGCGGTATCAATTTGTCAGGTGGCCAATTACAGCGCTTAGCTGTTGCACAAGCAATGATCTATAATAAGGAAGTTTATCTATTTGATGAAATTACTTCCGGATTAGATGATTTAACACAAAAACAATTAATAGATAATCTTAAAAGTATATCAAATGATAAAATAATGATTTTTGTCACACACAGATTAAATACTTTAAATCAATTTAATAAAGTATTCAAAATGGAAAACAGTACAATGAATCAAATTAAATGAAAGTGATGTGTTTGTGATGACAACAAAAGAAAATATTATAAATCATTTAAATGAACATAATAACATTACACATGATTTTTTAAAAAGTAATAGTCTGTTGTCTTTGGGTGAATATTTTGGTTTTGATGATATATGTTACAAAAACCAGAATAAATTGAATTATCTATATAACCAGAAAATTCTTTGTTCATTAGTAAAAGAATTGAATGATAGAAAAATAGGATATATTGTATTTAAAGGAATTTGCTTGGCAGAAATGTTATACGATAATCCCGTAGATAGAAAAGTTGGAGATATTGATCTCTATGTTGAGTACGATAATCACTGTAGGGTTATAAAAATATTAAATCGGTTAGGAATTAATAAAGAAAATGAGAATGAATGTGAGTATGACCACCATATAGTATTAACAAATAGCAAGGCTTTAATTGAATTGCATAAAAATATTTTAAATCCTTGTATAAATATTGATGAAACATATCTCAAAAACAATACATCAGTTGTTTATATTAATAAAACGCCGATTGTAACTTTTTCATTGACGGCAACGATACTTCACTTAATATATCATTTGTATATGGATAGTTGGTTTCTAGCAGGAAGCTTATATAACATTTATGCTACTAAAATCGTTTTAAAAGCAGGACGTTTTCTATATCGAGCATATGAAATTGCACTTTATTCAGAAAAATATTTCAAGGAAATTAATTGGAATGATGTTGAAGAAGACATTAGACACCAAAAACTATGTCTTGTTTTCAAAAAAATGATGCGAGATATTCTTGAAATTTTTCCAAATGCTTTTCCGGATAGTTTTGCTCAGATGATTTTGCAACTAGAATATGTTGATGCAGAGGAATAGGAAAAGCTGCAGGCGGATATGCGGCAGGTCATCCGTTTTTCGCATATAGAAAGCATAACACAGGAACAGGTGGATACGTTTATTCGTAAGATCTATGTTTATAAGGATAAGCGGGTAGAGATTGAATGGAATTTTAAGAAGAACGGCATATGGGAATCATGAAAGTATACCTGGACACTTCGGTTATCAGTTATCTTGATCAGAAAGATGCGCCGGAAAGAATGAAAGAAACACAGGATATGTGGGAATTTTTCAAAAAGGGCCAGTATGAGGTGTATATCTCGGATGTTGTAGTTTACGAGATTAAAAAATGCAGCATGGAAAAACGTGAAATTTTATTGGATTATCTGGACCAGATAGAATATAATATAATTGAAACTGATGAAAATACGGTAAGCCTTGCGGAAAAGTTCATTGACTTTGGGGTTTTGAAAAGAAAAAGCTATGATGACTGCAGGCATATAGCGGCGGCAGTTCTTGCGGGATGTGATATAATTATATCATGGAATTTTAAACATATCGTGAATGTAAAAACAATTCAGGGAGTAAAGGCTGTTACAACATATGAGGGCTATAAGGACCTGATGATTTATCCACCGTCGGCTTTATTGAGAGAGGAGGAGTGACTATGGCAGTTGTGGTAGAAGAACCTGAAATCAGTGAACGCTTTGATCTGGACGATATCAGGAAGATACGGGAATATAATGCGGCGAGGTATGAGGGCATGACACCAGCAGAGATTGTGGCTGATACGAAAGCAGGTGCGGCAGACCTGCTTGAAATAATGAGAAAGCGGAAAATGGCAAAGATTTGAAAAGATAATGGAATAGTATAAACAACGATTGAGGAAAAGACATTTACTGGAAGTGGTGAATGTCTTTTTTCGTGCATAGTATAAATTTTTTGTGTGTTATATGTATGTAAGTAGTCAGATAAAATATTTTATAAATTTATATTGAGGTAGTTAAAGGAAACTAAATGTGGTATTATTATAAGAAAAATATGACGTGAGGCAGTTAAATGGAATTGGTATTTATATATATAGTCGGTTTAGATGATGATTTTATCAGGAATCAGGGATTTAATTTTTCTTCTAATAATTATAATTTTTATGTATCATTTTGTAATGAAAGGTATGAGCTGAGACAAAAAGAATGCAGAAACATTTTGCCGGAGAATTTTTTTGACAGCAGTTCCTGCATAACAAATATAACGGCTATTATTGGAGAAAATGGTTCAGGAAAAACGACACTGCTTAATAAACTGGCAAAGGATTATTTAGGAGTCAGAAAGATTAAGTGTGAACCGGAATATGAGATTTATTATGAAGAAGAATATAAAAAAGATATGTATATTGCCGTGTACATAGAAAATGGCGAATTAATATGTTATCGAAATATAGACAGATTTGCCAATTTTACTGGTGTTAAAGATATATACTTATTTGAAGGATCAGAAAAATTGACTGAGATGGTTAGAAACAATACCGGGTTTAGAAATATTAGCAGAATATGCCTGACGAACGGCATGTACCCTGCATGGGACGGTATTGCTACGTATAAAAGCATTGATAAAATCCATCTTAATATGAATTCGTTAAATGTTTTAAAAAATATGTTTTATGAAAAGAAATGTAAAAAAATAAAATCCGCCCGGTTTCTTCAGTATCAGGATATAATAAAAGAATGCCGTAAAAATCAGGATTTTCAGCAGGTGTTGGATGTTATTTATTTGCAGTATATGAAAGAAAAAGAGAATGGTATTTTAACGCAGAATATTAATGGAAATTTAACCGTCAGATTTCTGCTGTTTACTAAATATTTTTATGACAAGTTCAAAGGAATCGAAAATTCAGGAGAACAGGGAAAATACCTTAAAGAATGTTATGATAAAGTAAAAGCGCTTATGTCAAATTTTGATTCGCAGTTGTTGAAGCAGGATGTTTTTTGCAGTCTGTATATTGATTTATTATTTGAGCTTCATGCATATGCTCAGGTTGTTGAAACTGATGAGGGCAAGAATATTAGAAATAAGCAGGCATTATTAAAATATTTGAAAGAATCCATAGATATACTGTCTGAAAGAAAAGATGAAAATGCTGAATTTTTTAATGAAGCGCTAAATGAGATACAAGAATATGAGCAATGCCTTTCTTTATGCAGAATGCATCCGAATTCACTTCCGGTTTCTGATTCTGCATATGTTGCATACAAGGAAATTGAATACGAAAGCAGCAGCTACTATGGAATATTAAATCTGGTAAGGAAGTCAGCGTTTGAGAGGAAGTATTCTTTTGTATTAAAGTATATTGATATTGGTGGATTGAAACTTGCTTCAGGAGAAAGAGCGCTGTTAAATTTCTTTTCGTGGCTGTACATAGTTCCTTATTTCAGATGTATAGATACCAGTCTGGAAACAAGCCTGCGTGATAATATATTGCTGCTTATAGATGAAATAGACCTTTATTGTCATCCGCTATGGCAGCAAAAACTGATATATTATCTGATAGAGGAGGCAAGGGCTTTGTTTTCGGGAAAAAAGTTCAGATTGTATTTACGACACACAGCCCCATTGTATTATCGGACATGCCGCAGAATAACGTTATTTATCTGACAAGAAAAAATGGGAGATGCGTAATAGACCATACTATGCAGGATACAAAGACATTTGGTGCAAATATATATAAATTGTTTAATGATGCATTCTTTTTGGGAGAACGGGGACAGACAGGTGAATTTTCCAAAAATAAAATACGAACAATCATTGATGCAGTGAAACCCCGTCAGGAACAAAATGGAGATGTAATATATCCAGAACTGACTGAAAGAGAACCAGAGGGATTAAAAGCAGAGATTTCGTTGATCGGGGAACCAATTATCAGGGATAAGCTGTACGAGATGCTGTATAAATGCAGATATAGAAAGTTGGATACACGAGAAATGAAAATAAGGATTTATGAAGAAAAAATCAAAAGATTAAAAAGAGGAGAAGATTAGTGATTCCTATAAAATTTAAAGGAAGTGAAAAAGAAACTGTTCATGAATTATACCATAAGCTGCTCAATGTCAGTAACCAGAAAGATAAGAAAGGGTATATAACACATATCAAATCAATAAATGCGTGGTGTTTAAACAATATCTGTATAAATGGTCATTCGTTTACATTTCCAGAAATAATAAAGGCTGATTATGATACTCTATGTGAAATTGCGCAGAAATACGGAAAGGGAATGCCGGAAATGTCAGATCAGGATAAAAAATTCATGATTGAGTATTTATATAATCAGCGATTTTCCGTTATAAGAAAAGAATTTTCTGATAAGCTGGAAATGAAAGTCTGTCCATACTGTAACAGGAATTTTGTTAATTCGGCAAGCAACAGAACGATATGTGATCTGGATCATTTTTTTGACAAAAAAGAATATCCTGTCATGGCTGTTTCCTTTTATAATCTTGTGCCGGTATGCCATTCATGCAATCATGTAAAGAGTACTGAGAAAATATCATATTCGCCGCATAATAAAAAATATAATACAGATGATCTGTTAACTTTTGGGTATTATATCAGTGGAATTGAGTTTTTGGCAGATGAAAATCAGATTGGGATTGAAATTATGGATGACATAGTGATTAGAGATAATATAAAAAAGTTAAAATTGCGGGAGGTATATCAGGTTCATGCTGATTTAGTACAGGAATGCATAAAAAAAGCGATTGTTTTTCATCCGGATTATCTAAGGTACCTTTATAGAACATATGGCGAGCTGTTTGAATCAGAAGAAGAATTATACAGAATAGTATACGGGAACTATCTGGAAGAAGTGTTTTATGGGAAAAGGCCGCTAGCAAAATTAACCTCAGATATAATGAAAGAATTGCTGAATACATGTTATGGGTTAGACTGGTAATATAGAGGTGGAGCAGCGAGAGATTTAAACCTAGCGAAGTTATGCAGCTTACAGTACATTGTCATACTGCAGTCTATAATAATGTATGAAACAGAAGATGGATGTAGGCATAAATCCAGTTTTCGAAATGTGTTTTTGCTGAGGTATTAGTTATTTTGCTTGTGAAGTAAATAGAATAGAGATATAATATTGTTAATAGAAAAGATAATAATGTTCATAATAAAGCTATAAGCAGAGCTCAATAGAATGCAGTTTACGTTTGGAAATATATTTAAGGGAAGGTAGTGGATATTGTGACTGATGAATTAATAGAAGTTATAGATAAGGCAGTAGAGAAGATTCCAACTGTTTATGATGATGGACTGAAACAGGCAACTCAGGAATCCGGTAAAATTTTTGCATTACTTCCACGTACTATTAATGCTGCCCTTGTTCCATTACGAAAGTGGATCGCAGAAAGGGAATATAATCTTGCTGAAACAGAGAAAATACTGGCTAAAAAGTTAGAAAAAGTCGGGGAGGAAAAAATTATTACTCCTGAGCCATATGTAGCAGTTCCTGCAATTCAGGCGATATCTTATACAATGAACAGTAAAGAGCTTAGAGATTTATATGCAAACTTGCTTGCAAAAGCAATGAATTCAGATACTAAGGATATGGTTCATCCTGCATATTTGGAAACAATTAAGCAGCTATCGCCAGAAGAAGCCATGTATTTTAAATATATATGTTCTTTAAAGATTCGTCCAATGGTTGATGTTCAATTAGATTTGCCAGAGGGTTTAAGTGTTACGATTTCTACAAATGCAAATCTGTTTAGCGCTGATTATAATAAATTTTTTGAATTAACAATTGATAATCTGACTCGTTTAGGGTTGATAAATATTCCATATGGTGTATGGTATGGTGAGGTTTCTGTTTATGAAACTCTTATAGGTGAGCTTAAAAGAAAATTTAATCTGGATCAATGGAAGGAAAAGTATCCAGAAGCAACAGGGATTAGTTTTACAAAAAAACGTATAGATCTTACAGCATATGGAATAAACTTTTATGAGACATGTATTAGGTAATATACATAATTTTATCAAATGGGTTTGTTAGAGTTAGATATATTTTGAAATGAAAGTTATGTTTAAACCGTGAATAGATTTGTGCAGAGACTGTAAATAGAAAAGTGGTGATTGGAATATTTGAAAGACACCTATATAGTAAACATAGCGAATGAAGATATAGAGAAGAAGCGGGGATGATTTAGTAATGGATGATTCAGAGAGGCTAAGAATGTCGAAAAAACGTGATCATAAGATAATGATTACGGAAGAAGCAATTAGAAAAGTGCCATTTATTCGGTACCGGGAAATACCAGAGGATGAATATGAAATTATTTACGAGCTTGCAAAGCAGGTTCTCCGGCTTTCTAAGGATGAAAATGAATCTAATGAGGTTGCAATTACATACAGTTTTGATACAGAAAAAATTATATTACAGGAAAATCTGGTAGGAGTTCAGTTTGGAGACGAACATTCGGTTAATCCAATGGCTGACACACTTTCATATCATTTGATTATGTCGTCAAAAGAATGCATGGTGGTGTCAATGCATAATCACCCGTCAGTATCACTCATATCAGTAGCGGATATGCGTTTCTTTCTGCAATATGGAAGTATCCGTTTGCTTGTAATTGTTACAAATCTGGGAAGTATTTCTTATATGGTGAAAAGCAGGAGATATAATTATATAAAAGCAGTAAGACTGTTAAATCAAACAATACAGTTGCATAATAAAGCGTCTGATTTAAAGGAACATCAAAAAGCAGCCAGATATTTTATCAGCAACTGTCATAAAGCAGGTATTATATATGAAAATAGATAGAGGGGTGGTCTTATGATCTATAAACATGCAGTATTAGGGGAAACACCGGAATTATTTAAAGAAACAGCAGAATGGGTCCATGAGGAACTTGAACGGATTGAAAGAAATGAAAGAGCGGCAGGGAAAGTCATGGAGTCTATTCAGCCGCTGTTGGATAGAAAAAGGGAAAATCTTATAAGTGTGCAGGGGCAGACGAAAATACTTCAAGGTATTCCAGAAATAAAAAAAGCAGATATTTAATAGATTTGAGTATAAAGGATATAGATTTTGAGGCTTACATCCAACAAATAAGGAATATAGCATTGAAAAAGAACCGTTAGGAATGAAAATTTTATCAATCGATGTTTCAGTTGGCTTAAAATGGTGACTGACATAAAATTGGCTGTTAAAGAGAAAGGACTGCATGTAATCCATTAACTATTATAAGATAATATATAAGCTATAATGAATTTAAATAGTCGATATATTTAAAAATAGTTGATTTATTCAGTTGATTAATTGAAAGGTAAACATATTTTTGAGAGTCATATGGATAAAAATTATAAGTTGTTATATGGAATTAAGGAACGAATGTTTGTGACACTAATTTATCACCAATTTTTAACCTATTTAGCATTAATTTATCTCAACCCCAACGAAGTTATGCGGCTTACAGCGATTTTCGCCGAAAAAAACTTAAAATTTTTTGTGACATTAACTTGACTCAATCGGGGTGGGGGCAGCTGGATTTGTATAAGACGTTTGAGAATTTTCGGAATGTATAAACGTTTGTAAAGTGTTGAAGTACATTTTTCCTGATATCTTGTACAATTAATTCCTTTAGGAATCCATTTTGAATTCCGTTCCAGTTCTGTGGAAGGCTGAACTGGAACGGCTTAAAATTATATTTGAAAATGTTATTCGGCGGAACATCTTTGATTATAAAGGAGTTCTGCTATTTTTTATAAATATACAGAAAGCTATAAGCTGTAACTATAGCAGTGTATAGAAGAAGCTGTATAATGATTGTGAAACTTTTATAGTATTATTCGACATACTATGATATAATTCTTTTAATTTTACATTTTTTTGAAAGAGGATAGTCTGGCGGCGCTGAAAACAAATATATGGGCAAATGTTAAATTATTCAGTCACAAGACAAACGATTGGATATAGTATCATTTATAAAGTTGTAAAGCAGTGTAAAAATAAGAAAGTGGTGATGTGCCTGGTTTATTCTTTTGAAGAAATTATGGATTACCATCCTGACAATAAATATGTGTATAGTGAAATTAAAGAAAACCTGCCTAATTTAGTTCCTTTTGCTGGTGCCGGGCTTACACAGTTTGCTTATTCTTCTTGGAAACAGGCACTTATAGAATTAGCAGGTAAAATTACAAATAGGAATCATTTCAGACAGATTGAAAATCTGATAAAAAACGGATATTACCTGAGTGCAGCCCAGCGGTTAGAAGATTTACGGACACCTTCAAATCTGGCACGGGATATTGCAAATTTATTTTCATCAGACCATCTGGCTGATAAAAAGAGCATTATTTCTAAACAAGCAGTTTACATGCTGCCATGGCTGTTTCACGGTCTTGTCCTGACAACAAATTTTGATGAAACTTTAGAAACAGTCTATGGGGAAAGAGAACTTGGGGAATGGATGGAGTCATTGAATGAAAATGAGCAGCTTCGCAGCCAGCCGATACGGCTCCTGTTAGTAGAAAGAGATACTGACAGAGGATTAGAGGATTTTTTATGTCCGGTTGTGGATTATGTGCAGGAACACGCAGCGGAGATTGTGAAATGGATGGAGTCATTGAGTGAGCAGCCGGTACAGCTTTTACCAGCAGCAAGGGAAGCTGACAGGGGACCAGAGGATTCTGCGTGGACGAAACAATTGTATAGTAACGTCCGCAATGAAATGAAATTAAAGGAAGCCTGTTATCGAGAGTCACTTTTGAAACTGTCTCCGTTATCAGATGAGAATCTTATGGACATTATGGAAAATTATGCAAGAGCTTTGCAATGGGACAAAAAGAAATCAGGCAAGGTATTGGAAGATCAAACCCGTCAAATATTATTACAGAAGCTGAAAATGATTGATCCATATTTGTGCCGTCCATTGTATGCAATGTTTCTGACGGAGGCATATATTCAGTGTAAGGACATTGAACAGTGGAAAAGGAATGACATGCTTAATTATGTAATCAGCGAGGAAGGAAAAAGAATTAAGTTTAGTATCAAAAATGTGATGTGTACAGATACAGTGGAGAAGATATACAATGCATGTATATATTTGAAATGTGCAGCTACAGCGCTTCAGGGAATACCTGTTGAAAACCTGCAGGAACTTTTTCCTGATATATGGAAGATTATAAAAGATAAATCTGAAGATTTTGAGTCACCTGAGGATTTCCTGTATCAGACAGGACTGACATTTAAGGACAAGCTGACGGCACTGCGTCCTGATGTAGTTGGGGAGTATTTCGTTTGTCGTTGGCTATTCGAACAAAATGAAAAAACAATCCATGATTTTGTTTCTGTTATATGGAAGGAGCCAGTTCCTGCGATTATTTTTTTTGATAGGTTAATCTGCAACTTTGGTCATTTATTAAATGAAAATCCCGAACACTGGGATAGATTATATTCAGACAGAATTCTGCTGCCTGAAAATGCCTTAAAGTATTATCTACAGCATGTATTAAATGCAACTTATTACTGTAATAGTGCTGTACAATGTGAAAAACTGGTTTGTTTATTGGAGATATTCGCAAATAAATACCCGGATGATTCGAAAATAGCGTTTGCAGGAGGCCTGTTCAATTTGAGTAACAAACAGGACAGGCGATATGCGGAAAGCACTATCGAGCGTCTGGAAAAATTTTCTGCTGATAATCCGGATGTGATAGAAATAGCTGTTGAACTTGCAAAAGCTCTGTTTAATTTGAGTAATAAACAAGATGTATTGAGTGCGGAGGGAAGCATCGCACGCTTGGAGAAGCTCTGTGCTAATTACCCGGATGTGACGGAAATAGTAATTCTTTTTGCAAAAGGTTTGTTTAATCGTAGCTGTGAACAGGATGGGCAAGATGAAGAAAGGAATATCACACGCCTGGAGAAGCTTTGTGCCCGGTACCCAAATGTAACAGAAATTGCAGCTGAGTTCGCAAAAGGACTGTACAACCATAGTATTAAACAGGATGAACGAGGAGCGGAAAGGAGTATTGGGTATCTAGAGAAGCTCTGCGCTGCACATCCAGGTGTGATAGAAATCGTGGTCCATTTTGCAAAAGCACTGGTTAATCTGAGCAATAAACAGGACATGCAGGGAGCAGGGCAGACTGTCAGGCGCTTGGAGAAGCTGTGTACAGAGCATTCAGATATGGCAGAACTAGAGATCCTTTTTGCAAAAGGGCTTTACAATCTGAGCATCCGGCAGGATACACAGGGGGTGAAAAGGACTGCTAAGTGCTTGAAGAAACTCTATATCAAGCGTTCAGATGCAGAAATAGCAGCTGTATTCGCAGGAGTCATGGTCAATCTGAGCAGCAAACAGGATGAACAGGGAGCGGAAAGGATTGCAAGGTGCCTGAAGAAGCTCTACGCTGAGCATTCAAATACAGAAATAGCAGTTAAATTCGCAAAAGTACTATTTAATCTAAGCATCCGCCAGGACAGACAGGGAGTGGAGAGGACCACAGAGTGTTTGGAGAAACTTTGTGCTGAGCACCCGGATGTGATAGAAATAGCAGTTCTTTTTGCGAAGATGCTGGTCAATCTGAGTTGTAAACAGGATGAACAGGGAGTGGAGAGGACTGTTAGACGCTTAGAAAAACTTTACAAAGCATATTCAGAAGTGACAGAAATACAGGCTGAGGTTGCAAAAGGCCTGTTCAATTTAAGCGGCATACAGAATGGACAAGCTGAAGAAAGGACGATGGAACGTCTTCGGATGATTTTAATGCAAAACCAAAATGTATATTCCTGTTTTAACATGGCTATTCAGAAACTTTTATCAGAGAACCAATGCGAATAGGTTACCAGAACCGGACTGTTTTTGGATAGGCACAGGTTTCTGTCAGCTTCATATCTGAGATGAAGCTGTCGCAGGTGCAGCCTTTGCAGTATGCCATCGGTTTTCGCTTTTTTCCGTAGCTGTCTCAAGAGGAAAATTACCGATTGAGAAAAGAATGATATTGAGATATAATAAACGAAACGATGAGATGTTTTATCTTAAAAGAGAGGTGGTGTTTGCATGATTTCACTACAAGAGCAGGTGGTTCATAAAGTCAGTAATTTGTCTGAGGATAACCTGCAGTTTTTATTAGAGATTATAGACAGGTTTATGCTGACAGATACAGTTAAGAAAGGGGAAACTGTGGGTTCTAAAAGGATTGGGATTGCAAAAGGGCAGAAATTATATGATGATTCCTATGATTTTGATGAAATGAATCCTGAAATTGCCCGGATGTTTGGGGTGGCAGAATGAAGCTTTTATTAGATACGCATATTATTTTATGGGCATTGGATGACAATCCGAAATTGCCTCTTGAAGCTAGAACATTCATTCTTGATGAGAATAATGATATTTATTATAGTACGGCATCAGTCTGGGAGACAGCGATTAAATTTATGTCCAGGCCTGATAAAATATGGATAGGAGGCTCAAAACTGTCAGAATTATGCAGGAAAATGGGATATAGGATGCTGCCGATCGAGGACAGGCATGTAATGGCGCTGGAAACGCTAGTCTGTCCTAATCAGGATCATAATGACCCATTTGACAGGATGATGATAGCACAAGCAAAGGCGGATGGATTAAAGTTTGTTACACATGACTATAAAATTTCTTTTTATGAAGAACCCTGCGTTTTGTCTGTATAAATTTCTTCACAATAGATAGTTTTGTTTAGAGCATGTATTTGTTGTGAAGATTTATTTTGCCTTTTAATTATAATGGATGATGAAACATAGTCTGGCTACGAAGACAGGGACAGGAAAAATGCTTTTACAGAACAACTGTTTGTGACACTAACCTACCACCAATTTTTCGCTGATTTAGCATTAATTTACCTCAACCCCAACGAAGTTATGCGGGTTACAGCGATTTTCGCCGAAAAAAACTTAAAATTTTTTGTGACATTAACCTGACTCAATCGGGGTGGGGGCAGCTGGATTTGTATAAGACGTTTGAGAATTTTCAGAATGTGTGAGGTTAGAATCAGCGGGATGCCTGTAAAAATAAGGTGTTCCGCTGATTTAACCCTAATATTTTTCATTGCTGAAATCGTAAAATGCGTGTGGGATAAGTATATTTTTAGATATCTACTGCAGAGGGTATCCATAAAGCTGCACGGAAAAATTGGATGATCATTTTCTACAGGATTATTCCTGCGAGCAGATTGAGGAAGTGATTTTGGGCAATTATTACCATACAGTAGAACAGAATATTTGACAAAGGAAAGGCTGCATTTTGTTCAGTATTGAAAATTTAAAGATAATATGAATTGAATACTTGAATATATAGTATCAGCATGTTATTCTATGTTTAAAGGAAGTGAGAAAAATATTCGAACAATTGCAAAAACGAACATCAAAAATGCAGATAACACAGGCAGTTATTGATAATGTAAGAAAAATTAAGCTGAATGGATTTGATAAGGAAGAATTGCAGCAAATTCAGGTGCTGCATAAAGAACTGTTGAGATACTCAATGAAAAATAATAATAGTAATGAAGTGGGAATGCTTGTGAGCCTGATAGATTGGAAATATATTGTTATTTATGGAACGGAGAACGGTATATCACTCAGTACTGTTCCACAGGCAAAAGAACTGGTATGCACTGCACCCAGAAACAGTCTGCTGTTTTTACATAATCATCCGAAAAATTCTATTTTTTCTGAAACAGACCTGGAATCATTTTTAACCGCAGACAGTATACTGATGGCAACAGTTGTATGCAATAATGGAAAACAGTATTTTCTGGCAAAAACACCGCTTTTCGATAAATACAAGGCTTTGGTTTATTATGATGAAGTGTATGGTCTGACAGAAGAAGGAAGTGTAAAAGAATTTTTGAGAACGTGCAAAAAAGCAGGTCTGGATTATAATTATGGAGGTGGCTGAGATGAATCGGAGAGATTTTGTTAAACCGACTGAACAAGAAATCGAAGAGCGCAGAAATATGTATGCAAAAGCAGAGGAACTTGGAATTGATTTGCTAAAATTTGATGATAATGATAAAGAAGACCGGATAAAACGCGATATAAGAAAAGCAATTATTTTTCTTGGAGAAGGAAAAGAAGTTCCGCCGGAATTGAAAAAAAGATTATTGCAGAGAAAAGAAAAATATGAACGTAAGTAATAGATAGTCTGGATTTGCGGACAGAACAAGTATGGACTGAAAAAAGTACGATTTATTACAAAATTACTGTGAATACCAGTGCAAAGCAAGAGAAAATAAAAAGAAAAAGCCAGAGAAAAAGGAAAATGGCAAAGGTTAGATAGGTAAATCAGAGAAACAGAATATAGTACGGTGTGCCTTGTCTATGGAGAAAAACATGACAAGGATATAAATGCCGCAAAGAATATATTTAGCATAAGGATTAGGCAAATCGCATAAAAAAGAAACTTATATAGGGAAGGAACTGCTCGAAATTGCGCTTGCAGAGCCGGTAGGTTATGAAGGCGTTGAAGCAAGACGCCCAATTGGATTTAGACAATGGGTAGTTCACATGTATGTGGGTATATTAAGTGGGTATGATAGGTAAAAAGGAGTGGGTGGTATCATGAGTGGGGCTTTGATCGAAACAGAGGTAAGGACAATACTAAATACCAGAAAACAGGAAGCAACGGAGGAGACAGTGCTGCGCATGATGAAAGCAGGGAAAGTGCCAGCGGAAGAGATTGCAGAGTATTTAGGTCTTGGTATATCTGACATAAGAGAGTTGGGAGACAGTTAGATTTGTAAAGACGTTAGAGAATTTTCGGAATGTGTGATTATTGAAAAATGTTCTTTTCTTTAAAAATATGTGAGCTGCTATCATCGGAATGCCTGTAAAATTAAGGTGTTTCGCTGATTTATCTTATTTATAGTAAATAGGTCATATTGATTTGATGTACTAAATTTTATTGTGTATATGGTTGTAATAGAGTATAATAGGATTAATATCATTAGGAATTTGGGATACGAGCATCATAAGAGGAAGAATTGCAGGTGGGGATTTTTTATGGCTCATTCTGAAAAATTAGAAGAAACTGTACTTTGGAGAGTCTGTCAGGGAAAGGTATCCCCAAATGAGAAACGAAGCAGCAGAGTAAAAGAGGTATATGAGGCGGCAGCAACGTATATGATGGATGTTCAGCAAACATTTCAAAATTATACTTTACATGATGAAACACATATACAGAAACAAAACAGGTTTTACAACAAAAGTTACAGTTTGATAAATTTGAGTTTTCTATATTTAGTTATAATAGTTACATAATTGTCTATAAACATCTTATTGCTTATTTTCAGGAAAAATATCGAATGACAATTTGTTATGAAAATGAACAGGCTATTTCTTTTGAGAAAAAGAAAGATAATGAGATGGAAGACACTTATAATTTGTTTCCGCAATGATGTTTTGTATGGCTGCAAGTGACTGGAGCCGTCAGTATATATGCAGTACAAAGCCTTTGATGCGAAGAGGCATTACAGCAGACCATCCATTTGCAACATGGCTGTTGGATAATGCAGCGAAATTTAATAAATATGATCCACGACAATTTCAGCAGATAGTCAATTGTCTTTGTGAGGACTGTGCAGAAGATATAGCAGAGAAATGTAATTATATTAGAGAGCAGATGTTACGGTTTCCTGAAAATCATGGTGTAGATGTAAGTGCTTTTCCGCAATTGAGTTTGACCGATTTCTGGTTAATGAAAGAAGTATGAGAAGACCCTGTGACATAAAATTACCTGTATGAAAGAAAGGGATGTCAATGTTTGACCGGGAGAGACAGCAGGAGGTCATTGGGGTATCTGATAAGTGGACAGTTATTGAATTTTTAGGACGTAATCCAGGAAACCCAACAAATTTATATGGAAAGGATGAGATTATGATATTGACGGATTATCTGATAGAAGAAATGGTCAGAGAGTTGAAAAGAATATTTGGTGAAAACATCCAGCAGATTATATTATTTGGTTCAACTGCGAGGATGGATGCTGAGCCAGACAGTGATATAGATATTGCGGTTATACTTAGACAGGAACTCAGCCATGATAAAAGAGTTGAATTTCTGGAATGGTCAGCAGAGTTTGATATGAAATATGAAAAGGTCTTTTCATTTATTGATATTGAAAAAGAGAAAATGGAGCAGTGGGGAGATATCCTGCCTTTTTATAAGAATATCCAAAAAGAGGGAATTGTTTTATGGAAAACGGCGTAAAGGTATTGTCGGAATACCGGTTCGAACGTGCAAAGGAAATGCTGGATGCTGCAAGGCAAAACCTGAATATTAATCAGTACAGGACTTCTTTAAACAGATCCTATTATGCGGTATTTCATGCAATGCGGGCAGTGCATATTTTAAACGGATATGATTCATCAAAACATTCTGGGGTTATAGCTCATTTTAATAAAAACTTTTTAAAAGAAAATAAACTGGATAGGAATCTGTATAAAATAATTAAAGATAGTTCTTATCTGAGGGAAAAATCTGATTATGATGATTTTTTTTATTATTGGCAGGCAGGAAACGGAAAGACAGTTGAAAAATGCAGAAATTTTTGTCAAAGCGGTTGAGGATTATTTGAGATGCTGTTTTTAAGTCTGATATCTTGAGCTCTGTTAACTATTGGTTATGAGACTTTGGTGTAAATGACGGATTGGGCTGTACGAAAGAACAGATGTTTGTGACAATAACTTACCATCATTTTTCACTGACTTAGCACTAATTTACCATTAAGGATTTTTATTGCAAAAAAGGAAGATGCGAACGGATATGTTCACAAATAATGTCAGAATTAAAATTCCGATAAGAAGGGCAGAAAGGCCTGTAAAGGGTTTAAAAACGGGGTTGCTGCATTAAGAGTATCATATACAAAATGCTGTATGGATGCTTCTTAATGCGGCAACCCCGTTTTTGTGTCCGGAGCGGCAGAGTGCTCAGCTTTTTTTCGATAAAACAGGAGCTGTATCAGTCTGAAATCCTGAATTCGGAAATCAGGTTTTTCATGATTCCGGCCTGAGCAGAAAGCTCCTCGCTGGCGGCAGCGCTTTCCTGTGCGGTTGCAGAATTTGTCTGCACAACTGATGAAATCTGCGACAGTCCCTGGGTAATCTGGGAAACCGCAATTGCCTGTTCTTCGGATTTTTGTGCGATTTCGGTAATGGATATGGTGACGCTTTGTGCACATTCTTCAGTTTCTTTCATGGCTTCTGCGGTGTCTGCCGCCAGCACGCTTCCTTTTTTCGCTGCTTCAATGGAACTGTGAATCAGGTCCTGTGTAGTACCGGATGCTTCTGCTGATTTTGCAGCCAGGCTGCGGACTTCTTCGGCTACAATGGCAAAGCCTTTTCCGGATTCCCCGGCACGCGTGGCTTCCACTGCCGCATTCAGGGCGAGGATATTTGTCTGGAATGCAATATCATCAATGGTTTTGATGATTTTCTCAATTTCATTGGAGCTTTGATTGATCTCGTCCATGGCAGATACCAGATCTTTCATTTTTGATGCGCTCAGCTGCAGCTTTTCAGCGGTTATATTAACCTGGTGGTTTGCGTTCTTTACGTAATTCGCATTCAGATTAATCTTTCCGGAAATTTCCTGTACGGCGGCTGTAAGCTCCTCTACGGAGCTTGCCTGTTCGGTGGCTCCCTGTGCCAGTTCCTGTGCGCCGCCGGACACCTGCTCGGAACCGGAATCAACCTGTTCGGCAGCGTCGTTAATCTGCGACATGGTTTCATTCAGTGCTTTTACAATTCCCTGCAGAGAATTTTGAATCTGCGAAAAATCACCCAGGTAAACAGCCGATGTAGATACGGCAAGGTTTTTTTCTGAAATCTGCTGTAAAACATATCCCACATCGGAAATGATTTCTTTCAGATTGGACTGTGTGCAGGAAAAAACTTCTTCCAGGTCTCCGATTTCATCATTTGCGTGCCTGTGTATTTCAGCATCCAGATTTCCCTGTGCAAATCCCTGCGCAATCAGAGAAATGGATTTCAGCGGTTTTACAATGGCTTTTGCACGCAACAGGCAGATGAGTGCGGCAACAGTAATACACAGCAGGAATCCCATTATGAGCGTCATAAATTCTTCGTGAATTTCCTGCATATATTCGTCGACGTCCATGCAGGCAAGTATCGTCCAGTCCAGGCTGTCTATGTAAGAAATTCCGCCATAAAAGGTTTCCCCGGAACGCTGGTATCGGTCGATGATTCCTGTCTGGTGGTTTTCAAGAATCTGTTTCATGTTATCGGAATAGGAAATATCTTTCATGTTGGTCATAATCAGGGAGCTGTCCGGGTGGTACACGAGATTCCGGGAAGAATCATAAACCGTGACATATCCGGTTTCACTGATGGAAATTCCGCTGAAATATTTCGTCAGTTCATCCAGCGAAATGTCAATGCCGATGACCCCGGTCATTTCCCCGGCGTCATTCATATACGGCACGGCTGAGGTAATAATGAGTTCTCCGCTGCTTGCATCGTTATATGCAGGAGTAACAATTCCTTCTCCCTGGGATTCCTGCAGCATTTTGTACCAGGTGCGTTCCGTTACCTGATATGTTGCAGGGTCGCTGATAAAGCCGTCGGACTGAATGGTCTGGTTGTTTTTTATACCTCCAATCCAGACTGCATGAACCGCATCTCCGCCTACGTCGCATGCATACTGCAAATCCCGCATGGCTGAGTCGTAAAAATCTGATTGATCAAACCGGTAAGACTCTGTGGAAACTTCCAGTTCATCGAAAAGCTGGTGAACGGAAGTTCTGTCCATCACATATTTTCCACTGGTAAAGAACCCTTCAAAGTATTCCGAGGTTCGTACAGCGGCAGCGTCAGTCTGATTAATCATATCCGTATTTTTTAATTTGAAGATGGTTTTCACAATCTGGGTAGTTACGATGCAGGCCAGGACAATGAGGATTGTGACAATCGGCAGGGTAACTGTTAGCATGAGTTTTCCGCCTACACCTAACCGAAAGGCTTTTTTTTCTTTTCTTTCCGGTGACTTGAACATAACGAAACTCTCCTTATTTTCAGATGTTTTTCTCTTGAGGACAATGGTCCGAATATGATAAATTCTGCACAACGGCAAAGTTAAAATCAGCATACCATAAGTCTTCATTTACGTCAAGAAGTGCAGCATGGCAGTAATAGCGTTAATGCATGAAAAGATACTATTTCACTTGATAGTAATAGGTTGTTCGACTTTTCCTGTCGATTAATACATCAATTTATTGTAGTGAATGGTATGATGACAACGCAGCAGGTAGTAGATATGATTGATACAATCACGACAAAGCAGGGTGCCTCAGTTGGTTTGAACCGATTGATTGACAAAGGGCTGATCGGTTAAAGTGAGACAGGGCAGATATGTGATCTGTCAATTAAAATAGAATCATATATCAACTATAAAGAATTTAAAAAATTGATATATTGTTAAAAAGTTGATGTATTCTCTTGATTTATTGAAATCAAATATTTTTTTCAGAGCAGATGGATAAAGTATTAGTTGTATATGAAATAGAGGAACAACTGTTTGTGACACTAACTTACCACCAATTTTTTGTCGATTTAGCATGAATTTATCTTAACTCCAACGAAGTTATGCGGCTTGCAGCGATTTTTCATGAAAAAAGTTGAAAAATTTTAGGATATTAACCTGACTCAATCGGGGTGGGGGGGGGTCAATCAGCATAGTGCCTGTGAAAGAGGGGTATTCTGTTGATTTACTATTTTAAAGAGTGTAGCTCATAGTTATCAGGCGGCTTTTTGTATTGCCTTGTAATTAGATTTTTCATATGATATACTGAGGTAAAAATACAAATATTAAGTTAGATAAAAGCTGCATTGAAATCATAATGAGTGGAGGGTATCACAGTTGCAGATTAGGGATTTCTTATTAGAAAATATAGACGAATAAGAAAGTTTTTGAAGCGCAGAGGTATTGAAAGGAAAGATTTAAGACAAAATTTTAAATATTTTGTTTCAAATGCAGTTGGAACAAATGTTGTTTAAGAAGAATTTGAAGAATTCTGTTATGATCATTTGGTGTATGAAAAGGAAACTGATTCGAGTTTTTGAAATAGCAAATAAACAAAAATAGCGAATGATGAATTGTGGTTAAGAGTATTAAATAAGGATTTTCTTCGTTGATTCTTTAAAAATATGCAGGTAATGACTGCGATATGGATTGTTAGAAAAAATTGGAGGTGAAATAAATGACTTTGCGGCAGGAAGCATATGCTATGATTGATTCTTTACCGGATGACGACAGTGTTAAATTCTTTATAGATATGATTAGGAGATTTAATGTAGTTGCAGGGAAAACAGAGGAAATATCTGAGAATCAAAATTTACTTTCGGAAAAAAGACAGGTGTTTTTACACATGGAGGGACTGAAAAAGCAGTATTCATTTCCAAAAGATTATGACTATGAACAAATAAGAAGGGAGGCTATGAGAGAGAAATATGGTGGCATTGATTGACACTAATGTTATATTAAACTATATTACGGACCGTGAAGACCGGTTTCGGGATTCTTCAAAAGCAGTTATGGAGTTATGCTCTCAGGGAAAATTTGAGGGATATATAGCTTTTCATTCGCTGTCTATTATATGGTATTCTCTTCGAATTCCAGATGAGGGAAAACGAATGTGGCTAAAAGATATTTGCAGATTATTGACGGTTGCCGGTGCTTCACATGCTCAGGTTTTGGAGGCGATAGATAATGTACAGTTCAAAGATTTTGAGGACTGCCTGCAGGATGAATGTGCAGGAATGGTTCATGCAGACTGTCTTGTGACGTGTAATTTGAAAGATTTTAAGGCGGCTAAAACAAGGGTTTGCAGTCCGGATGAATTTATTACTTTATTATGAGAATTTTTTGGGGTATTCAAGTGTCAATCAAAAATGTCTTAAGAAGGTAACGAGTTAGTGAATTATCTGGGAAATGGGATACCGGATGCTGCCTGTTGAAGACAGACATATAACGGCGCTGGAAACATTATTTTGACAAAATTTAGCATTAATTTACCTCAATTCCAACGAAGTTATGCGGGTTACAGCGATTTTTCATGAAAAAAGTTGAAAAATTTTGGGACATTAACCTGACTCAATCGGGGTGGGGTCAGCTGGATTTGTATAAGACGTTTGAGAATTTTCGTTATGTGTGAGGTTAGAATCAGCGGAATGCCTGTAAAAGTAAGGTATTCCGCTGATTTGGTTTTAATATTTTTCATTGCTGAAATTATAAAATGCGTGTGGGATAAGTATATTTTTAATTGTAGCGCAGGCTGGTATCTTCTGACAAACAGCACTAACAATTTTTTCGGAAATGCGCCAAAAAATACGCCAGAAATCAAAACATTGTATCTATCACAATTCTCATACCCGGTTCTCTTATATCCGGTTCTCTCATATCCGCTTCTTCTTTCTAACCGATTTGATGATATCATTAACATCATTTTCATTATACCCAACAGACTTTGTCCATTTTTGCGCTTCGTTGAGTGAGGCTTCAAATTCTTCTGCAGAAGGAAGTTTTAAAGTTTTGAGTATGATAACATCTCCTGAAGTATATGCTGCCAGTTTATCACCAGTATCAATTGAAAGGAGTTTTCGGATGCTGACTGGCAATGAAATCTGTCTTTTGGAAGAAACTGTCTAATGAGCAGGGAGAAAGTATTTATGGGCATGGAAAAGATATACAGTAAGATTGCAGAAGACAATGGTATAAACGCTGGAGAAGTCAGGCAGGAAATACAGGAAACGATTGAGGATGCATATATAATATTTTTAAGGTGGTGAAAAGGAGAAAACAGCCAGGTATGAGATCGTGTAAAATATGGCAGATATGCAGTTCTGATACATGGTCTTACTGCCGGATGTAAAGGTATGCTGTCGGCTGTATTTCGGGATCGCTGGTATGTAATAATCGTAAAATACAGGCTGCAGATGGAACACGGCATATATGCATCAGCCATTCCGCAGGTATGCAGCCGCCGCTGACAGTCCATAAAGCATAACTCTGTAGAAGATTTGTAAATTTGCTCCGTAAACTGATGTAAGATCTGCATGCAGCATCCATGAGATAACGCAAAAGGCTGGGCAGTTAGACGCTGCCCGGCTTTTTGCAAAAGTGACAGATGGCGTGAGTGAATACGGGACAAACTAAAAATAAAAGTAAGAACCGGCGGTAAAGGCAATTTCCGGATTACATGTAAATATAAATCTTCCAATCCGTTTCTGTATGAATGGTAAAGCAGTGACAAAAAATATTTGATGATTCGTGAAGCTGCTGGTTTCCATATTTATGTCTTGTTATGCAATTACCATAGGAATTAAGCGTCAAAACCAGACACTTTGACGCTTAAATTTTATGACATAATAGATTAAGCAAATCATTTGTCCTCTGATTTTTCCTAAAAATTTAAAATGGACAGAATCTGTCCAGGTGCAGGTGTATAGTAAAAAAGTGTAAATATTATACAGAAGTATAAAAATGGAGGATACAGAAATGGGACAAGGCAAAAGAAGGGCATTTAGCCAAAGTTATCAGATGTTATGCAGCAGGAAAGAGAAGGAATTAAAAGAAGCGGCAGGCGACATAAACAAGCGCCTGCGGATTGCATTTGAAATCTGGGTTGATTCCTGGCGGATTACGTCAGATTTATCTATGCAGCTGGAGCATATCCATCAATTTTCAGATGAATATGGAAAAATCATGCAGGAAAATGTAAAAAAGCTGTGTGCAGATATGAAAAAAGTGGCGGCAGAGGCTTATGAGCAGGCTCAGCTGATTTCGGAGGAACAAGAGCTTAAAATGAAAGAGCTGATGCAGGAGGTTTTTTCAGAAGGGCAGGATGGAAAAGGTTTTTTCGGCGGGGAAAAGGCATATTTACCTATGAAGATGCTATGGGATGGCGGAGAATTAATCGAAAAGTTAAAAGAAGTTATTTTTGTGGATGGAAATGTAAGAGCTGATCGTGTAGAATATATTTTGCAGGAATTGTTGGGAATACCAGAACAGGAATTGTTGGGAATACCAGAACAGGAATTGTTGGGAATACCAGAACAGGAATTGTTGGGAATACCAGAACAGGAGTTGTGATGAATCATAATCTTTGTTTATTCAGAAAAGCATAGTGGAGAGCAATAGATATGGAAAATACGATAAAAGCGCTAAATGAGCTTAAAAGCATCGCCATGTGAGTTTCAGCTTTGATGCAAAGGAGGCTGGCAATGGTCTTACGACATTTCAAGATTTTACTTGCCAGCTTCATGAAAGGGATTGCCTATACCAGTGAGCTAAAAGATTTGCCCGCAGACGGCCGTTATTTTCAAAGAACAGGCAAATCATTTGGCAAATAAGTATGCTTGCGAGTATATAAGGATGGATTTTGTAAGTTCGAAATAAACCGTGTGAAACAAAAGAAAGGAATGGATATGAATGAAAAAGAAGACAAAATACAACGGGTGCTGGACTTATATACGCGTCTTCTGAAAGGGGACATCATCTATAAAAAAGAAGAAGCGGTGAAATTTGGGGTTACAGAAAAAAGTATACAGCGTGATATTAATAATGTCCGTGTTTTTCTAAGCAACAGGACCGTAAAACAGGGGATTGCAAATGACGTCGTGTATGACCAGAAACACCATGGGTACCAGTTAAAGAAGGCAGAGCAGGGACGGCTTTCTAATAAAGAGGTTTTGGCAGTTACAAAAATCCTGTTGGAAAGCCGGGCTTTTACGAAACCAGAGATGATGAACATTTTAAACAATGTTGTGGAGTGCTGCGTCCTGCCGGAAAACAGAAATCTGGTAAATGACATGCTTGGCAGTGAGCGCCTGCATTATATAGAGCTTCAGCACAGGAAGAAGTTTATGGACAAAATGTGGGAAATTGCTGTTGCGATCAAAGAGCAGCGATGTATCAAAATTGTATATGAAAAAACAGGAACGGATCAGGCAGTAACGAGGAAGGTAGACCCGTTAGCCATCATGTTTTCAGAATTTTACTTTTATCTGGCAGCGCATTTGGAAGATATTGACCGGAAAAAGGAATTTCAGATTACAAATGATACGAACCCGACAATTTACCGGATCGACCGGATACGGGAATTGGCAGTGTTGGAGGAGCATTATAAAGTATCTGAAAAAGACCGTTTCCAGGCCGGTGAGTACCGTAAACAAATTCAGTTTATGTATGGCGGGAAACAGCAGATGGTAGAATTTTGGTATAAAGGCTGGAGCGTGGAGGCTGTTTTGGACAAACTGCCTACGGCAGAGGTTCTGGAGACGGATAAAGAGAAGAAAAGATACCGGATACGGGCAAAGACGTTTGGGAAAGGGATTGATATGTGGCTGAGGAGTCAGGGGGATTTTGTGGAAGTTATCAGAAAATTTGAGATATAAGCGGTAGCAAGGGTGTATCAGATAATTAGAGTAAGAAGTTTTTCAAAATGATGTATGGAAGACCAGGAAGAATGTAGTAAAATAGAAGGAAAGTGTCCCATGTTAAGAGACGGGCAAGCAACAGAGTGATACCTGAGAGAGAAAAAATTTTATTGGATGAAAATGGTTGATAAACTTAATCGAATAAGGTAGGATAGTAAGAAAAGGATGGTGTTAAATATGAGACGGGAAGAGTATATTTCAGATGAGATGGTTGTAAAGCGCGTAAATGCGGCGGTTAGGATTGAACTGGAGAAGAAACGGGCTATGGATGTTCCGATAATTGTATATGACAGGGAAAAGCAGATTATATATCAGGAAAGCAGCGATGGCTCAAGAGTAGAAGTAGGCAGAAGAATGAGAAAGGGGCGTTATAGTGAACGTTATGCAGAAAAAACCTGAAGTTGTGGTATTTGCTGGTCCTAACGGTTCGGGAAAGAGTACTATTACTGAATTACTAAAACCGCCAATGGATTATATTAATGCTGACGAAATAAAGAAAAACATAAAATGCTCAGATCTGGAAGCAGCACAGTTGGCTGAAAAACAGCGTGAAAAGCATATTGAACAGATGAATGAGTTTTGTTTTGAAACGGTTTTGTCAACAGAGAGAAATTTAAGACTATTAAAAAGGGCAAAAGAGAAAGGATATTTTATTCGCTGCTATTATGTTCTTACTGCTGATCCCATGATTAATGTCTGGCGTGTGAGATCAAGGGTGGATTCAGGCGGGCATGATGTGCCTGAGGATAAAATAATCAAAAGATACGACAGGGCACTTGAGTTGATAAAGGATTTGGTTGAAATCTGTGATATATGCCATATATACGATAATTCGGGCAGTAAACCATTTAGAATTTTTAAGAAAAGGAAAGAGCAGGTTTATTTTGATGAATGTGTTGACTGGTATTTTGAAGATATCTGGGTATTGACTTCTGTTAATCATATGAAAAAGAAAAATCTGAATTGAGAGAGATGCTGTAAAATTATGATGAAAGAATTTTACAGCATTTTTGTTGACGATAAAGTTTATAGAACCAGAAACAACGATGGTGGCTGAGCAGTGCCGATTCCAGGAATGGGTCGCCCAGATCAGAGACTGCCAGAGCCAAAAATATTCCATGGGGTAAGGAATGCACTCGGAAGCCAGTCCCATATCTGTGCCAAAACTCTATATTGAGAGGGAATGGAACATATCATAGAAAGAATAAGCATTCCAAAAGTAATGGCAAGCGTAGCGATATTACTGTGGAGTATTTCTGAAAGCAGCATAACAACTGTACTAAAAATGACAGATGTCACAATGACACAGCCGTATACTATCAAAACCGCCTGGCAGGCAGTAAGCGGATAGGAATACTGGGCAAATATCAATTGAAACATTGCATCGAAACCGTCTGTTCTATAGATACAAACCGACAATACGGCTGCAAATGCAGAAAGCAGCAGAGAAGTACCGATTGCAAAGCTGATACCTGCAAAATTGCGTAGTATCCCGCACAAAATTAAAAATGGCACTATATGGTCTGGCATATGTTTGGTATTCCTCAGTTGAGCTATACTTCTCTGCTGTGACAGGAATCATACGATAGGCTTGTATTGTTTCTTCCAGCAGAGACTGGTTCATTTCTTTGCCATTCAGCATTTTCTGATAATTTCTGTCTGTCAAAAACATATGATATTTCGTATCAGATTTTTCATTGTCAATAGGATAAGAGCCAATGAATTCACCAATGAACTGCTGCCGCTAACGCCGATGTCCGGTTTCGCACCGATCAGTATCAAAGACCTTTCGGAAAAGCTGTATTTGTCGAATGAGTATTTGTCCGGGTTTTTCAAAAAGAATTACGGCATGAGTTTTACGGAATATTTAACATATATCCGGCTGTACCATTCAGTGGATGAAATTCTGTATTCTGACCAGCCGATTACCCGAATTGCGTATGATAATAGATTTACAAGTAGAGCAGTTTTTAATAAAAGATTTAAAAAGGCCTACGGTGAAACGCCCTCTGAGATGCGTAAAAAAACAAACGGACAAAAAAGGTGCAGGAAAAACAAACGAATATTGAAGCAGCAGAACGCCTGGAACAATATCTGCAGCGAAATGGACATAAGTTAAAATAGGAATGATGGACCCGCTGGCTGACGCTGGCGTTTTTTATTTCTGGTTTCATTGTCTGTTTTTCATTCATAACCTGTGTGAGCCTCGAACAGCGCTGACCAGCAGTATCCCGCGCTAACAGACTCTATCAGGGTTTACGAAAACGGAAATATCAGCGTTCATTACAAGTGTTTTTATTTATACATCACTTTTTATATAGAATTGTTACGTAAATTTAGTTCTTATAGTTCATATTTAATTGAATAATATACCCTGCAAGTATTCTATATGCTTTTATTATATTTTGCAACTCTAATTCGAAATTTTGTAAACAATGTTTAAAATATAGACTTATAAGTAGCTTTGTTTTGGACAAGAAGAACAAAAAATCTACAGAAATTTGGAAAAAAATCCTTAAAATCATTTTCAATATTTTAGTAAATTCTTATTGCGATGTAAAAATACGCTGTAGTCATTGCTGGCAGCAGATTTGGCTGTATGAACTACATGCAGAATACATAACAATTCTATATAAAATGTTATGCATGAAAAATGCATAGATCTGCAACCATTGCAATTCGTGGTTAAGGTAAAGCTGTGGCAGGCAGGGAGGAAAAAGTATGCAGGAGTTGGATTATGAGAAGGTAGGGGCAAGAATTCGCCAGATTAGAAAAGCAAAAGGCTGGTCACAGTATGAACTGGCAAAAAAATGTGGTGTCAGCATGAATTTTATTGGGCATATTGAACGAGGAACCCGGAAGATGAGTCTGGATACTTTTGCCAGTATATGCAGTGAGTTGGAAGCGGATGCAGATGCACTGCTTTGGGGCGTTATGCAGACATCCGAAACCATTATGCAGAACCTGTGGAAACAAACACAAAGGAAAGATAATGACAGTTACTCCGTGTACATTCAGATTATGAAATCTGTAGCGGATATTATGGGAAACAATGACGGTTCGGACAGAGAATGCGGGTCTGGCAAAGCAAAGGAAAATTATGAAGATCACACAATTATTTAAAATATATTGGCCTGATAATGGCGGCGGTATTGCGAAAGTAATGGAAAGTATTGCAGA
Organism: uncultured Eubacterium sp.; assembly: GCA_910577225.1. Classification (GTDB taxonomy): domain Bacteria; phylum Bacillota; class Clostridia; order Lachnospirales; family Lachnospiraceae; genus Eubacterium_J. The sequence goes on along the minus strand of CAJTMV010000001.1, from coordinate 35,591 downwards.
CAGTCTTTCGGATTGTGAACAGGAGATTATAGTATGTCAGAATTCCAGAAAGAAGAAAAAAGTGTATGAGAAGTACAATGGCATTGCAGTATGCAGGTGCAGACAGATGATGGATCTGGCATCGACGCCCGTTTCTCTGCAGTTTTTAAGGGATGTTAAGAAACGCACAAAAGATTCAGATATTGTTATTTATCATTTTCCATATCCGATGGCAGACCTTGCGGTACTGTTTGGAATGTATTCCGGAAGGCTCGTTGTATGGTGGCATTGTGGATTAGAAAAATATAAAAAGCCGGAGTTTTTGTACCGTCCGCTGGTCAGACACACATTAAAAAAAGCAGACCGTATTCTGGTATCTTCCAAAGGAAATCTGGAAAATTCCGCAATCCTGGAACCATTTAAGAAAAAGTGCAGTGTTATACCGTTTTGTGTCAGTGCGGAATATCTGCAGAGAGGAATGCGGTATGCGGCAGCAGCAATGGATGAACTGACAGGAAATGAGCAGCTGCGCAGAGAATATGGTGCAAATGCTCTTCGGATCATACAGAGGGAATATACACAAAAACGAATGGTGCAAAGGTATCGGAAAGTGTTTCGAAAGCTGCGCATGCAAAAGCCCGGGTAAGGCCGGAAACACATAGACGGAGCAGATATGATGATGAAAATCGCAATGGACGGGCAGCTGCTGTTAGAAAGCAGTAAAACAGGCATTGCCTGAAATGCCCATAATCTGATTTTGGAACTTGCAAAGTATCCGGAAAACAAGTGCGTCCTTCAGATATTTTCCTGTCGATGTACAAAGGAACAGCTTTGCAGGCTGGAAGAATATCAAAGACTCGGCTGCAGCATAGAATACTGCAGATGGTTTAAAAGTTCATGGTATAAATTCGCGCAGGCGATTTTGCCGCTGCCCTGGCACTGGTTTTTTCATACAGAGGCAGACCTTGTACAATTTTTTAATTTTACCATACCGCCCGGGGTATCAGGAAAACGGATTGCAATGGTTCATGATATGGCATACCGGACTTGTCCGTATACTGTGCATCGCAAAACGCGTGTATGGCTGGAACTGAATATGAAAAGAACCGGCAGACGCGCGGATCATATCGTAACGGTTTCAGAGTTCAGTAAGAAAGAGATCATAAAGTATCTGCACATTCCGGAGGAGAAGATCACAGTCGTGCCAAATGCAGTGGATCATGCGATTTATCGTCCGGATTATACACAAGAGCAGATACAAAAAGTATTAAAGCGTTATCACATACAAAGAGAGTATTTCCTGTATCTGGGAACAATAGAGCCGCGTAAAAATCTGGAAAGGCTGATTGGGGCTTATGGACAATTATGCAGGGAAAAAACGGGCATTCCGCAGCTGGTGCTTGCAGGAAAAAAAGGATGGCTCTGTGGGGATATTTATGAAAAGGCCAGACGGCTGAATTTGGGAGATAACATATTGTTCACTGGGTATGTAAATCAGGAGGATAGTCCGGTGCTCATGTGCGGGGCTGAGGCGTTTGTATTTCCGTCTTTGTATGAAGGGTTTGGAATGCTTGGGTTGGAAAGGGCAAAAAAATATACATGGGCAAAGTCGGCCGAAATGCTTATGAACGTATATAGGAAGCATATGGATTAGAAGAAGCCAGGGGTGCTGCAGCCAGGGACGTCCAAATCATAAGTAGTCCGGAAGAATGAAAAGATATGGAGAACAGACAAGATGATAACAGATCGTATGGATTATTTAATCGATTATATACCGGAGCAGTATAAGCGCTGCGTCAGAGATTTTCTGGCGCAGGTATCGCCAGATATGGAAGAAAAACGATACGAGATCAGCGGTTCTCATGTTTTTGCAAAGGTAATGAGCTATGACACGCGGGAAAGTAAAAATTGCAAAATAGAAGCACATAACCGCTATATTGATATCCAGGGGTCGATCACAGGCGCAGAAGGCATTTCTGTCTTTAACAGGGAGAATCTGCGGATCGTGCAGGACTATGACAGGAAGGAAGACAATATGTTTTTTAATCAGAATGATCAGATACCGTATGCGGCCAGCCGGAATATGCCGGGGATATTCAGCATGATTTTTCCATATGAAGCGCACAGGCCGCAGGAAACAGTGAAAGGTTATAAAAATCATGTGAAAAAATTTGTAATTAAATTGGAGACAGCAGAGTATGGAAGATAAGATAACAGCTATGATACCGGCACGATTAGGTTCCAAAAGAATTTCCCGAAAAAATATCCGTTATATGGATCAAAAGCCATTGATTCAATATCCGATTGATTTGGCGCTTGACAGCGGATTGTTTGCAGAGGTCTGGGTGAATACGGAGAGCGAAGAGCTTGGAAGACTGGTTCAGACAATGGGGGCCTGCTTTCACAGACGTCCGGCTGAGTTTGCGGGAGATCACGCAACAAACAGAGAGTTTATGTATGAATTCGTGAAAAAGCATGATTGTGATTATGTGGTAATGATGAATACAACATCGCCATTACTGAGAGAATCTACGGTCAAAAAGTTCATAGAATTTATTCGCGCAAATGATTACGATACGGTAGTATCTGTAACGGCTCAAAAAGAAGAAACTTTTTTCAGGGACAAGCCTTTGAATTTTTCTCTGGAAGAAAAGGTAAACAGCCAGCTTTTAGAACCGACAGAGGCGATTGTCTGGGCACTTACCGCATGGAAAACAAAGACGTTTATCCGGCTGCAGGAAGAAGGAAAAAATCCGGTTTTCGGCGGCAGCCTGGCAAAGTTTGTAATACCAAAGGACGAGGCATGTGACCTTGATACGGAAGAAGACTGGCGGATTGCGGAGGGAATCCTGGAATCCAGAAAGACAAACAGGGAAAAGAGGTATGTACAATTATGATAAAGGGGCAGTATTTTGGGCAGTATACACACGATATACAGCGTGCACTGCAGGACACTATAATTACAAAAAATACCGGAGAAGAAATAGATATTATGGCAGGATTTCAAATCTGGGCTGATCAGGCAAAGCGTGTACAGGAGGAAAAACAGGGCATATTGTTTTTTTGTGGAAATGGGGCAAGTGCGACGATGGCAGAGCATATGTCACATGACTGGTTTCAAAATGCCGGTGTGAATACATACAGTGTTTCAGAAACCGCACATTTAACGGCGATTAGCAACGACCTGTCATATGAAGATGTATTCAGCTATCGGATAGACCGTATTTGTTCCGAACAGGATCTGTTAATTACGATTTCTTCTTCCGGTAATTCACCGAATGTAGTGAAAGCCATTAAAAAAGCAAAAGAAAAAGGAAGTTTTGTGATCACACTGTCAGGGAAAAGCAAAGATAACCATTCGCGCCGATCTGGCGACCTGAATTTTTATGTTCCTTTGGAGACATACGGAATGGTGGAATCGGCACATTCTGTGCTGCTGCATGCTGTATTGGATTATTTTTTGGATCAGTATATGGGAGGAAGGCATTGATGAGGGCAGCAGTAGGGGCATCTTCTTTTGCGGCGGATAGTGACAAAGCAATGAATCTGCTTGCCGCGCATGGGATAGAAGTAGTAAAGAATCCATATGGCAGAAAAATGAACCAGGAAGAAATTATAGAACATCTGCAGGGAGCAGACGCACTTCTGGCAGGCCTGGAGCCATTAAATGAAGAAGTGTTTTCCAAAGCGCCTGAGCTTAAAGCTATCGCCAGAATCGGCATCGGTATGGATAATATAGATCTAAAAGCAGCAGAAAAATATGGCATAAAGGTATCGAATACACCGGAAGGGCCGACGAATGCAGTGGCTGAGATGGTTTTGGCTGCCCTGCTTGCGATCGGGCGCCAGATCGTGCCGGCTGACCGGGATATGCATGAGGGAATTTGGAAGAAGCGGATGGGATTTTCCATTGCGGGGCTGCGTATTTTGATCGTTGGATATGGTCATATCGGCAGAAAAGTAGGCGAAGTACTTTCTTCTTTACATGCAGAACTCCTTATTTATGATAAATACAATGACAAGGCATCTAATTGTACGTTAGAAGAAGGATTAAAAATAGCGGATGTGGTTACGCTGCATGCATCTGGCAGAGATCAAATTCTGACGGAAGAAAGGCTGGCGCTTACCAGGCCGGGTGCGGTAATTTTAAACAGTGCGCGGGGAGAACTTGTAGATGAGGAGGCTTTGTACCGGGCGTTAAAAAGCGGACATCTCCGCGCGTATTGGGGAGATGTGTTTCAAAAAGAGCCTTATCATGGAAAATTGGCAGAGTGTGCAAACGCGCTTTTAACGCCGCATATTTCCACATACACGGTATCCTGCAGGGAAAGTATGGAGCTGCAGGCGGCGATAAATTTGCTGGAGGATTTAAAAAATGTATGAAAAAGAGCTGGAGCTTGCCAGGGCAGCGGCTGTGGAAGCTGGAAATTATCTGCGCAACTGTACGGATATCCATGTGGATGATTTTGAAGGAAAAGATGTCAAGCTGTCGGCAGATAAAGAAAGTGAGAAGATTCTGGCAGAAAGGCTTTCTTCCACAGGATATGTCATCTTATCTGAGGAATGCGGAGAAATCAATTCCGATGCAGCGTCTGAGATGCGCTGGATCATAGATCCTCTGGACGGCACTGCGAATTATTGGAAAGGCATGAAAGAATTATCATGCGTATCTGTGGCTCTTTGGAAAGGCAGAGAACCTGTTCTGGGAGTGGTCTATCGTTTCGAGACGGACGAACTGTTCTGGGGTGTATCCGGGACAGGGGCATTTTGTAATGAATATCCGATTATGCCGGGCTGCGTGCATAAAACAGAGGATGCCGTTGCAGCGACAGGATTTCCGGTTCACAGGGATTACAGTACAAAAAGCCTGTCCGTATTTATCGGGCAGGTGCAGCGCTTTCGTAAAATACGGATGTTAGGTGCAGCAGCTGTCATGGCAGTATTTGTCGCTGCAGGACGCATCGATGCTTATATGGAAGATGAAATTATGCTCTGGGACATTGCTGCCGCGGCTGCGATTGTAAAAGCAGCAGGAGGCGAAGTGGATATCAAATTCCTGGAAGAGAATAAGTGCATCTGCAGATGTTTTGCGAATGCCGGATTAAAGGAGGACTATGATGCTCAAAGCATATGATTTCTCAAAATTCAGAGAGGCAGGAAGCATGTCGGGCAGCAATTCTTTCAATCGGGAAGAAAACGAAACAGCCAGGCGTCTGGTCACGCGGCTTGTGGAAAAGGAGCAGGAAACGGATCATACCTGTACGGTATGCGGCAGCAGCCATACGGTATTATTTTTTGAAAAATGGGGTGTTCCGTATTACCGCTGTGAAAAATGTGACAGCATTTTTGTAAAAACTTCACCGGAAATATTGAATCGGTATAAAAAGTATGACGCATTGATACAGTTGCGGACATCTCCGGAGTACCAGCAGGAAGAGAGCAGCAGCCGAAGTCTTGTATGGGAAGAATTGGTTGACTGGGTCAGATTTCGGACGTTTCGTTATAGCGGAAAAAATGAAAATCTGCATGTGATTGATTACGGGAACCGATATGAAGGCCTGGTCGATCTGATCAGAAAATCCGGTCTGTGCAGCAGGTATGAGCTTCGGGATTCTATATTAAATTCGGAAAATGGAGAACAGATCACAGATGCAGACATTATTTTATATTTCAATAAGATCCAGCAGTCATTGCAGCCGCTGTTGGATCTAAAAGAGACGTATGATGCGCTCAAGCCGGACGGACTTTTGTTTTTTTCAACAAGGATTGGGACAGGATTTGATATTCTGACTCTAAAAGGCGAAGCAAAAATATTTCCATACGAGCATGTGCTGCTGCCTTCCTTGCAGGGACTTCAGATTCTTTTAAAAAAAGCCGGATTTCAGATGCTGGAGTATTCGACTCCTGGTAGAAAAGATATTGAATATGTATGTGAACATAAAGAAGCTATCGGCCCGGACAGCTGCTTTCTGAAATATATGATAGAACGCGGAAATGAAGTTACGTATACGGATTTCCAGCGTTTTTTACAAAAAAGCGGGTTGAGTTCACATGCGCAGATCGTCGCAAAAAAGGAGAAGCAGACATGAGAAAACTCAGAACAGCCATTATCGGATTTGGAAAGATGGGAAAAATCCGTTACCGCGCAATGTTAAAGCATACTGGCTATGAAATCGTGGGGCTGTGTGATATTCATGCAGAAAATCTGGCCGGCTATCAGGAACCAGTGTTTTCAGACTGGAGGAGCTGCCTGGAGTACTGCAGGCCGGAGGCAGTGGTCGTATGTACGTTCAATAATATGATTCCCCAAATAGTGTGTTATGCCCTGAGCAGGAAGATCCACGTATTTTCGGAAAAACCGCCCGGCAGATGCCTGGAAGACGTTATGCAGATGAAGACCGTCTGGGAGCAGCATCCGGGACTCAAATTAAAATTTGGTTTTAACCACAGATACCACAATTCCGTGATGGAAGCAAAGGCATTGATTGATTCTAAGATGCTGGGGGAAGCGGTGTGCGCAAGAGGCGTCTATGGAAAAGCAGGAAGTGCAGAATTCGCCAGGGAATGGAGAAACGACATCGGCTTGTCCGGAGGAGGTATTCTGATCGACCAGGGGATTCACATGATTGACCTTTTGTGTTATCTGATCGGGGATTTTACAAAAATACAGAGTTCGTCCAGTCAGCTGGTCTGGAAGGAGCTGCATACAGAGGATTCTGTCTTTGCAATTATGGAGACAGACAAAGGGCAGATGGCATCGCTGCATTCAAGCGCGATCCAGTGGAAGCATAAGTTTGATCTGGATATTATCTGCACGAATGGTTACATTGCACTGAATGGAATCAGGACTTCTACGAAAAGTTATGGCGAAGAGTGTATTTCTTATTACCGTAAGGATCTTCATGCGAAGAATGGGAACCTTGGAGAACCGATTGAGCATACGTTTTGTTTTGATACGGATGAATCGTGGGATTATGAGATGCGCGAGTTTTATGACTGCGTGGTCAATGATGAGAAAGTGCGGAACGGGAGTATAGGGGATGCTTACCGGGTGATGGATATTATTGCGAAGATCTATTCGGATCAGGCAGATGGAGAAGAGAAGAAGTAGTTTTATTTCCAAACAAAGAGACAACTATCTCCCAAAAGTGCGGTATGTAAATCCTCTGCATTCGGATGCATGGGATGAACTGGCGGAAAGTAAAGATAAATTGATATTTATGAATGGCGATAACAGAAATAATGCGATGAGTCTGATTCATGCGATGGAACGTCCGCAGATCTATTCTTTTGCAGATTATGCGTATGAAAATGAAATGAAGATGAGTGATTTTTATTATGCAAGAAAAGACAGTGAGTGTATGAATATAACCAGAAGCAGGATATGGGAAGATTTGTATGCGGGCAATATAGATGAGAAAGCGGTTTATATATTTATGGAGGCGCCGGCAAGATTGATCTGGTTAAAAACATTAAATTATTATTGGATTGATAATTATTTGGTCGGGATTGGAAATGAATTGTCAGATTCTTTGGATTATGTAAAATATGAGGATGGAGATCCGGTTTCTATTTTGCCGATTACTACAGAACGTGCAATAGATTATCTTAATCATGGCGCCTGCGATGGGGATGGTGTGCGGGTTGTGTATCCGGGAGGAAAGAGCTATGGGCCATGCATATCGCTGGATGCAGGAACTTATAAGATTTGTATTACAGGTGAAAATCTTATGAATACGGATATTTGTTGTGTTGATAAAGATGATAAACATTATGTTTTAAACAATCCGGAGATAAGTCAGAATCAGATTGTGTATGAAGTTGATTTGGAGAAACTGGCATATGGGATAGAATTTATTGTGGAAAACAATTCCGGTAAAGATATTCAGATTCACGATATTACAGTAGAAAAAAATGCAGGTGAATAACATGACAGTAGTAATATTAGCAGGGGGCTTTGGAACGAGAATTAGTGAAGAAAGCCATCTGACACCAAAACCAATGATAGAAATAGGTAATAAACCCATTCTCTGGCATATTATGAAAGCGTATTCTCACTACGGTTTTCATGATTTTATTATCTGCTGCGGATACAAGCAGCATGTGATTAAGGAATGGTTTGCTGATTATTATCTGTATAACAGCGATGTAACGTTTAATTTTAGAGAAAACAATGAAATGACAGTTCATAATAATGTTATGGAACCGTGGAAAGTAACCCTGGTTGATACAGGGTTGCATACAATGACCGGCGGACGTGTGAAAAAAATACAAAATTATATTGGGAATGAGACGTTTATGCTTACATATGGAGATGGGGTAACGAATGTGAACATTCAGCATCTGGTCGATTTTCACCGTTCACATGGGAAGATTGCTACATTGACGGCGGCAAGTGCGGAGCAGAGATTTGGTGTACTGGACGTTGCTGCAGATCAGACAGTTACTTCCTTTCGGGAAAAGAATTTAGATGACGGTTCGAAAATAAATGCGGGATATATGGTATTGGAACCGCAGATTTTTGATTATATAGAAGGTGACCATACGGTTTTTGAAAAAGAACCTCTGATCAGGGCTGCCAGGGAAGGGCAGCTGATGGCATATATGTTTGACGGATATTGGCAGTGTATGGATACAAAGAGGGAAAGAGACCAGTTAAATGCACTATGGGAAGCCGGGCAGGCTCCATGGAAAGTATGGGAGGATTAGAGCGTGTTTGAGAATCATACGGAAGCAGAAGCCAGAGCGAAAATTCTGCATTTGGTAAGGGAATACTGTGAGACATATCATCAGAGAAAACCATATCAAAAGGGAGACAAAATTCCATATGCATCCAGAATATATGATTCCGCAGAAATGTGTAATCTGGCAGATGCCGCAATGGAATTTTGGCTTACGAGCGGGCGGTATACGGAAATGTTTGAGGAAAAGTTTGCGGAATACCTTGGAGTCCGCTATTGTACCCTGGTGAATTCAGGCTCGTCTGCAAATCTGCTTGCGTTTATGTCATTGACATCGCCTTTGCTTGGAGACAGGCAGATCAAGCCTGGAGATGAAGTTATTACAGTCGCAGCAGGATTTCCGACTACGGCAGCGCCAATTGTACAATATGGTGCGGTTCCGGTATTCATAGATGTCACGATACCGCAATACAATATGGATGTTGAGATGCTGAAAGATGCTTTGTCGGAAAAAACAAAAGCAGTCATGGCAGCACATACGCTGGGGAATCCATTTGATCTGCAGGCCGTAAAAAGGTTCTGTGAAAAATATCATTTATGGTTGATTGAAGACAACTGTGATGCACTGGGCGCAAAATATGTGATAGACGGGCAGGAAAAATTTACGGGGACAATTGGCGATATTGGTACATCATCTTTTTATCCGCCGCATCATATGACCATGGGGGAAGGCGGAGCTGTGTATACAAATCATCCGCTGCTGAATCAAATCATCCGTTCTTTCCGAGACTGGGGACGTGACTGTGTATGCAGGTCCGGGCAGGACAACCGCTGCGGTCATCGTTTTGATAAACAGTATGGAGAACTGCCGGTTGGATATGACCATAAATATGTATATTCACACTTTGGATATAATCTTAAAGCTACGGACCTGCAGGCTGCGATAGGATGCGCACAGCTCGATAAACTGCCGGCGTTTACCAAACAAAGAAGGCATAATTATAAATATTTATACCAGAAACTGGCGGAGCTGGAAGACCGGCTGATTCTGCCTGCTGCCTGCCGGAATTCAAAACCGGGCTGGTTTGGATTTTTGTTAACGTGCAGGAGCGGGATAGAACGGAGAAAAGTAGTGAAAGAAATTGAGCAGCGGGGAGTTCAGACAAGAATGCTGTTTGCCGGAAACCTCATAAAACATCCTTGTTTTGATCAAATGCGGGCGGCCGGAACAGGATACCGCGTAGTTGGAACTCTGGAACATACGGACCGGATTATGAAAGATACATTCTGGATAGGCGTTTATCCGGGATTAACCGATGAAATGCTTGATGATATGGTGCAAATCATAAAAGAAGCAGTTTCCTGAGGAGAAGAGAATGATACTTTTAACAGGTGCGACAGGTTTTTTGGGAAGCAGATTATTAAAAAAGCTGGCAGAACAGGGATATGATGTAGTTTGTGTAAAACGATCCACGTCAGACTGCAGAAGAGTAGCTGGCTTCTTTGACCGTGCCAGATGGCTTGACAGTGACAGGATACGGCTGGAAAGCCTGTTTGTGGAAAATAAGATAGAAGTCGTGATTCATTGTGCGACAAACTATGGCAGGGATGATATTCATTATTTTGATGCATATGAAAGTAATCTGGTATTTCCGTTGCAGTTAATGAAATATGCAGAGAGGTACGGGTGCAGATATTTTATAAATACGAGTACATTTTTTGTACGGGAGATAGAACAACAGCGTTGGAATGGCAGGAAGGTTTATATGGATGCATATGTACGTTCAAAAGATATGTTCTGCATGATAGCCAGAAATCATATAGAGAAAACAGGGATGGTTTTTATTAATCTTCAGCCGGAGCATATTTATGGCATGGATGACCATGCGGAGAAATTTGTAGACTGTCTGGTAAAAAGCCTGCGTGAGAATGTCCCGGTGATCGAGCTGAGTGCAGGGACACAGAAGCGGGACTGGATTTATATAGATGATGTGGTATCAGCCTATATGACTGTACTGGATCGGCTGCCATGCTTTGCGCCGGGAAGTTTTCATCATTTTGAAGTAGGTACCGGGACAGAGACAAGCTTAAAGTCATTTGTGCTGCTGGCCAAAGAAAAGCTGTGCAGCAGTTCGGTATTGGAATTTGGTAAAAAGCAAATGTATGAAAATGAACTGGAAAGTTCCTGTGCTGCAAACGAAGATTTAAAGAAGCTTGGATGGAAACCACAATTTGATCTTGAAAAGGGAATTGAACAGATGATAGAGGAAAAGTAAGATGAAATCTATTACAATAGTTATTCCTACTTATAATGAGGAAGAGAACATTGAGTTAGTGTATAAACGTGTATCGGATGTTTTCAAAAAGAATCTGTCCGGATATGGATATGATATATTATTTATTGATAACTGTTCGCTGGATTCATCCAGGACAAGAATCAGGGAACTGGCAAAAAAGGATGACAATATCCAATATATATTCAATATGAAAAATTTTGGGTTTTCCAAGTCTACCTATTATGGACTGACACAGGCAAAAGGAGATGCAGCAGTATTGTTATTTGCAGATATGCAGGATCCGCCGGAGCTTATTGTTGAGTTTGTGCATGAGTGGGAAAAAGGAAATCTTGTGGTAGCAGGCATTAAAAATAATAGTAAAGAAAATTCGCTTATATATTTTATCAGAGGGTGCTATTACAAATTTATCAATAGAATAGTAGACATTCAGCATATCGAGCAATTTACAGGTTTTGGATTATATGATCGGTCCGTGATTAAAATATTTGGTGCATTGGAAGATCCGCTTCCGTATTTAAGAGGTATCGTAGCTGAACTGGCCCCGGAATGTAAGAAAGTGTTTTATGAGCAGAATAAAAGAGAGCATGGGAAGTCCTCCTTTAATTTCAAGGGACTTTATGATGTGGCTGCACTGGGGATTACTTCATATTCCAAGACGTTTATGCGGATTGCGGTATTGACAGGATTGCTGATTGCAGTCTGCAGCTTTCTTCTGGCAGCAGTTACATTTATTTTAAAGATTTTTCATATTATTGACTATCCCATTGGTACGGCAGCAATTTTGTTTGGAGTCTTCTTTTTGGGAAGCATACAGCTGTTATTTATCGGAGTGCTGGGAGAGTATATTTCAAATATCAATATCCGCACAATGAAGCGGCCTTTAGTAATTGAGGAAGAACGGTATAATTTATAGAAATAAACGGAGTGTAATACATAAATGATTCAAAACATAATAAGCAGTATACAGAAAAATTATTATCTGCTGATCGTTTTAGTAAAAAGGGATATCAGCAAAAAATATAAAGATTCTTTTTTGGGATTGTTTTGGACGTTTTTTAATCCTCTTTTAAATATGGCAGTTATGAGTGTGATCTTTTCTACAATTTTTAAAAGAAATATTGAAAATTTTCCGGTTTATATGTTATCAGGGCGTGTTTTTTATGATTTTTTCTCCAGGGCGACAACTGAGGCATTAAAATCTATTCCAGGTGCGGCGCCGATCATTAAGAAAATATATGTACCTAAATACATTATTACATTTTCCAAAGTACTTTCTAATTTTATTACGTCTGCAGTCTCTTTTTTGGCGCTGCTTGTAGTTATGATTGTTACAAAAGCTGATTTTACTGTCAATCTGTTGATTGTGCCGGTACTATTTATGATCTTTTTTATTTTTGCTACAGGCGTTGGGCTGATGATATCTACGGTGGATGTATTTTTCAGGGATATGGAGCATATTTATGGAATTTTTTTAACGGTTGTTATGTATTTTTCAGCTATTTTTTATCCGGCTGAGATCATCCCACAAGACTATCAGGTTTTTCTATGGATCAATCCAATGTTTAAATTTGTGGAAGCATTTCGCAGCCCTATTTATTATGGCGTATTGCCGGCATGGGATGTTGTCGTCTACTGCAGTTTCGCTGCAGTGCTGGCATTTGTAGCAGGTATCGTGATATTTAAGAAAAATCAGGACAAGTTTATTTATTATCTGTAGGACAGGGGCTGGGCAGAATATGAAATGGGAAAATGAAGAAGATGCGGTAGTCATGAAAGATCTGACAGTAAGATACCGGATGCCAGGTGAAAAAATTGACGGGATCAAAGAGTATCTTGATAAAGCGATTATGCGTAAGCTGGAGCATAAAGAATTTGTTGCGCTTAAGAATATCAATCTGACGATTAAACAGGGAGAGCGTATAGGGATTATCGGACATAACGGAGCCGGTAAGAGTACCTTATTAAAGGCAATTGCACATGTGATCAAACCTTCTGAAGGAAGTGTGGATGTAATCGGGAGCATTGCGCCATTATTGGAATTGGGTGCAGGATTTGATTTGGAATTAACAGGAATCGAAAATATTTATTTGAATGGTTCTATTTTAGGAAGAAGTAAAGGCTATCTGGATGCAGTCATGGAAGACATTATTCGGTTTACCGAACTTGGCGAGTTCATAAAATATCCGGTGAAAAATTATTCTTCCGGTATGAGGGCCAAACTGGGATTTGCGATAGCAGTGCAGGTAGATGCGGATATATTAATCGTTGATGAAGTATTCGGCGTAGGAGATGAGAATTTTAAAAGAAAAAGCAAAGCAAAAATGGTGGAAATGATTAACAGCGGCAAGACTGTTATTATTGTTTCCCATGATATGACGCAGATTGTAGATTTCACAGACCGTGTGATCTGGATGCATAATGGCGAAATTGCAGCGCAAGGCGAACCGGGTAAAATATGTGACCGTTATTGTGAATATATGCTGGAGCATCAAAATGTGATAATCGAACATAGAAAAGCAAAAGTGGTAAAGAAAGAGGGAAAGAAAGCGAAAAAAAAGAAAAGAATAAAAAAAGCAGATAAAAATGCGGAAAAAAAGAATCCGGAGGTACTCGTGAAAACGGAGCCGATGGTTCGGGAAAAGGTGGATGTGTGTAAATATTATAAGGATGAGCAGATACTTTATATGAAAGGGTGGAACCTGCCGGTTCATGCATATACAAATATAAAAATGAGTATCGAAGGCAACATAATAGGAGAAGCAGACTGCCATCTGCACAGAACGGGGATATATAAAGGCAGCCGGTATCCGTTAGATAAATTTGCCGGATGGGAATTTATAAAACAGGTATCTTTTCCACCACAGGAAGTTACGGTATTGATATGCCAAAATGATAAACCGGAAATGTCTGTAGTTTCGAAGACAGAGGTCACAACAGAAGCATGTCCAGAGAACATCATATGGAAATCCAAACATAAACATACGGAAAAAGAATGTCTGAAAATATACCAAAAATATTTTATGGGAGGATTTAATCTTATTTCTTTGCAGACCAGAAGGAGGTATTACGCGTTATTTGAAAATTACGAAGATATTGGCTATTTGTTTAAGAGAAACTATATGAGTATGGAACGAGAATTGGGATTTGATTTAAAGGTTAACGAATTAGGATTGAGAGGGCCATGTGACAGGAAAGCGCATCACATTGTATTTGGATTAGGAAATGGACTTGGGCTAAGTGTCGATGAAGATCATACATGGTATGCAAGAGATTATTTTCGCAGAGGATGGATGAATCTGAGTTTTATCTGTAATACAGGACAGTTGAAAAGGATGATGCAAAGATATCTTAAGGATAGCCAGCCAAAAAAAACTGCCGTGCTTATCTACGAAGCATCTTTTTGGAATTCCTATGCAAAAGACGGGAAGAAAATCGATGAGGAAATAGATCGCTTAAACTGGGAAAATTATTTTATACAGGAACAGGAGGATTTTTTGGGATTCTATAATCGGATGTATGAGGGAAATTTCAGAGAAATTCAAAAAGATCAGACATTTTTTTTAAACGCCTGTTATGCAAAGTTTGATTTTAATTCTAAAGTAAATGAACAGGTGATCGATCATATCATGAAAGACTGGTGTGTAATTCTGCAGCAATTCGAAAAAGCAATATGCATCAGGCTTCCAAACAGAGAATATATTTGCGCACAGCAGGAAGAATATGATTTTTTACAATTATTGAAAAAAGAACAGGATCTTGGATGGAAAATATTTCAGGAAGGATTGGCGGGCCTGAAAAACATAGAATTTGTAGAAATGACTGATTTTAATCTTTCTGATTATTGCCTTACAACGAGTTCTTTGAATCAAAAAGGCAGTCAAAAACTGGGAAAATGGATCCGGACAGTCGCAGAAATATATTAGAAATGGAGAAATTGTAATGGAAATTCAAAAGAAGTTAAAAGAACTGATGTGCAGGAAACCGGAGCAGAAAATTGTATATTATCCGGAATTTGATTCTCAGGAAGAGCTGGCCAGTCATTATTACCGGGCATGCTGGTATTTTCCGGCACAGAATAATCACTGCGCCAAAGTTCATTTATATAAAACATCTGATATTACGTTAGGCAGCCGGCCGCAGCATATGGGCAGTTCAAGGGCGCCTACAGATCATATCCGGATACAGACAAACTTGTCAAAAATCACAAAAGATGCGGAAAATGCGGCAGTAGTTCTGCTGTGGAAAAAATGTGACAGCGAATGGATGAACAGACTGCAGCGCAAGGGTGTCAAGGTTGTCAATATAGATACCAATGATGAAAGTGCAGCGGAATATGGAAGATATTGCGACTTAATCTGGCGCTATTTTAAGACGGAAGAAGAAAAGAAAAAAATTATTCAGGAAAGTTATAACAGATTTGTCTGCTATGCAGATCAAATAAGAGCGAAGGGATGGAAAACGGGATGTGTGTTTGGGACAGGGCCTTCTCTGGAAACGGCGGAACAGTTTGACTTTTCCAATTGTGTCTGCGTAGTATGCAATTCCATTGTGCAGAATGAAAAATTACTGTCCCATATTAAACCGCAGTTTGTAACTGCCGGAGATGTAGTATCGCATTTGGGGGTGTCTTTGTATGCAGAGACTTTTCGCAATGATTTGATAAGATATTTAAAAAACAGCGAAGCATATTATCTGACGACAGCACCGTTTGGATACCTGCTTCTGGAACAGTGCCCGGAAATTGCAGATAAAGTAATACTGGCGGAACAGGTCATGGATGAACCTAATTACGATTTGATTCGGCTGTTTGGGCTGCCAAAGCTGGATTCTACCTTTAATATTCATATGCTGCCGATCATACATACTTTTTGTGATAATATTTTTATTCTGGGGTGTGACGGCAAAAGTAAAACCCGCAGTAACGAAGATTTCTGGGCACATGCACAGGATGCGCAGTATTTTGAACTGGTACAGAGCGGACATATCTGCCATCCGACTTTTGACCGGAACAGAAAGAAAAATACCTACCACAGATATCAGGACTCTGTTTTATATTCTGTGTCTGAAGGCGAGAAAAGGCATGGAAAAAGATATTATACGTTGCAGCAGTCATATATCGATGCTCTTGAAAATAAAAAGCTGCCGGATGAGCTGAGGAAAAAATATAATGCGGATGGACAGCTGGTATTATCTGAAATTCCGGAGGGTATGGTTCGCAACACAGAGGCTGCGGCGGAAGTGGTGGAAAATATTAAGGTAAAAAAAGAAAACGGCGGGATTCTTGTCTACGGATGGGTACTGTCAAAAGGGCCATGCAGAATAGGCGTTTATGTACAGGGAAAACTGCATGGATATGCAGTGTGGAATTTAAAAAGGCCGGATATTCAGAAAAAATATCCGGAATATGAGATGCCGTTTTCCGGTATTTATTATTACATGGATCAGGTCGAAATATCTGAGGTTATATGCCGTATTATGGATGGTACAAAAATAGTACAGGAGAAAAAGTATATGTTGTAATAAAACGGTGTGCAGCAGATCGTATATGTTTTGGCAGGTGTTACATGGTTTAAGAAAAACTGTAACACAGGCAGGTATACAGGAGGCAGTTGAAAGGATGAAAATAGCGATTATGTCAACGATGCCGCCCAATACATATTCCGGGGGAAGATATGATGCATGGACTATGGCAGAGGGGCTGGCAGCAAGGGAAAATACAGTCTGGTTTATTACAAACAATCATCCGATATTTTATGATGATTTTAAAGAATACGAAGGGCACGATCAGATACGGCTGGTGATCACAGCTGATTTTCAGGTGGATATCTATGAAGATGAACTGGATTATGTTGTTTTAGTGCCAAATCAGGACAAAACAGATTATTTTTATTTGATGTGCCGTAATTTTGCCCGAAAGAAAAAGGCAAAATTAGTATTGCGCAATTTTGAATCACCGAATTGGTTCAATCAATACTCACCTGTGCACAGGGATGAGAAAATGTGGGAATTCTGGAAGGATACGTGTAATGACGGTTGCCTGGTACTCAGCAACTCGAAAGAATCCATGAAGTACGCGAAAGAGTATTATACAGAGTATCCGCAATATACAAGATTTGATTACTGGTATCCGGCGATAAACAGTAAAGCTGCCGACAAAGTATGTGCGGAGAAAGAAAAAAGAATTATATCTTTTGTCCGTTTTGCAGATAAACATAAAGGCGGTGAAGATATTATAGATATTGCAGGAGAGTATCTGGCAGGATATACGTTGGTATTTGTTGTAGGAAATGGGCAGTGGAATGCCATGTATGACTATAAATTAGAGTTTTTATCAAAAAAATATGATTTTCAATACGAAATCAGGCGCAGGCTGTCCGATGAGGAAAAATTTAAAGAAATAAAGAAAGCCAGATTTATGCTGTTCCCTTCCTATTTTGAGGGATATGGTTATCCGCCTGTAGAAGCACAGTACTGCAATACGATCTGCATTGCCTATGACCTGCCAGTATTACGGGAAACAAATAAAGAGGGGGTTATCTATTGCGAGCGTGGAAATATACTTGCGATGCAGGAAGCATTAAAAGCTGCGGTTGAAAACTATGAGGAAAAAGAATTAAAAACACAGATCAGGGAGCTGGGGGATTTTAATCTGCGGGCGGATGCGATTTGTGACGTACTAAAAAAATATCTGCAGGATGATTACCGGAATCCGAAAGCGCCTTATTTAAGAATTGTAAAACCGGTACTGCCTGAAACGAAGAGAAAGATTTCCATGATTCATCAATTAAAAAGGATTTATCCCCGGTTTGTGCGGCGCTGTAAAGAGGGGATGCATGTTGTTTATAATAAGGCTTTGGCTGTAAAAAGGGTTGTGTGGCTGAGAAAAATGCCGATCCATCTGGGTGAGAATTTCTATGATCGTATTACCGGCAGGCTGTACATGAAGGGGTGGTATCTGGCCTGGAGGGAAATTGACAGGGTACAGATCGAAAACAGTCATGGAACAATTATAGGCTATGCAGTCTATGGACAGAAAAGAAGTGATGTTTATGAAAAATATCCGCAGTATGGGACAATGTTGCTGGGCTGGGAATATGATGGAACAGTGGATGCTGCGGATATGGGGGAATTTGTAAGGGTAAGGATTGTATGCAGTGATGGTAAATTGTCGTGGGGAGATTTTTTGCCGGAAGTCAGGGAAGGAATGGATCAAAGATGAAAATTTTAGGTATTTCTGCATTGTATCATGATTCGGCAGCGGCAGTTGTAGAAGACGGGAATATCGTCGCAGCCGCGCAGGAAGAGCGTTTTACAAGAAAAAAGCATGATTTAAGCATACCGGTAAATGCAGCGGCATATTGTCTGCAGGCAGCGGATACATCCATAGAAGATATAGACGCCGTCATTTATTATGATAATCCTCTTTTGACGTTAGATCGGTGGATAAAAAATGCGATTGTCCTTGGCAGCGATGCAGGGACTTTTATTGAAAAAAATTTTAATTCTATGTTTGGTTCAAAATTGTGGATTGAAGAAACACTCAGGCGCACATTGGGCGGTTTGGGAAAAAGAAAGAAACTGCTCGTTACAGACCATCATGCGGCACATGCGGCTTCGGCCTTTTACCCGTCGCCGTTTCAGGAAGCGGTTATTCTGACAGTCGATGGAGTTGGAGAGTGGAACACAACAACGATTGGGACAGGGAAAGGGAATCAGATTTATTTAGAGCGGCACATAGACTATCCGCATTCTCTGGGGATGCTTTACAGTGCATTTACTTATTTCTGCGGATTCAAAGTGAATTCCGGAGATTATAAATTAATGGGTTTAGCCCCTTACGGAGAACCGATTTATTGTGACCTTATAAAAGAAAAACTGATAGATATCAAAGAAGATGGTTCTTATCGGCTGCATTTGGAATATTTTGATTTTTATCGTGCGATGGCAATGACGAATGATAAGTTTGCGGAATTGTTTGGAGGACCTGCAAGAAAAAGGGAGAGCACCATTACAAAAAGGGAGATGGATATGGCAGCTTCTATCCAGCAGATTACAGACGAAGTTATCTATAAGATGGCAAAGTATGCGAAGAAAATATATCCGCACATTCCTGATCTGGTAATGGCAGGGGGCGTAGCGTTAAATTGTGTTGCAAATGGCCGCCTGTATCGGGAGAAATTGTTTGATCACATATGGATACAGCCGGCTGCGGGTGATGCAGGCGGAGCTTTAGGCGCTGCTTTGTATGCGGCTTACAACGAGTACCATATACCAAGAAAAGTATCTGTACAGGATTCGCAAAAAGGCAGTTTGCTTGGTCCGTCTTATAACGAATCCGATATCCGAACGTTTTTACAGGACAGAGCAATTCCGTTTCATGCATATGATGATGAACAAAAATTATTTGATGCCATAGCAGAAAAACTGGATGAAGGGAAAGTAATCGGGCTTCTGCAGGGAAGGATGGAGTTTGGGCCAAGAGCATTGGGAAACAGGAGCATTATTGCAGATGCCCGTTCTGCGCAGATGCAGTCGAAGCTGAATATGAAAATAAAGTATAGGGAATCATTCCGGCCTTTTGCACCATCTGTATTGCAGGAGAGGGTACAGGATTACTTTGAATATGACCGGGAGAGCCCGTATATGTTAATGGCAGTCCCTGTTAAGAAAGAGTGTCGGGTAGATTTTTGCTTAGGGAAGACGATGCGGGAAGAAAATTATGATATGCTTCCTGTCGTAAATTGTAAACGTTCTGAGATTCCGGCAGTAACGCATGTGGATTATAGTGCAAGAATTCAGACGGTAGATGAGAAAAGGAATCCTTATTATTATAGACTTCTGAGAGCTTTTGAAAAAAGAACAGGATGTGGCGTCATAGTAAATACTTCTTTTAATGTCAGGGGAGAACCTATAGTCTGTACGCCTCAGGATGCCTACAGATGTTTTATGCGTACAGAGATGGACGTTTTGGTTATGGAAAATATCATGCTCGTAAAAGCAGAACAGCCGAAATGGGAGGAAAAAGAGGACTGGAGGGAGAAGATTGCACTCGATGAATGACAGAGATAAGGAAATTTTGTATCAAAAAGTATGCGAGCTGCATGCGGAAGGAACGTGTTCCGACTGTTTTAAGCCGATAGACGCTTTGAAAGACAGTTACTATGAAAAAGCGGATACACAAGATGTGCAGATACATGAATATACAGTTGGTAACGTACCGGCTTTTTTGGAAGAATTGGAAAAGCTGTGGGCTGGGCAGGCTTTGCGGGAGCTGATTCCGGTTGTGGCAGCATCGGCTTTTAAGGCGAAAGAAAGTATTCTGGAGAAGGAGCGGGAGATGGAGGAGATTCCGCATTATATTTATAATTTCTAAGGAACATGTGTTGGAAGGTGAAAAAGATTGGAAATTCAGGAAGGGAAAGGAAAGTATATTGTTATATATGGAGAGAACAGAATTGAGGTTTTGTTTACACTGATTGCAATGATTAACAGGTATCAGAGAATAGATTATGTGTGCATAAATGACGATATTTATGCAGGACAAAAAATGCTGAATATCAAGTGTATTTCATTGGGAGAAGCAATCGAAATACAGCAAGACAGTCTTTTTATTGTATCTTGTAATGATAATAATCGAATGAAGGGTATTTTTCATAATATTTATGAATACGCCGATTTTGGAAAAGAAGAAAAAATAAGTCTTGGGTCTGTGATACCGGCAATAAAAGGCGAATATTTTTATCATATCGTTTCAGATGCATCTATATACAGATTAGTGATATATGGAACAGATGAGACCGCCCGGATTTTAAATGATAAATTAAATTTGATTCATATTTTTGTAGATTTTTTTATTGAGAATAATGAGGAGAGACATAGTGATTCTTTTTGCAGCAGACGGGTTTATTCTGTATATGATTTGCTTTATGAACAATCGGATCCGATCATGGTGATCAATACCAAAAAAGAATTTGAAAAAAGTACAAATGTATTAAAAGAATTGGGATTAAAAGAATGTATAAATTTTCGTTACATTCAACAGTATGAATATAATTATTACAGATGGTATCATTGGCTGGATCCCCAGCTTGGCTATAACATTGTGAATAAAAAGTATGAAAAATATCCCGGATTTTATGTTTATGGGGATGATAAAGCAGGAGACTACAAAATTGTGATTACAGGAGGGTCTACATCAGATGCGACATTGTATCCCTTTCCGTCATGGATGGAGATTTTATACGATCTTTTAAAGCAAAATGGATATCAGGTTACAATATACGCTGCAGGTGCATGGGGATATCCTGTACAGACAGAGCTTATTAAATTCCTGCGTGATATTTTGCCGTTAAAACCAGATTTGACGATCGATTACAGTGGTGTTAATAATCTGGTAAATGATGATAATTATCCATACTGTAATGTTTATCAGAAACAATTCTATGAAAATGCATCGGCAAGAAGCAATATCAGACCTGTGACCTATGGAATCTGTCAAAAGGAAGACCGGTTTATGCAATGGCTGACCTGTGAGAGGATAATGAAAACGGTCTGCGGTGAATTTGATATCCGGTTTATTTCTATTTTACAGCCATTGTTGGGAGCGAAAGAGGGAAAGTACAGCCCGAAAGAGAAAGAAATTATATTAAATACAATTTCCAATAACCCGCAGATCGATTATATGAAGCAGGGGAAAGCGTTTTCAGATAGGGTAAAAGACTGGATTTATAAATATTACTGGCTGTATGACTTCACACATTTATTTGACGATTATGGAGATGTATATATCGATAAATGCCATGTAAATGAAAAGGGAAATAAGATCATTGCTCAAAGAGTCTGCGAGTTGCTGCGGCCGGTGTTGTCAGGTTAGAAGGAAGGAGACAGATGGCGGTAAAAAGATATGATATACATAATGTTGGGTATAGGATATATAAGAAAATAGAAAAATTTTCAGCTGTAGAAGGAAAATGGACTGGGATTTATTTTATGGACTGGCAGAGGAAATTAAAACAATACAGGAATATTTATAGGGACGAAACAGCTTTTCTAATAGGAAACGGACCGAGTGTCAGAATAGAAGATCTGGAGCGCTTAAAAGGGAGAATAACTTTTTGCTGCAATAAATTTTATATGTCATATGCATATCATTCTTTTCGACCGACCTATACCGTGAGTGCAGATGATAAAATGATAGAGGATTTTGGGGATGAGATTGTAAAAAACAGCAGTGGAATTGTCTGGTTTTGCTCAACGTTTCCGGTTGTACAGAAAGAAAAAGATTTTTACTGGGTATTTATGCAGTCTGAGAAAATGCGCATGGAGGAAGGAGCGCTGCCTGCAGGTGTTTACCATACGGGGGCAACGCTGCTGGCGGCGTTACAGATCGGCTATTATATGGGAATAAGACAATTTGTACTATATGGCGTGGATCATAATTTTAAATATGAATCAAAGGATTTAAAGAGCAGCACAACGGAAGGAAATCATTTTATAGAGAATTATCGGGAAGGGAAGCCATGGTTTGTTCCGGATACTTTGAGGATTGAATATTCTTTTAAGAAAATGGCTGATATTTTAGAAGAGCAGGGTGGATATCTGGTGAATGCTTCAAGGAAAACGAGACTGCCTTATATAAAACTTGCGGCATTTGAAGATTATTTGCTGGAACAGGAATAGAGTTATTTGGAAAGAAGTGAGGAGTGGAAGGCTGTGAAGAAAATATTTTTTTATCTAAATAGATTGCCAGCTGGTATTTTAGGCGGAATATTCTGCGGCGCAATCTATCTGGCTCTGTTCGGAGTGGATGAGCTGATCATAAGTAATACGGACTGGTTAATGGACATTGGCAATGTTGGGGATAAAGGGCTGGCGTATTTGGGAACGCTTTTTTACGTTTTTTCTGATTGGCAGTTTCCGACAGGTCTAAGCGATCAGCTGGCTTACCCATTGAATTATAGTGTTCTGTATATAGATAGTGTTCCACTGGCGGCATTTATAAGCAAAGTGATTTTGTCAGGAATGGGAAGGTTTGACTTTCAATATCTTGGTATTGTTTCGCTCCTGAATCAAATTTTAATGGGCGGATTTTCAAGTGCACTCATTGCTAAAAGAACAAAATCCGTAAGTGCGGGAGTGATTGCATCTGTTTTCTTTATTATAAATTACCCTTATTTAAGCAGGATATTTGTTCATTTTGGCTTGCAGGCACAATGGCTGCTGATAGCATTGCTATATTTTTTTGAATGTAATAGAAGCAGAAATTACGGATCAAAGTTTAAATATTTCATATATTTTTTATTTGGCTGTCTGACTGTCTGGATACATTCTTATTTTTTGCCTCCCATGTTGATTAGTATTGTATTTGTAGAAATAACGTATATACATAACAGGAAGGATCTTCTTAATTACATGGGGTATGTGTCAGGTTATTTGTGTGCATGTTTTTTGTCATTATATAGTTTGGGTGGAACGTATGGAAATGTTATGTATGATACAGGCGTTATTGGTCAACAGGGGAGTAATCTCAACACATTTCTAAACCCGCTTTTTAAGGCTCAAATTTTTCAGAAGAGGCCGCTTCTGTTTTCAGGACAGCATAATGGCTCTGTTTATTTGGGGGGGGGGTATTTTATTAATAATTTTAATATTGGCGATATCTGAAATAAGGAAATATAAAGGCGAAATTTTTAGATGTACGGCGGCAGCAGTTCGAAAATATTGGAATTTATTTTTGGGGATAGGTGCAATTATTATCTTTGCTCTGAGTCCGATTGTATCATATAATGACAAAGTTTTGTTTGAATTAGGTTTGCCGGACTTTTTTGTGCATCTTTGGGGAATTTTCCGCGCGACCGGAAGAGCTATGTGGATGGTATTTTATATATTGATTATTTTCTGCATCTGCAGATTGTTTCAATTATATAAATATCATAGGGCGTTCATCATAATGATGGTTTGTTTGTGTCTGCAGTTATTTGATTATTCCGATTTTATACATTCATGTACGGACAAAAGAGGATTAAAGAGTAACGATGTATATGAGAGCATTCTGGAAAGTCCGGCATGGAAACAGTTAGAACAAATGGATAAAGATAAAGTATTATTTATGAATGGAGCGGATCGGAATAATAGTATAAAATTGACAAACATTATTGGGGTGCAGAGAGTTTATGAAATTACTCGTTTTGCGTTTCAAAACAATATGACAGTAAATGATTTTTATTTTGCCAGAACCAATCAGGATATTGGTGATTACAGAGGAGAACTATGGGATCGATTATATGAAGGAAAGGTTGATGAAAAGGCTGTCTATATTTTTGTGGAAGAACCTGTAAAGCTGATACAAAATAATGTTCTGAATTTTTATGTTATTGATGGATTTCTGGTAGGTATTAAAGAAGAACTGCCGAATTTAGAAAGAGTCAGAGCAGATGCTGAAATGTCAGTGATGCCTTTGTTAGCTGTGAGCCTTAAGAATGGAATATATAGGGACGGAGAAAGAGTGATTTATCCAGATGGGAGTTCAGGCGGACCGGATATTCCATTAAATGCAGGAAAATATGTATTGACAATTACAGGGAAAAATTTAAGATGTGTGATGCTGGAAATTTCTGCAGACAAACCATGCGGCATTGATTATAAATACAGCGGAGATGAGAGCATAATAGCGGAAATTTCTCTAAATGACGATGCAAAGCACTTTATTACTTTGTTTACGAATACTGGCAATGAGGACGTTTCAATAGCGGATATAAAAATAAAGCAGATATAAGGTGAGCACAACAATTTAGCTGTCTGAAAAATAGTGATAAGGGTTGAAGAGGCACGGTAAACGCAAGCTTTTATGTATTCCCAGGTTTCAAATTTTCTGTTATATTGAATTTAGTCAAAGACAATCTTTACACATTCGTGTATAATTATTTCCAAACTCTGAAAGGAAATAATTATTATGGAAAAAGAGAAAAAAGATATTTTACTGATCGATTGTATGCGTGAAATCCCAGATCCAAGGGCTCCATACAACCAAAGACACAAATTTCCTGATATTATCATTATCGCTGCAGCTGTAAATTACGCCATATACAGCAGGAAAGGAATGACAGCCGCAGAATATGGGAAAAGTGAAAGGGCACACCGGGGGATTGAAAACAGCCTGCACCGGGTGCCTGATATCGCGTTCAGGGAGGATGAAAGCCGGATCAGGGCTGGAAATGCAGCAGAAAACATGAATATGGCACGCCATATAGGAGTAAATCTGCTGAAACAGGAAAAAAGCTGTAAGTGGGGATTGCCAGCAAAAGAAAGAAATGCGGGTATGACATGGCTTACCTTTATAAAGTATTGGCGGATTAAATACCGGAATAAAATAGAGGGTACGAATTAAATACATCGTTTAACACATGGCAGAACCCCATGTCTGGTTATTATACGCAAAATAATTTAACCATCGCATCTTTACGTATAGTTTTAATCGTGAAAACTGCTATCTCCAAATTTATAAAAAGTTTATAAAACCTGCGTTTACCGTGACTTGACGAAGGATATGCTCTTGTTCAGGGATCCAGATATATGAAAGGCGGCGTCGCAATAAATACCCCTAAGATAAGAGAAATTGCAATTAAACTGATTCATGTTCCGATAATAAACAAATTTGCTAAATTTAAATATACAGATACGACAAACGGTTTTAGAGCTCATAATATCAAGGTGTTTAAGGATGAAAGAATTCAGCCCTTTAGGTATGGTACATTTCCTACATATGCCTTAATACATTATCTGACTGTTATTGTGCCGCAGTTAGAGTATCCGGTTACAGAAATTCCTGTTTTGAGACAGTATCCTGCAAATGCAAAGACGCCTACCAGAATAAGTCCTTTAAAGGGCAATTTGGATTTGTTAAAAATATTATGGAAACTTGGACGAAAAAAATATAATCCAAAATAGTGTATTCATATAGGAGGAGCGGATATTGTGGTTTGTGCATTAATCGGATATGGTTATTGGGGGAAAATTATAGAAAAATATATTATGAAATCAAATCTGATATTAAAATATATTTTTTGCCGGAAAATAAGTAATAATGAAAAAATGGTATCCGATCTGGAGATAATAATGAAAGATCAGGCAGTAGATATTGTTTTTGTTTGTACACCGATTGATACTCATTATGAGATATGTAAAACGGCTTTATTGAGTGGAAAACATGTTTTTTGTGAGAAGCCAACAACTAAAAGAATGTATGAACTTGAAGAATTAATAGAAATTGCAAACAGGATGAAAAAAATATTATACTCAGATTATATATATACGGTATCGCCATCTGTTAAATATATGAAAGAAAATATACATTGCATTGGAAGAGTTAGATTTATACAAGGCTGTATAGAACAATTTGGTAATTTTTATCCAAATGATAATGTATATGAAGTTATAGGCGTTCATTTTATGTCTGCAATTACATTTATTATGGATATGTTTTCTAAAAATACTTGTTATAAACATTTCTTTAAAACTAAAAATCCTTTGTCAGGAATTGTTGAATATTCACTAATGGATGGTTGCAATGTAGTCATTTTCTGTAGTTTGGTAAGTAGTGAAAAAATTCGCAGACTTTGCTTTTTTGGTGACAAAGGAATCCTGGAATTCAATATGAATACCAAACCGAATATCAGAATAAAAAAATATGATATATGTAATCATACATTGTGCGTCAATGAGGAAATTCATAAAAATTTTGATGAAAAAAATGGACTAAAGTATGCCATTTCAAAATTTATTGATGTAATAGAAAAAAAAGATAATACGGAAAATATGAATATTGCGCAGGAAGTTATGAGAATTTTGGATCAAAATGAAACTGTATGAAGACTTTAACGATTATTTAATCGTGATGAATATGGAGGATTAATTGGATGAAACATGCATTAATTACCGGAGTTACCGGACAGGATGGCTCTTATCTCGCAGAATTATTATTGGAAAAAGGTTATAAGGTATATGGCATCATGCGAAGAAAGAGCAGGATGGATTATGGGAATGTAGTACATATTAAAAATAGGATTCAATTTATTTACGCGGATATGACAGATATGGTATCATTGGTAAATGCTGTGGAAATTTCACAGCCTGATGAAGTATATAATTTAGCCGCACAGTCTTTTGTTGGAACAAGCTGGGAACAACCAGTTGCGACAGCGCAGATCGATGCGCTTGGCGTTACAAATATGCTGGAAGCAATCCGTATTGTAAAGCCAAAGGCGCATTTCTATCAGGCAGCTACTTCTGAAATGTTTGGTAAAGTACAGGAAGTGCCGCAGACAGAACAAACACCATTTTATCCAAGAAGTCCATATGGAGTGGCAAAGCTGTATGGATACTGGATTACAAAAAATTATCGTGAAAGTTTTGATATGTTTGCATGCAGTGGCATATTATTTAACCATGAGAGCGAGAGAAGAGGCAGGGAGTTTGTTACCCGCAAGATTACATATGCAGCAGCATGTATCAGACAAGGGGTGCAACAGTATGTGGAATTAGGAAATCTGGACTCAAAACGTGATTGGGGACATGCCAGGGATTATGTTCATGCAATGTGGATGATGTTACAGAATAATCATCCAGAAGATTATGTGATTGCAGCGAATGAAACAAGAACAGTACGTGGGTTTGTGCAGGCGGCGTTTAAACATGTGGGTATTGCGCTTACATGGGAAGGCGAAGGCATTTATGAGATAGGAAAAGACCAGTCAAATGGCAGGATACTTGTAAAAGTAAATTCGGAATTTTTTCGGCCTGCGGAGGTAGATTTGTTGTGGGGAAATCCGTCAAAGGCTGAGAATGAGCTCGGATGGAAACGAGAGATTCCGTTTGAAGAGCTTGTAAGACGTATGGTAAAAAATGATATGGAACTCGTGAAAAAAGAGATTGCAATGGGGAAATTTTCATGAAATCATTAATAACCGGCGGAACAGGATTTGTTGGAATATATCTGGCCAGGTATTTACAGATGCTCGGACATGAAGTGGCAGTCACAAAAATGCCTGGAGAACAGATATTTATTTCTGGAGTATCAGTTTATGATCTGAATATCCTGGAAAAAGAAGAAGTGTCCAGGCTGTTTACAAAGATTCAGCCAGATTATATTTTTCATTTGGCAGCGCAGAGTTCGGTGGATATTTCCTGGAAAAATCCAGGACTCACGATCGATGTCAACATAAAAGGAAGTACAAATGTACTGGATGCATTTCGAGCATTAGAAAATAAACCAAAGCTGTTGTTGCCTGGATCTGGGGAAGAATATGGGTGTGTTCAGTCAACAGAGCTGCCAGTAGGGGAAGAACATGTACTGAAACCGGGCAATATTTATGCTGTGACAAAAGTTTGCCAGAATATGATTGGCAGTATTTATGCGAAGGCTTATGGCTTGGATATTGTGATGACACGCGCTTTTAACCATGTCGGACCAAATCAGGCGCCGTTTTTCGTATTGGCTGATTTTTGCAGACAGACAGCCGAGATTGAAGCAGGTAAACGGGAACCGGTGATACGGGCAGGTAATTTAGATGTGAAACGTGATTTTACAGATGTACGTGATGTAGTATGTGCATATGTGATGCTGGCTGAGAAGGGTCAGGCGGGAGAAACATATAATATTGGAAGCGGACAGGCCAGGAGTATTCGTGAAATTTTGCAGACCGTTATAAACAAGTCTACAGCAAAAATTCAGGTGAAAGTCGATGAAAAAAAGCTGCGTCCAATAGATATGACTGAAATGAGGGCCGATATTCAAAAAATACAAAAGGTAACAGGATGGAAACCGAAAATCTGCCTGGAACAGTCGATACAGGATACATTAGATTATTGGCGCAGAGAGTATTTGCAGGAATGAGAAACCGGCTTTGCATATTATGAAACAGAGGAGAGGCATAGCGATACGATACCGCATCCGAAAAGGGTTGCGGTATTTTTTTATTCTTTCAGGTATGTCTTACATAAGTCATATAGAAACGGGGAGACAGTTTTCAAAAAGATGTGATAAAAACTGCTGGTCAGCATTGCGTAAGTAATATCATGCGGTATGATAAAAGGCGCGTCCGCTTCACGGATATGGGCGGCAAGATTCGTGTGCACCGGTTTGCTAAAGTCCGGACGATTGGAACCGTTTGATGGAGCATAGCCTGCAATATAAGACTGCTGCAGAGCTTTAGCATACGATAGCAGACCTGTATAAAGCATGGGGCGCGGCAGGGGATGATCCATAATCTGCTCCGTTAACGCAAGACGGATTTCTACTAATTCCTGCAAATATTCGGCGTCGTCATTCGTTCCGGATTTTGCGTAGGATATGTTCCGGTCCACAGTCTTATAGCATAAATGATCCAGGTTGTTTAAAAATAACCTGCAGGCTTGCGGACATGCAAGAAAAAGCGACTCTTCGGCAAAATATCCATAGTTTATTCTCTGGCGGGGGAAAATGCGGCATACGTCCGAAAGGTAGTCTTCGCCAAGGGAAAGCTGGACCTTGCAAAGCAGGTCTTTTGACAGAAACGGACACTTTCTTCTCGAACCTTTAAACATGGTCGTCCCGTTATGTCTTGTGAGGCTGCTGCGCAGCCAAATGCCATAGCGTCCCTTTTGTGCCATATATTTTTGCACCGTGTCAGCATCTAATACAATCTGCCAGCCATGGCAGCAAGTGTCGGGGCAGTTTCCCATTGCGCATTGAAATTTTGAATAAAAACTCAGTTCATGTACTTTCATAAAAGCATTGTAGCACATGTATCGGGGAAAGGAAATAGTTTTATGGCAATCCGCAGGCTGTATTATGGTTGAAATTTTTATGGATGAATAATTTACATCTGCATGGAATCATGATAGAATAAGCATATTGTGGATAAAGGAAACAAACGATATGGATAAAAATAAACGAGATAAGATCAAACCTGCAAGGATCTTCTCTGGCACAGAGTCTGCTTATGCCGACGATTAAAGATATTGCAAAGCGCGCAGGGGTATCCCATGGGACGGTATCCAATGTACTCAACCGCAGAGGGAATGTCAGCGCAGAAAAGATCAAGCTCGTCGAGCAGGCGGCAAAGGAGCTTGGATATCAGATCAATTCGCAGGCGAGCCAGTTAAGGAGCGGCACATCCAGGCATATCTGTGTCATTGTGCCAAGGATCGATATGACAAAATACAGCGAGCTGTATGCCGGCATCGAGCAGGAGCTTGGGCGGCAGGAGATCACGCTGGAGCTTTTGTGTACGAACGGGCTGGAATATGTGGAGCAAAGGCTGTTAAGCAAAGCGCTTTCCCGTAATCCGACAGCTGTGATCCTTGTAAGTTCGCTGCTGAAAAATAAGGCGTCCGTTCCGGAAGGGACACGGATCATTATGCTGGACAGATACGTGAAGGGATTTCCGAAGCATTCTGTGTTTGCGACGTTTGACTATGCGAGGGCAGGCAGGGAGATCGCGGAAAAATGCGTGCGGGATGGGAATAAAAACATCGCGGTATTATGCGAGGATGTTAGTTTTACAGACGACAAAAGGTTTGTAGAAGCGGTTTCGGAAGTGTTTGAGAGCGAAGGCTGCTATTTTGAGGTTTTTGCGGCGCCGGATCCTATGAAATTTAACAGGGCGTT
Organism: uncultured Eubacterium sp.; assembly: GCA_910577225.1. GTDB lineage: Bacteria > Bacillota > Clostridia > Lachnospirales > Lachnospiraceae > Eubacterium_J. The sequence goes on along the minus strand of CAJTMV010000001.1, from coordinate 4,989 downwards.
TGACGTGTTGTACGCGGCAGATTCGTTTGATGCGGTAATTGCCAGGTCTGACGAAGACGTTGACAGCCTGCATATGGCAAACCGCTATAATCCGGATGTCAGGCTGCCGGTTGTTTATGCGGTCGTAAACAAAGAATTTGGGCTGGCGGATGAGAATCGTTATGAGATGAACTATAAGCTGATGGGACATCGGATCGCGGAAGATATTTTAGAAAAAAAAGAGGAAAGGATTGTAGAGGCAGGGAGCTTTCGCAGTCGTCCCCGTTATCTGGTAAAAAAAGAAGAAACCCTGCGTCTGTTATCGGTCAAAAATGCGACAAGCAAAGCGATCCGAAGGCTGCTGCCGTTGTTTAAAAAGCAGTCCGGCATCGATGTCAAGGTTATTGAAGTGCCTTATGACGAGCTGCGCAGAATGGTATCCAAGATGCAGGCGGGACAGGAAACGGTTTTCGACCTTGTGCGCATCGATATGGCATGGATGGAAAAGGATGGCGAACGTATTTACCAGGAGCTGGATATGGACAGCCAGCCGATGCAGAATGTTGTGCAGAAGCTGATCCCCGGCATTTCGGAAGAGTATTCGGTCATTCATGGGGTAACGTATGCGATCCCACTGGATGCCTGTGTGCAGATGTTGTTCTGCCGCAAAGATCTGTTTGAAAACGAGCTTATTAAGCGTGAGTTTTATGAAACATACAAAAGAAAGCTGGAAGTGCCCAAAACATTTGCGGAATACAATCAGGCGGCAGGGTTTTTTACGCAGAAAAACAACCGCAGATCGCCGACCGTGTACGGGCATACGCTGACGTATGGAAGATCGTTTGTGGCAGCCTGTGAAGTCATGCTCCGTTATTATGAAAAAAATACGAGTGTGTTTGACTGCAACGGTAAGGTGCGCGTCTGTACCGAAGAAATGAAGGAGGCGTTTTGCACCTGTCTGGAATCGTGCAAATATGCGACGAATGATACGCATTTATGGTGGCGGGAGACAGCGAATATGTTTTCTGACGGCATGACGGCGATGAATATTACTTTTTCCAACTATGCCTCGGATATGGTACATTCGATAAATGCAAAAGCGGCAGGCAAGATCATTTTTTCACAGGTGCCTGGAGGACAGCCGCTATTGGGCGGCGGAAGTATCGGTATTACCAGAAGCTCGTCAAAAACAGCCGAATGCTGCAAGTTTTTCGAATGGCTGTATGCAGATGAGACTGCGGAGATGGTAACTTATTTAGGCGGATTTATCCCAAACCGGAATATTATAAAAAACGCCGAAGTGCTGGAACTGTATCCATGGATCGAGGATATCGGGAATATGCTTGAAAAAGGAAAGCGCAGAAACAGGGAAGCGGTTAACGACAGGTTTGATGAATTTGCGTTTGAGGATATTATTGGGTCAGCGTTTATGAATGTCATTTTTGAGGCTGCGGAGGTGGAGGCAGCGCTTAGAGATGCACAAAGGATCTGCGATGATATGTTTAACTGAAAAATGGTAAGTTTGATGGATTCCATTAGAAACGGAGCTGTCGCATTAAGTAAAACGAAACAAAGGATACGATCTTGTTTGCGTTTTGCCTGGTGCGGCAGCCCCGTTTTTTAGTATTTATAAATTGTTCATAGAAATACAACAATATATGGAACGTTCCATTTTTTGAAAAGACAAAAAATGGTATTTATGCATAAAAACAAACTGTAATATTTAACTATTCTGTACAAATTTTTGAAAAATCCAAAAAATTTAATTGACACGTTCCAATATTTGAGATAAGATGGAGATGCATCAAAATAAAAGAAAAGAAAGTGAGGAGAAGAATGTACAGCAAAAACAAAGAGCTGCAGGAAGCTGTGTGCAGAAAAAAGGTGCTGATAGCGGCTCATAGGGGAACATGCGGCGGGAGCGTCGTACAGAATACGATTTTATCGTACCAAAATGCGCTTTTACACGGTGCTGATATGATCGAGGTGGACGTATCCATGACGATCGACGGGGTGTTTTTCGCGTTCCACAACGGGGAAGAGCCGGCGGAGCTTGGCATCAGGCGGGATATCCGTGAAATGACAGCTGCGGAGGTGGAGTCTAAAAAGACGTTAAATTCGCTTCAGGAATATGTAGGGCAGAGGGTTGAACGATTAGACACAGTGCTGGAACGGTTTCGCGGGAAATGCTTCATTAATATTGACCGCTCCTGGTTTTACTGGGAAAAGATCATTCCGTTTTTAAAGGCAAAGGAGATGGATACGCAGATCCTGTTAAAATCGGGCGTACATGAGCGGTTGTTGTCAGAGCTTGCGACAAGCGGGACAGGCCTGATGTATATGCCGATCGTAAAAACAATGGAGGAATGGGAAACAGTCACAAAATACGATGTCAATGTGGCGGCTGCAGAGCTGATCTTTTCCGATCTGAACGGGCCGTTTACAGACCCGGCGTTTTTGAAGGAGCTGACTGACGAAGGGATTTTGCCATGGGTCAATGTGATCCGTCTGAACGATGAGATCGTATTGTCCGGCGGTCTGGACGACAATCTGGCGATTGCAGAAGGCTTTGAAAAAAGCTGGGGCAGGCTGATCGATCTGGGCTATCAGATCCTGCAGACGGACTGGCCTGCGCTTTTACGAAATTATTTGGATGAAAAGATGTAGAAGGAACAACAATAAATAAAGAAAAACGATAAGGAGAAACGTATATGAAAGTAAAGAAAATATTAGCGTTAGGGCTTGCAGCAATGATGGCGGTCACCTTATCCGCGTGCGGAAGCAAAGATGGGGGCGGCAATAACAGTAATACAGACAACACAGACAGTGAAAAGTCACAGCAGGGCGGAGGAGAGGACAGCGGCGCATCTCTTGTCATCTATACCAATTCCGGCTCTGACGGCAGAGATGCATGGTTAAAGGATTATGCAAAAGAAAACGGATTTAATGTGCAGGTTGTACAGATTCAGGGCGGCGACCTTGGCAACCGGATCGTGTCAGAGAAAAACAATGTGCAGGCAGATCTTGTGTTTGGATTAAATAACGTGGAATATGAAAAATTAAAGGCAGAGGATACACTGGATCAGTGGGAGCCGGAATGGAAGGACGAAGTGGATCTGTCGCTCGGCGATGCGGACGGCTATTATTATCCGCTTGTGATCCAGCCGCTTGTAAATATTATGAATGCAGATCTGGACGAGTATCCGGCAGATTATACAGACCTTACCGATGAAAAATGGAAGGACAAATATACAATCTTAAATTTTGGCGGCGGTACCGGAAAGACCATATTGGCAAGCCTTTTGGTACGTTATCAGGATCCGGACGGCGAAGCCGGCATCTCTGAAGAAGGATGGGAGTTTGTAAAAAACTGGGTGCAGAACGGCCATATGGAAGCAGAAGGCGAGGACTATGTAGGAGCGGTGATCGACGGCAGCCATCCGATCTGTGAGATGTGGGGAAGCGGCGTTTTGCAGAACGAAGAGCAAAGAGACTACAAATTTGAGATCATGTCCCCAGAAATCGGCGTGCCGTATGTTACGGAGCAGATTGCGATCTTAAAGGGCGGAGACAATAAGGATCGTGCAATCGAATTTGCAAACTGGTTCGGCTCTGCCGAGACACAGACAGCGTGGATGGAAAAGTTCGGCACCGTGCCTTGCCAGAAGGCAGCGTTTGAGCAGGCGGAGGATCATGTAAAGGAATTTGTTGGAAAAGTACACCAGCAGGACATCGACTGGGAATTTGTAGCACAAAACCTGGATCAGTGGGTAGAAAAGGTTGAGCTGGAATTTATGTAAGCAGCAGCCTTGGATAGAAAATACGAGGTGGCACATATGATTAATTTTAAAAATATAGAGATCAGGTATGGCGATTTTACAGCGATTGAAAATCTGAATCTGACGATTGCAGACGGAGAGTTTTTCACATTTTTAGGGCCTTCGGGATGCGGAAAAACGACAACGCTGCGTGCGCTTGTGGGATTTTTAAATCCGAGCGGCGGCGAGATTCTGGTAGACGGGAAAAATATACTGGAGGTGCCTGTAGAAAAAAGAGGCATCGGTATGGTGTTCCAAAGCTACGCGCTCTTTCCGACGATGACGGTATATGAAAATCTTGCTTTTGGGCTAAAAGTAAAAAAGATGTCGAAAAGTGAGATCGACCAGAAGGTAAAAAACGTTGCAAAGGTCATTGAGATCAAGGATTCGCAGCTCACGCGGAATGTCTCGGAGCTGTCTGGCGGCCAGCAGCAGAGGGTCGCGCTTGCAAGGGCGATCGTGTTAGAGCCAAAGATCCTTTGTCTGGACGAGCCGCTTTCCAACCTGGACGCAAAACTGCGTATCGGGCTGCGCGGAGAGTTAAAAAAGCTGCAGAAGAATCTGGGGATCACAACGCTGTATGTCACGCATGACCAGGAAGAGGCGCTGATGTTATCGGACAAGATCGCCGTATTTAACAACGGCTATGTAGAGCAGGTCGGGACGCCGCAGGAGATCTACAACCGATCCGGTTCCGAGTTTGTCTGTGATTTTATCGGCGATATTAATAAGCTGGGCAAAGAGGTGATCGAAGAGATCAACAAGCAGTCAGGCGGCAGGCTAGACGCGGCAAAACACGCATATATCCGTCTGGAACTGATCCATTTTGCGCCGGGGGAAGGCAGGGTTGCGTTAAAAGGCGAGATCATGGATTATGATTATAACGGCCTGATCACAAAATACCGTGTCAGGGTCGGCAGAGAGGTACTGCGGGTGATCCAGCTGAATGATGCAGGGGCATCGTTCAGGCAGGGGCAGCAGATCCAGATTTATCTGCATCCGAAAGATATTATGCAGTTTTAAAAACAGCAAGCATTCTGGTGATATGTCAAGAACTTTTTGAAAAAGATTTTGATATGTTTTTCAGAAAAAAGGGTAACTTTAACAGACCTTCGGTATGTTTTACGCAAAACCGAATGTCAGTTCGTCTCAATATTATATTCGGTGTCCAGCTTTTCGCCGGTGTACAGTT